>NC_013166.1:0-713018 GCF_000024085.1 Kangiella koreensis DSM 16069 | reverse complement strand
AACCAAGACGTTGCATCATCATACCCAAACGCTCTGAGGCAAAGATTCGCATCAGGTCATCTTCTAATGATAAATAGAAACGACTCAAGCCAGGGTCGCCTTGACGTCCTGAACGGCCACGAAGCTGATTATCAATACGACGAGATTCGTGACGCTCAGTACCAATAATTGCTAAGCCGCCGGCATCTATAACTGCTTGATGGCGCTTATCCCACTCTTCTTTTGCCTTGGCAATTTGTTCTGCTGTTGGATTTTCGCCCAATGCATCAATATCAGCCTGTAAATTACCACCTAATACGATATCGGTACCACGACCAGCCATGTTGGTAGCAATGGTGACCGAGCCCGGGCGACCAGCTTGCGCAATAATATCCGCTTCTTTAGCGTGGAACTTAGCGTTAAGTACCTGGTGTTTAATTTTGGCATTCTTGAGCTCTTTAGAAATTAGCTCAGATGATTCAATCGATACGGTACCAACTAGGACGGGCTGGCCTTTAGCTTGTAGCTCTTTGATTTGTTCGATAATGGCATCGTATTTTTCCTGTTTGGTCAGGAATATAAGATCACCCTTATCATCACGCAGCATTGGCTTGTTAGTTGGAATAACCACAACATCCAAACCATAAATCATATGCAATTCTGTTGCTTCGGTGTCTGCGGTACCGGTCATACCAGACAGCTTGTTATACAAACGGAAGTAATTCTGGAAGGTGATAGATGCTAGAGTTTGATTCTCATTCTGGATCTGCACACGCTCTTTGGCTTCAATCGCCTGATGCAAGCCATCTGACCAACGACGACCAGGCATGGTTCGGCCAGTATGCTCATCAACGATGACTACCTGATCATCTTTAACCACATAATCAACATCTTTCTTAAATAGTTTATGAGCACGCAATGCTGCATTAACGTGGTGCAAAAGAGCGATACTTGCTGGACTATAAAGGCTTTGCTCGTATGGTAACAGACCATTTTGACGCAGTAATTCTTCGATGAGTTCCTGACCTTTCTCGGTTAAGTGTGCCTGCTTAGCCTTCTCATCAACCGTGTAATCGCCAGTGTCTTCTTCATCTTCTTTTGATTCATGTTCCTGTGCAACTAACTTAGGAATCAACTTATCAATAGCACGATACATTTCTGAACTGTCATCAGTTGGGCCAGAAATAATCAATGGTGTACGCGCCTCATCGATAAGAATAGAGTCCACCTCATCGATAACAGCAAAATTTAATTCACGTTGAACTCGGTGTTCTTTTTGGAACGCCATGTTATCGCGCAAATAGTCGAAACCGTATTCATTATTGGTTCCGTAGGTAATGTCCGCTGAATAAGCTTTTTGCTTTTCTTCGTGGGACTGGCCGGACAAAATAACACCGACTTCCATTCCCAGGAAGTTGTAAACTGGTTTCATCCAATCTGCGTCACGCTGTGCAAGGTAATCATTGACAGTAATGACGTGGACGCCTTTACCCGATAAAGCATTTAAATAAACAGGTAGAGTCGCAACTAATGTTTTACCTTCACCGGTACGCATTTCAGCGACTTTACCGGTGTGCAGCACCATGCCACCAATTAACTGCACATCAAAGTGGCGCAAACCCAAAGCTCGCTTACTGGCCTCACGCACCGTCGCAAACGCTTCCGGAAGTATTTGATCCAGTGTTTCGCCCTTCTCGACACGCTCTTTATATTCAGTCGTTTTAGCTTTCAACTGTTCGTCAGAAAGAGCCTCCATTTCAGGTTCTAACTGGTTGATTAAATCGACTGTTTTACGTAGTTTTTTAAGCGTTCGCTCGTTGCGACTTCCGAAAATTTTATTTAAGAAACTCATATTGTTCTTTCTTGTGTCTATGTTGTATTAACTATGGATTGCAGGTATGAATTGAAGCACTAGTGCCCTTTAAATGCCTAGCCATAGCAGATAATTTATCTTTAAAGCACTCGATTGTACTCATATTCTGGTCGCTGTAAACGTCTGAGCGGGCTTTTCGAGCGGTATTTTCAACTTATGGGGACGCAATGATAGCTTTTCAATGTTGAGGATATGTTTTAACGCCCAGATAAACAAAAGCCCCATCGCTGGGGCTTGTTTATTTAATTCTTTAAATATTTATAGGGGTTGAGCTTTTTGCCGTTCTTAGTGATTTCATAATGCACATGCGGCCCAGTTGAGCGACCAGTACTACCGACTTTGGCAATAACTTGGCCTTTTTTGACAATATCACCCTTTTTAACGACAACACTTTTGTTGTGTCCATAGCGTGTTGTATAACCACCACCATGACTGACTTCAACGAAAATACCATAACCAGGCTTGCGATCAACGGTAGTAACCACACCGGCAGCGGTAACAATAACGTCAGAACCAGCTAATGAAGAAAAGTCGATGCCTGAATGCCAAGCACGCTTGCCCGAGAAAGGATCCGCGCGATATCCATAAGGAGACGATAACCAACCCGAAGTGATCGGGCGTCCAGATATTTGTTGCTCAGCACTAATTTCTTTATCCAGAATAAGTGACTCAAGAGCCGACAACTCTTGCTCTTTTGAATTGATATCGCTTTCTAACTGATCAAGAAACACTACTACATCGTTGTAGCTAGAGGTGGTTGCTGAAACGTCTTCACTTGGACCACCAATAGCAGGGTCTTCACCAAAGCCAAACTCATCTTCGATACCAGCCGAAGCGACTAGTCGCGCTCCTGCTGCATCCAAACGCAATAAATAGGCTTGCATGGTTGCTAATCGAGTAGATAAGGCTTGAATCTGACTTTCTGAAATACGTTTCGCTTCTTCCAACTGCTCTTTCTGTGTGATCAGCTCTTGTTGCCATTTTTTGATAGCAGCTTCACTAACTAAATCTTGTTGCAAAGACCAACGAGTTGCAAGATGCGTCAAGGCCACTACCGCCGTTAAGACAGCAGCGCCTAACAGGCTGAATACCAATAATTTAGAACGTCCAAATTCCAATGCTTTAATCCCTTTTTGATCACTTTTGATAATGGTTATACGCATATTCACCCACGTTGATTAGTGTCAGTCGCAAACAAGCTTGCAAGATGACAATTCTACTCGGTCAGCATACAATAGATGCTAACTCCAAACCTAGCCCAGAAATATTGAGCTTATGAAGCGTCCTTTCCGAGCCAAGTCCGTGGCTGATGTTCTCAACTCACCCGAAAGTGTGTTGAAAGGGTTGCTCGATAAAGCAAATTCCCTCAAATCCATTACCGATAGTATTCATCAGCATTTACCGGAAGACTTACAAAAACATTGCACGGTTTCCGAATACAATAAAACCAGTTTAGTCATTACTGCTGATAGCCCTGTATGGGCAACTCGCCTTCGGTATCAATCTTCTGAGTTACTCACTCAACTCAGACAAGCCGGCTTTTTAGGTCTTGCCAATATTCAAATCAAAATTGATCCCAATAAATCGACGCCTTAAAAACCCCACTTTTACCAGTCTTTCAAAACCAGCAAACGCCAGATAAATTCCTGGCGTTTAGGTTTAAGTGACTTTCTTGTCTGAAGAACCGGATAAAAGTACTACAAATTTAATTCCTAATACAATCCTTAATTTTTACTAAACCACAAAAAACCAACGTTACAAAGATAACGCTGGGTTCATGATATAAGAAATTGGCGCTGCATTAGCATCTTCATAAGTTGCTAGTTCCCATGCAGTTTCATCTGCCATTAAGGTACGAATTAATTGGTTATTTAATGCATGACCTGACTTATAACCGGAGAAGGCGCCAATCAGGCTATGGCCCAATAGGAATAAATCACCAATTGCATCTAATATTTTGTGTTTTACAAACTCATCGTCATAACGAAGCCCGTCTTCATTCAGAACACGGAAATCATCCATTACAATAGCGTTATCCTGGCTTCCGCCTAGCGCTAAGTTGTGAGCGCGTAAATACTCGATATCTTTCATGAAGCCGAAGGTACGAGCACGACTCACTTCTTTTACAAATGAGGTACTAGAGAAGTCGATAACTGCTGTCTGTCGACTTTTCTTGAATACTGGATGGTCGAAATCAATCGTAAAGGCTACTTTGAAACCATCAAATGGTTCAAATACAGCTGTTTTACCTTCATCTTCAACTTCAACCCGCTTTTTAATTTTGATGAATTTCTTCGGTGCATTCTGCTCTGTAATACCCGCAGACTGCAAAAGGAATACGAAAGGACTGGCACTGCCATCCATAATAGGTACTTCTGGCGCCGATACGTCAATGTACGCATTATCAAGGCCTAAGCCTGCCATCGCAGATAGCAAATGCTCAACCGTAGAAATACGAACATCATCTTTAACCAAGCAAGTAGACAGCGTGGTATCACCCACATTTTCTGGCTTTGCTTCAATCTCAACAATCGGGTCCAGATCAACGCGACGGAACACAATCCCTGTATCCACTGGTGCTGGTCGTAGGGTTAAATACACTTTTTCTCCTGTGTGTAGCCCCACGCCAGTAGCGCGAATGGTTGTCTTCAACGTACGTTGTCTTATCATTCAGTTTCTCCAACGCCTTGAAAATCAAGGTCTTAGGTGTAATCTACTCAAATTCTAGCGCATATTATCACAATATGTCAGTTATTTGAACAATATTTGACCATTTTTTAGACAGTTGTTTGAAATATCTGTTTAACCATTGATTTATTTAGGTACAAACAGATACAAACATTGCCAAAACATGCACTAGCTCACACTTTCAGCCTGAGGCTGTTTTCCCTAATTAGCCTAATCGCTCAGCGTTGAATAAAAGCTGAACAATATAAAGACAAAACAGTACGAAGACGCTCGAAGGGAGTGCCTCTTCGTACTGTTTAAGTATGAAAGCAACTTATTCAATAAGTTTCACCTTGTCACCGAAAGTATCGATATTACGACAAACCCAGTGGCCAGTTTCGACGACTTATTAGTCCGCCTGCTTTCTCAGGAAAGCTGGAATATCCAGGAAGTTATCCACATCACTGCCAACCGCCATTTTCGAGCTTTGCTCTGGAACCGAACTTGCACCCGCTTGTTTGCGGATTGATGGCGGTAAGTCCAACTGTCCATAATCTAGGTCACCATTGGCTTTACGAACTTCTTTTTTGTCGTTGCTATTGCTGACTAAGCGCATGTTAGCTTCCTGCCCAAGACCCGTAGCCACAACAGTGACGCGAATTTCATCGCCCATTTGTGCATCAATGGCAGTACCAACGACCACCGTGGCGTCTTCGTGCGCGATATCTTCAATCACTTCACACACTTCTGAGAATTCATCAATGGTGAAATCCTCATTCGCTGTGATGTTGACCAGGATGCCACGAGCACCAGACAAGTCGACATCTTCAAGTAATGGACTGGCAACAGCCATATCAGCAGCAATCTGTGCGCGACCTTCACCGGCAGCAATACCTGTACCCATCATAGCCTGACCTTGTTCAGCCATGACCGTGCGAACGTCTGCGAAGTCAACGTTAATCAAGCCAGGGCAAGTGATCAGTTCTGCAATACCTTGCACCGCGCCATGTAGCACAGAGTTCGCTGAAGCAAAGGCTTCGGTTAAACGTAAACCTGCAAACTGAGCCACTAACTTATCATTTGGAATGATGATTAATGAGTCAACTGAGGCACGCAATTCATCAATACCTTTTTCAGCAAGCGCCATACGTTTTTTACGTTCAAACTTGAACGGTTTTGTCACTACTGCAACCGTTAAAATGCCCATTTCTTTGGCAATCTCAGCAATAACTGGTGCAGCACCGGTCCCCGTGCCACCACCCATACCGGCAGTGATGAACACCATGTCAGATCCTTGCAGAACTTCCATGATGCGCTCACGGTCTTCATGTGCCGCCTGACGACCCACTTCAGGGTTAGCGCCAGCACCAAGACCACGTGTAATATTTTGGCCAATCTGGATAGTGGTTTTAGCAGTTGAAGACTCCAACGCCTGAGCATCTGTATTGGCACAGATAAACTCAACACCATCTATATTGGCTTTAACCATATGTTCGACGGCGTTACCACCGCCACCACCAACACCGATCACCTTAATGATCGCGCTGTTCTGACAGCTATCTACTAATTCAAACATGTTAGCCATGATAATTTCCCCTTCGATTTACTTTAAAATTGCTTACACTAAATGTGCTTTAACACACGTGCTCTAACAACAGTTACTTCCACTTTTTTAACAAAGCGGTCCGCGCTTTGTTAAAAACCACTAAACCACTTTTTCATACGGTCAAATAGACCTGAAAAACCGGTTACATCTCTTTCACGGTGATGACCTTGATCTTGTTTTCCATAGATCAACAAGCCAACTCCCGTCGCATAAATTGGGTTTCTCACCACATCCACCAAGCCTTTGATGTGTTGCGGCATACCTTGACGAACTGGCATATGGAACACTTCTTCAGCAAGCTCCATCAAACCTTCCATCTTAGAACCACCACCGGTGATAACGATTCCCGCTGCAATTAAATTTTCAAAACCGCTGCGTCTAATTTCTGCTTGCACCAACTCAAATAATTCACTGTAACGAGGCTCTACCACATCAGCTAAAATCTGACGAGACAAACGACGCGGCTGTCTATCACCGACGCTTGGCACTTCAATAGTTTCATCTAAATTGGTTAGCTGGCGCAAAGCGCAGGCATATTTAATTTTTATTTCTTCAGCAAACTGAGTCGGTGTTCGCAAAGCTACGGCGATATCATTGGTCACCTGATCGCCAGCAATTGGTATTACTGCGGTGTGACGAATGGCACCGCCAGTAAAGATGGCTATATCCGTAGTTCCGCCACCGATATCAATTAAACAGATACCAAGCTCGCGTTCGTCTTCTGTTAACACTGCATAACTTGATGCCAATTGCTCGAGAATCACATCTTCTGGTTCAAGTCCGCATCGTGCTACGCACTTGGTAATATTTTGCGCGGCACTGACAGCGCCCGTTACCATGTGAACCTTGGCCTCAAGGCGCACACCTGACATCCCTACTGGTTCACGAATGCCTTCCTGGTTATCAATCACAAACTCTTGCGGCAACACATGTAGAATTTTTTGGTCTGCAGGAATGGCTACAGCTTTGGCCGCATCAATCACACGATCCACATCACTTTGTGTCACCTCATGATCTTTTATTGCCACAATGCCATGCGAATTTAAGCTTTTGATGTGACTACCAGCAATACCGGTATAGACAGAGTGGATCTGGCAACCTGCCATCAACTCCGCTTCCTCAATTGCACGCTGAATTGAAGCCACGGTAGACTCAATATTCACCACCACACCTTTTTTCATGCCTCGGGAAGGGTGTGAGCCAATACCGATAATATCAACGACATTATCTGCTCCCACTTCCCCAACTATTGCTACGACTTTCGACGTACCAATATCTAGCCCAACAATTAATCTTTTCTCTGATGATTTCGACATAGCTTTACCTGTTGCCCCCACCGTTTTCTAGCGGCGTTGTATTGCTAACCCATTTAGCTGCAAAACCGTTTTGATATCTCAAATCAACATAAGCCAATGCCTCTGACTTATGCGTTTTCAACACATCGATATGATTCAAAAGACGTTCCAGCCTTTCTTCAACATGCACCTTTCCTAATTGAACTTTAAGTCCGTCATTCAGTGTTAAGCTAATAGCTCCACGCTCGCTTAATTGCATACCTTCAATAAATAATGCTTTTCTCAACAACTGTTCCTGATAGGTTTGCAATAACACTGTTAAATCCTTAGCCATTTCATCCGGCCCTTGCAGTTTCACCCAATTCATCTCGGGTAATTGTTCCGGATAAAAAACTTTTCCCTCAGTGGAAACCATACCATGCATTCCCCAGTAAGCTAGCGGCTCATATTCTTCTACGGTTACTTGCAAGGTGTCTGGCCATACTTTGCGCAATTGCACCGACTTGACCCAAGGTAATGACACAAACTTATCTTCTGCTGTTTCCATATCCATGGTGAAAAAACCACGATCATCAATTGATTTCATGGCAATCGTCACTTCACCTGCGGAAGTAAATTGTTGTTCAAATACTTCCAGACGATTGATTGGAAATACGTTGTCAGTATTAATGCTAAATACCCAGACACCAGCAAAGATGAATGCAACCGCAACAGCACTGGCAGACGCAATCACAAGCACCCACTTCAAAGGCTTTAACCAGCCTTTAAAGTTTTTCGCTTGTTTGCGTTCTTCGCGTGTTGCCATCTTTGCCATTTCAGTTAATTCCTTTGATTACTAATGTCTTTCAACGAAACTGGTTTCTAATACCGCAACTACTAACTCGTCAAAACTCATGCCAGATTGCTTTGCAGCTTTTGGTACCAATGAGGTTTCGGTCATACCTGGCACCGTATTCACTTCCAATAAAAGCCAGTTGCCAGTGCTACGTTCGCGCATTAAATCTACACGCCCCCAGCCTTCGCAACCCAGCGCATAAAATGCTGCTTGTGATAACTCTGCCAACTCAGCTTCGTCTTCATCATTCAAGCCACTTGGGCATACGTATTCCGTCGATTGACTTTGATATTTCGCCTGAAAGTCATAAAAGGTATTCGGTGTTTTAACGCGAATGCTTGGTAAGGCTTTACCATTCAAAATACTAACCGTGTATTCCTCGCCATCAATCCATTGTTCTAGCATCACTTCACGATCATATTGTTTAGCATTTTCTACGGCTTCGACTAAAGCTTTTGCATTATCCGCTTTTGCCATGCCGACACTGGAACCCTCTCGTATCGGTTTAACCATTACGCAATCATTCATGTCAGCAAGAACATCTTCTGCCTGCTCGATAGTTAATACGCCAGTATTAAGCATGCGATGCTTTGCAACGGGGTAACTCATTGCTTGCCAAATCAACTTGGTTCGTAATTTATCCATTGCAATCGCAGAAGCCATCACACCACTTCCGGTGTAAGGTAGGCCGAGTAATTGTAGATGCGCTTGAATGACACCATCTTCACCACCACGACCATGCAAAGCATTCCAGACACGGTCGCAGTTGCTAGCTTGAATTGCGGCCAGACCTTCAGCTTCTGGGTCAATCAGAACTGCATCGATACCCACATTTAATAAAGCGTTATAGACTGCCTTTCCGCTGCGCAATGAAATTTCTTTTTCCGCAGAGTTGCCACCATAAAGAACTACGACTTTGCCGAATTTATCGATACTCATGACTCGGCCTCCGCTTTTAATTGTCTCAAGTCCATTTTGACTTCAGCCCATGCAGGTGCCAACGCTCCAACATTACCGGCTCCTTGAGTCACAACCACATCACCATCCTGTAAAATATTGCTTAACAGCTCAGGTAGCTGTGCTATTTTTTCAACATGAATCGGTTCTATTTTCCCGCGCTGACGTATGCTACGGCACAATGAACGGCTATCAGCACCCGGTATCGGTTCTTCACCTGCGGCGTAAACCTCAAGCAACAACAATGCATCCACTTCAGACAACACTTTACTGAAGTCTTCATACAAATCTCTTGTTCTGCTGTAACGATGAGGTTGATAAACCATGACCAAGCGACGCTCCGGCCAGCTACGACGCATGGCTTCAATAGTCGCCATAACTTCACTCGGATGATGACCGTAGTCATCCATTAGCGTGATTGTTTTACCATCGACTTTAAAATCACCGTACATCTGGAAGCGGCGACCAATACCACCAAATTCAGACAAAGCTTTCTGAATGGCCTGGTCTGATACACCATCTTCTGTAGCAACAGCAATTGCGGCTAAAGCATTTTGCACATTGTGTCGACCTGGTAAATTTAACGTAATTTCTAACTCTCCGTCATAGTCCCGACGAATGACCTTAAAGTGGCTTTTGGTACCTGACTGAGTGAAATCAACCGCGCGCACATCAGCATCTTCACTAAAACCATAAGTTACTGTTGGTCGCGTTACTCTTGGCATGATTTCTTGTACCGTTTTGTCATCAATACACATCACAGCCAATCCGTAAAAAGGTAGGTTGTGCAAGAAATCGATAAAGTTGTTTTCCAAATTTTTAAAGTCACCGCCGTAAGTATCCATGTGATCAGCTTCGATATTAGTGACCACAGCAACCATTGGCTGGATATGCAAGAATGAAGCATCACTTTCGTCAGCTTCAGCAATAAAGAATCGGCTAGTCCCCAGCCGTGCATTACTACCAGCGCTATTAAGCAAGCCACCGATAACAAAAGTTGGGTCTAATCCACCTTCGGCAAAAATACTGGCGATTAAACTGGTGGTTGTAGTTTTGCCATGAGTACCGGCAACAGCCACACCGTGTCTGAAACGCATTAACTCTGCTAGCATCTCCGCACGAGGAACTACTGGCACGCGATGCTCACGGGCCGCTTCTAATTCAGGGTTATTTTTTGGAATTGCAGTAGAAGCAACCACCACATTGACTTCATTTATGTTTTCACTTCGATGGCCAATGAAAATTTTGGCACCTAAGTTTTTGAGACGCTCTGTCACTTTGCTCTCACGCATATCCGAGCCTGAAACTTCATACCCCAGATTAAGCAACACTTCGGCAATTCCGCTCATCCCTGCACCACCAATACCAATAAAGTGGACACGGCGAATTCGACGCATCTCTGGCACTTGCTGTATTAAAGGACTGTTAGGATTAATGCCATTACTCATACTTGTTCTCTCGCTGTCTTTGCTGCTTTCTCTTCAGCAGCTTTCTTGCAATATTCAGCAACTTTTTGCGTTGCTTCAGGCCTTGCTAAAGCTTGTGCTTTTCGTGCCATATCAATTAAGTGCTCTTTATCATTTGCTAGCGCAGTAATTTCTTGCGCCAATCTTTCTTTGCTTAAGTCATGCTGTTGAATAATTAATGCAGCACCTTGGTCAGCTAAATACCGCGCGTTATAAGTTTGATGGTCATCAACCGCATGAGGATAAGGCACAAATATTGCAACGCAACCTGCCATGGCAATCTCAGCCACCGTTAGCGCTCCTGCACGACACACAACCAGATCAGCCCACTCATAGGCTCGTGCCATATCAGTAATAAATTCGCTGACTTCAACGGTTACTTTGCTAGTACCGTGTTGTTGATATCGCTCTAATACGGCATCGTAATTTCCTTTACCACATTGATGTCGTACCTGAACTTTTAAGCCACTATTAACACGACTAAATGTTTCCGGTAACTCTTCATTAAACACCGCTGCACCACGGCTACCACCAATCACTAAAATGTGAACACTTTTCTCATCAGACTCAATTCGCAGAGCAGGGTCTTTATCACTGCCAATATCCTGTCTTACAGGATTGCCAACCGTTTTCACTTTATTGCTTTCCTGAAAAGCGCCCGGATAAGCCTGCAACGTCCAACGGCTGAAACGGTTTAGCTGATTATTGGTCATACCGGCAACTGCATTTTGCTCATGAATCACCAAAGGTACTCCGCACAGCTTGGCAGCGATTCCACCCGGACCGCTGGCAAAACCGCCCATGCCAAGCACCACATCAGGTTTAAATTTTTTGATTGCCTTACGAGCTAAAAAAATACTGTTAAGCAACTGGAATGGCGCCTTAATCAAAGACACCAAACCTTTATTACGAATCCCTTTTACGGGTAGCAAAGTCATTGGGATACCATGTTGAGGAATCAGTTCCTGCTCCATGCCCCCCACTGAGCCTAACCAATGCAAACTCCAGCCTTCTTGCTCCAATGCATGTCCAACTGCCAATGCAGGGAATATATGGCCACCCGTTCCACCAGCCATTAACAGAATTCTCTTATTCATCATTCTGCCCTCCCTTTGCTGATCGATACGCACGCTTCACTTTAGCGAACTCATGTTCACGACGACGCACTTCAAAGTCGACTCGCAAAATAATAGCTATTGCCATGCAAGTAACAATCAGCGAGTTACCACCGTAACTTATAAACGGTAACGTTAAGCCTTTCGTTGGTAGACTACCGCTTGAAACACCAATATTGATTAACGCTTGTAGACTTAACCAAAAGCCAAAACCGTAGGTCACATAAGCAGCAAAATACTGTTCCATTTTTAAAGCACGTCGACCGATACTCAGGCTGCGCAACAAAATGATGGCGAATAAAGTTATAACGAGCAGTACTCCTATAAAGCCAAACTCTTCAGCAAACACTGCAAATACAAAGTCAGTATGTGCTTCCGGTAGATAGGACAACTTTTGCACACTATTACCAAGGCCGACACCAAACCAGTCACCACGGCCAAAAGCAATAAGTGACTGCACTAACTGATATCCACTACCGAATTGATCTGCCCATGGGTCAAGGAAACTGGTCAACCGCTTCATGCGATAAGGCTCTTTCCAAGCCACTAAAGCCATCACTACACCCACAAAAGCAGTTAGCGAAATAAATTGCCAAAGTTTTGCACCAGCTAAAAACAGCATCGCAAGAGCAGTTGCTACAATCACCGCCGATGACCCAAAGTCCGGTTGCAACAGTAAGAAAGCGACTACTAATCCAATCACTAACAGTGGTTTGGTAAACCCTTTAATTTGTGTTTGTAGTTCATCACTACGACGCACCAGGTAACCAGCTAAATAGGTCACTATGAAAAACTTCATCAGCTCGGCTGGTTGCACCGTCATTGGGCCAATGCCAATCCAGCGCTTACTACCATTTACTTCTCTGCCAATCACCAACACCAGCATTAACAACACGATGCCAAATAACAGCATGTAGATACCATTCACTTGCCAGAAACGTGTATCCAGTTGCAGCACTAGCATTGCTGCCACTAATGCAATGGATAAATAAATAATGTGACGAATAAGGAAGTGAAATTCGTTGCCATTCATATGATCTTCTGCAAAAGGCATTGAACTTGAGGCAACCATCATCACGCCAATCGCTAATAAGATCATCACTGGCCCAAGCAACCAAGGATCCAGGCGGGTACGTCGGTCGGACAGTTTTAATTGCTCAATAAAGTCGCTCACTCTTAATGTTTTAAGGATGCTAGTCATAGCGCCTCCACCAAGTGAGCAAACTGTTCGCCTCGCTGCATATAGTTGGCAAACATATCCAAACTGGCACAAGCTGGTGACAACAAAACCAGGTCGCCCTTCTGAGCTTGTTCATAAGCAATGCGTACAGCTTCTTCTAAATTACTGACCAACTGTGTTTTTGCTGGTGCTAATTTTGCAATAGCTGGTGCATCTTTACCAAAACATACTACAGCTTTGACGGTTTCTTTAATGATCTCTTGCAAACTGGATAAGTCAGCACCTTTTGCATCGCCACCAGCAATCAGGATGATATTTTTACCAAACTGCGGCTCGAAACTATGAATAGCTGCAACTGTTGCACCAACATTGGTTGCCTTTGAATCATTGATGAATGTGATACCATCTTTGATGGCCACTAACTGACTACGATGTGGCAAACCTTGATAGGATTTTGCTGCATCTAAAACAGCCTGCGTCAGTTCGATTTCTGCGATATCTACTAATGCTAATGCAACGGCTACATTTAGCGCATTATGTATACCCTGTAATGTCAACTCATCTAATTTCAGGATTTCATTTCCATCATGCATGATTGTGCAGGTTTCGAAATCCACTGCCCAATCAATCTTGTCACTATTATTACTGAGACCAAAGCGCAGTATATTCTGTCCACTTTCTGCAGACTTAATCCAAGTATTTTCATCATCAGCATTGACCAGACAAGTTCTAGCTTTCGCATAAATACTTCGCTTGGCATCAATATATTCTTGATAATTTTTATAGCGATCTAAGTGATCTTCACTGACATTCAAAACGGTCGCTGCTACAGGTTCTAAACTGCGTGTACTTTCTAATTGAAAACTCGACAATTCAAGTGCCACATAGTCGCCTTCAAGCTTAAGAAGATCTAAGGCTGGAACTCCAATATTACCGCCCACCAATGCTTTCTTTCCGCTGGCATTAATTAACTCGCCCACCAAGTCAGTGACGGTACTTTTTCCATTAGAGCCGGTGATAGCAATAACCGGTAATGTATTGGCTTGAGCAAATAATTCGATATCACCTATTACACTAACGCCCGATTCTTGTGCTGCCTGAATATCATCACGAGCAATGGCAATACCTGGGCTAACTACCAACTCATCGTATTCTGTAAACTGCTGACCATTCCATTTCAGTAACGATCCTGGCGCGAGTTTTTCCAACTCTTCATGGCCTGGCGCAATGTCACGCGTATCCATAACATTAAAAGGTTGGCGCAATGCAGATAAATAACGCGCAACCGCAAGCCCAGTCTGTCCCAGACCGAGTATCAAGCGATTTTTATACGCGATATCTTTTTGTTGCATTGCTATCATTTTCCTTAGCCTTGTTTAGCGTATTTTTAGGGTTGCTAAACCAATCAATACTAAAATCAACGAAATAATCCAGAAGCGCACGATGACGCGAGGCTCTGGCCAACCTTTTAGTTCGTAGTGGTGATGTAAAGGTGCCATCCTAAAAATTCGTTTTCCTGTCAACTTATATGAGCCGACCTGCAATATTACTGATAAGGTTTCGATAACAAAGACCCCACCCATAATGAAGAGCACTAATTCTTGACGAACCATCACGGCCACGGCACCTAATGCAGCACCTAACCCAAGCGCACCCACATCACCCATAAATACTTGTGCTGGGTAGGTGTTGAACCATAAAAACCCTAAGCCCGCACCAATAATCGCAGCGCAGAAAATGACCAGTTCACCAACCCCCTGAATAAAAGGGATACCTAAATATTCGGAGAACACCTGGTTGCCGGTAACGTAGGCAAAAATACCAAGACCGCTGGCTACTAAGACTGTGGGCAAAATTGCCAAACCATCTAAGCCATCGGTTAAGTTGACGGCATTACTGGTGCCTACAATCACGAAATACGCCATAAAGATAAACATAACACCCAATTGCGGCATCACATCTTTCAGGAATGGCACCAGCAACTGAGTTTCAACTGGCGATGCGTTATAAAATAGATACAGTGCAATACCAGCGCCGATTAATGACTGCCAAAAATATTTCCAGCGCGCAACTAGTCCTTTAGGATCTTTCCGAACTAACTTGATGTAGTCATCCGCCAAACCCACTAAACCAAAGCCAACCAAAGCAATGAGTGCCACCCACAAATAACGGTTCTCTAATTGGCCCCACATTAATGAGCTAAATACGATAGCGAAGATGATGAGTGCGCCGCCCATAGTAGGCGTACCTGCTTTGGCCAAATGTGTTTGCGGACCATCGTCGCGGACAGTTTGTCCAATTTGGTATTTACTCAAACGACGGATCATTGTTGGCCCTACTAACAATGAAATACCTAACGCAGTAATAACGCTGACAATTGATCGAAATGTTAAATACTGAAACAGGTTAAAACCTGAGTAGTACTGTGATAAATAATCTGCTAACCAGGTCAGCATTATGAATCCCCCCCCAAATTTAAATTGGACTCATCAGCGGTAACTGCTACCAATGCATCAACGACCTGCTCCATCTGGGCGCTACGTGAGCCTTTTACTAGTATTTTATAATCTGATTGAATAACACTGTTTAAGTGAGAAACAAGAAGCTCCTTGTTTTCAAACCATTGCGCCTTATCGCCGAAAGCTTCAGTGCTGTACTTGACCCAATGGCCACTTACTAATAATTGACTGATATTATTTTCTTTTGCGTATTCGCCGACTTCGCGGTGATATTGCTCACTTTCATCACCTAGCTCAGCCATGTCCCCAAGTACCAAAACTTTAGTACCAGATAAGCTGGTCAGATAATCGATTGCAGCTTTGACTGAAGCTACACTTGCGTTATAAGTGTCATCAATAATTAAGGCACCATTGGCTGCTTTAAACTGATTGAGACGACCTTTCACGGAAACCATGGTTTCCAGGCCAACTTTAATTATTTCCATATCTGCACCTGCAGCCGAAGCTAGGGCAGCTGCGACCAGGGCATTGGAAACATTGTGCATTCCGGGAACCGGAAGCTGCACACTAATACTTTGGCTGTTGCCATCTTGGGTATGTTGCATAGTAAAAATCACATTGCCGTTGTCTTGTGTCTGACAATTATCTGCAACAAAGTTGGCATCTTTATGGCGCGAAACTGTTATTTTCTGAAGCCCTGCAAATTGCTCTATCCACTGATCAGCAAAGTTACTGTCAAGATTGATTACAGCAGTGCCTTCTTCACTTAAAGCCTGATAAATTTCTGATTTAGCCTTAGCAACACCCTCTACCGAGCCAAACCCTTCAATATGAGCCGCTTCAACATTGTTAATGACACTGACATCTGGCTTAGCCAGCGATGCACAATAAGCAATTTCACCAATATGGTTAGCGCCCATTTCGATGACTGCATATTGATCTGTCTCTTTTAACCGCAATAAAGTCAGCGGGACCCCAATATGATTATTAAAATTACCTTGAGTCGCTAATAAATTCCCTTTTTGACGCAGGATGCTAGCGACCATTTCTTTGACTGTCGTTTTACCAGCACTACCAGTAATTCCGATCACTAAGGGGTTGACTTGATCACGAACGTATTTTGCAACAAGACCTAATGCTTTTTCAGTGTCACTAACAATCACTTGCGGTAAATTCGATTCAACTAAGTGTTCCACTAATAAGGCTTTTGCACCCTGAAGTTTTGCTTTTTCGACAAATTGATGACCATCAAAATTTTCGCCTTTTAAGGCAATAAATAAAGCGTCGCGACAATCGACACGACTATCAGTAATAACTTTATTAATAATGATATCGCTGCCTTGCAATGTGCCTTTGGCTACTTCAGCAATTGTTGTTAAACTTAATGGGATCATGCATTCTCCTCCATTAAGCTAGCCACCGTTTCTAAATCTGAGTAGTGAACCTTCTTATTACCAATTTGCTGATAGTCTTCGTGACCTTTTCCCGCGACTAAAATAATATCGTTCGGTGTACTATGTTTTAAGGCAAATTCGATTGCTTCTTTTCTTTTTTGTATATACTGAGTTGATTGGTCCTTCATACCAGAACGAATCATCGACACAATTTCTTCAGAGCTTTCAGTACGAGGGTTATCATCGGTAATAATTACTCGGTTAGCTTTTTGTTCCGCTACTGCGCCCATCAGCGGACGCTTGGTGTTATCTCGATCACCACCGCAGCCAAAGATACACCATAATTCGCCGGCGCAATGTTCTCTCAGACTGGTTAAGGTTTTATCCAATGCATCAGGTGTGTGTGCATAATCGACTACCACGGTCGCTTTACTGCTGGCGGTAAAGTTTTGCATGCGACCAGGTACTGCTTTTGCGGCATTAAGTGCCACAATCCATTTATCGATATCACCAAACATTTCACCTAATGAAGCTGCCACAGCCAATAAGTTTGAAAGATTGAAATGCCCTAACAAACCTGAGCGTAATTTACTTGCACCCCAGGGTGTATGCAGTTCTGCCTGAATACCTCTCATATTAAATGTCAGGTTTTTCGCGACAATCCAGTTTTCAATATTTAGATCTTCATTTTTTTGTTCACAACTAAAAGCAATCTTCCGGCATGCAACGGCATCATCCGTGAGCAATCGACGACCGTATTCATCATCAGCATTAATGACAGCAGCTTCTAACTCTTCTCTTATAAACAACTGTCTCTTAGCTTGGAAATAGGATTCCATATCACTGTGATAATCAAGGTGGTCTTGCGAAAGGTTGGTAAACACTGCAATTTTGTATTGCACCGCTGCCACGCGAGATTGCACTAACCCATGTGATGAAACTTCCATGGTCATATGGTAATTCTTTCGCGCTAAATACTCTGCTGCTAAACGCTGAATAGCAATCGCATCTGGGGTTGTATTTTCTGTTGCTTGTAACTTCGATGGATTCCCATTACCAATGGTGCTTAACATCAAGGTTGGATATTGTAAAAACTCAAGTGCCTGTGCCATCAGATAAGCACAACTGGTTTTGCCGTTTGTTCCTGTCACACCAACCACTGACATTTTATTGGTAGGGTTACCATAAAAACGTGCAGCGATATGGCTGACTTGACTGCTTAAGTTTTTAACGGGAATTAAAACAGCCTCCTTATAATTATAAAGCCCCAAAGGAGCCACCCCGGAGAGAGTCTGTGCGGAGGCTGCTACTTGCTGGTTGTCATTGAGCAAGGTTTCTAAAATCGTTTCACTGTCATTTTGTTCAAATAGCACCACAGTAGCACCGCCATCAACCGCTTGTTTGATATATTGGCGACCATCTGTGGCGTGGCCAGGATAAGCAACAAACAACTGACCAGGCTTTATCTGGCGACTATCCAGCTGAATGCCGCTAACTTCGGTCATTGCAGCCTGTGGATTATCTTTCCAAAATTGTTCATTAACTAGTGGCTTAATTATTTTCTTTAATGCTGTTGTGAGTTGTAGAGAGTTAGTCATGCTGACCTCCTCCTACAACATTAACTGCGGTTGCTACAGCAGTTTTTTGTACCTTGTCATCTGGTGCTATATTCATAAGGTGTAATGCTTTGTCTGCCACTTTGGCAAACACTGGTGCTGAAACTGTACCGCCGTAATAGCTGTCGCCCGCAGGCTCATCAACCATGACCACGATGGCAAACTTTGGATTGCTTGCTGGCACTAAACCGGCAAACACGGTTACGTATTCATCACCATAGCCACCACGAATCGCTTTCCGCGAAGTACCAGTCTTACCGGCCACACGATAACCTTCAACTTTGGCTTGTGTACCAGTGCCGCCCTCTGCCACAACTTCTTCCATCATATGGACCACGGAGCGGGCTACTTCAGCTTCGACTACTTGTTCTTGAGGATATTCAACCCCTTCGGCACGCTTAATTAGGGTCAGTTGATTACGAATACCATCCGCACCTAAAATGGCGTAGGCTTGCGCTAATTGAATAGGGCTCACCATGAAGCCATAGCCATATGACATGGAAGCTTTTTCATGATCCGACCAATTAGCGCGGGGAGATAAAATGCCGTCTGCTTCACCTTGAATTCCTAACCCGGTTTCCATGCCGAAACCCACTTTATAATAAGTGCTCATAAACTCTTCATCTGAGAGTTCTAATGCAATTTTTGCAACTCCCATATTGCTGGATTTTTTAATGATTCCATCTAAATCCAATACACCATAATTACGTGGGTCACGAACCCAGGCATAACCTAACTTCATGCGTCCTGGTGATGTGTCGACTTTTGAGTTGGTTGAAAATTTTCCACTCGATAATGCACTCACAACCGTCAATGGCTTGACCGTCGAACCTGGCTCAAATAAATCTGTAATTGAACGGTTACGTGTAAACTCTGGAAAACGACTGTCAGACCGATTCGGATTGAAAGAAGGCTGACTAGCCATCGCCAAAACTTCACCCGTTTCTACATCCACCACAACAACAGATCCACCTTTAGCACCATTTTGCAGCACAGCTTTTTTCAGTTCTTTATAGGCTGTTGATTGAATTCTTGAATCGATGCTTAACTGTAAATCATTCCCTTGTTCGGCCTTCGCTAATACACCACGCTCTTCAACTACTCGGCGGTATAAATCCACAACCACTTTTTTGCTGCCTGGCTGGCCTGTTAAGAAACTATCAAAGGCGCGTTCAACACCTTCTAAACCTTTATCATCTATACCAGTAAAGCCCACAAGGTGGGCAGCAACTTCAGCACTTGGGTAATAACGACGATATTCCGTTTTAAATTCAACCCCGGGAATATCGAGTCGCTTAATGTAGAGCCCCACATTGGGATCCACATGCCGCTCAAGCCACACAAACCGTTTATCTGACTTACTTTTAACCCATTGATTTAATTCTTTTTCATTGCGCTTTAATGCCGCAGCAAATGCTTTCCACTCTTTACTCTGTAAGACGTTTTCACTCGCTAGAAGGGTTTTAGGATCAAGCCATACAGATTCGGTAGGCACCGAACGCGCCAACTCAACACCGTTGCGATCCACAATCAAACCACGGTGGCTTGAAATACCTTTTATGCGTACAGATCGAGAGTCGCCTGCTTGCGCTAATTCATCAGAGCTCACCACTTGTAAGTAAGCTGCACGTGTGACCAGCGCACCAAAACCGCACAACAATACCGCAATCATGGCGTAATAACGCCATGTACAAAGCGGTACTGTTTTTAATTTACGGTTTTGTACTTTCTTCATTCTCTACCTCTAACCGAGGGTGTAATTAATACTTCATTTCTTGAGTCTAACTGCTTCATTTGTAAACGTTTTTCAGCCAAAGTTTCTACTCGACTATGCTCTGCTAATGAGCTTTGCTCTAAACTCAATTTTTGCCATTGAAGCTCTAATGCTGTCTGCTCATCTTCCAGTTGCTTCAGGGCAATGGTTGTCTGGCGCATCTGGTGAGTCTGGTGAGCAATCACAACACCTGAAATCACAACCAACCCACCTAGAAAAATCACTCCAAATCGACGTAACACGGTTGCCAACAGGCTATAAAAAGGCCATAAGCTATTGGTTTCTCTAATTTTTTCTTTAATTTTGGTCGGGCTCATGACAACTTCTCCGCCACCCGCATCACAGCACTGCGCGCTCTAATGTTGCGTTCCAGCTCACTGTCACCTGCCTTGGTAAACTTGCCGACTTTTTTCATACGACGATTAATCATGTCTTCTGTAATCGGCAAACCCGCAGGAAAATTCTGACCTTGCGCTTGCTTCTGGATAAACTGCTTCACAATGCGGTCTTCCAGCGAGTGGAAACTGATCGCTACCAAACGACCACCAACCTTTAGTACGTTCAATACCTGTTCCAATGTATCTTTTAAATCATCCAGCTCGCGATTAACCGCAATGCGTATGGCCTGGAAGCAACGAGTCGCTGGATGCTTGTGCTTTTCCCAGCGTGGATGTGCTTCAGAAATAATGTCCGCCAATTGCTTTGTGCGCGTGATGGGCGCTTTGGCCCTTTTCTCGACGATGGCACGAGCAATTCGTTTCGCATAACGCTCTTCGCCAAATGCCTTAAAGGCCCAGACCATATCTTCTTCATCGGTATTCGCGATCCATTGCTCAGCGGTTTGCCCGCGTGTGGTATCCATACGCATATCCAATGGTCCATCCTGCATAAAACTGAAACCACGCTCCGCCTGGTCAAGTTGTGGTGACGATACTCCTAAGTCCATCAAAACACCGGTCACTTCACCTACCCAGCCGCGCTTGCTAACTTCTTGTTCTAAAAGAGAAAAGCTTTCATGAACAATGTTGAACCGAGCATCTTCCTGTTGCAGTTGTTCGCCCACTGCAATGGCCTGTAAATCTTTATCAAATCCGATCAAACGCCCCTCTTCCGACAGATGCGACAATATGGCGCGACTGTGTCCGCCGCGACCAAATGTACAATCGATATATATGCCGTTAGGGTCGATCACTAAAGCCTCCACTGCCTCTTCTAGCAGGACTGCGTCGTGTTCTTGTTTGGTGCTCATAACTAGAACGCCAATTCAGGTAAACTGTCTGGATCCAGTGGCCCTTCAGCCAACGCTTCAACATCCTGCTCAATTTTCTTGTGCCAATTCTCTTCATTCCAGATCTGGAATGTTTGGCCTTGGCCGGCAAGAAGTAATTGTTTTTCCAATTGTGCGTATTCACGCAGGACAGGAGGCAGTAGAATACGTCCATTACTATCGATTTCATGCTCTGATGCATGACCGAGTAACATACGTTTAATACGGCGTTGGTTTGGGTCTGTGTTAGAAAAAGTGTCGAGTTTTGCTTCGAGTTGTTCCCAGTGGGGGAGCGGGAAAAGTAATAAACACGGGTCAAACAGGTCAATAGTCACCACAATTTGATTGGAGCAAACATCTTCAAAACGCGAACGGTACTTCGCCGGAACGGCGATACGGCCTTTCGCATCCATATTGATTGCAGTTGCTCCACGGAACATGGCTCTATGTAAACCCCACTTTTGACTCGTTATGCCAAAACCGAAAGTGCTACCCGGTTTTCAGCTGTTTTAAGCAAATTGGTCGTTGATCTTCACTGATCCCTTACGATCCACTTTGCGACACTTTTCTCCACTTCTCTACACTATATGAAGTTTGCTTGAGTTTTGCAAGGCAAATTTGCATGGAAAATGTGAAAAATGTCCTTATTTGACAAACACTTAGCGAAGTTAGTCAGCACTAACAAACAGACGAAAATAAACTGCTTATTTATCAGAAAATTAGATAGGGAAGTTAGAATTTACTTTAAGTTAGAAGCGATATTTTACTTAAATCAAGGATTTCGAGGCTAAAATCACCAAGATTCAACTACTTTAAGAGTCATAGCTTCATGAAGAATTACCACCCCCCACCCTCCCTTCATTGATATAACCTATTGATATATTGGTAATCCAGGCTAGCCATAGAGCCTAGTGTTCAATAGACTGACAAGACAAACATCAAATCTTACCGGGTATGAAATACAACGAAATATTCGAAAAAATCGCTGCAGAGCTCAAGGACTATGACCAAATTGGACAGGTAGCGACCTATATTCCTGCTCTGGCCAAGGCTAATCCCAATAAATTTGGTATGTACCTGGTAACCAGAGAAGGACACAGCTACTTCCATGGCGATACCGACGAGACATTTTCTATTCAGAGTATATCCAAGGTTCTGTCACTGGTTTATGCATTCAAACTAGTGGGCACTGACTTGTGGAAGCGCGTTGGGGTAGAACCTTCGGGCAGTCCTTTTAATTCTTTAGTACAGCTTGAATACGAACAAGGGATACCTCGCAACCCATTAATCAATGCTGGTGCGATAGTCATTTGCGATATTCTGATGAGCGAATTGAAAAACCCATATCAGGACTTCATCAAGTTTCTGCGCTCGCTAGCAGGCAACCCCAATATTGATTACTGCAAAACCACTGCAGAATCAGAAAAAGAATGTGGTTTTAAAAACAGTGCCCATATCAACCTAATGAAATCGTATGGCAATATCGAAAACGACGCTGAAGAAGTATTAGACTTCTATTTCCATCTTTGCTCAATAGAAATGTCATGCAAAGATTTGGCTCAGACCTTTATGTTCCTCGCAAGTGGAGGCAAGAACCCAGTCAACAACAAACGAATAATAACCGCTCAGGAAACCAAACGTATCAACTCCATCATGTTGCTTTGTGGCTTCTATGATGAGGCAGGAGAGTTTGCCTTTAGAGTTGGGTTACCCGGTAAAAGTGGTGTCGGCGGTGGAATCGTAGCCATCTACCCAGACCAATACAGCATCGCAGTATGGAGCCCAGGACTAAACACTAAGGGCAATTCAAGTAAAGGGATCAAAGCACTTGAACTATTTACGACCATTACTCAATCAAACGTTTTTGGACCCTCGCCTATTTTTGATGAGCTGGAATATGAATAGGGACGACTCGTAGCTTAATCCTGTTTTCTAAAAGCCCTTGGTCTGACCCAAAACCAGCTTACCAAGACCAAAGCACCGAATATGCTGTACGCAACGACAAATACCCATTGCGGTAACTGGTAATAAAGCAGCTTTTCCAGCCAGTAGGATATAAAGGTGTCCTGATAACCAAGCTCACCCGCCTTTTCACGCAGCGCATTTTCCCAGATGGTTAAAGGGCAGATGGCACCAAGCCACGATTGAATCACCACGAAGCCAATCGCTATTAAGTGCGACAACCTAAACCAGAGGTTTCTAACCCATGACCATGAGCAAACGCCACCAATTAGAATCAATATCAACCCTGCTACAACAAACACAACGAATAACGCGTGGGTGATAAGAATCAGATCAGCCAATAAAATGTAACAATCAGAAGTGTCCATGAAATCAGTATAACGCTAACGGGTTGGATACATCAGCTTTTGGAGAAAGTTGCCATTACGACCGAAGATAAGATGTTTTTTTTTAAGGGCAAGAGCCTGCCTAATTGGATACGTACTCATGAGCTGTTGAGGTTCGCAAGCTCACCACCAACCGAAGGTTCAGAATGATAAAAAAGCAAACTGGCCGATAAGCCGATTCTCTTGTGGAGAGTGTGTCTTGGACAGTCATCTAGGATGAATGACTAAAGTACCCCAAGTTAAAACTAATTCGGAAGAAAAAAAAAGCTGGCTGGTAAGCCGCTTCTCTTAAAGAGAATATGTCTTGGACAGTCATCATACGAATGACTTAGCACTCAAATTTTAAACATTGATAAAGGAAAAAATAAGCTGGCCGGTAAGCCGGATTCTGTCTAGGACAGTCATTCGTCTAGGCCATGGATCACTCCATGGCTCAAGCAACCTACCCGGTTCCAACGCGAGCCACGCCATACGGAACCCTATTTGGTCTTGCTTCGGGTGGGGTTTACCTCGCCACATACTGTTGCCAGCAGTGCGGTGCGCTCTTACCGCACCATTTCAACCTTACCTGTGAATCTTGCGATTCCATCGGCGGTATACTTTCTGTTGCACTTGCCGTCGGCTTGCGCCGCCCAGGCGTTACCTGGCACCCTGCTCTGTGAAGTCCGGACTTTCCTCTCCCTACCAAATGGCAGGCAGCGACTGTCTGGCCAGCTTGTGGGCAAGTTTAGTCTTCATAGGTGAAAAAGCAAGCAAAAATAAAAAAGGCAGACTGTTCTGTCTGCCTTTCCAGCTTTGTGACCAATTCTTATTATTTAAACTGTGCTTCGATATTTTCTTCAAACCAGTTTTCGAACATCAACTTTTCGTAGAAGAAACCTTCATTTCGATACTGAGATGGCCTACGAAGTCGATCCAGAAAGCCCATATCCTTGATTGATTCTGAGCCTTCTTTCAGGATCTTACCTTCTGCATTAACCAGCTGATAATCAAACTTCATTTTAGGGTAATAAAGTCTCTCTACCAGTCTATATTCTCTGGTACCTCCATAGCGAATATCACCCGCCAGGTCTAGATCTGAGACTCGAAGCTCAAACACAGTACCATCTGGCAACTTTTCTCCAAGCTCAATAAATGATTTTTCAAGGCTAGTTTTGACGCGCTTATAAAAGGCTGACTTGGTTTCACTGGCAGGTCTAACGTCAATAAAATCATCAAACTCAGCCCAGCTAACTTTCACTTCACCAGCTACAGCCATAAGTGGCGATATAAGTAGTGCGATGACTGCTGACTTTAGATATCTCATATCCAACTCCAATTCGGTTTGTTCTCAATTAGATAACTTTACAATTACTTAATAAGACTCGGTTCAACGGTAAAAGGTGACAGAAATCGTTCTTAGTCTTTTTGATCAAGCGCCCATTGGTATAACACTTTTTTCTTCAAGCCTGACACTTGTGCGGCAATTTTAGAGGCTTTATTCGGAGGCAACTCTTCTAGGAGCGCAACCATGAGTTTTTCGGTAGCCAGGTCCATTTCAGTGACCTTGTCTTCAGCTCCCGATACCATTAACACAAACTCGCCTTTCTGCTGGTCGAGATCCAATTCAACCTTGTCAACCAAATCAGAAGCTTTGCCCGATAGGACAGTTTCAAAGGTTTTGGTCAGTTCGCGAGCAATTACTAACTCTCTATCACCTAGCAAATCAAGCAAATCCTTAAGGCAATCCAAAATCCTGTGTGACGATTCATAAAAAACCAGTGTTTCGCCATGTTGCGATAAGTTGCTAAAAACTTGCTTGCGTCCGGATGATTTTGACGGTAGAAAGCCCCAAAAACTAAAGCTGTCAGTAGCCAGACCGGCAACACTCAAAGCCGTAATGATGGCACTCGGGCCTGGTATAGGGCTAATACGGCACCCCTTTTGGCGCAACTCTCTGACTAACTTAAATCCAGGATCACTAATTAATGGAGTTCCCGCATCAGAGATCAAGGCAATGCTCTGCCCCTGTTGCAATCGCTCTGCGATCTGCTCTATGCGCGCAACCTCGTTGTGCTCATGTAATGAAATCATCGGGGTTTCAATTTGGTAGTGATGCATCAAGCGCTGGCTATGACGCGTATCTTCAGCGCAGATCAAGTCGACATCCTTGAGAGTGCGAATGGCCCGTGCAGAAATATCTTCGATATTGCCAATCGGCGTGGCAACGACAAATAAAGTGCCTAATTGTGCCGATGCGGTATCAGTTTGTGGGAAATTTGCCATAGCTTTTTTGCCTTGCTGCGCCTAAGCGCCTAAAATACCGATAATTATTTGATGAGTATGGAATTATGACAAAAAAGCTTATGCATAAGAACCTCATATTAGTATTCACGGCAATTTTCAGCGTACTGATGATATCGGCTTGTACAACGACTGGCACGCGCAAGTCAGAATCTCCGACTACGGCTGATTACGATTTGCAGCCGGCAGAATTTTACCTGCAACAAGCCGAAGCCGCCGAAGAAGCTGATAAAGCCCCTTTTTTATTACAGGCTGCTAAAGCTCATATGCAACGCGAGCAATATGCCGAAGCTTATGAAGTATTGAATAGCTTTTATCCAACTCAACTACCGCTCAATTTGCGTGCTGACTGGTATTTATTAGTCGGTGAAGTTGCACTAATTCAAGAGCAGCCCTTCGACTCCATACGTGCACTCCAATCCGTGCGCAACCCTGAAAAATACGATACCAAGTGGCAATCCCGATATTATCGCCTACTGGCAGACAGCTTAGCAGCTAACCAGCGTCATGCAGATGCGGCAATGACACGCATTGAAGCAATGCATTTATTCCAGGATGAAAAACTTCGCGAAGAACAGGAACGTAAAACCTGGCTTGAACTCATGACTTCTCCGACCGGTGCGCTTGAAATTACTCGGAATCGCGCTAATAAGCATAACGAATTAGGCTGGCTGGACATGGCAATTATCCAACAACAATTTAGTAATGACCAAGCTGCATTATCAAATGCCATGCAAGAGTGGAACGTCCTTTATCCCAACCATCCCGCCCTGTTCTATATTAATCTCAAAGTCGAGCGAGAAGCCGTAGTGGTTGATTTTGGCGCCCCTACTAAGATCGGCCTTTTCCTTCCGACCAGTGGCCGTTTAGCAACTGTTGGCAACGTTATTCTCGATGGTTTCATGACATCTTTCTACGATACTCAGATGATGGGCAGCGAGAAACCAGAAGTGGTGGTCTACGATACAGCCAGCGAACCTATCGAATTACTGTATCAACAGGCTCTAGCAGATGGTGTTGAATTTGTCATAGGCCCACTACTGAAAAACAGAGCTGATGATATTGCGCAGTATCAAAAGTTACCTATCCCGACATTAGTCTTAAACCGCCTGGACAAAGCTTATACTCCAAGCGGGATGTTTCAATTTGGATTGCCAGTTGAAGATGAAGCTGAGCAGATTGCAGAGTATGCCATCAATAAAGGACAGACTCGTGCTTTTATTATTAATGCCGACAAAAGCGTTGGGGCACGTGCGGTTGAGAGTTTCAGCGATACCTTTCAGCGGCTAGGTGGTGACGTTGTTAGAACTGCCGATCTTTCGCGTACTCCGGATCCGAAGATTGCAGTCATGCAAATGCTCGGTGCAGATCAAGCAGAAAGAAGAAAGCGTGAGCTACAAAACCTTCTTAACCTACCGATTGAGTCATCCGCACAAATTTCGGCAACTGCGGACTTTATCTTTATGATCGCAGCAGCAAAAGATGCCCGGATCATTAAGCCTTACTTGAATTACTATTACGCCTATAACCTACCGGTCTATGCGACTTCAAGCCTTTACGACGGTGGCAAAGAACGTGAAAATGATCTCAATGGTATCCAGTTTACCGATGCTCCTTGGATGATCCCACAGTCAGAGGAACAGGCATCTAATAAACAAAAGATTGTTCGCATGTTTCCCAATGCCGGTGGCACACTAGGTCGTTTCTTTGCCCTGGGCTACGATTCCTTCTTGTTAATTCCTGAGATTCCTCAGTTATCGGCTTTGTCGGATTATTCCGTTCAAGGCCTCTCTGGCGAGTTGACTTTGGATTACTATGGACGAATTGTACGCCAACTGGCCTGGGCTAAGTACCGTAATGGCCATTGGGTACCGTTAACTGAATAATCATTATTTACCACCAGCAAGGGATTGTTATCATAATGAGTACGCGACAGCGTGGCGATCATGTTGAACTCTTTGCCGAAAGTTATCTCAAAAAACAAGGACTCACGTTAGTAGAGAAAAACTTCAATTCCCGTTTTGGCGAAATTGATTTAATTATGCTGGACAAGTCTGCATTGGTATTTGTTGAGGTTCGCTTTCGAGCCAACACCAGTTATGGTAGTGGTGCTGAAACCGTAAACTTTCGCAAGCAGCAAAAGATTATTAAAACGGCACAGCTGTATTTGCAAGCTAATAAAAAAATGCAGCAACGAGATTGTCGTTTTGATGTGGTTTCCGTAACATTGTCTGCACAGGAGCCATTGATAGAATGGCACAAAAATGCTTTTCAGGCACCGTCCTGGTAAGCGTTCGATTACCGACTCGATTAGGTAGATTATGATAGAACGAATTCGTGATATTTTTACAGAAAGTATTCAGACCAAAATTGCTGCTGCAGATGCGCTTCCGGAGTCGATTGAAAAAGCGGGGCAAATCATGGTCAATAGCCTGCTCAATGGCCATAAGATTTTAACCTGCGGAAATGGTGGCTCAGCGGGAGACGCACAACACTTCTCGTCCGAGATGCTTAATCGATTCGAGCGTGAACGCCCGAGTTTGCCTGCCATAGCATTAACCACAGATACCGGCACGCTAACCTCAATCTCTAACGACTACAGCTACAATGACGTTTTTGCCAAACAATTAAGAGCTCTAGGACAACCAGGCGACGTTTTGTTGGCATTCTCAACCAGCGGCAATTCTAGAAATGTGATTAATGCAATGGAAACTGCACTCAGCAAGGATATGCTAATCGTATCATTAACTGGTAAAGACGGTGGCGAAATGGCCGGTTTAATTGGTCCTAATGATATTGAAATTCGTGTACCATCTAATTCAACCGCGCGTATTCAAGAAGTACACTTAGTTATTATTCATGCGCTATGCGACTTCATTGACAACAGTTTGTTTGGAACAGAGGCTTAGAAATGCTAACTATAAAATCACTCCGCTTACTTATTTTGACCCTGGCTCTCTCTTTTGGGGTTTCCGCTTGTACGACTTTCGGTACCGTAGCAGAAGACTCCAGTATTGAAGGTCGTGTTAAGGACAGACTTTACCCCATCCTAGAAAAGAACCAGCCTAATGCTGTTGATGTGGTCAGTCATAACCTTTATGTCCTGATTTATGGCCAAGTACCCTCAGAAGATGTAATTGCGCAAGTTTCAAATACCATTAAAGGCGTTCCTGAAATGAAGAAAGCCTTTAATGAATTACGCACTGGCAATCCTGAAGATGTTAGTACTGTTTCTGATGTATGGATAACCACCAAGGTAAAATCCAGTCTTGCTGCAGAAAAAGGATTAGACTCTAAACGTATTAAAGTTATTACTGAAAACAAGGAAGTGTTCTTAATGGGTATGGTTACCCGCGAAGAAGGCGATAAAGCAGCTCTAGTCGCCCGCAATATTTCAGGTGTCGATAGAGTCGTGAAGATTTTCGAATATATCGACTAATATAAACAAGTAGGCGTAAAAAAGGCGAGTTTGAAACTCGCCTTTTTTTTATCTGTGTTACCGGTAACCTAAAAAGTAACTACTTAACCACTTTTAATTTAGGCTTGCCTTTCGGTGGCTTAGGTGGCTCATCATCAGGTCCCTCATCATTATTATCTTTAGATTCAGCTGGACCAATCGAATCAGTCGAACTTTGGTGGTCTTCACTCGAATAGGAATCCTCGCCATACATATTAGCTGAGAACATGATACCTTGATCATTTTCTCTGGCGTATATCGCAATAATGGCACTGGATGGAATATAAAGACTTAACGACTGCCCAGAAAAACGAGCATTGAAGCTAATATAGTCATGGTTGAGTTCAAAGTTTGCAACCGCTGTGGGTGCGATGTTCAAAACAATCTTTCCATCATTCGCAAACTGCAAGGGAACATCAACTTCGGGATGAGACGTGTCGACTAATATTTGCGGGGTCCACTCATTATCAAGTATCCACTCATAATAAGCGATTAGTAGATAGGGCTGTAATGGCGAGTTGCCCGCCATTACATTAGACCCATTTTGATTTCACGCTCTTCCTCAGTCAGGCTGACTTTGAATGAGTCACGGTCAAAAATGCGATCCATATAATCATGGATTGCTTTACTGCCACGGCCTGAAATCTCAATACCTAACTGGTCAGCACGCCATAATAACGGGGCAATAACACAATCAACTAATGAGAACTCTTCGCTCATAAAGTACGGATTACTGGCGAATACTGGAGCTAAAGCCATAATACTTTCCTGTAATTCCTTACGAGCTTTCTTTGCTTTTGCTTCAGTACCATTGACGATAATTTCGTATTGGCTATACCACTCTTTTTGAATACGATGCATCATCAAGCGACTACGACCACGAGTTACCGGATAGACCGGCATCAACGGCGGATGAGGGAAACGCTCATCTAAATATTCCATGACGATACTAGCTTCATACAAAACCAAATCACGATCAATCAAGGTTGGTACAGAGCCATAAGGATTTAAGTCTAATAGATCCTCTGGAACATTATCAGGGGTAACCTCTACCACTTCGTAATTTACACCTTTTTCTGCTAAAACAATGCGTGCCTGGTGGCTATACACATCGTTGCCAGAAAAAAGAGTCATAACTGAACGTTTGGCAACTACTGCCATACTGATTTCTCCTGCGAACAACAAGAAAGCCTCAGCGGGGAAACGCTGAGGCTTAGGATGCTAATTAATGTACGTCTTTCCAGAATTCTTTCTTCAAGAAGTACGCCAATATCAATAGCACAAATAAGAACATTAGAACCCAGACACCCATACGCTTACTTTCCAGTTTCACTGGATTAGCTGTGTAAGCCATAAACGCTGTTAGATCACGAATGCTTTCGTCATACTCTTCTGGCGTCATTTGTCCTTCTTCAATCTGGACAAACATATTACCTTGGGCAGCGAGCTTGGCCATTTCAACTTCCGCTCTATGCTGCTTTTCTTTGGCTTCAGCTTTCGCTTCATCGCTTGCTTCTGAGTCATTTAGCACGGCTTTCGCTTCGGCTATCTGCTCTTCAACAGACAACAAGGCATCACTTTTAGCCTGTAAACCTTGTAGGTCTGCCAAAATATGCGGCATACCAACTTGAGGGAACACAGTATTGTTGACGCCGAATGGACGAGACGAGTCTACATAGAATGAACGTAAGTAGTTGTAAACCCAGTCTTCACCACGAACGCGAGCAACCAGACTCAGATCCAGTGGATCAACTCCAAAATATTTCTTTTGGGCTTGTTCTGAATTCATGGACTTATCTAAAGTATCACCAAACCTTTGATCGCCAAGGATCAAGTTGTTTACAGTTTGCTCTTCAGTAAGTTCCAAATCCTGTGCGATACGCGAGTAGCGAACGTACTCCATTGAGTGGCAGCCCAAACAGTAGTTTACATACAATTTGGCGCCATTTTGCAATGATGTTTTGTCACTCAGATCAATATTCGCTGGCTCATTTGGATAAAAGTTTCCGCCGCCTGCAGCAAATGCAGATACAGGTAGCAGGAATAAAATAGCTGTAATTAACTTTTTCATTTGTCTGTTACCCTCTCTGGTACTGGTTTAGTTTTCTCGAACTTGGGCAAGAACCACAAGGCAATAAAGAAGAAGAAGTAGTACACAGTGCAAATTCTTCCTAACCATTTAGTGAAGTCTGTTACCGGAACAACACCCAGAACACCTAAGATGACGAACGAGATAACTAGCAACGCTAATAGAATTTTATAAGAAGCACCACGGTAACGGATTGATTTAACCTTTTGACGATCAAGCCAAGGCAATAAGAACAGAATTACAATTGCTAAAGCCATCACCATAAAGCCCATGAATGGATGCGGTACCGCACGCAACATAGTGTAAAACGGTGTGAAATACCAAACTGGAGCAATGTGGTCTGGTGTCTTCAATGAATTTGCAGGCTCAAAGTTCGGACGCTCCAGGAAGTAGCCTCCAAAGTCTGGTGCAAAGAAGACCACGCCCAAGAAGATCATCAGGAATACAACCACACCCACAATATCTTTCACTGTGTAGTATGGGTGGAAAGGAATGCCGTCTAAAGGAATACCGTTCTCATCTTTCTTATCTTTGATTTCAACGCCATCAGGGTTATTTGAACCAACTTTGTGCAAGGCAACAATGTGCAAGAACACCATAGCAACCAATGCTAATGGAACTGCAACGACGTGCAATGCAAAGAATCGATTCAGAGTCGCTAGTGACAGGGTAAAGTCACCACGAATCCATTCAACTAGATCTGGCCCCACAACAGGAACCGTGCCGAACAGGTTGATAATCACCTGAGCTCCCCAGAATGACATCTGCCCCCATGGTAGCAGGTAGCCCATAAAGGCTTCTGCCATCAATAGAACAAAAATGATCATACCGAAGATCCAGATCAACTCACGTGGCTTCTTATATGAGCCATACATGATGCCACGGAACATGTGAAGATAAACGACGACAAAGAAAGCAGAGGCGCCAGTTGAGTGGAGATAACGAATTAGCCAACCCATTTCAACATCACGCATGATGTATTCAACCGATGCAAATGGTTCGCTTGGGCTGTAAAACATGGTTAGCCAAATACCAGTCAGTAACTGATTCACTAATACCAGCATGGCTAAAGAACCAAAGAAATACCAAAAATTGAAGTTCTTTGGTGCGTAATATTCTGCTAAATGCTCATTCCACACTTTCGTTGCTGGGAAACGGGCATCAAACCAAGTCATGAAGTTCTTAAACATTAAGCACCTCCCTCTTCACCAATCACAATCATTTTGGCTGCAGTGTCGATAGTATAAGGAGGAACCTCCAAGTTAGCGTTTGCTGGAACACCGCTATAAACACGGCCAGCCAAATCAAACTTAGAACCATGGCATGGGCAATAATAACCGCCTAGCCAACCACCTTCTAAAGAACCCGCATCAGCGAATAATTTAGGCGAGCAACCTAAGTGTGTACAAATACCAACAGCTACAAAAATGTCTGGCTCAATAGAGCGGTATTCGTTCTTACAATACTCTGGTTGCTGAGGTTCGTTTGATTCTGGATCGGCTACAAACTCTTCACTCTTAGTGATGCTTTGCAACATATTGTCATCACGACGCATAACCCATACTGGTTTACCTCGCCACTCCACAGTAATTTGCTGTCCTACCTCAAGTTTAGTGTAGTCATACGATACTGGAGCACCTGCAGACTGCGCCTTAGCGCTTGGTGCCCAGGAACGAACAAAAGGTACAGCCGCACCAATCACACCAACCGCGCCTACTACTGATGTAGCACCGATTAGCAGATTTCTGCGTCCTTTGTTGACGCCCTGATTACTCATTCGGTTAGTCTCCCCACGAAGAAAATAACGCCACCCACCAATGAATAGCGTTGGAAAATCATGATTTAAACGATTCTGCGATGAAGCGAGTCTTATGAAGAATGCTATAAAACATTTATTAACACTTCTACGGCAGAATACTGCGCAGGGATCATATAGGAAAATACCCACAATAACAATGTGGTCAGACCAGCTGGCGATATATAACTTATTGAAAGTCGGAAAAAATCAGAAGTAATAGATAAAAAAACACCCGCAAAGTGCGGGTGTAAAGAATGCCGGAGTTCCTCTCCGGCAATACTGTTCGAAACTTAACGTTTCGAGAATTGAGGGCGCTTACGTGCTTTATGAAGACCCACTTTCTTACGCTCAACTGCACGAGCGTCACGGGTAACAAAGCCAGCTTTACGCAATGGAGCACGTAATTCTTCGTTATACTCCATCAATGCACGTGTAATACCGTGGCGAATTGCACCGGCTTGACCAGTACCGCCGCCACCAGCAACAGTCACGTACACATCGAACTTTTCTAATGTTTCGGTCAGCTCTAGTGGTTGACGAACCACCATGCGCGATGTTTCACGACCAAAATACTCGTCAAGACTACGCTGGTTCACGGTAATCTCACCATTCCCAGGACGTAGGAAAACACGAGCTGTGGAGCTTTTACGACGACCTGTTCCGTAATATTGTTCAGCCATTGTTCTCACCTTAGATTTCTAATGGGATTGGTTGCTGAGCAGTATGGTTGTGCTCAGTGCCAGCGTAAACTTTCAACTTGCGGAACATGGCACGACCCAAAGGATTCTTAGGAAGCATACCTTTTACCGCTTTCTCGATAATCATTTCAGGTTTAGTCGCCTGCAATTTCTCGAAGTTGGTTTCTTTAATGCCACCTGGATAACCAGAGTGACGGTAATACATTTTGTCCTGCGCCTTGTTGCCAGTCACAGTTACTTTCTCAGCATTAATAACGATGATGTAGTCACCAGTATCAACGTGAGGTGTATATTCTGCTTTGTGTTTGCCTTTCAAACGGCGAGCTACTTCAGTCGCCAGGCGGCCTAATGTTTTGCCGCTAGCGTCGACTACGAACCAGTCACGCTTAACAGTTTCAGGCTTTGCACTGTATGTTTTCATATTCTTTAAGCTCCAAAAAGCCATTTGCACCCGCAATAGGTAGCCGATCACGGCCCTAAAAAAGAGAGCGCGAATTCTACAGAAATCACCTCTATAACACAAGAGGCGACACCAGGATTTTCAAAAATTATTAAACGTCTCGGCCAAATTTATGAATTTTAAGCAAAATCCTGCGAAAAAGACTTTATTTACGGGGCTTTTAGCGCTATAAAAAGCGCTGATGGGGAGTCAATTTGCAATACTCGCCAAGACGACCGATATTTTAACAGTCAACTTACATAAGAGGCAATGGAAAAATGGCAGATAATAAAGCCCGCAAAACCACAGCGGTAAAAGAAAAGTTCACTAAAACCCAAATTCTTAATGAAATCGCAGCACAAACCGGCCTAACCAAGAAAGACGTTTCAGCAGTATTAGACGAGCTAGGTGTTGTTATTGAGCGTCATGTTAAAAAGCGCGCTGTTGGAGAATTCACCCTACCTGGCCTATTAAAGATCAGTACGGTTAAAAAGCCAGCAGTTAAAGCTCGTAAAGGCATAAACCCATTCACTGGCGAAGAAACTATGTTCAAAGCCAAGCCAGCCAGCATAGCGGTCAAGGTGCGCCCACTTAAGAAATTAAAGGATATGGTTCAGTAATTGCTAGCCACTTTTTGATCTTAAAAGCCGACGACAATGTCGGCTTTTTATTAACATAACAAAATAATAATGTCTCAAATTAATACACCCGGCTCCCCAGAGCACCGCCTAGTGCAACATCAGTTTGCCAGCAAATATGGTCCCTTAGGAAAAACCATTTTTACCATTATAGGTTTCTTTTCACTGATATTTTTCCCTTACATGATCTACCTGATGCTCACAGGGCAAACCGTAGATGAGTTCCTGCCACATGAGGCAATTCTATTTTCAATCATTCTGTCAACAGTGATGTTCTGGAGTGTTATCTCAACTCTTAAAGCAGCCTTTTATCAATACACTGTGACAATTGACAAGCAGTTTGACTTAGTAATCCATGAAAGGGCTTTCTTGCTTTGGGCAAAAAGTAATGTCTATCATTTTAGGGATATTCAGTACGTTGTTACCTCAGACAGAAAATATGTTAATAAATTTGTGGCTATCAATGTCACCTACGGTGGTCGCCATAATAAAACACCTATCTATTATCTGTACCTGAAACCTCATGGCGGCAAGCCCATTTTATTCCAAGAAAGCAAGGTCTGGGAAAAGTTAAAGAAGAGAGGGCAAGAATTAGCTGAGCTAGTGGGATGTAGGACTTATACATCCCCTCCTGGCAGCTTCCTGAGAGGTTATTGGTAATAACATTACTGATTATGCCAAGACTTTTAGGCCAGATGCTCTTTCGCGAGATATTCTTTACTTTGCATCTCCTGCAACCGACTGACTGTCCTTTTAAACTCAAAAGCCAGTCCCTTTCCGACATACAGCTCTTCTAAAGCCACGTCTGCGGATAGGATCAACTTTACATGCCGCTCATAAAACTCATCAACTAAGGCTATGAAGCGACGAGCTGCGTCGTTTATCGCGTCTGTCATTTGCGGGATTTTACTGATGAATACCGTATGATAGTTACGAGATAGTTCAATATAGTCACTAGCGGAACGTTCCGTTTTACAGATAGCGTCAAAAGTAAACCAAACTACATTGTCGGATAAACGTACCGCATCGATTAACCGTCCTTCGACTTTCAGTTTGCAATGCTCTTGCCCTTCTTCACCGGATAGCTGGAAAAAATAGTGTTTCATATTTTTATCAGCAGACTCATCCAGCGGGTAGTGATATATCTCTGCTTTCTCAAGAGTCCGCAATCGGTAGTCAGTCCCGCCATCCACATTCATTACCTGGCAATGCTTTTCAATCAACTCTATCGCTGGCAAAAAACGCTCACGCTGCAAGCCGTTCCAATACAGTCGGTCTGGCGGAATGTTTGAGGTGGCCACCAACACGATATTGCGCTGAAACAGTTCTTTGAATAAACCACCCAGAATCATGGCATCAGTAATATCGGTAACGAAAAATTCGTCAAAACAGATCACTCGTGCCCGTTGCGACAACTGATCAGCAATTTTGACCAACGGATTTTTCTCGCCAGCCAATATTTTCAGCTCATGATGAACCTCGTGCATAAAGCGATGGAAGTGCAACCGAATTTTGCCTTTAATCGGCAGGCAATTAAAAAAGGTATCCATCAGCCAGGTCTTACCGCGCCCGACACCGCCCCACATATAAAGCCCTTGTACTGGTTCCAGATCAGAAGATAGCCAACGTTTAACTAAATCCATAAAGCCACCACTGGGCCGGCTGTTTAACAGATCATCATAAACTCGCTGCAATGCTGCAACGGCTTCCGCCTGGGCTGGATCCCTGGAAAAGCCATTGGCTAAATCTTGTTCATACTTCTGTTGAGGGGTTAGATCAATTGAGCGCATCGTTATGGACTCTATAGGTTTTCAGGCAAATGTTGCTTAAGATTCTCTTCCATCTGTTCACGCAGCTCAACGAGACGGCTGTGAAAAAAGTGGCCTGCGTCTTCCATCCGAATCACATCAGGCTTCACGGATAAATCCTCAAGCCATTTAAAAACAGCATCAGGGTCAACCACTTCATCAGCGTCGCCCTGCACCACCAACCAAGGACAATCAGGTATTTCAAACTCATCAAAACTGAAGCGATTGACTGGAGGCGCAATACTAATCAACTGGTTTGCCCCTTGCCTCTTCGCTTGTAGCGCAGCAATCCATGAGCCAAAACTGAAACCTGCTAACCATAAAGGGCGGTTTGGATATTTCTCGCGCATCCACTCGATAGCTTTAATTAAGTCCTGCTGCTCACCCTTTCCTTCATCGTAATCACCTGCAGACTCTCCGACACCACGAAAGTTAAAGCGCAAAGAAGGGATACCCAATCCAGCCAAAGTGCGTGATACCGTATAGATGACTTTATTGGTCATTGCACCGCCATGTACAGGATGGGGATGGCAACACACAGCAATTGCGTTACGTTCAGGCGATTCAGGCTGATCAAGAGTTGCTTCGATAGGACCAGCATCACCTTCTATCAAGAAATGATTTTTATTCACTTGATCTCAGAAGTTAATTGATACTGCGCGCTATTTTCGCACGTTTTATGATTGGTTGGAAACCAATGCCAGCCCGACACATTCAAAACAATACTCGATATCAATTAGAATCAGCCCATAAAAAAAGAGGCCTTAGCCTCTTTTGTATTTAAACCTTTGTGCAACGCGGTCTAGTATTTGCTATAACCGTCGCGCTTTGTATCGGCTTCCATTTGCTTTTTTTGAGCTTTTTTTTCAACTTCCTGCTCTTCCTTTAGCGTGTATTTGTTCTGCTTATCCCATTCACGCTCAGACTCTGCATCGCCTTTTCCTTGCTCGCGTTGATACTCCTTAAAGGCTTTTTGATCTTCGCGCTCTAGTTCGCGTAAACCCTTCTCACGCTCTTTTTGAAGTTTTTCACGCTCTTTGAGTAGCTCAGCTTTCTCTTTCAACAACTCTTCACGCTTCTTGTCGTCATCATAAGCGACAGCTTGATTCATAAGACCAACAAGGACAAATAACGCAATCATTAGCTTTGATTTCATAAGAATCACCTTTATACCTCACAATAGTGGCAGCTATTATTTTGCATCTCTGCCCTCTTGAACAGTAATTGCTACAAGTTTCTCTAAGAAGTGTTAAGCGGTTTGCTTTTTAGGTTATAAGGTTTCAGGGTTAACTGACTTTGGAGTCAAACTATCATTCCACTCTCTTGCAAAGTCTCTCTGCCAACGCCAATTAATAAAGGCCACCACACACATGGCGATCAAGGCTCCAAGACCAGCTAAGGCCATATCTTTATGCGCATCCCATACATCACCCTGAGTTCCCAGGTAGGCCATTCCCAGGTCACCGCCAAAATACATAGCTGCGCCCCATTCGATCAACTCATAAATAACAGAGGTCGATAAAGTTAAATCCAAAGGCAAGAAATAACCCCAGAAACCTTTAACCCGGACAACGCGCAGGAAAACCTCTCGGATAGGATAAGCAAACAATAAGCCATAAGCTAAATGAAGAAAACGGTCATAATGATTTCGCTCCCAGCCAAACCAGTCGTTTAATGGCGTGCCAAATATCGCCTCGGTCCACTCGTTATAAGGAACTTTTGAGTAAGTGTAGTGGGAACCAATTTCGTGAAAACATAAGAACAGAAAAATACAAAAGTAAGAAGTTCTTGATAAACGGAATTTTTTATAACTGGCGAAGAGACCGATAATTAATAAAAACATCAAGACATTCTCAAGTAGCCATGCCGAGCGATCAACAGGATTGATCGCACATAAAGCAAACACCACCAGAAAGATACCCGTCAAAGTCAGTAAGAATTTTGTGTTATAGGTCATTAATCCACTCGAACTTTCGGCTTAATATTGTGTATCATAAGATCAAATCAGGGATTCAGGCAATTTTTAGCCTAGACGACATTGGCAGATTGAGGAATATATATTCATGTCCAGTCCATTAGTTATCTTCTTACTTCTTATTGTTGGTGCTGCTGCTTTCTTTTTTGGCCGCTGGCATGGCAAATCACAACATAGCAAAGCATTATCAGAGGAGTTGAAAGCCAAAGATGATGAGCTTAGTACCTTAAAAGCTGAAGTGAACAATCATTTTGACGAAACCGCCCGCCTATTCAGTAATGTCACCGAAGAATATAAGGCGCTCTATCAACACCTGGCGACCAGTTCCAGTAAGCTGAGCAACCGAAAATTTGACTTAAAACTCAGCAGTAATAACTCGGGACTGCCAGGGCTCAGTAGTAACATAGGTAAAGAATTTGAAGACAGCGTTATTGATAGCGAAGCCAGGGAAATATCTGACTACAACTCCGGCCCACAACAACCCAGAGACTATGCTGCTGACGATATGGATGACGATTATCATCCTAATCATGATGTAGCAGCTAATGAAGATGGGCTGCCTGAAGATGACAAAAATGCCAAGTCAGGGAACTCCGAGCAAAATTCTGCATCAGAGAACATCGATGATAATGACACCAAAAAATCACAGAAAGAAAAAACATCACATTAATTTACGTATCCAGTCCATTGACTGAAACTCGAGGCTTCCATGCAATTTATTACCTTTGTTGGCTATATCGTAAAGTACCTATTGGTCGGTCTTGGGATCGCGGCACTTTTTATTGTTTTTATGCCCGGCCGCTTTTCACTTCAAGACGCTAACCAACAAGCAACACAACCACAACATCAGGTTGTGGCAACCAGCAAACCCTTCAGTGGTTATGCCGATATGTTGGAAAAGGTTCGTCCCGCAGTCGTCAGCATCCGCGCACGCTCCAAGCTTCTACCCCTGAATGACCCTGAGTGCCGAAACAATCTGCGCAGCGTTCCAGCTGGCACCAATGCTTGTGCATTTTTGAATAATGGCTCAGGGGTTTTTATTGATAAAGAAGGTCACCTGGTGACCAACGCCCATGTCCTGGCTAAAGCTGAATCGGCTATTGTCGAGTTGCTTGATGGTCGTAAATTTACTGCCCAGCTGGTGGGTATCGATCAGGATTCCGATCTGGCGCTTCTTAAAGTAAATTACACTCCCGAGTATATATTGCCCTTAAGCACTGAAGATACCAGTAGAGTGGGTGATATCGTGTTCGCCATTGGCACACCTTATATGGCATTTGAGCAAACGGTGACTCAAGGCATTATCAGTGCCAAGTTTTTCTCGCGAGTTTCGCACTATATCCAGACTGATGCAGCCCTACGCTCGGGCAACTCCGGTGGCGCCCTGGTTAATTCGGAGGGAAAGTTAGTCGGCATCACCTCTTTGAGTACGCGAGATGAATCAGGGGAAAAGACTTACCAGAACTTCGCAGTGGTAGCTGCAGATGTTCAGCACGTGGTACAGGAGCTACTCGAGCATGGCAAAGTAGAGCGAGGCTGGCTTGGTCTAAATGGTGATATGACCATAAACTTCCGCTCAATTGTCCAGGAGATGAGCCTTGACCCTCAGCAACAAAAAACTCTGGCCGAATACATCGAACAATTGCCCTATGGCCAAGGTATCGTTATCACAGCCATTAACGGAAATGGCCCGGCTGATAAAGCAGGCTTACAAGCGCTGGATATTATTACTCAAGTTAATAATCAGCCTATCAATAGCACAGCCGATATGATGGCGGCAATTTGGAACCTGCCACCTAAACAAGAGATTATTATTGAGTATTATCGAGAGGGCAAAAAAGCCGAAACAAATGTTGTGCTAGGTTATCGAGATTAAGCTACTCCCCATAAACCATAGACAAAAGAAAAAAGGGCTGATCAGCCCTTTTTTCTTTATTACAGAATAATCATTGAACTAAAAAACTCTAGGCTATACGTTTAATGTAGGCACCCAGATTTTGTAGTTTCTCTTCAATGGTTTCGTAACCGCGGTCAATGTGATAGATCCTGTCTACTAAAGTTTCACCCTCTGCGCATAATCCTGCTAAAACCAGGCTTGCAGAAGCACGTAAGTCAGTTGCCATCACCTGCGCGCCCGATAACTTTTCAACACCGCGACAAATCGCTGTATTGCCCTCAATGGCGATGTCAGCACCCATACGCTGCATTTCGAGTACGTGCATGAAACGATTTTCGAAAATGGTTTCTGTAATGGTACCAGTACCATCAGCAACCGCATTCATGGCACAAAACTGGGCCTGCATGTCAGTTGGGAACCCAGGGTATGGAGCAGTCTTGATGTTGACAGCTTTGGGACGATTGCCTTTCATATCAAGCTCAATCCAGCCTTCCCCTGTGGTAACTTCTGCCCCCGCTTCTCGTAACTTAACCAGAACGGCATCCAGAATATCAGGATCGGTGTTACGACAACGAATACGACCACGTGTCATCGCCGCTGCAACCAGGTACGTCCCCGTTTCAATACGGTCAGGCAAAACATCGTGATGGCCTCCATGCATACGCTCAACACCTTCGATGGTAATAACAGAAGTACCGGCACCGCTAATTTTAGCTCCCATGCTATTTAGGAAATTAGCCAGGTCAACGACTTCTGGTTCACGAGCGGCATTTTCAATTACCGAAGTTCCATCCGCCAACGCCGCCGCCATGATCAAATTCTCAGTTGCACCAACACTGACCATTTCCATAACGATTTTAGCGCCTTTCAAACGACCATTGGATTTAGCCTTAACGTAGCCAGCTTCAACTTCAATATCCGCCCCCATCTCACGCATACCTTCAATATGCAGATTCACAGGACGCGAGCCAATCGCACAACCACCCGGCAACGACACCACCGCTTCGCCGAAGCGCGCAAGCAGAGGCCCCAATACCAGAATTGAGGCGCGCATGGTCTTAACTAGTTCATAAGGCGCTTCATGGCTGTGGATTTTGCGGCTATCAATTTCAACATTGAACTTGTCATCAATAGTCAGCTTGGCACCTAAACGCCCCATAAGCTCTAACGTGGTAGTGACATCATTCAAATGTGGCAGATTGCCAATCGTAGTGACACCGTCCACCAACAAAGCTCCCATCAAAATAGGCAAGGCAGCATTTTTAGCACCTGAAATTTTGATAGCGCCATCTAATGGGCCAGCATCTTTAATTAATAATTTATCCATGGTTAGGGACTCGGTACTTATAGGAAGTGCTTAGCTTTGGACCACTCTTCAGGCGTATAGGCCTTAATAGTCAAAGCGTGGATATCACCGCTAGCGATATGTTCATTTACAGTGGCATACACCATCTGTTGCTTCTTTACGCTACGTAAACCTTCAAAGGCCTTACTGACGATAATCACCTGAAAATGGCTACCATCACCATCCACACGCAACTCTTCGCACTCAATTTCTTTCTCAATCAGGGACTTAATCTGTTCAATCATCTGTTATGTGCTTACTTTTATCGAGGTTATGGCCAAGCATGATAACGCCAAAAACTGCGCCGATACAGACGCAAAAGTATGAATCATTAGCAATGTTGGCACTAAAGTGGCGTGATTTTACCCGAATTCCCTTTGATAAACACCTGTGAATGACATTAAAAGCTTGAGCCTGTACAATGACGCGTTTATTTGTCGCAAACGCACATCATCTTTGGGCAACGCTTTGAAACAATTTCAATTTGTCAGTCAAAGCCACACTTATTTTATAATAAGCCAAGCCCGTTTATTGAAAACTCAACGTCTCTAAGGTTTCCATGATAGAACACATTGCCTATATTCTGGTTGGTATCACCCTGTTAGTTTGGAGCGCGGACCGCTTTACCGACGGTGCAGCAGCTGTTGCGCAAAATTTCGGGGTATCACGTCTGATCGTGGGCTTAACCATTGTAGCAATAGGTTCTTCTGCACCTGAAATCTTTGTCTCGATTCTTGATTCGTTTAAAACCTGCCCGCCAGGTGTTGATGAATGTGGCCCTGAGGTGGCAATTGGTAATGCTCTTGGCTCGAACATCACTAATGTGGCGTTGGTACTGGGGATCACGGCGTTAGTGAGACCTTTAATGATTAATTCAGGGATGATTAAGCGTGAAATCCCAATTCTATTTATCGTATCGCTCGCAGTACTTTACTTTTTCTGGGATCTTCGTCTGTCACACATTGAAGGCATTATCCTGTTAAGCACCTTGGTCTGCTATTTTATCTGGCTGGTACATATGGGTATAAAATCTCGTTCAAGCAAAGACCGCATGCTCGAAGAGATTGTCGATGAATTGCCTGAAATGATGTCGAGCCCCAAGGCTATCTTCTGGTTAGTACTGGGGTTACTACTGCTGGTCGCCAGCTCCAAGATATTAATCGTAGGCGCAAGTGGTTTTGCATTACAGATGGGCGTTTCGGAAACCCTGATTGGCTTGACCATTGTTGCCCTAGGTACCAGCCTGCCCGAGCTGGCTGCTTCAATTTCTGCAGTGTTAAAAAATGAACACGAAATTGCGATTGGTAATGTGGTCGGCTCCAATATCTTCAACTTGCTGGGTGTTTTAGGTATTCCTGCACTTATCGCCGCGCCCATGGTCGAAAGAGAAATACTGACCATCGATTACCCGGTTATGTTGGCTTTGAGTATCGCTTTAGCTGTCATGGCATACGGAATTCGAGGTCCAGGTAAAATTAATCGCATCGAAGGCTCTATTTTACTTGCCGCCTTCATTGGGTATTATATAGTTCGCGTCTTCTAACTGGTTGAAAATATTAAAACCAACAACGGTACCGTCAATGAATGACTCAAATCTGGAACAGCAAATTCTGGCAAGCGCCGAGCGCGTTATTGATATAGAAACTCTTGCTGTCACCAATCTAAAACAACAACTGGACAAAACCTTTGTTGCCGCCTGTCATAAACTACTCAACTGCCAAGGCAAAGTAGTGGTTATTGGTATGGGGAAGTCAGGCCATATCGGTAGCAAAATGGCTGCTACATTGGCCAGCACAGGTACACCTGCATTTTTTGTTCATCCTGCAGAAGCCAGCCACGGTGACTTAGGAATGATTGGTGAACTTGATGTGGTTATCGCGCTGTCTAATTCTGGCGAAACCCACGAAGTAACCGCCTTGCTTCCAGTAATAAAGCGCCGTGGCATTGAACTCATATCAATCACCAGTAACGATAGTTCAAGCTTGGCCAAAGCCAGCGACTTGCATATTAAAGTTCAAGTGGAACAGGAAGCCTGCCCGCATAATCTCGCACCAACTGCCTCAACCACCGCTGTGCTAGCGCTTGGCGATGCCATGGCAGTGAGCTTGCTGGAAGCCAGAGGTTTCACCCCTGATGATTTTGCTCTGTCCCATCCCGGTGGTAGCCTAGGTAAACGCCTCATTCTGCAGGTCGACGATTTGATGCATAGTGGAAGCAGTTTCCCCTCTGTTAAACCCGACGTTTCGATTCGTAACGCCCTGTTTGAAATGACCGATAAGCGCATGGGTATGACAACGGTGACTGATAAGCAGGGAAATTTGTTGGGGATTTTTACCGACGGTGATTTGCGTCGCGCTTTTGAACGCGACGTGGATATTGATGCACCAATTGGGGATGTCATGACTAAAGGGTGCAAAACGGTTAAAACTCAAACCTTAGCGGTAGACGCAGTCAATCTAATGGAAGAAAGCAGTATTACCTCTTTAATCGTGGTTGATAGTAATGATAAGCCACTGGGTGTTATTCACATGCACGACTTACTTAAAGCCGGGGTGGTTTAATGAGCACTTTAATACAAGACCCAAATTACCCAGAACAGGTTTTAAATAAAGCTAGCAACATAAAATTATTGATTTGCGATGTTGATGGTGTCCTCAGTAATGGCCAAGTTATTATCGGCAACAACAGCGAAGAATTAAAAACCTTCAACATCAAAGATGGCTTTGGCATCAAGTGTCTACAAAAGTCAGGTATTGCAGTTGCCATTATAACCGGACGTAATTCTAAAATTGTCGAAAAGCGCTGTCAGGAACTTGGCATTGAACATTATTATCAAGGTCAATCGAACAAACAGGAAGCGTTTGATACCTTGTGTAAAGATCTATCGGTACAACCCGAGCAGATTTGCCACATTGGTGATGATTTACCGGATCTTCCATTATTAGTTCAGGTGGGCCTGGGCGTCACTGTTGCTGACGGCCACTGGTTAATGCAACAGCACGCAGACTGGATTACGCAAAACAATGGTGGCTTCGGTGCCGTTCGCGAAGTGTGTGATTTAATTCTTCACAGCCAGAATAAGCTGGAAGCCATTCACCAAGACTATCTCACCAAAGCTCAACCATCTGGAGTTAAGCAGTGACCTTTTTAAAAGGTCGCTCCATGCTGTGGCTTCTGGTCCCGGCAACTTTTGCTATTGCTTACTGGTGGGATCGCTCAACTGAGCCCAAACCAGACTTTGTCGAAATCTCCAGCAATCCAGATTACTATCTTTCAAATACTGAAACTATTGAGTTTGACAAATCCGGTCAGCCACTACGTTCTTTTACTACTGTCAAAACTTTGCATTACAAAGACATTATGCAAACCCACCTGGAACAACCCGTCATGCGATTTAATGATGACCAAAATCCAAGCTGGACAGTGAGTTCTAAAAAGGCGATCAGCAATGAGCTAAGTGAGCAGTTAATTCTTGAAGGAAATGTTACCGTTGAACTGGAACGACAACCTGCTCAATCTAATGTATTGTTAACGATGCCGGTCTTAAAAATTGACTTTGCATCGGAAACTGCATTTACTGATGCACCGATTGAATTAATCGATGGACGTTTTAGAATGACCGCAAAAGGCATGCAAGCTGATTTGCGTACCAATAATATAGAATTTAAATCCGAGGTCTTTACAGAAGAATTATGAAGTCCCGTCTTCTTATGTGTGCTTTGTCGCTAAGCTCACTTTTAACCATGTCATTTGTCCAGGCTGCGACTTTGGAAAAGTCACGTTTGCGTTCAGATAAATCCAACCTTGACGTACAAAATAATATTATTGTTTATCGTGATAATGTAATTTATGAACATGGCAATATGACTATTCATGCCGACTCATTAACCAAGCAAGGTGAAAATGCCGGCACTATTACTGCGCTGGGTAATCCTGTCAAAATTCACTATGTGGATGTGACCGGTGAAACCACCGATATTGATGCGCCTAAAATAGTCTATCGCCAACAGACCGGTGAATTATCCGCCAGTGGTGATATAAAGATTGTACAGTCATCCGGAATTGATGCTCTAACTTTGCTCGGACAGCAACTAACAGCCAACCAGGGAGTCACTGAGGGCTTTGGATTTGTGCTCAGCGGCAACCCAACTGAGTTCAGGTTAGAACAACCCAGCCAACCGGCAATCTTTGCCACCGCCGATCAGCTTCGTTCAAATGGTAAAGATAAACAAACTGAACTGGTTGGCAATGTTAAGTTGCAGCAAGGCGACTCCAACATGAAAGCGGCCTTTTTGACCTATGACGGTGCCAGCAAAGTGATATCCGCTGGTAAAAATGATAGCGGCGAACAGAGAGTCGAAACAGAATTCTTCTGGGCGCAGGACAACACAACAGAACAAACTTCTGATGACTCTGAACCATCGAACGAAACAGAAACAGAGCCAGAACAAAGCCAACAAGAGAAGCAATAATGATTTCGCTACAAGCCAGACGCCTGGCCAAAAGCTACAAAGAACGAAAAGTCGTTGAAAATGTGTCGCTTGAAGTGAATCAGGGGCAGATAGTCGGCTTACTGGGTCCGAATGGCGCCGGTAAAACCACCTCGTTCTACATGATCGTTGGTCTGGTTCCATCTGATGGCGGGCAGATTTTTCTCGGTGAAGACAATATCACTACCGATCCTATGCACACCCGCGCCAAAAAAGGTCTTGGCTACTTACCACAGGAAGCTTCTATCTTCCGAAAGTTGTCAGTAGAAGACAATATCATGGCCATTTTACAGCTGCGCAAAGACTTGGACAGCAAACAACGCGAAGAAAAGCTGGATCAGTTACTGTCAGAATTCCATATTGAGCATATTCGTTTAAGTCATGGCATGAGCCTATCCGGCGGTGAACGTCGTCGTGTCGAAATCGCCAGAGCTTTAGCTAACGACCCTAAATTTATTTTGCTGGATGAGCCATTTGCTGGTGTCGACCCTATTTCAGTGCTGGATATCAAAACCATCATCATTCAGCTTAAAGAACGTGGCATAGGCGTGTTAATCACAGACCACAATGTGCGTGAAACACTGGATGTTTGTGAGCAGGCTTACATCGTTGATAGCGGTAACATCATTGCCTCTGGAACCCCAGCCGAAGTGTTAACCAATGAACTGGTCAAGAAGCGATATTTAGGAGAGCATTTCAAGATGTAGTTTTCATGGCTAACCTTCCATAACCTCTTGAAATAGCGTTTACCGATTCGCAGAAAACTAATAAGCCCTTGCAACAAAAGTCCACTAGGAGTAATTTGTAGTTAAAGGACATTTTAAAAGGCAAAGATTGGTAAACTTACTTCAATGAATCCAAATCTCCAGTTAAGTCTTAGCCAACAACTGAAACTGAATCCTCAGTTACAACAGTCCATTAAACTGTTACAACTCTCCCAGTTGGCGTTACAGCAAGAGATCCAATATCAGCTCGATAATAACCCACTTTTGACCCTCCTTGATGATAGTTACTGTGAACCGGAAGCTGCGAGCTCAGTTTCGAATTCAGAGCTTGATGTTTCTCCCTTGCCAACAGTATTTCCGAATAACCGAGACACCAACAATATTGGATCGCTGGCTAACTTACGGCACATTGATTCAGGTCAACATCACTCGACTTACTCAATCCATAATGATGGTGAGAGTAATCTTGAGAACCAGTTCCAGGAAAGCATTGGTTTACGTGAACACCTTGAATGGCAAATACAGATGTCATCATTAAGTCGAGCCGATATGGAGATTGCATACTACGTCATTGAGAATATCGATGATGCTGGATTTTTAACCGTTTCCCATCAGGAAATTATAGAGCAGATCAAACAAGACTTTGAGCATCGGTTTGATCCAGATGAAGTTGAAGCGGTCATCCATCAAGTTCAACAACTCGAACCACTCGGATGCGCAAGCTCTAACCTGCAACAGTTTTTACTGTTACAGCTTCAATTAGCCATTAACAATACGAGCAACCCGCAACAGTCAGCTCTTGAGTCAGCTCTTGAGCTAGCTCAAAGATTGGTTCATCATCATTTTGACTACTTGTGCAAGCATCATTACTCAAAACTGATAAAACGCCTTTCTCTTACTCAGCAAGAAATGGATGATGCTTTATCAGTGATTCAGTGCCTCAGGAGCAAACCTAACCATCAGTACATTGGTGAGGTCACTGAATATATTCGCCCTGATATTCTGGTTTACAACCTTCAGGGTAGCTGGCTTGCGCAATTAGCAAGTAACAATGCCCCACAACTGGATATTAATCATCAGTATGCACAGGCTCTTCGCCAGTCTAACAAAACCTGCGATAAGCACTATTTACAGCAAAATCTTCAACGGGCACGCTGGTTCATGCAAAGTATCGAAGCACGAAATGATACCCTAAAACGAGTAGCTGACTGGATTGTGCAACACCAACAGAACTTTTTTGATTGCGGCGAGTCAGCATTAAGACCAATGCGATTAAAAGATCTGGCTGAGGATCTCAAGTTGCATGAATCAACCATTTCGCGCGCTTGTAGCGATAAATTTCTACAGTCGCCGAATGGCATCTATGAGTTGAAATACTTCTTTTCTAATGCAGTTCCATCAACCCAAGGAGGTGAATGGTCATCGAAAGCAATAAAAAACAAAATCAAACAATACGTTAAAGCGGAACCTTCCCGCAAACCTTTGAGTGATATAGAGCTTGCCAAGATGTTACAAGAAGAAGGAATTGCGATAGCGCGGAGAACGGTTGCAAAATACCGCGAAGCCTTGAATATTCTACCTTCAGGTCAACGCAAGTTATTCACAAATTCTTAAACTATTCGATAGAAGGAATAATTCTTATGCAAATCAATCTAACTGGTCGTCACCTTGATATCACTGATGCCTTAAGAGATTTCGTAGACGAAAAATTCGCAAAATTAGAGCGTCACTTTGATCATATTAATAATGTTTACGTGACACTCAGTGTCGAAAAGGTTCGCCAAATTGCTGAAGCGACCTTACATGTAAACGGAGGAGAGATTTTTGCCAACAGTGAGTCAGAGGATATGTATGCCGCGATTGATTTATTGATTGATAAACTGGATAGACAAGTGATAAAACATAAGGAAAAGATGACGCGTCATTAACCTTATGCATATTGAAAATGTTATTGCCCCCGAGCTTTGTGTGCTCGGGGCGCAAGCTACAAGCCGAAAAAAAGCGTTACAATTTATCGCTAACCTTTTTGCAGAGAACAACTCACAATTCGAACCATTCCTGTTATTAAAAGCACTGTTTGCTAGAGAACAACTCGGCACAACGGCAATAGGTAATGGTGTTGCCTTACCGCACGGTCGACTTAAAGAGTGCGAAGTTCCAGTAGCAGCCTTTATCACTCTCGATCAGGCAACCGTGTTTGACGCACCCGATCAGGAACCCGTTGATATCATTTTTGCTTTAATTGTTCCGAAAGATTTTAACTTTCAGGAGTTAGAGGGACTAGATGGATTAATTGAAGTTTTGAAAGATAATATGGTATGTGCTCAAATACGCCATGCTCACAATAATCAGGCTTTATATGAGATTATAGAGTCTGCTATAGCCAAAAACACCAAACAGAAAGACAAAGAGAAAGACAAAGAGAAAGAAGTTAGCACATGAAATTATTGATAGTCAGCGGCCGTTCAGGCTCGGGGAAGTCTGTTGCTCTAAAGGCACTGGAGGATATGGGATATTACTGTATCGATAACTTGCCCTTGAGCTTAACTCTAAACGTCATTAATGATCATATTCTGCGCAATGAGGATATTGCGATTGGAGTTGATGCTCGCAATCGCCATGACCTTGAGCATTTTTCTGAAGAAATAAGCAACATAAAAATAGAAGCACCGCAGGCTAAAACATTATTCCTTGATGCAGATGAAAGTATATTATTGAAGCGCTTCAGCGAAACACGTCGCCGCCACCCACTAACCAGTCGTGGCCTTTCCCTTCGTGATGCTATTAAAGAAGAAAGAAAACTGCTTGAACCAGTACGCGCCTCAGCTGATCTTGTAATTAATACTTCAGAACTTTCACCTCATGAATTACGTGAGCGATTGCGTGACAGGGTTAGCGGTGACAAAGGTCAATCGATGGATATCCGTCTGGTCTCTTTTGGGTTTAAGCATGGTGCGCCTAAAGATGCCGACTTTGTATTTGATGTGCGCTGCTTACCCAATCCCTATTGGGATCCAGAGCTGAGAGATTTCACTGGCAAAGACCAACCTATCCAGCAGTTTCTTGAGCAAAGCTCTATTGTGATGGAATACACCTGGCAGCTAAAAGTTTTCTTTTCCACCTGGATTCCCGAGTTCAGCAAACAGGACCGCAGTTACTTTACCTGCGCGATTGGCTGCACCGGTGGTCGTCACCGTTCAGTTTATATGGTGGAAACACTAGCCAAGGCTCTGAAGCTTCTTTACCCCAATATTTCAATCGAACACCGACAGCTCGATAAAAATTTGTAAATTCTACAAGTGTCATAGCCAGCGATAGTAAATCTGCGTTAGAATACTAGCAAAATCAACCAGTAAGATGCACCTATGGCGGAGACACAAGCAACTCAAACACGTCAGGAACAGCTTCAGCTCTTAAATAATGCGCTGGACAGTGGGCATCTTATTCCTGTTAGAAATCTGCTTGAGGAATTACGCTCAGCAGATATCGCACACCTTCTTGAATCAACACCGCCCCGCGTTCGTAATGTTATCTGGCAATTGCTGGATAAAGAACGCGAAGGTGACGTTCTACAACACCTTAATGATGAAATCCGTCAGACTTTCATTGAGCAGATGCAGCCACAGGAGCTGGCTAATGCGCTGGCTGATCTGGATACCGATGATGTTGTAGATATTCTCGGCGACCTATCGCAGAACATTAGTAACCAGGTTCTTCGTCTCTTGGACGAGCAGAATCGAGCCCAGATTGAGCATGCCCTTTCCTATCCTGAGGATTCGGCTGGTGGCTTAATGAACATCGACACCATCATGATCCGACCTCGGGTTTCGGTGGAAGTAGTGCTTCGCTATTTAAGAATTCGTGGCAACATGCCACCCAATACTGACCACTTGTATGTGGTCGACTCGCGCGATGTGTTAGTTGGATCAGTACCGATCAGCGCTATTTTGACCTGTGATCCTGATACACCCATTACTCAAATTGTTGATCGCGAAACCTTTACCATTCCGGTTGATATGCCTGAAACTGAAGTGGCTCAAATATTCGAGCGTCACGATTTGGTTTCAGCACCGGTACTGGATGAGAATGGCCGTTTACTGGGCCGTATCACCATTGATGACGTAGTTGATGTTATCCGTGAAGAAGCCGATCACTCCTTAATGTCGATGGCGGGCCTGGATGAGCTAGAAGATACCTTTGGTAAAATCGCCGCCACAGCAAAAAAACGTGCTATTTGGCTTGGTATCAACCTGCTCACTGTAATTCTCGCAGCGTTGGTGATTGGTCTATTTGAAAAGACCATTGCCCAGGTAACCCTATTGGCCGTTCTCCTGCCCATCGTTCCCAGCATGGGCGGTATCGCAGGAACTCAAACCCTGACTCTAGTTATTCGTGGTATGTCACTGGGCCATATTGGAGAAGGCAATAAAGGCTACCTGTTAAAGAAAGAATTAGCGGTCAGTATTATCAACGGCATCTTGTGGGCGCTAGTGATTGCTGCCTTAGTTTACGGCTACTCCTACTATAAAGAATCAGGAATTAACCACCTCCATTTAGCCATTACCATTGGCGGCGCCATGCTGTTCAATCTGGTCACCGGTGTAGTCAGTGGCGCTGTATTGCCACTGTTTTTAAAGAAAATCAATATAGACCCAGCCATTGCTGGTGGGGTGGTACTTACCACTGTAACTGACGTTGCCGGCTTCTTCGCCCTGCTCGGTTTAGCGACCCTGTTTTTTGCTTAACTGCTCTGTTCCTGATGGCTAGCATGTCACTAGCTAGCAACCATCATTCCTTCTATAGCAACGGATCCAGTCAAAATACTCGAACGGTCATCTACATCATTGCTAATCGCCACAATATTTTTGAACATTGTCTCGAGGTTACCGGCAATAGTTAACTCTTGCGCAAAAAACTGGATTTCACCATTTTCAAACCAAAAACCGCTGGCTCCACGAGAATAATTACCGGTGACCGTATTCACGCCCTGCCCCATCACTTCAGTCAGCAATAATCCCGATCCCAGTTGCTTCATCGTGTCCTGCAAGGAAACATCCATAGACTTGATAATAATATTGTGAATACCACCTGCGTTACCTGTGGTCTGTAAGCCTAAACGGCGCGCTGAGTAGCCACTCAGGAAATAGTCCTTTAAGACACCATCCACCACGATATCCCGTTTCCTGGTCGCGACGCCATCGCTATCATAGTTACCACTGCCGAAACCCTTGAGTAAAAATGGATCTTCTTCAATTTGAACAAATTCAGGCAGGATTAGCTGATTTCTTTTATCCAGTAAAAAAGATGCTCTTTGATATAAAGCCGCACCTTTAAGTGCAGACAGCATGTGAGACCAAAGTCCACGAGCCAGTTCCGCATTAAAAATAACAGGATAATTACCCGATGGGATTTTGCCCTGCTTAAGCTTATTGATAACCCGCTCAGCTGCCAGCTCACCGACGTTTTCGGGGCTCAACAAATCAGCCACATCACGCCCAATGGTGTAATAACCATCGCGAATCATGCCATTGTCAGTTTCAGCGATTACAGAATTGGACAAACTAAATCGAGTGGTGTGGTTAGCCCCGATAAACCCATAACTATTAGCATATAAGGATACCGAACGATGGTTATAGCTACTGACACCTTCTGATTGTTTGATTCTTGCGTCCTTTAAGGCCACAGCCTCGCAGGCTTTGGCCGACTCAACCATTTGTGGAATAGTCAGATCATTGGGGTGATCCAACTGCAAATCTTTAAACTCAGTGGCCATTAACTCCTTATCAACCAACCCAGCAAAAGGATCCGGCTCAGTAAATGCCGCAATCTCACATGCCGCCTGCACGCCTTTATGTACAGCCGTTTCAGTCAAGTCGTTAATTGACACAGTACCTTTGCGCTGGCCAAAATACACATTAATGCCGAAATGGCTATCCTGGTTAAACTCAAGTGTTTCGAGCTCTCCCTGTCGTACCTCAATGCTGTTACCAATGGTGTTGTAACACCAAATTTCGGACTGGTCTGCTCCAGCATCTGCGGCCTGCTGTAAGGCAACCTGTACCATCAGGCGGAATTGCTGCTCGGTCATAGTCTGTTGCCCAGCAATTTGTTTTAAAGTTAAATGATTGTCAGCAGCCACTCGGCACTCCACTAATAAGTCGAAAAGAAGGCTATTATAAGTGTTTGTTGGGTAAGGACAAAACTTGACTTAACATATTAGATTGTAAAGAATGAGAACTGGTTTTTTTTATGGCTAAATCATGACCCCATCGAAGTTGCTAGTGACAATCTCCGCATTACTCTTGTCCGCAAATGGTTACGCCGTTGAACCTGCCACCGACACTGATTTATTCGATGATCAGTTACCCACAATTCTCTCCGCAACTCGATTGGAGCAGCCCCAGGCTGAGACCCCAGCATCCGTCACTATCATTGACCGTGAATTAATTGAGGCTTCTGGTGCACGTAACATCGTCGAAGCGCTGCGCCTGGTTCCTGGAATGAATGTGGGCTATGTGAGTGGTAATACCCCCGAAGTCAGTATTCATGGCCTACACACCGATTTTTCGCGACGCCTTCAAGTATTGGTCGATGGTCGTTCTGTTTTTAAACCCGCCCTGTCGCGTGTTTTGTGGGGCAGCATGTCGCTTTCCATTGACGATGTTGAACGAATAGAAGTGGTTCGAGGACCTAATACTGTCGCCTATGGAGCAAATTCGTTCCTGGGTGTCATTAACATCATCAGCCGACACCCGGCCGATGTTGCCAGCAACCAGGCCACAGCCACAGTTGGTAATAAGGGGATTCTCGATGGTTCAGTTCGAATAGCCAACCAATCCGAAGATTTCAGCTACCGCATGACTGTCGGCCACCATAGTGATGATGGATTCGATCTACAGCGCAATGGCACTGAGCGCTATGACGACCACGCAACCGATTATTTCCGTGGTGATATGGTGTTTAATCCAACCCACGAGGAGCAATGGCGATTTATCTTTGGCTACAGTCAGGCCGATGAGGATCAAGATCTACTGGATGTATATCAGACAGAACCATTTCATACTAAAACCACTAATGATGGTTTTGCTCAGCTAATTTGGGATCGCCATTTAACTGAAGAACATGAAATTAAACTTAATGCTAATTACAGTCAGGATTCGGTTAATGAAGAGTGGCAAACCTGTCCACCAGCCATATTTCTGACCAATGAACTGGGTGCTTTATATAACTCTGATCCACTTTATACCGAACAGCTTATTGCCGCTATTTCAAGCGGCTCACCGCTACCCAACCCAGGTACGCCCGAAGCGGCCCTACTCACTCAACAAGTTATTGCTCGATTTATGCAGCTCGGCAATACCGTTTCCTGCGGTACGGCAAACCAGAACTTTGATGAGAGTAAGTGGGAAATAGAGCTGCAGGACACTTACACCTTTAGCCCAGAGACCCGCCTGGTGTCAGGCTTTAGTTCGCGCCGGGACAGTATTCGGGGTGAGTCATTCTTTGATAGAAAACTGCATAACGATATTCACCGCTTGTTTGCGAATCTTGAATGGCGCTTTACTGAAAATGCTTTGCTTAATATTGGTAGCATGTATGAACATGATGACTTTGTAGGCGGTGAATTTTCACCAAGAATTGCTTTAAATTATCTAGCTAGTAGGCATTCATCCTGGCGGTTTATTTTAGCTAAGGGTACACGCAACCCAGATTTTTATGAAGAAAGCGGTCATCGCCAGTACATTTTACGCAACTTATCTACACCAGTTAATGGCAGCGACAATTTTGCAACCTTCTACCAGACCCCACAAGCCATGGGTAACCTGAGACCTGAAACCATCCTTTCTCGGGAAATTGGCTGGTTCTATCGAGCAGGCAATGAACTTAACTTCGACATAAAAGTTTTTCATGACACATTAAATCATACCATTGATGGGTTATTTGGATTAGATGGTTACGACCCAAGAAATGCAAATAGCTATACCAGCAAAGGGCTTGATTTACAGCTTGATTATAAGTTTACCGGCGATAGCCGTTTATGGTTCAGTTATAGTTATCTGGACCTTGAAGTTGACTCTGGAAGAAGCTTACGCCATCAGGCGCCCAAGCAAACCTTATCCTTGATGTACCAACATCATCTAACTGAGCAGCTTCAGGTAAGCACTGCTTATTATTTGCAAGATATGGAAAATCGCTCTGATTTCAAACGCTGGGATGCTCGCATAAGCCATAGCTTCCCGATAGATGATAAAGAGCTATCTTTATCTCTGGTATTGCAGCACAATATCAATGATAGCTCCTACTTTGATAGCAGCACAATTTGGGACCCAAAAACCATAGCCTTCATCAAAGCAAGTTTGCAATTTTGACAACAGCCTAAAGCAACCATTCGAACAGCAACTAATCACTCGATAACAAAATTATGACACACCAAGACGATCAAGAATCCACTGAAAAATCCAAAACCCAAGTCAAAAAAGAATTGCTTGAAATAACCGAACTTGGTGAACGTCTATTGGAAATTCCCATGACATTACTGGACAAGTTACCTTTGTCGGAAAACTGTCTTAAAGCCATTAAAGAAGGTCGTAAAATCAGTCACCATACGGGCAGAAAACGCCAAATAAAGTACATTGGTAAAGTATTACGTGACGAAGATTTAGATGGCATCAAAGCAGAGCTGGCATTAACCGATCAGTATCATCAACTGGAAGTACGCAAACAACACCTGCTAGAACAATGGCGCGACCGTCTGATAAATGAAGGCGACACAGCCACCTTCGAACTACTGCAACTTGAGCCAACCCTCGACCGCCAACAACTACGTCAAATGGTTCGTAGTGCGCAAAAAGAAAAGGAGCTTGATAAAGCCCCTAAATTCCAACGCGAACTGTTTCGCTACCTGCGCGATAATATGCAGTTTAGTGAAGAAGGCTAAACATCAAACCTTTGTCCCACCAACCGTCATTTGATCGACTTTTAAAGTAGGTTGACCTACGCAGACGGCGATACTTTGTCCATCTTTACCACAAACGCCAATGCCTGGATCGAGCATGCTATCGTTGCCGACCATGCTGACCCGTTTTAAAACTTCTGGGCCGTTACCCGTTAATGTGGCACCTTTTATGGGTGCGGTGATTTTGCCATCTTCAATCAAGTAAGCTTCGCTGGCACTGAACACAAAATTCCCTGATGTAATATCAACTTGCCCGCCGGCAAAATTCGGCGCATAGATCCCTTTCTTAACGCTTTTGATAATGTCTTGCGGATCGGATTCGCCAGACATCATATAGGTATTGGTCATTCGTGGCATCGGCAAGTGAGCATAAGACTCTCGACGTCCGTTGCCAGTAGCCTTTTGTCCCATAAGTTGTGCATTGTGCTTATCTTGCATATAGCCTTTGAGCACACCATTCTCTATCAGCACTGTTGACTGGCTTACTGTACCCTCATCGTCAACGCTTAAAGAGCCACGTTGATTGGGCAATGTTCCGTCATCAACCACTGTACATAAATCAGAGGCAACTTTTTGCCCAATCTTGCCCGCATAGGCAGAAGAGCCTTTGCGATTAAAGTCCCCTTCCAATCCATGACCCACCGCTTCGTGCAACAAAACACCCGGCCAGCCATTACCTAACACGACGGGCATTAACCCGGCAGGTGCTTCAATAGCATCTAAGTTAATTAAAGCCTGTGTTACAGCAGTTTGTGCCAAATCATCCAGATTAGCTTCTAACAAGGTCTGCCAATCGTAACGTCCACCTAATCCTGCACTACCTCGCTCCCGGCGGCCCTGATGTTCAACAATGACTGAAACATTCAACCGAATCATGGGCCGAATATCGGCAGCAATAACGCCATCACTTGCCAGCACCATCATTTGTTCATCAACCGCTGAAAGGCTAACAATTACTTGTTGAACTTTCTCATCAAGGTGACGCGCCTTTGCATCAAGCTGACGTAATAAATCAATTTTCTGTTGCTGCTCGACAGCAAACAAAACAGGCTGACTAGTGTAGAGTTGCTTGGGATCTAAGCGATTAAAAGATACAGCGCCTTGTTTTCTGGCTCTGCTCATACTGGTGGCAGCACTTATCGCATTATCAAGTGCCGTAGTTTGTAACTGGTTGGCATAGGCAAAGCTGGTTTTCTCACCTTCAATCGCACGCACGCCAAGACCTTTATTTAAATTGAAGCTGGCATCTTTAACGATCCCATCTTCGAGCTGCCAATACTGATGTTGAACTTCTTGAATGAAAATGTCTGAGTAACTAATATCAAATCGGTGTAGCTTTCGAATAGCATCTTCCAGTACTGCGATGCTTAGATCAGACTCTTCAAATATACGCTGTTCAACTTGTTTGATTAGGGAATTCATTTAATTAACTCATTAATTTGCGGTGCAGGTGCACAGGGAATTTTTCTTTGATCATATCAATCTTATTGATATTTAACGTTGCGATCGATATACCTTCATCTTCTTGCAACTCATCAATGACTTCACCCCATGGATCAATCACCATACTATGACCAAAAGTTTTTCTTTGGTTATCATGGGTACCGGTTTGATTTGGGGCGACTACAAAAGCCAAATTCTCAACCGCCCGCGCCTGTAACAACAGCTTCCAATGTACCTTGCCTGTGGCGAGAGTAAATGCTGAAGGTGCCAGAATGACATCCACATTGTGGGTCTGATAATAACGATATAACTCCGGAAAACGTAAGTCATAACAGACGGAACAGCCAAAGGTAATACCTTGCCAATTAAACGTCACAGGTTCAGATCCAGCGAGAGTATTGGATGACTCTGAGTAACTTTCTCCCTCTTTCACCGACACATCAAATAAATGTATTTTGTCGTAGTGAGCTAGAAGGCTACCGTCTTCCTGATAAACATAACAACGCGCATAGGGTTTATTTTCAATCTCAGACTCAACGGCTATGGTGCCGCCTACCAATACCAGCTTTAATTTCTTTGCCAGCGAAGACATCCAGTCTTGAACTTTTCCCTGGCCATCGCGTTCAACATGTTCGAGCTTTTGCCCATTATATTTTTCCATCAAAGCAAAGCTTTCGGGCAATACAATGAATTGGGCACCTTGTGCCGCAGCAGACTCTATCAGCTTCTCTGCTTTAGCAAGATTATCATCGACCTCACTGGATGAGGTCATCTGAATTAAAGCAACCTTAACGCTACTTGTCATTTCCATCCTCCTCTCGAGTTTGTTTTGGTCTATCATCTTCTAGTGCTTGCACTTCCTTTTCAATCGCTGATTGCTCACTATCACTACTCTGGCTATCTTGCTCTGGACTTTGCTCTTGATTAATAAGTTCACTATCCATGATTGGCTGATCCTCAGCCTCTTCTAAAAGTTCTTCGTCAGGAATTACAATCTCTTTTGATTTTTTATCCAACTCAATCACTTCGGGATTATCAAGATCACCCTTGATTTTATACTCAATACTCACAACAACATCTAGCACCGGCTCGAAAATTTTATTAATGAGCAGCATGATTAAACCTGTAGTTGGTTCGATTGCCCAACCTGCTAAAACTGGTAAACTGGATCCTAACTTTGGAATAACTAAAACATTTTGATCAACTTTATTATTAACCAGATCGGTATATCCGGTAATAGTAACTTCCGCCGTGGCACCATTAATTGAAACGTTTTCACTATAAACGATGCCTTTTTTTATTGTAAAGCGACCATTGATTGAATCGTAGAAGAAACCATCCTCAAATAGATCACTGAAATCAAGCGATAAACGGCGACGTAAACTTTGCAAAGACAGCAAGCTGAATACCCTGGCCTGCCTGTCACTCAACTCACGAACAACCCCTTGGCCAGTACTAACATTAAAGGTTCCATTACTCTGATTAAGCTCAAACTTATGCCATCCACCAGACCAGCTTAGATCAAGGCTACCGTTAGTACTGGTATCTCGAATACCATCACCATAACCCCAGCGTTGCAATAGTCGTCCTGCATTTGGCGAGGAAAAATTTATTTTGACGTTACTGACGTCACCCAGCCAACTGCCCTCAAGATAAGCTGACAATAAGCCTTCTATTTTACTGTCGCCTTGAATGGTCACTCCGCCTTCAGCTTTTTGTGTAACCAAGGTCAAAAAGCCCGTATCGATACCATTAATACGGCAGGAGGCACACTCTAGCTGCCAATCATACAAAGCCTTTTTATCCAGTGATATTTCGCTTTCAGATAATTTACTAAAAGGCTCTAACTTAATATCCAACTCATCAATCTGAACTCTCTTACGGCCATCTTCGTAAAGCGTCAAACTCCCCTGACCTTCTTCGGCTGTAACCTTGAAGCGCAAATATTCGCCAGCCAGAACTTCATCGGTTAAACGCACTTCATGCAGCTTCTGCCCTGCTATATCAAACAGCGGTGTTCTTACATCAATGTGATCAATCCAACGCGGCCACTTAAAGGACTGCTCACCTTTAAACTGCAGACTATTTATCCAGTCATAACTTTTGATCTCATTAAACTGACCTCGAATGGCCACGCCTTGCTCAGGTGCCTGTATGTTTTGCGTCGCCAGATTGCCAAGAGCAATCACGCCATTTAGATCATTCATGGAATCAGTTGAGAAAGCTAACCGAGAAGAAATAGTATTTCGATAAATCGCCCTACTATTGATTTTACCTGCTGATTCAAACAATGTTATTAACACATCAGAAGTTTCAGCTTTCTCCTTACTCAACCAATCAGGACCAATGATTTCTGTACCCTTCAAATCAGTACGTACAATTAAAGATTGTTTTTCTTCCTGATCGATTCGGTAGCGAACAATAAGTTGACTTGCCCCATTTATAGTTAAGGGTGATTCGATTTTTTGTGATGTAAATATGTTATTGATGGCAAAATCAGAATTGGCATCAATTGTTACCAAGTCGGAATCATTGGTGAACTCATCAACCTTGACGTTAATTGCGAATGAGTTACCCCATAAGCTGGCATGAAGAGCTTCTGAAAAAGCACCGTCATCCGTAAAATGAATAAAACCACCGACCTGTCTTAATTTTACAGGGAAATCCTTATAGCTAATAGTATGACCATTCAGTGGAATAGAACCTTTAATACTGGCTGGAACATCGTTTCCTAACGGAATAGTAATTTCCAACTTGGGATTAATCGGTTGGGCGAAAACAAAGTCCGTTACCGCCTCACCCAGTTTATCTTTTAGCGGAGAATTCTGATGGAGTTGCGCATACGATTGACTACTAACATTCCCATCGACATGAATAGTCAGCATAGAAATATCGTTACTGAAAGAGTCAATAGTCGCCGAAGCGCTATTGACTGTGCTACCTAGCAACTGCCCTGTTTCCGCCACAATACGCATTTCATCATTATCGAAAATTGCTGTTGCATTGAGCTGTTCAGCCTGTGGCCATTCAGGATCAAACTTAAAAAGCGCATCACGAACTTTAGCTTCAACATAAAACTGACCGCTCTCATCCTGATATGGAAATGCCTCAACTCCGCCACGCCATACTAACTTCGCACGTTCTACCACGCCACCTTTCAGGCTCATATCTAAATAGTCAACGGCCTTCTTTTTCATACCCTGGCGAGGCCAATATTTATGTAGCTCAGCAATTTTCAAATCTTTCGCTTCAGCGTATAACGCTACTTCCGTATCAATCTTACCGCTATCACCTTCATTCAGACTAACCAATCCCTGTGCTTTAATATTAAGATCTTGGTTTTTAATAATCAATTCATCAATGTTGATATTGATCGTTTCATCCAGTTCAACAAGCCCGTCAAAGACTAATTGCTCCAGAACTACAGGTGCCTTTAACCAATCACTTTTAGCAAACTGTGAATCATAACTGTTAAGCTTAACTCGCCACTGAGCGTTTTCATCCGCAATTTGTAATTGATTAATTTCGAGTGCTGGAATTTGCTGATACTCTTTGACAACCAGATTGCTTAATTCAATATCGGCTTTTTGCGCTTTGAATGATTCTTCATTATGTAATGCTAACAGTTCGAAATGATTTATATGCCCTTTCGGATCCAGGCCGTTGGCCCACTCAATATGCTCTACCAATAAAAAAGGCTTTATCACAGTGAGTAAGTAACTAATTGGAATATTATCAACAGAAACTGACCATTCATCTCCTTGCGACTGCTTCTTTTTTTGCAACAGGAAATCACTGTCAAAGCTGCGCAAGTTATTATCGTCGTCTCTTTGAACTAATTTAAATCGATCGCTAAAAAGCTTGAAATATTCATTATCAGAATCAAATCGAATTGCGCCTTCCAGCTCTGCAACTTTTGATTGATCACCTGAAGCGATAAAACGACTATATCCAGAAACCGGTTTATCACCTTCATAGTTTAACCATAACTCGAGGTTAATCAGATCGACTGGAAACTGTTGTTTGAGGTTTAAAAATTGAGCTAACGACTTTATATCGGTATCTTCTAAAGACACATAAAGGTCAGTCGCATTACTACCTTCAAATGGCTGCCCTTCTGTTTCTATAACGAATCGCCCACTGGAGAATAATTCACCTCGTGTATCAATAATTAATTGTCGGTCATGACCCATTCGCTCATAGCGAATCATGGGAGCAACTAAAGAGCGACTATTTCCTTGATTACGAAGTGTTAAAGCCAGGTCTCGGATTGAGATCTTACGTTGTTGCAAGATCTCTGGATTCATACTTAAAGAGCGGCGAATGGAGTCGAGTGAAAAATCGGTAGAAGATGCCGCACTAGAATCAGGTAAAGTGTAAGTAACATTAGTGCCATTAATCTCAATACTTTCCGTTTTCAAATAGCCATCAATTAAACTTTTCCACAGATTGAGCTCAATAGTGTTACGTGAACTTTCAACACGCAGGGTATGGTCGTCATTTTCCCAGCTAAGTTCTTCTAAATAGATGGTGGGGCGAAAACGAGTCCAATCCACTACTAATTGTTGATAATTAAATTCACCTCCAATTTGGGTTTCAACCAATTCAATAACTTTATCTTTATCATCTAGCCAATAGGGAAGAATCAGCTTTACCACCGAAACTAATAGCACAAATAAGATCACAATGATCGAGACTAACCAAAGCAACTTGGTCAGCCATTTTCGAACGATTGTGATTAAGCCTTTTGCCATCTGATTTCCGGGTTACATCAATACAACATCAAATTGATCGGGCGAGTATAAACTTTCAACTTGCAAGCGAATCGGTTTATCAATATCAACCTCAAGCTCAGCCAAACTACTCGCTTCCTCATCCAATAAACAGTCAACCACTTCTTGATTAGCAAGCACTAAAAACTTTTGTACATCATAAGCCCGCGATGCTCGACTGATTTCTCGGAATATTTCGTAACAAATCGTGACCGGTGTTTTAACAAAACCTCGTCCATTACATTGCTGACAAGGTTCACACATCAAACGCTCAAGACTTTCTCGTGAACGTTTACGTGTCATTTCAACAAGTCCCAGCGTTGACACCTCAGAAATAGATGTTTTGACATGGTCACGCTCTACCGCTTTTTCCAGCGTTCGCAGCACATGCCGTTTGTGCTCCTCATCCTGCATATCAATAAAATCGACAATAATAATGCCGCCAAGGTTACGCAATCGTAACTGACGGGCTAAAGCCGTTGCGGCTTCAAGGTTAGTGCGAAAGATTGTTTCTTCCAGGTTTTTATGGCCTATAAAAGCACCGGTGTTGACATCAACTGTAGTCATCGCTTCAGTTTGATCAATAATTAAATACCCACCTGACTTCAAAGGAACCTTCCGCTCCAGTGCTTTTTTTATTTCTTCTTCAATATTGTAAAGGTCAAAAATCGGACGCTCACCCTCATAATGCTCTATCCGATTATTAATTTCAGGCAAGAACTCCATGACAAAATTTTGAATGCGTTTAAAACTTTGTGAATTATCCATGCGCACTCGCTCAATATCATCTTCAATAATGTCACGCATAATTCTCAGTTCTAACGCCAAATCTTCATGAACTAATTGAGGGGCTTTGGTTGTCTTTGCTTTTTCACTAATCCCACTCCACAGTTTGGATAGAAACTTTACGTCACGATCGAGCTCAATATCACTCGCCCCTTCTGCTGCGGTGCGAATGATATAACCCGTGTCACCACCAAAGTCAGTATCAGCTAATAAATCTTTTAATCGTGTACGCTCATCTAAATCCTCAATCCGTTGTGAAACGCCAACATGAGGATTGTCCGGCATTAACACCAGGAATCGTGAAGGAATCGTAATATGAGTGGTTAAACGAGCGCCTTTACTACCAATCGGATCTTTGATGACCTGTACAATAATTTTCTGTCCTTCGTGCAGCAAAGTTGCGATATCGGCTTCGTGCGCATCCTGTTTATCCAGAAGTTCCGAGCCTTCTACCGCATGCTTTTCTTCATCATTTTTAATGGCAACAATATCAGCGACGTGTAAGAAAGCTGCACGGTCATGGCCGATATCGACAAAGGCTGCCTGCATACCTGGCATTACTCGACGGACAATACCTTTATAAATATTGCCGACAATGCCACGATTAGTCGTTCGTTCAAGATGCACTTCCTGCAAGACACCATTTTCGACTAACGCAACGCGCGTTTCCTGTGGGGTGACATTAATTAAAATTTCATCACGCATGATTTCAACGACCTCTTATCCTGGTGACTGTTGAGGTGATAGCTGAGGTGAGAGAAGATGTCTGATCTGCATCTGCTCTAACAGAATTCTGGTTTCATACAATGGTAACCCAACAATCCCGCTGTAACTACCATTGATGCCATTAACCAGGCTACCAGCAATGCCCTGAATCGCGTATGAACCAGCTTTTCCTAACGGCTCTTTTGTCGCGCAATAAGCATCGACCGTTTGCTCGGTCAACTGACTGAAAGTGACATCACTTTTTGACACTTGCCAGATCGTTTTATCTTGGTAACAAAGGCTAACGCCACTATAAACCTGGTGCGTACGGCCCGACAGTTGTTTAAGCATCGACTTTGCTTCATCTAGGTCAGCAGGCTTGCCGAGAAACTGGCCATTTAATACCACAATTGTATCAGCACCAAGAATAGGTAGAGGATTATCAGGATCACAAAAAGGTTGCGCGGAGCGCGCTTTGCCGATGGCTAATCGTGTCACATAATCTTCGGCAGACTCATTCACTAGTGGCGTTTCATCAAAATCGTTAGCCACTTGAATAAATGACACCCCCAACTGGGTTAATAATTCTTTACGACGTGGCGAAGCAGAAGCCAGGTAAATTTGCTCAAACATCAAGCCCCCTTAAACAGTGTGCTTATACCACATGGAAGTAGCGACGAATATCACGCAATAGAACAAACAGCCATGGCCACAACAAGCCATTAGTTAAAGTTGCTATCCAGTACCAACTATCACTTTCTGGTTTCCCAGTAAGACGAGCCAGCCACAAAACTATTGCAAAATAAATAACGCTCAAAAAGATTAGGGTCAATGCTTGTTTCCATAATGGAAATAAGCGAAGGCGCTGATGATTCAGTTGAAGAATAAAGGTCAATACGGCCAGCGAAAAACAGTGTAAACCCAAAGTTGTACCTAGCAAGGCATCAAGCGCCAAACCTGTAATAAATGCCCACAACAAACCAATTCGATGCGGAAGCGCAATAACCCAATAACTAAATATTAAAAAGGTAAAGCTCGGTCTAAATGGCTGCCAGGTTTCTGGCAACGGGAAGATATCCAGAATCATACCAATGATCAGGCTCAGTATAATGACCCAGGTTCCGTGTTTAACTTCATTCTTCATCGTTTTCATGCCATTATTTCTCCGATGACTCTATTTGGTTTTCGTCAAGGTCATCAATGGATGGCATGTAAGGCCATAACAATAGAACATGATTAGCGGTATTAATATTGGCCGTCGGTTCAGCAATAATCTGCGCATAAGGTTGAGAAGATTGTTTTGTCACTGAAATCACTTTAGCAACCGGGTAACCATCGGGAAACTTCTCGCCCAAGCCTGAGCTTAATAACAAATCACCTTCACGGATGTCAGTTGTGTTAGGCAGGTGTCGCAGGAATAATAATTGCCCGTCGCCTTGTGCGATGGCTCGAACACCATTGCGATCATTTCGAATCGGAATAGCATGCTTTTGATCATTTAACAAAATCATTCGGCTGGTAGTCAAAGAAACTTCTACAATCTGCCCCATGACCCCTTCGGAATCCACCACAGGCTGCCCCACAAAAACTTCGTTTGTAGATCCCTTGTTTAACAACAGTTCATTAGAGAAGCGCTGGCTATCAATATTCAAGACTTCCGCAATTAACCGTTTACCGCGAAAAGAACGCGATGATCCTAATAATGAACGTAGACGTGCATTTTCAGATTCAAGACCAATCAGGCGCTGGTTTTGTGCCTTCAGGATCAAAACCTCATCTTTAAGCTGACGGTTTTGGTCAATCAGATCATTTCGACTGATAATATTGTTATCTGCCCAAGCAGCAATCTCATTCGGTAAATTAGCAAGATAATACAAAGGCGAAAGAAAAGTAGCGCTCGCTTTACGCGCGCTAGTTAAATAGCCATAACGGTAGTCCAGAACCATCAAGACACACGCAAGCAACAGCGTAATAATCAGCTGCAAAACTAACGATGGTCCTCGCGTAAATAGATTCTTAATAACTGGACTCCTGAAGCAGATACAAAAATCGGGCCTGTAAGTGCCCGATTTTCGTCAATATTTCTTTAAAAATCAATCGTATGAGAATAAATCGCCGCCATGCTCATCGATTGTTTCAAGAACTTTGCCACCACCACGAGCAACACAGGTCAATGGATCTTCAGCAACAATGACCGGTAAACCGGTTTCTTCCATCAATAAGCGATCGATATCGCGAATCAATGCACCACCACCAGTTAACACCATACCACGTTCAGAAATATCCGAAGCTAACTCAGGAGGCGACTGCTCGAGAACTGCTTTTACCGCTCGCACGATGCCGTGCAATGGATTCTGTAATGCTTCTAAGACTTCGTTGCTATTGATGGTAAAGCTTCTTGGAATACCTTCTGCCAGGTTTCGACCACGGACGTCCAACTCGCGAACTTCAGTGCCTGGATAAGCAGTACCAATTTCATGCTTAATACGCTCTGCGGTAGCTTCACCAATAACGGTGCCGTAGTTACGACGAATGTATTCGATGATTGCTTCATCAAAACGGTCACCACCAATGCGTACCGAATCAGAATAAACCACACCATTTAATGACAGGATAGCAATCTCAGTAGTACCACCACCAATATCCACTACCATCGAACCGCGTGCTTCGCCGACTGGCAAACCTGCACCAACTGCGGCCGCAACTGGTTCTTCAATCAAGAACACATCACGCGCACCAGCACCGATCGCTGATTCTTTAATCGCACGACGCTCAACTTGAGTTGAACCGCAAGGAACACAAATAAGAACTCGAGGGCTTGGACGGAAGAAGGTGTTGTCATGAACTTTGCGAATAAAATGTTGAAGCATTTTTTCAGTCACTTCAAAATCCGCAATCACACCATCTTTCAAAGGACGGATGGCAACGATATTGCCCGGTGTACGACCCAACATGCGCTTAGCAGCTTCACCAACTGCCGCAATTGACTTTGCCCCGCCAGCACGTTCCTGACGAATCGCAACCACAGAAGGCTCATTCAAAACGATACCCTGGTCACGAACGTAAATCAAAGTGTTGGCAGTCCCCAAATCAATCGACAGGTCGGTTGAAAATAAACCACGTAATTTATTAAACATCTAAGGAAATTTCTCGCTAATTTCAAATATAAGGATGATTATAGGATTCAGGCTCTGGTTATTGCCACTACAAGACCGTAACAAGATAGAGCCAAGCTGTGCTATTCGAATCGGCTCAAACGCCAGTAATAGCAAGGCTTATATGCTTTTTTACCCAATCGGGCTACTCTAACAATACTGACCTGTGTGAGCAAGCTAAAAACCTATTGCTTCACATATTTTTGTGAAGCGGTAATGGCTTTTCGCTGGAATGATAGTGTTGCGCATAAAATCCCCATATACAAAGACACTTTCCCCGGAGTTTGGTTCAACCACACTGAGCTGTTGCTCTTATCTTTGTTGGCTGTAGTTTTTAATCTTTTGAGTATAAACCTAAGGTCACTCGATCCAGTCCAGCGTAATCTTTAATGGTCTCAATCTGTTCAAATCCAGTCTGCTGCAATATTTCGCGAACGGCCTGTCCCTGGTCATAGCCATGCTCAAACAATAAATAGCCATCAGGCTTTAAATGCTCGGTTGCCTGCTGGGTGATTTGTCGAATATCTGACAAACCCTTATCTTCGGCAACCAGTGCGGTCACAGGCTCATACACTAAATCTGCCAAGTGCGGATCGTTAGGGGCAACATAAGGAGGGTTACTGACAATCATATCCAGCTTGCCATGTAGCCAATTGCTTAACCAACTACCCTGTTCAAAGGTAACATTATCGATCTGATTACTTTCAGCATTCGCTTGAGCAACTTTTAAGGCAAGCTCACTCATATCCAATGCCCACACAGTCGCCTGCGGTCGTTCGCTGGCTATCGCCAAGGCTATTGCTCCGCTTCCGGTGCCGAGATCAACAATAGAATAACTCTCGTCAGAGGGAATTCTTAATAGCGCCTGCTCAACCAGCATTTCAGTTTCCGGGCGCGGAATCAAAGTATCGCGAGTCACATTCAGAGTCAGAGACCAGAACTCTTGTTCACCAATGATATAAGCCGTTGGCTCACCTTGGCGACGCCGGCTGATAAAGTCTTCAAAACAGGATTTCTGGTCTTCGGAAAGGAGATACTCTGGCCATGTTTTCAGCCAGGTTCGATTTTTGTCGATGGCAAAAGCCAACAAAATTTCTGCATCTAACGCAGCCTCATCATATGCTTCGAGTTGCTGCCTGGCCCGGAGCTGCTCTTTTGCCCAAAGCAAGGCCTGGGCAACGCTTAGCGCTTTCATTGCAGTTATGAACTTTGTCCTGACAATGCTGCCAACTGATCGGCCTGATGCTCCTGAATAAGCGGGCCAACAATCTGATCGATATCGCCTTCCATGATTTCATCCAGCTTATATAACGTCAGATTAATGCGGTGGTCAGTCATGCGCCCTTGCGGGAAGTTGTAAGTGCGAATGCGATCCGAACGATCACCCGTTCCGACCAGATTGCGACGCATTTCGGTTTGTTCCGATTGAGCTTTGGCCTGTTCCGCAGCGGTCAAACGAGCTTGCAATACCGACATCGCTTTGGCTTTGTTTTTGTGCTGAGAACGCTCATCCTGACACTCGACCACAACGCCTGTTGGCAAGTGGGTAATACGAATCGCCGAGTCAGTTTTGTTGACGTGCTGACCACCCGCACCTGAGGCACGGAAGGTATCAATTTTTAAATCAGCAGGATTAATTTCAATCGCGTCCAATTCATCCGCTTCCGGCATTACCGCCACGGTACAAGCTGAAGTGTGAATACGACCTTGCGATTCGGTTTCAGGAACACGTTGCACACGATGAGCACCCGACTCGAATTTCAGATGCGAGTAAACGCTATCACCACTAATGCGCACAATGATTTCTTTATAGCCACCATGTTCGCCGTCACTCTGGCTGATCACTTCAACCTGCCAGCGTTTTTTCTCGGCATATTTGCTGTACATGCGGAACAAATCACCGGCGAATATCGCCGCTTCATCACCACCGGTTCCGGCACGAATTTCAAGGAAGGTATTTTTGTCATCATTGGGATCGCGCGGTAGCAGAAGTTTTTGCATCTCTACTTCGAGCAGTTCAATCTGGCCTTTTGCGTCTTTCAACTCTTCCTGTGCCATTTCACGCATATCCGGGTCTTCATCCTTAAGCATCTCTTCAGCAGCTTTAAGGCTTTCTTCCGCTTCTTCATAGCGCTGAAAGGTGTTCACCACCTCTTCAAGCTGAGAATACTCTTTTGACAGGTCGCGGAATTTATTTTGATCACCGATCACATCCGGATCGCCCAGCAAAGCACTAATTTCTTCGTGGCGATCGACCAGACCTTGTAATTTTTCAATAATCGAATCTTGTAACATATAAACCTTGTTATTGTATGCTGTAACCTGAAACCATCAGGCTCAATCGATAGTTAATTATCGTCTTCTAAATCGAATAACTTGCGGAGCACCTCATGGGTATCCACTTCATCATCTTCATTACGTAACCAGACCAATGGCTGGTGCAAAAACTTTTTCGTCAGGCGATGCGCTAACTGTTCCATAACCTGCTCAGGATCGCCGTCATTGGCAAGTTGCGCTTTAGCACGTTGCAATTCATTCTGCGCAACATCCGAATATTTCTGTTGCAACTCACGAACCGTATCGTGTTTTTGTCGACCCAGTTGCCACTGACGAAACTCGTCGCTGAAATGCCGCAAAATATGCTCAGCTTCTGCAGCCGCTTCTTGCCGCGCCTGCATATTTTCCTGAATCACACCTTCCAGATCATCGACCGTATAAAGGTAAACATCATCCAGCTTGCCAACCGAGCTTTCAATATCGCGTGGCACCGCCAAATCGACCATAAACATACTTCTGCGACGACGTTCTTTAACCGCCTGCTCAACCATGCCTTTGCCAATAATAGGCAACATGCTACCGGTTGACGAAATTACGATATCCGCTTGTGACAGATAATGAGGAATGGCCTCAAGGCCAATCGCCTTGCCTTCAAACTCTTTCGCCAATTTTTGTGCATTGGCCAGCGTTCGGTTAGCCATAATCATCTTACCAACGCCTTGCTGCTGCAAATGACGAGCAGCTAATTCAATAGTTTCACCAGCGCCCACATACATCACTGTTAGCTTAGAAAAATCTGCAAAAACATGCTTTGCTAAACTGACCGCCGCATAGGCAACCGACACTGGATTGGTTCCGATATCGGTTTCATGACGAACTCGCTTGGCTGCCGAAAAAGTCTTCTGGAATAAACGCTCCATGACCTGATTAATGGTGCCAGCGCGACGCGCTTTCTGATAACTGGCTTTAAGCTGGCCCAAAATTTGCGGCTCGCCCAGCACCATCGAATCCAGACCACTGGCAACGCGCATCAGGTGCAGCACCGCCTTCTCTTCATCGTGGCAATAAACCGCCGAGTGCAAATCTTCATGCAACTGCTTTTTAACTTGCAGCCAATGCAACAGCTGTTCTCTTAGCTGTTCAGGAGTTTGATTATCGCTCGACACATAAAATTCGACTCGATTACAGGTCGATAAAACCGCTACTTCGCACTGATGCAGAGCTTCCGCCAGTTCAGCCATGATTTCGCCTAACTCATGATCAGCGAACGCAACTTTTTCGCGCACAGCTAAAGAGGCAGTTTTATGGTTAATTCCTAATGCAATCAATGACATAGATAAGAAACGGTTGGTTTGTTGCAGCCCAGCCCAAAAATAACGAGAAATCAAAGGCTTATAATTGGCGCGAATTATAACACTGAGCCGTCATGTCCGCTAATCGAAAATAGGGGCTGTTGGCCTTTGCTCGCAGAAACAATTTACTTATTATGACAAATTATTCCTACCTCTTGTCATAAAGAGATTGTAGGATTGAAGGATGAATAAGCGTTTTTATATCCTTCTTTTACAATGGCTCGCCGCACTGCTCCTGTTAGCCGCCTGTTCCAGCAAGCAGCCCATGGTAGCGGAAAAAGATCCGGAACCGGCCCACGACCACGCGACCTATCCTGATATTTCTCATATGTCAGCGGATCAGCGCAGCCAACTGTATTTCAGTATTCTGCTGGCTAATATTGCCTCTCAGCAGAACCTTGAGGATATTGCGCAAAGCAACTTTTTAGACTCAGCCGAACGCACCGGCAGTATTGCTTTAGCTCGTCGCGCGGCAGTCGTCGCACTGGAAAAACACAACTATCAGCAAGTCAATTACGCGTTGAGTATCTGGCTTAAACATTCGCCCGAAGATCCCGATGCTCATAAAGTCAAAATGCTAACCGCAGTCGCCACAGAAGATTACGCCACCGCTAATGACGAATTACACCTGCTACTGAAACTTCTACCGCCATCGCAAGATGAACAGCTTTACCAACTGACACAGGTTACCACCTATCAGGACAATGCTGACTTCATTCACTATTTCAATCAGGAATCTGAACGTCTCAACCATCCCGTGTTAAAAGCACTTGAGGCCTATCTTTTACTCAACAGCCACAACCCATCGTTTTATCAAGCTCGCATCCATCGACTGCTGGATGAGGTGTTATCAGAAAATGATGAATTCCTGTCAGCCATCGAATTGAAAGGCGAAGCCCTGGCGCTGGAATCGAGCGAGAAACGCGCTGACTATTTAATCAATGTAGTAGAAAGTAAACGTCTCAACAGCAAACAAACCTTTGAGCTGGGCGAACTGCTGTATACCCAAAAAAATTACAGCGGTGCCATACTGGCTTTTCAGCAAGTACTGAGCAAAGAGCCTAAAAATTACCAGGCGCAATTCTTAATGGCTGGCAGCCAATATGCAATAGAAGCCTATGAACAAAGTTCGAATAACTTCTGGCAACTTGCGCGTAAAAACTTCAAAAAAGACATAACCAGCTATTATTGCGCCGACTCAGCATTACGTAACAAAGATCCGGTTCGCGCCATTAGCTGTTACGAAATGGTGCCTCCGGGTAATTATTTTTATACCGCCCGTACTCGCCTGGCGCACCTGCTGCATGAACAGGGCAATTGGCAATATGCCATGAAAAGCCTGCAACAGGCTCAACAGATGGTCAGCCTGCAGGAAAAACAACGTCTGCTACAGTTTGAGATCAGCTTTTTGACTCAGATTCAGCAATACGAACTTGCAGCTCAACGCATTGAAAGCGCTTTGCAGGTCGAACCCAACAAAACCTCTCTTTATTACCAGAAACTACAACTGCTCAATCAGATCCAGTCAGTCGATGAAATGATTGACTCGATCAACCAGCTTCGAGCCCAGGCAGGCGACGAACAACTGCACAAAGAAATCACCATAATTGGTGCACGCATGTTGCAAGCACGCCACAGCCACCTGTCTGCTTATCTGTTGCTGGAAAAAGAAGTCGAGCAATTCCCGAATGATCTTGACCTGTTGTACGTCAAAGCTTTAGCAGGAGAGCCTTTGGGTTATTTCCAACAAATGGAGCAGGATCTGCGCACCATTCTATCTATTAAGCCGGATCATCATGATGCCATGAACGCTCTGGGCTATACGCTGGCCGATATGAACCGCTCTCTGGATGAAGCGCAACGTTTGGTGGAAGCCGCTTACCAGCATGATCCCGAAAACAGCGCCGTTCTCGACTCCATGGGCTGGGTGCAATACCGCCTGGGCAATCTAAAAAAAGCACTCGAATTTCTGCAGATGGCCTATCAAAAGCAACCCTTACCCGAAGTTGCCGCCCATTTAGGCGAAGTCCTATGGGTCATGAACGAAAAGGAAAAAGCCACTGAAGTGTGGCAAAGAGCCCTGCGCCAGAATCCAAACAATCGTTACTTAATGGAAGTCCTACAACGCTTCCCTGAAGCCCAAGACGCTGGATAACACGCCTTAAATATAGCTAAAATCCCTCCAGGCATGTCATCCTGAATTTAATTCAGGATCTGCTCTTTCTTTAGGGATAAGGCATATATATGCAATTAGCGCTACTTCACAATATAAGAGCAGATTCCAAATCTAGTTTGGAATGACAAACTTGCGGATAATGCGAATCTCCAAAAACCTGCCCTATGAAATTCCCCCAAAGATGCAAGCCATCCTAAAAACAGGCATAATCTCGCCCATTGGAACTGAATAGCATTCCCTCAGTCCTATCTGTTTAACTATCTATTAAATGTCGACTATACAAAATGAGAATCTTTAGATGAGTTTATTATCGCGCGCCCTATTCATCAGTCTTGCATTATTACTGACCGCCTGCGAAACCTTGCCCGAAAAGCAGGACACCACTGTCTGGAATGACCCTCTATGGCAAAAACAATATCAAGCGCTGAAAACCATTAAAGGCTTTACGACTCAAGGCCGCATCGGCATTACCCAGCCCGATGACAGCTTCTCCAGCAGCATCATGTGGAAACAACAATCGCGCGACACCTTGACCATTCGCATGTACGGTACTTTCGGCACCACCTACGCGCTACTGGATATCACGCCCGAATTAACCGTCCTCAAAACCGGTGACGAACAGCATTTCGAAGGCTATAGCGCCGAACAGCTTTTATACGATGTATTGGGCTGGAACCTGCCCATTCATTATTTGCAGGACTGGGTATTGGGTTTACCAACCGGCATCCATCGCGACGATCTGAAAATCAACGCCGACGGCACCCTGCAGGAAATCAATTATCAGGACTATCAGGTCTTATTCCAAAAATACGACACCCATCCCTGGCAGCATGGCCACAGCATCTCCCTGCCGCAAAAAATTAGAATCACACAGGGCGACAACAAGATCATATTGTCATTACGCAGCTGGGATCTGACCCTATGAGCTTCACCCGTGCAACCGGTAGCCTCAATGATCAGGGCTACAGCTATTGGCCCTCGCCGGCCAAACTCAACTTAGAGTTGCGAGTGTTAGGTCAACGCGCCGACGGTTACCACGAACTGCAAACCCTGTTTCAATTATTAGATTTCGGCGACGATCTCTGGATTAAACCTAACGATACCGGCGAACTGACTCTGGTCAGCGAATACAACGAAGTCCCCAGCGAACAGAACCTGGTCATAAAAGCTGCCCGAATCTTGCAGCCTTTTTGCAAAAACTCAGCCAAAAGCCCCCACGGCGCAGATATTAAACTGACCAAGCGATTGCCCTCCGGTGCAGGCCTTGGCGGCGGCAGTTCCAATGCCGCTACCACCTTAGTTGCTCTTAATCAGTTATGGAATCTGCATCTCGATCAGCAGCAATTAATCGATCTAGGTCGTCAATTGGGTGCAGATGTGCCAGTTTTCGTCAATGGTCATAGCGCCTGGGCGGAAGGGATTGGCGAACTTTTAACCAACACCGACATACCCGAAAAGTGGTATCTCATTGTCTATCCAAACGTTCATGTGAACACCGGCAAAATTTTTTCACATTCAGCGTTGACAAGAAACGACAAACCCATTAAATTACGCGCCACTCGCGAAGGGAGTTTGCCTGAAGTTGGTTACAACGCCATGCAAACACTGGTTCTCGAACTTTATCCGGAGATAAAAGAAGCCTTTGAGCATCTGTCTCAATACGGAAAAGTGATGCTAACCGGAACCGGAAGTTGTCTCTTCTTAACCTTTGACAACGAGCGAGAAGTCCGTAAAATAGCCGCTCTGTGCAAGCAGCGCTGGCTAACTTTAGAAGCTAGAGGTATCAACGCCTCCCCGCTGATAAAGTAAAAAATTGCAGGGGTATCGCCAAGCGGTAAGGCAGCGGCTTTTGATGCCGCCATTCGTTGGTTCAAATCCAGCTACCCCTGCCATCTTTCTCTTCCCAGTTTTTTCTGCTTGCTGTAACTTTTGGGGCTAATGTTACAGGGCTTTTCGATGTCTGATTTAATGCTTTTCAGTGGTAATGCCACACCTGATCTCGCTAAACGAATTTCCGATTACTTAAACGTGCCACTTGGTAAAGCGCATACCGAACGCTTTAGCGATGGCGAATGCAGCGTCGAAATTCTAGAAAACGTTCGTGGTAAAGACGTTTTCATTATTCAATCTACTTGCGCACCAACTAACGATAACCTGATGGAATTGATCATCATGGCCGACGCACTCAAGCGTGCATCTGCCAAGCGTATCACCGCAGTGATCCCTTACTATGGTTATGCACGTCAAGATCGTCGCGTACGCTCAGCGCGTGTTCCAATCAGCGCCAAAGTAGTTGCCGACATGATCAGCGGCGTCGGTTTTGACCGAGTTCTAACGGTTGACCTACACGCAGACCAGATTCAAGGCTTCTTCAATATTCCAGTAGACAACGTCTACGCCACTCCAGTACTTCTCGAACACATCCAATCCAATATCGCTGGCAAAAACCTGATGGTTGTCTCGCCAGACGTTGGCGGTGTGGTTCGTGCACGCGCAATCGCTAAGCGCCTCGACGACGCCGACCTATCGATTATCGATAAACGTCGCCCACGCGCCAACGAAGTCAGCGTCATGAACATCATTGGTGATGTCACTGGACGTGATTGTGTGATTGTCGATGACATGGTCGACACCGCCGGCACACTTTGCCAGGCAGCACAGGCGCTTAAAGACCACGGTGCCAAAAGCGTATTCGCCTACGCAACCCATGCAGTCCTCTCCGGCAAAGCCATCAGCAACATCAGCGGCTCAAGCCTCGACCGTCTGGTCGTCGCCAACACCATCCCGCTTTCCGAAGAAGCCCAAAAATGCGATCGCATTGAAATCCTCGACCTGGCACCACTATTGGGCGAATCAATTCGACGCGTTAATACCGAAGAATCTATCTCAACCATGTTTCTAGACTAATACTCCTGAACGATTGAGATTCGGGTAGTTTCTAAAGCACCCACAAAAAAGCAGGCCTCGCGCCTGCTTTTTTAATGCCTGAGATTCAAACCATTTCGTAGGGTGGGCCTTGCGGTCGCCCTTTCCATGCCCTATCGATAAAGGTAGGGGCGGGCCAATGTGCCCGCCCAGATTCTGAATTACCTAAAGGTATTTCATAATCTGCTCTTTTCTCTTGGGCAGGCACACAGGCACTGCCCCTACCAAGATAGGTTGCTACCAATAAACTCTGTCATCCCGCGGTTTAACCGCGGACAAAATCGCATGGAGCGATTTTGAACAGCGAAGCTGGCCCGTAGGGTGAAATACAGGGATGTATTTCATAATCCAGTGACTTTAAAGAGACGCCCCTACGAACCACACCTAGCCTACACAAACAAAGAGCAAGCACCAGCCCAGAGGCTTGTCATTCCGTGCTACGACACGGAATCTGCTCTTCTCTCTTGGGCACACACACAGGCACTGCCCCTACCAATACCACCATTGTCCAAAAAACCCACATTTCCCCTAGCTTCTGCCGCCCTAGCTGTTGTATAATTTCGCACCATTTTTGGGCCTGCACGGTCAAATTGACCTGAAGACCAAAAATTCATGCCTGTCTTTGGTCGCGAAGTACAGGTTTATACTAACCCTCAACTTGTGGAGTATCACAATGAGCGAATATACTTTTAACGCTGAATTGCGTAGCGATATGGGGAAAGGTGCGAGCCGCCGCCTACGTCGTGAAGCAGATCAAATTCCTGCTATCGTGTACGGTGGTAAGGAAGAACCTAAATCTATTTCTTTAAATCACAACCAAATCATCAATATGCTTGATGAAGAAGCTGTTTATTCTTCAATCATCAAATTGGATATTGCTGGTAAAGTTGAAGAAGTAGTGATTAAAGACATTCAGCGTCACGCATACAAACCAAAAGTTCTACACATGGACCTTAAGCGCATCGTTCGTGGCGAAATCATGAACGCCAATGTTGCTTTACACTTCATCAATGAGAAATCAGCTCCTGGCGTTAAAGCTGGCGGCATCGTTTCTCACCAGGTCACTAGCGTAGAAGTAGCGTGTCGTCCACGTAATCTACCTGAGTACATCGAAGTTGACCTAGGCGCGTTGGAAATTGGCGAAACGATTCACTTGTCAGATCTTAAATTGCCAGAAGGTGTTGAACTAACAGCACTTCAAGGCGAAGAGCATGACTTGTCAGTAGCTAACATCGTACGTCCAAGTGGCCCATCTGAAGATGAAGAAGCTGAAGCAGAAGCGGAAGCAGCTGATGAAGCAGCAGCAGAAGTTCCAGCATCTGAACAGAAAGGCGACGACGAAGCAGGTGAAGACAAAGAGTAATTCTTTGCTTCCTTAGCGAAATCAGCCTTTTCTGGCTATGATAAGACCTCGAAATCCTTTTTAAGGGCAACCATTTCGGGGTCTTTTCTTTAAAGCCCTTTTTAAATTTAACTTTGGGGAAATTGCGCAGTGTCGAGCATCAAGTTAATTGTCGGTCTGGCTAATCCAGGCACACAATACGATGGCACCCGCCACAATGCCGGAGCCTGGTATGTGGAAGAACTCGCGCGCGCCTATTCGATTCCGCTCAAAACTGAAAGCAAGTTCCACGGTTTGTTCGGCAAAGGATTCATCGATGGCCACGAAGTCATGCTGTTAATCCCAACCACCTTTATGAACCTTAGCGGCAAAGCCATACAGGCAGTCGCCAACTTCTATAAAGTCGAACCGGAACAGATTTTAGTTGCCCACGATGAGCTGGATATCGATCCCGGCACATTAAAGCTGAAAAAAGGCGGTGGTCACGGCGGTCATAACGGCCTGCGCGACACCATCAGCAGCCTCGGCAACAATAAAGAATTCATGCGCTTACGAGTCGGCATTGGCCATCCGGGCCATAAAAGCCAGGTCACAGGCTATGTGCTCAGTAAGCCCAGTCCGGACGACCGCAACGCCATCATCCTCGCGATTGATGAAGCGGTACGCGAAACCGGCACCCTTTTGAATGGCGACTGGGATAAAGCCGTGCATCGACTGCACAGCGTCACCCCGCCCGCCAGTTAACAAGCACCACAACTCAAAGAGATTGACGTCATGGCATTAAATTGCGGTATTGTAGGACTTCCTAACGTTGGTAAATCAACACTCTTCAACGCATTGACCGATGCGGGTATTGATGCAGCTAACTACCCATTCTGCACCATCGAACCGAACACTGGCGTGGTGCCGATTCCTGATCCGCGCCTTGATGCCCTGGCTAAAATCGTCAATCCACAGCGCGTCTTACCCGCAACCATGGAATTCGTCGATATCGCAGGATTAGTCGCAGGCGCCTCGAAAGGCGAAGGCCTCGGCAACAAATTCCTCGCCAACATCCGCGAAACTCACGCCATTGCGCACGTGGTTCGCTGCTTCGACAACGACGACGTGGTTCACGTTGCCGGTAAAGTCGATCCAATCGCCGATATCGAAACCATCAACACCGAGTTAGCGCTAGCTGACCTTGAAGCCGTTGAAAAACGTATTCTGAAAACGGCTAAAATCGCCAAAAGCGGCGACAAAGACGCCAAAGTAGAATTGGCCATTCTGGAAAAAGCCAAAGCCTGCCTCGACGAAGGTAACGCCCTGCGCTCTTTGGATCTGGATAAAGATGAGCAGAAAATCATGCGCAAATTCCAGCTCATCACCAACAAACCGACCATGTATATCGCCAACGTCAGCGAAGACGGCTTCGAAAACAACCCATTGCTCGACAAGGTGCGCGAATTCGCCGCCAGCGAAAACTCCGAAGTGGTGCCAATCTGCGCTTCTATCGAATCTGAAATCGCTGCACTAGACGACGAAGACAAAGCAGACTTCCTCGCCGACCTAGGACAGGACGAGCCAGGCCTCAACCGCGTTATCCGCGCCGGTTACAGCCTCCTCAACCTACAGACCTACTTCACCGCAGGCGTAAAAGAAGTTCGCGCATGGCAGGTTAAAATCGGCGCCACAGCTCCACAGGCCGCCGCCGTCATCCACACCGACTTCGAAAAAGGCTTCATCCGCGCCGAAGTCATCGCCTACGACGACTTCATCGCAGGCAACGGCGAAGCGGGCGCTAAAGAAGCCGGTAAATGGCGCTTAGAAGGCAAGGAATACATCGTGCAAGACGGCGACGTCATGCACTTCCGCTTCAACGTCTAAACCTATATCGATTGGTAGGGGCAGCGCCAATGTGCCTGCCCTATTACCCTGTCATCCTGAACTTGATTCAGGATCTGCTCTTTCTAAGGAAGTTCCTTTAGGGAGAGTTGCCTGCCTGAACTAGATTCAGGCGACCGGAGGGAATCCCTTTAGGGAATCTGCTCTTTCTAGGGAAGTACCTAAGGAAAAATACCATTGGCGCAATCTCGTACAGGCATGGCTAAAAAAACTGTTTGATTTACAGCCTTTAGGCTTGACAACAAGCCCCCAAATCACGAAAATACGCGCCACTGAATTATGGCTATGTAGCTCAGCTGGTTAGAGCACAGCATTCATAATGCTGGGGTCGGTGGTTCAAGTCCACCCATAGCTACCATATAAAAGAAAGGCTTACAGAGAAATCTGTAAGCCTTTTTTGTTGGGCGATAATTTGTAAGTCCACCGTAAGTCCAGGATTTGAGTTTAATTGCTCGGCCCCCATCAATTCTTCAAGCTTTCAAAATTACTAATGCCTAGCCACATACAACTTAAATGAAGTTTGACTAAATATAATGTGTGACTAATATGAGTAGTTCAAGGAGTTAAACTGAGAGTGAAGAATGAAACTAGTTATACGTGGGATCACACTAACGATACTTTGTTTAATATATACAACAGAGTTACTTGCAAGTACATCTTCAAAAATCGAAACTAGCTCTACAAGCTTTAATAACTGGATGGTTTTTCAAGCTAGGGATCATGTATGGGTAACGAGCAACACGAATAAAATACAAGTATCATATCAATGTTTTGATATAGATAAACTTAAGACTCCAGAAGGGATAGAGTCTGTTTTTAACGTACTCACATCAAAGCTAGAGCTAAAGCTAAAGAATAAACTCCCAGAATATGTTTTTGATAATACCGAGAAATATGTCTTTTATTCAGTGAGCACCGAATATAAGACTAATAAGTTTAGATCTAGTCTTTCAACCTCTTTTCACGAGTTTCGTCATGAAAAGTTCAATAAATTGATAGTTCATGACATTACATTCTGGCAGGTTCTTCAGAATGCAGAACATCTAGAGATAAACTTACAGGTTAGCAAGTTTAACACCCTAAAAGATCCGCCGTTTGAAAGATCGATAATGGAGGTTACGGAGATTATTCCAATGGAAGGCTTTAATGAAGCTATAAAACTGGCATTTAAGATTTGTAAAATACCACCTTACCAAAGCACCTAAACTTTAATTTACTCTGACCCCATTAATTTAAGATTCGCCACCATCAAAACAAACTTATTTGATGAAGAGAACCAAAGAAGTAATCAACAGCGAAACCAAAAGAACAATAAGAGAAAACCCTACCCACTGAGAAGCCAGGCTATCCTCTTCAATGTTATGAAGCTTGTTGGAGATACGAAGAAACCAATTTCCTATAGGTTTAGAGCCATCGACAAATATCGACCAGATTAGATCAAGCAAAATTCAAACCTCTGGGTACTCTACTCATAATATTTACTCTGACCCCATTAATTTACCATTAATTTAAAAAGTACTTTTCTCCAATTATTTGCGGACTGTTAATCCATATGTCGCTGGTTCGAGTCCAGCAGGGGGAGCCATATTTTAAAGGCCTTGCAGCGATGTGAGGCCTTTTTTATTGCCTGTAGAACATTCAAATGTAGGCAATACCTAGTCCTTACTAAGGCTTTGCATATAGATTACTACCTCATGTACCAACGTATACGTTTGAGAACCAGACTCAAGAGTTTGACTTAAAGCTCTCTCGCTATTTTTGATAGCAGCTGCTATGCAGTCGTCTTCAAACAAAAAATCTAGATTGGTGATGCTTCCCTTCTCATAAGTCCCTATAAGCGCCTTGATATCATCAACGACTTTACCGCATATAGAGCGGTTACCAGTAGCAGAGTACCCTTTGTCAGTGTAGTTTAGATGAAGGAGAACCCAATACTCAAAGCAAGGGTTTGAAGTAATGGCTTTAAAATATTCCCTTCCCTCTTCAGGTTTTTCGCCAGAATCAACCATATTGTTAATCACGTCGGAGTTTTTGCTTGCACACAGGTCAACAGCATCATTAAAGTCCCCAAAAGAGTCCCGATCAAAAACACAAAAGACTTGATCAAACCTATTCGGGCTTGCATAAGCCTGATCATACTTTTGTACTGCTGTTGAAACTATTGACATTGGCCCCTCTCCCTTCCCGACAACTTCAAAATTAGCTGTGTTAATTTTGTACTTATCTATTAATGCATTTAAGTAGTCTTTTTCAGTTTTCTCACCTTCAACTACTATCAAAACATTATCGTATGGAGATCTGAGCTTACTTTTTCTTTCTAATTGCTGCTTGGCTTTTGCTTTCCTTTTATGAAATAAGTCTTCCGATCCCATACAGCTTACTCCCAAATGCTCATTACATCTTTAAAGTAAGGTAAGGCTCCATATTTACCTGAAAGGTAGTTTTTTTCGACATTTTCGACACCTTTTCTTACTCTGAACTCAGAGAGTGAGTATAGTTTTGAGAACCCTTTTGAACTCTTTTCAGAGAACCAAACCTGGTCTCGCCTAAATACCTCCTGACTTAAAATTGCAGTTTCATGAGTTGAGAAAATCAACTGAGCACCACTCTTGTTTGTTTTAGGGTTGTTGAAGAGTTTTACTAAGAACTCGACCAACAGAGGGTGTAAGTTTTCATTTAGCTCATCAACAAAAAGAGTAAAGCCATTTCGTAAAGAATAAAACCATGGCCCAATAAATGAATAATACCTCTGCGTCCCTGATGACTCCTCTCCGAAGTCTAAATACTTAACGCCACCATCTTCATCCAAATGTCCAAATTTAGTTTCCATTAACCCCATTTTTCTCAAGTCAGAAATAATCTCTTCCTTCATTGACTCAGGCATATCATCAGGAAAATCATCATCTTCGATAGTATGCTTTTCATACTTAACATCTTCGATATTAAAATCAGCTGACTTTAAAAAGTCTCTTAGAACAGACTTATCGTTCCCTCCAGAAAATAGTTTATCTGTAATATTTTTTGATAAACCGTCTGAACCAATAACACGAACTTTTTTATCAAAATAGTCGAAAACTTTACTTAACTGTTCACTATTAAGCATCGTTGCAGTCGATAAGAATAATGCATTACTTCTAGTAGACTCCTGCCATAATTTCTTTTGCCCTTTTAAAGCTTGACCGATATTCCATTCATACCCTTTCTTCTCATTTATAAACTCACGAGTAAAAAGGTTTACTGGTCTCTTATTTGGGTAAGATAACAGCCATTCAGTCAATACTCTTTCTTTAGTAACTTCAAAACCATATTGGTACCTAACATTATCTACAAGGAAGATTATTTCAAACTCAGTGCCCTTATTAGTATAATTCTTATCAAAGGCATAGGGTTTTACAGTGAGCTTATCTCCTCTCTGCCTAGTTTCAATGATAAGATCAATCATAGTATCCATAGCCTCAAATAAATTAGATTTACCTGAAGCGTTCGGCCCATAAATCACAGCACTGCTTAATAAATTAATGTCTTCTACAGAATGAGTTTTTATAACATTTGAGTCAAAAAGCTCAGTGCCTGACTCGGCTAACATTGAAAAGGTTTCTTTGTTTTTATAGCTTTTAAAATTTGATACTGAAAATTCGATCAGCATGTAGATCTCCCGATTAAATCCTTTTTTTTGCACAAAATTGTCAAAATCCGATATTTAATTGCAATTCTATACATTTTTTCGGCTTTGTCTACCTTCGATGTTGACAAACCAAGAAATTGGAACATTTCTCCTCCTAGACATAGGTAGACTGAAAGCTAGCTCTTTTATACACAGAATCGCAATGTATATGGTTAAAAGAAGATACACTTTAACTTCTACGAGATATCATCCCGTATACTCCTATGCGGTACCACCCCGCACCTCTATGCGGTACCTACCACGCCTTCTTTCGTTTTAATGAGACAAACACAACCTGTATCTCCTTTTGTTTGGTGATACGGTGACTCACTGCCCCTAGTACTTTAGTTAGCTTATTGACTTTGCTACTATTAATTAGAAGAGAGTAAAGGGCAAGTGTACGACTTACCTGTATAATTTCAAAAAGAGGGATAGGAATTGGAACGACTAGAGATTGCTAGGGCGCACGCAAAAAATAGGACAAAGTTAAAAAAAGGTATTATTCAGATAAATCGTAGTCTAAACCAGGCAATAAAAGATAATAAACGTGACCTTGAAGAGGTTAATACAAGACTTTTAATTGTTATGCACGCAGCTTACCTTGAATCCACCTTGCCTTATTTGCTTTATAATTACAGTGCTCAAATAAAAATGACCAGTGTCGACTATATACTTAACAAGCCCTCCGAATATGATAAGTGGAATTCATTTCTAGAGTATGGATTTAGAAGAAATTATTTAAATGGAAGGAGAAAAGAACTAAATATACTTAACCTAAATCATACGAACTATCAGCGCTACATTTACTTAAAGGAAACCTTGGACAATGATATCCGCGCTATAATTGAAATCCGAAACAAACTCGCTCATGGGCAATGGGCCATTGCTTTCAATGCTGAAGGTAATGATAAAAACCAAGACGTGACATCAAAAATTTGGACTCTTTCTAAAAAAGATGTTCTTAAAATACGTAATTTCGTTCTCCGCTTTACTAATATTATGGAATCTCTAATTTCGTCAAAAGAACACTTTGAATCAAAATTTGACAACGAAGTAGTGGCTTTAGAAAAAAATAAGATTACCCATGAGGAACAATATGACTGGATTATCAGAACCATTAAATCAAGAAAAAGATCCTACAGTGAATAGTGATAAGTTAAAAGATTTATGCAAAATGTCAGTAAACTTGAAGTAGCTGAAGAGCAGCTTGATTGGGCTATACGGCTGCTGCTTGACCATAACGCACCTGCGCCAGCAATAACACTAGCCGGAGCCGCCGAAGAACTATTTGGTCGACCACTAAAAGCTGAAGCCGCTTTCAGAATTGTTATGGAAACAGTTCCAAAAAAGTTACATATGGATCCTAAAACTTATTCACAAAAGCACCTAAACTACACTCGCAACTGGCTTAAACACTGGGGTGATAAAGAAGATGGGCATGCTGATATAGATCTTTATGCAGAAGCAGTCACTCTAATATTACGCGCTTTGGCCAACTATATCCCAAATACTAAAGCTTTATCTAATGAAGCGCTAAGATTCACAAAGTGGCTTCCCAAATACTTCCAATCTGCTTAACGATTAATTTATAAATTCTACCCAAAAAGCTAAATATATTCTTCACATTAACCTTTTCCTACTATTTATATGGGACTTATGGGACATCCATTATCTATTCATGCATAAATCTGTCCCAGTGAATTAATGGGGTCAGAGTACATTTATGGAATCAACACATAAAAAAGCCGTACTTTGCACGGCTTTTTCGTTATGAGGAAAGCTCTAAATCTTTCTCGCTCTAAATTTTTTGCCTTTCATTTTGCCGTTGTTGAGTAGCTGGACGGCGGTTTCGAGGACGGCGGTTTTTACGGCGACGTAGGCCCAGCTGTTGGCGACCTGGATTTTGCCGACGTCGTTGCCTTCGATTCGGTAGTCTGCGGTTAGTGCGCCGAGGATGTCGCCAGGGCGTAGTTTCTGTTTCTTGCCGCCGTCTATCTGGATGGTTGCCATCGGTGGTCTGAAGGTCGGTTCTTTTAATAGTTGGGTATCGGGCAGTGCTATCGGCTCGATTTCCTGGCCGAGGTATTCTGCGAGGCGCGCAACTTTGTGTTTTTCTTTGCTGATGACGATGGAGCAGGCGTGGCCTTTGTTGCCGGCGCGGCCTGTTCTGCCGATGCGGTGGACGTGGATTTCCGGGTCGCTGGCGATGTGGTAGTTGATGACCAGATCGAGCGAGTCGATATCGAGTCCGCGGGCGGCGACGTCGGTGGCGACCATGATCGATACGCTGTTGTTCGCAAAGCGAATTAGAGCCTGGTCACGTTCTTTCTGTTCCAGATCACCGTGCAGTGCCAATACGCTGAATCCGTGGCGTTTCAGTTCCTGGGTCAGGTCTTTAACGTGGCGTTTGGTGTTACAGAAAATCACGGTTGAGTCAGGACGGTATTTGAGTAGCAACAAACGCACTGCGACATCGCGTTCGCCTTCATCGCTGATTCTGTAGAAGTCTTGTTTGATGCTGGAGCTGTCGTGCTTTTCGAGCGCTTGAACCAATACCGGCTTGACCATAACGCGTTCAGCGATGGCTTGAATCTGTGGCGGGTAGGTGGCGCTAAAGAGTAAGGTTTGGCGCTGTCTTGGCAGTTCATTAACGATGGCGTCCATGGAGTCTTCGAAACCCATGTCTAGCATGCGGTCTGCTTCGTCTAATACCAAGGTTGATATGGCATCCAGATCCAGCGTTTGTTTTTCCAGATGATCGACGATACGGCCCGGCGTGCCGACGACGATATGCGCGCCATGTTTTAACGAGTCCGCTTGCGGACGCAATGGCGTGCCGCCGCACAGGGTTAATATTTTAACGTTGGCAATCGGACGCGCCAGACGACGAATTTCTTCGGCAACCTGTTCGGCCAGTTCGCGCGTTGGGCACAGCACCATAGATTGCACCGAGAAATTTTTCGGGTCGAGTTTTTCCAGAATACCTAAACCAAAAACCGCTGTTTTACCCGAACCGGTTTTCGCCTGCGCGATAACGTCCTTGCCTTCAAGAACCTGTGGCAAGGCATCCGCCTGGATCGGCGTCATCCGCTCAAAGCCAAGATCAGCAAGATTGGCGATTAAGGCTGGTTGTAAAGCAAGGGTCGAAAAAGCAACGTGGCTCATGGGTATATCCTAGAGTAATGAAGATAGTAATAGTTAAGCGAACACATTCAGCAGCGCTGAGAATGTACTTTAACATGATAGAGCTGTGTGATCTGTCGGAACTGAATTTGGATGAAGCAGTTTGGGAGAGAAGCAAGGCTCTTAAGCTGTGCGAATTATATACAGCTCAAGGGGGATGATAAAGGGATATCTTCGGGATGTGGGATAAAAGAAATGGATTCCCACTTTCGTGGGAATGACACCCCTTATTGATTGTGAGATATCCTTGAGTATTGTCATTCCAAACTGGATTTGGAATCTGCTTTTAGATAATGGGCGAGCGCCACTCGCCCCTGCATACTTTATCCTGATAGAAAGAGCAGATTCCGTGTCGTAGCACGGAATGACAAACCTTAAAGAGAGTGCAAATTCCCTAAGGCATGTCATCCTGAACTAGATTCAGGCGACCGAAGGGAATCCCTTTAGGGAATCTGCTTTTGATCTTTTGGGCAGGCACACAGGCACTGCCCCTACCAAGATAGGTTATTACCAATAAGCTCTGTCATCCCGCGGCTGTGACCGCGGGATCCAATGACTTTAAAACTATGTCCTACTGCGCCAACGATTTCATATCAATCACGAAGCGGTATTTAACGTCGGAGTTGATAACTCTTTCGTAGGCGTCGTTGATGTTTTGCATATCGATCATTTCGACGTCGGATACGATGTTGTGCTCCGCGCAGAAGTCGAGCATTTCCTGGGTTTCTTTGATGCCGCCGATCAATGATCCGGCGATGCGTTTGCGTTGCATGATCAGGCCTCCGCCATGAATATCCGGCAGTGGTGCTATCGCGCCGACGATGACCATGGTTGAGTCTCGTTTGAGGAGTGCAACGTACGGATTGACGTCGTGCGGTACGGGCACTGTGTTGAGCAGGAAGTCGAAGCTGTTGGCCTGTTGTTTCATAGCTTCTTTATCTTTGGAGATAAGGACTTCATCGGCACCGAGGCGTTTGGCGTCTTTGCCTTTGTCGGGCGAGGTTGTGATCATGACAACGTGCGCGCCCATGGCTTTGGCCAGTTTGACGCCCATGTGGCCGAGTCCGCCTAAACCAATAACGCCTACTTTGTCGCCTTTCTTGACGTTCCATTGGCGCAGCGGTGAGTAGGTTGTGATGCCAGCGCACAAGAGCGGCGCGACTGCTTTGGTGTCGAGCTTTTCCGAGACGCTTAAGACGAAGTCTTTATCGACTACGATTTTGTCAGAATAACCGCCCTGGGTGATGCCACCGGAAACAGGGTCTTCGCTGTTGTAGGTTGCAACGATCCCTTCTTCGCAATATTGCTCAAGCCCTTCATCGCAGGAATGGCAATGGCGACAAGAATCGACCATGCAGCCGACGCCGACCAGCTGCCCTGCTTTGAATTCAGATACGTCCTGCCCCACTTCGAGCACGCGACCGATGATTTCATGGCCGGGAACGATGGGGTATTGTGTGCCGCCCCAGTCGTTACGCGCGGTGTGGATGTCGCTGTGGCAGACGCCGCAGTATTCAATATCGATCAGCACATCATTGTCGCCAACGGCGCGGCGCTCGATGTCTAAGGGAGCAAGATCTTCGGTTGCTGAGGGAGCTGCATAAGCGGCTACTTTCATGACTGTCTCCTTGGAGTAATTTATTAACGTTTATGAGGATAACACTTTCGTATGAAAGGTGCGTGAAATTGATTGGGGTTAGGATTGAGGGGTTGTGCCTTGGCCAGCCTATCTTGGTAGGGGTAGGGGCAGCGCCTGTGTGCCTGCCCAAGAGAAAAGAGCAGATTCCGTGTCGTAGCACGGAATGACAATCCTTAAAGATAGTGCAAACCTGCAAAGAGATGTCATCTGACCCACAGGGATGTGGGGAATGCAGTAGCAATTCTTGGAGAATTGCTTGCCCGCGGCTGTGACCGCGGACAAAATCGCAGGGAGCGATTTTGAACAGCGAAGCTGGCCTTTGGTGAAATAAAGTGACCGAAGGGAATCCCTTTAGGGAGATGTATTTCATAATCCAGTGACTTTTAATGATTGGAAATTGCTACACCACTGGGATGCTCATAACCGGGTCACTTGCATCTTAGATTAGCCATACGTTAATGTATCCAAGGGTTTCAGCTTGATAGGAGGTCAATGTGAACGATGTGTCGGATCATTCGCGCGCTCAGGTCGCGCCGCCTGAGATTCTGGCGGATTTAGCGGCTAAGGCTGGGGTTTGTTTTAACGGTTCTAACCCTTGGGATATTCAGGTGTTAGATGCTGCAGTCTATCGTCGTATTCTATCGCAGGGTTCGCTGGGACTTGGCGAATCGTATATGGATGGTCTGTGGGAATGCGCGGCGCTGGATGAATTGTTTACCCGGTTGCTGAGTGCTGATATCGAGCAGAAACTGGGCGGTATGGCGCGCTTGAAGTTGCTGTTTGAGGCGATTCGTCAGAATATCGTTAATCGCCAGAAGCGCGCTCGCGCCTATGAGGTTGGCGAGAGGCATTACGATATTGGCAATGAGATTTTTGCAGCGATGCTGGATCCGACCATGAGTTATTCCTGTGGTTACTGGGTGAATGCGGACAATCTCATCGAAGCGCAAATCGCTAAACTGGATCTGATTTGCCGCAAGCTGGAATTGAAACCTGGCGAGAAAGTTTTGGACATTGGTTGTGGTTGGGGCGGTTTCGCTCGCTACGCCGCCGAGCAATATGGTGTTTCAGTTGATGGCATCACGGTTTCCAAAGAACAACAACAACTCGCCCAAAAACGCTGCGAGGGTTTTCCGGTAACCATCAAGTTGCAGGATTACCGCGAGCTGTCGGGTGAATACGATAAGATTGTGTCGATTGGCATGTTTGAACATGTCGGCCCGAAAAATTACCCGACCTTTTTTGATACGGCGTTACGTTTATTAAAAGATGATGGTCTCTTTTTATTGCACTCCATTGGTCTTGACCGCACCACTGCCAACGGCGATCCCTGGATCGACAAATACATTTTCCCCAACGGTAAAATCCCTTCTGCGGCTCAGCTGTCTAAAGCTTTGGATAGACGCTTCATTATCGAGGACTGGCATAACTTTGGGCCTGACTACGACAAAACGGTAATGGCCTGGTGGAAGCGTTTTGATGATGCCTGGGATAAGCTTTCTCAAAACAAGTTGTTTCAAAATTATGATCAGCGGTTTTATCGCATGTGGAAATATTACCTGCATTGCAGTGCCGGATTTTTCCGTTCCAAGAATGGTCAGTTGTGGCAATTAGTTCTAGCCAAACGTGATCGGCCGGGACGCTATTATTCTATTCGCTAGGTTCATATCGATCGAATCTAATCGTATCGACAGCTTCATACTGTACAAAAAATGTACTGGACAAGTAATAGGTAACGCTCTAACCTTTTATGAGGGTTCGTTAACTTTTCGGGCTGTTCAGCCAGTAGATTTAAATAACCTTTAGGAAACTGATAAATAACAGAAGGATCTCAACAGCTTACAGTTAGACCCACCAATAGCATCCCAAGCTGTGGCCTTCACAATGATAAAAGGAGTTTATCATGTCACACAACACTGGAACGGTGCAGTCTGTTGCACCTGCAATTGAAATAGGCCCAGATTCAGGGCAACCCGCCGACTCAGGCACCACCTGGCTTCATGAGTTTTCTCACACCCCTGCCCCTGGCGGCACTAAATTTGTCATGCTGCACTTTACGTCAGCTGACATCCCTGCGGGCAATCGTCTTGAAGTTGATCTTGGTTATGGCACCGATACATTTGACCAGAGCTCAGGCGACCAATTCTGGACTCGTCCTATCAACCATACCGAATTTCCGGGCGGAATTCCGATCCGCTATATTGCCGACGGCAGCGCCAGCGGAAGCGTCGAGTTAAGCGAATATGGCCGTGGCGAAAGCTTACCGGGTGACTCGGCAGGCTTATCCAACAGCGATCCATTCGTTCTCAGCGGTAGCTATTCTGAACCTACTTATGATCCATTCTGGTTCTGTAACACACCTCCCGAATGGGAAAACGTCGAGTGCACTCCTGGTGGTGATATCAGGCGCGAGGTTGCAAAAAGCTGCGGCATGATCGTTACGGTTCATGGCAATGCAGTATCAACCTGTTCCGTCACTTTAATCGGCCCTGATACCGTTATCACTGCGGGTCACTGCTTAGGTGATATCGATAACGAATGGCCTACCAGCTCCGTAACTTTTGATTATCAAACGGACTGCATGGGTAACGTCTCGGGCAGTTATAATCCGATATTCCATAAAGTCACCGGCTACCTGAAATATCGCTGGGCTGATGGTTCCGGATTAGACTATGCGATCTTGAAACTGGATATTCCGCCGGGTGGTCTCGGTATTCCTGTGATTCCGATGCGCAACAGTTTGCCTTCAGTTGGAGAGCAAATTTTTGGCATTCACCACCCCAATGGCGCGACCAAAAAATTAGCGCCGAAACACGCGGATATGGAAACGGTTAACAGTGCCAGCAGCAGCTCTATTGGTGTTGATATTGACGTTAGCGGCGGAAGTTCTGGTTCAGGTCTGTTCGATATGATGGGACGCTATCTCGGCGTACTGTCTTATGGTACTGATTGTAACCTGCATTACTGCCCTTCCCCTTCAGTGCTTAACGATATTGCGACCACACCTGTGCCTGTGCCGGATCAGGATATTATGCTTGTTATTGATCGTTCCGGCTCCATGTCGGGTGACGCGGGAACCGGTCAGTCAAAAATAGATGAAGCGAAAGACTCAGCATCCTTATTCGTCCAGCTTGTCGAGGCGAGCGCAGGACATAGGATGGGGCTGGTATCGTTTTCAACTAGCGCTTCTATCGACGAAGGAATTGGTAATTTAAATCCCGGCAAGAAAAATCAATTGATTGGCCCTGCTCCTTATTCTGGTGGCGCAGTGGGAGGCCTGATTCCTGACGGCTGGACCAGCATTGGCGATGGTATCGATAAAGCACAAAGCGAACTCACCGGCGGTGCTAACCCTAAAACCATTCTGTTGCTCACCGATGGTTTGCAGAATACACCGCCAATGATCGAAACAGCGACCAACGATATTGGCGATACACGCATTCATGCCATTGGGCTTGGCACTGAGGCTAATCTCAACGGTGGCCTCTTATCCGATTTAACTCAATCTACTGGCGGCGCTTACACCCGAGCTGGTGATGGCCTGGAGCTGAAAAAATTCTTTGCTTTGGCCTTTGGCGATATTTTTGAAGATGGCACCTTAATCGATCCAACCTTTGAGCTTCCTCGCGATGTTGAAGAAACTGAAGCTATGAGCTTTGAGGTTTGCGATGAAGAAATGCTGACCATTGTCGCTGGTTGGGACAAGCCTGAGGGACATTTAAATATTACTGCCAGAGCACCCAATGGCGATACCATCACCGCTTCAACGGCTGGCATTGAAGCAAGCTCAGGGCGTACCTGGTCGTTCATTAAGATTCCACTTCCGTTTTCTGGGCAGCGCGAAGGCACCTGGTCGGTTACTTTTAAGCGCCCAAAAGGCAGTGGTGAATTCCCCCCTCCAGCAATTCCGCTACGTTACTTTATGAATGTTATTGCTTCTGGTGGGCCAGTGATAAGACCGCTTAATATCAAACGTCATTATTATACTGGCGAAAGCTTTACTCCATTAGTTAGACTCAACTACCCTAACGGACGCAGTATCCATCATGGTTCAGTAAAACTTTCTGTGACCAAACCCAAACAGTCATTTGGTAACTTAATCAGCAAAGCTGGTTTAAAAGCGCCGCTGGAAATCCAAGGTGATATCATACCGCCGGTGCAGGCGACTCTACTCCAACTTGAGCAGGATGCTGGGAAGCCAGTCATTAGCTATGAGGAGGAATGGTACGACTTAACTCAAGATCGTGAGGTCAATGGCAACTTCGAGCACAATGGCCCCTGGGGGCGCGAATTTAGCAATCTGTTTACACGACCCGGTACTTACACTTTCCGCTGCGTCGGCCACTATGGTCACGATTGCAAAGGTATGCGTGAAACCTCATGGTCGGCTTACGTCAGCACCCGCGTCGATTCAACAGCCACATTAGACTCTCTTGTCGTTACTGCACTGGATGGTAATAAAGTTAACATTATCTTCACTCCTCAGGATTCACTGGGCAATCTGCTCGGTCCGGGCCAAGCCGACAACTTTACCCTATCGGATGTTCCTGGAAGCAAAGTACTTGAGCCGGTAAAAGATAATGGCGATGGAAGTTACAGCGTTAACATTGAGCACGATAAAGACAGTGGTTATCAACCTGGCATTGGTATTACTCAACCTGGTCGACCAACAGTTCCAGTCACCAAACCAGACGATGGCAGTGGCTCTAGTAATGATTGGTGGTTATGGTTGCTGATTATATTGCTGTTAATTCTGGTGATTATACTTCTGCTTATTTAACAGCCTTTATAAGCTACTAGAGACAAGAGTATTTTGCTGTTGTCTCTAGTTTTATTTTATCCAGGGTGAAAATTAAAAGAGAGTTTTAGAAAGAGTAATTTTTTCTGACAGGAGCTGTTATTGCACAAGCTCCGTAAAACACTACCCCATGAAATCTTCGAAGAACCAGGCGGCGAATGCATGGCGACCGGGTAGATTGGCTTTTTGATATATTTGCGAGGCTTGCTGACGAACGGACTTTTCTTTAATGCCACGAACTTCGGCAATTTCGTTGAAGCTCAAGCCTTTGAGCAATAGATAAGCGGTGTCGATTTCACTGCCAGTCAGACTCCATTCGTCAAACTGCTTGCGAATTACTTCGCTGTATTCTTTACGCGCTTCCTGCATTTGCGATTTCTGTTCCTGCAAAAGCTGGCGACTCTCTTTAAGCTCTTTCTCAAGACTTGTTACAGCAGTTCTTTGGCTTACCACCTGTAAGATAAGGTAGATGATGACCAGGGCTGTAACCAGAATCATGAAGGCTTCTACATACAAATGATCAACTTCTGCATGCAATGTCACATCAGTGTAGAGGTCAGAAATATCAAACGCGATAATGACCGTCAAAAACGCGATTAAGAACCAAATCTTGCTACTTTTCAATGTGATACCTTAGCTTGTTTAATTTTCATAAAAGACGCAGTATAGACAAATGTACCCTATTTAAGTTCCTATCTCCAATAGCACTTGTCTGGGCTATGGTCTTTTGTCCATTGTTGCAATCTTGGCAGGCCCCATGATTGACCTATATCAATTCAGGTTTAATCACATGACGCTATTTATTCGTAAACAACTTGGCTTTTTAGGGCAGTTCTTTTTGCTTGCTCTAATCCTATTGACGCTTTCTCGTTTGGCTATCGTGCTATGGCAATGGCCACGCATTGACGGTTTTACGGATGTTCAGGCCATTCTTGTCGGCGGTTTACGAATTGACCTGGCAACGCTATCTCAGCTGCTATTCCTGCCGCTATTGGGGTTAGCTATCCATGCTCTGACTCCATTCAAGGGGCACTGGCTTTCGCGGGCTATAAAAGTCTATTGCTGGGTGTTATTGCTGGTTCTTATTTTGCTGGAGCTCTCTACGCCGACCTTTATCATGGAGTATGACTCTCGCCCCAATCGTTTATTCTTCGAATATCTCAGCAGTCCTAATGAAGTGTTTGGGATGCTGTTCAATGGCTATCTGTTTGAGCTAGTCATTGGTACGCTTCTGTTAGTCGCAACTGGCTGGCTCACTCGTCAATGGCTAAAACGCCATAGCGGTGAGATTGCTGTTTTCAGCCCAGCCAGCTCTTTATTGATTCTGCCATTGCTGGTATTGCTGTTGCTGGGCGCACGCTCAGGAGTACAGCACCGCCCCATCAATCCGGCAATGGTAGCTTTTTCCAATGACCGAATGCTTAATACCTTGCCGCTGAACTCAACCTACAGTGTCATGTATGCCTTGTATCAAATGGGCAATGAGTCTTCTGCGGCTAAGCTTTACGGTGAAATTCCAGAAGCAACCATGCTTGATATTATTCAGCGTGACGTGTCCGAACTTGGGCAACTGGTAACATCCGATATGCCAAGTTTGCATCAACTAACGCCAAGCCAACCCTTCCAAAACCGCAACCTGATTATTGTGGTCGAAGAAAGTCTTGGCGCACAATTTGTCGGTGCGTTGGGCGGTAAGTCTTTAACACCCAGCATCGATCAATGGCGCGACAAAAGCTGGTTCTTCGAAAACCTCTACGCCACCGGCACTCGTTCGGCGCGTGGTTTAGAAGCCATCACAACCGGCTTTTTGCCTTCGCCTGCTCGTCCTGTTTTGAAACTTCCCAAAGCGCAGGGCAATTTTTTTAGTCTCGCCGGCCTTCTTTCAAGTTACGGTTACGAAAGTAGTTTCATTTATGGCGGCGAAAGTCACTTCGATAATATGAAGGGCTTTTTCTTGAATAACGGTTTTGACTTAACCATTGACCAAAATAATTATGCCAACCCATCCTTTGTTGGAAACTGGGGCGTGAGTGATGAAGACCTATTCAATCAGGCATTGGTCTATCTCGAGAAGAATCCGGAGCAGTCTAAATTCAGTTTGATTTTTACATCAACTAACCACACACCGTTTGAATTTCCGGACGGTAAAATTGAGCTTTATGAAGAGCCTAAACAAACCGTCAACAACTCAGTCAAGTATGCCGATTATGCGCTGGGTAAGTTTCTGAATGAACTCGAAGCGAAAGGCATGATGAAAAACTCTGTGGTTATGGTGGTTGCTGATCATGATGCCAGAGTATGGGGTGATACCTTGGTCCCGATCGAGCATTTCCATATTCCTGGTTTTATTATTAGCCCCGACATTAAACCAAAGGTCGATAAGACCTTGGTCAGTCAAATTGATCTGGCGCCTACTTTGCTTTCGCTATTGGGTATTGATCATCAAGTACCAATGCTGGGACATGATTTAACTCAAATCCCTGCAGACTATCAGGGTCGAGCAATTATGCAGTATGGCGACAATCAGGCGTATTGGGATGGGCAGGAGGTGGTCATTCTGCGCCCTAATCAACAACCAATAACTTACCCATACTTTGAAGGACATTTTGGCAAAGAGTCGGCTCATGACACTGAGCAAGAGTTGCTGGCACTGGCCTACGCACAATTTGCCAGCTGGGCTTATGATAAACAGAAGTATCGTTTGAATTGATGAGGGGATTTGTTGGTTTGTGCGCGCGATTTATGCATCGCCCACACAAACCAGACTTTCTATTCAACTTTCCCTTATCCCTATCTCATTTTTAATTTTTTCGATAAAAGATTCCACATCGCTACGCATTAACAAATTTTTGGCCAACACGACTTTGCTGCCATCGGTTAGCTTTGCACTAACGTGAAAGACCTGCTTATTGCCAACGCTCATGTTGCTGTTTGCTGTGATACTTTCGATCTCACTTCGTTGAATGATTTTGGGTGCAGACATTAATAAATGACCTGACGCAACTTGCAATTGCCCACCTCTTACAGTCACTTCACTTTTATAGGTTAATTGTCTTAAACCCAGCATCAAAAATAAAATGCCAAAACCACCAAAGGCGATTAAGAAAATAATCGGGGCATCACCGTATACATTAACGCCAATACCGATTGAGGCGAAAATCAAACCGAAGACTATCATGCTGATGGCAAAGCTCAGATTACGAAACGCTGAGAAGTAGTAGCGATTGCCTTGCGAGGTCACTGAGTCTTCGAGGCCTAAGTTTTTCCAGCTGCCTAAATGACTTTGACCACCAGAGCTTTCTTCGTTTGAGTTATTAAAGTCTGCAGCGAAAAGATCCGTTTCGGCTGCTTCAAGCGCAACGCGATGTGCTACCACATATCCAGGAACCATAAATTGTAATTTTAAATCGATTCCAGGCTGCTTCCTTTCGATCTCTAGCACCCATTCTACTCGGTTATTCTGATTAGATTCATCGGATTGAGGAAGCCCTTCCGGAACCTTAAATTCAAATGCATAGCTTGAAGTATTATGCCCTTTTATAGTGGAGCGAACACGTCGGTCATCCTGCCAGATAATGGATGTTTTAGTGCTACGATTTTTTCCGCTGCCGGTCGTGGTTTTTCGCTGGCAAGTGAGGGTTATGACTGCCTCTAACGGCTTACCAAAAGTTTGGTCATTGGTTCTATCGTTAGGTACTTCGATGGTACCGCGGTTAATTCCGCCAATAGCGATTGGCGTTTGCTGTAAAATCAGTTCGCTCTGACCATATTTTTTATGGCGCATGAAAGCGACATAGGCTCCAATCATCAAACCAATGCCCACCAACGGGAATAATAGAACAAACAGGATTGGGTAATCGAAAGTTTTAAAGAATTCAATCATAGCCATGACCGAAGCGGGTATGGCAATCAGATTCCAAAAGATAGCGAAGCCCAGTAATACTTTAAAGCCGGTTCCTGTATTAGCTTTGAATCGATTGGTTTGCCATTCATCTTTCCAGTTCCAGGGTTCGTCTGGGAATAGCTGTTGTAATTCCTGTTCTTTTACCGCTTTCTTTTTAGCGAATCGCCCGAACAGCATAATGCCAAGCCCTACTCCGCCAAAGACGATCAGGAATATCGACTGGAATCCCAGCATGCCCCAGCGGATAGACTTGTCGATGACCGCTTCATTGGGGTTATCGGGGTTAACATAGGCAGTTATGGTTTTTTGATTATCTTTGACTCTAGACAGTTTGTAATAAAAGTCTTGTTGATAACTGCCTATATTATCGGTGCCAGTGTAGAAATTGAGTTGGCTCGACGTGTAGGACTGCCCTTGATATTGATATTGGAAGCTGCCGTTGACGCCATAAGTGGTACTGTCGTCGCCACGAGAGATGACCTGTTCAACATGGGTTATGGTTGCTTCGACTGGTTGCCAACCGCGGGCTTCATAAGCGTCATAAATAGAGACCAGGCCCCATAGGAAGATACCCACCCCAGCAAAGAAAAATATCGCCCCAAAAGCGGTCAAACAGCCTGCGCCAGCTTTATTGGCGCCCTTTTTTATCGTTTGTCTTCCATCTGTCATTGTGAAACCCCAATTATTTATAATTTTTTAGTCATGAATTCAATGAGTTATCGAAGAATAGCATAGATTTGAACTTTGTCTTATATTAAGCAAATCCCGTTCGCTTTGGTAGTACCTCTTTGGCCGCAAAAAACGGTACAATACCGCCATATTTTTGTCCGGAGATTAGTTTTTATGGTTATTAAGCCTAAAGTTCGTGGTTTCGTTTGTACCACAGCACACCCGTATGGCTGCGTTGCCCATGTTAATGAACAAATTGAATACGTTAAGAATAATATGCCAGCCAATACTGATACTGGCCCGAAAAACGTTTTAGTCATTGGTTCTTCAACGGGTTACGGCCTTGCTTCACGTATCGTGTCGGCCTTTGGTTATGGCGCGAAAACCTTAGGTTTGTTCTTCGAAAAAGAACCTACTGAGTCTAAGACAGGTACTGCAGGCTGGTATAACAATCGTGGTTTTGAAATCGCCGCCGACAAGGCTGGCTTATGGAACAAAAGTATCAATGGTGATGCTTTCTCGAATCAAGCCAAAGAAGACGCCATCAAAATCATCAAAGAAGAAATGGGTAAAATCGATATGGTGGTTTACTCGTTGGCTTCTCCTCGTCGCCAGGACCCAGAAACGGGCGAGGTCTATAAATCAGTATTAAAGCCTATCGGCGAAGCGGTTACTGAAAAAACCTTGAACACAGATAAAGGTATTGTTCACGACATCAGCATTGACCCTGCCACCGAAGATGATATTCAGAACACCATCAAAGTGATGGGCGGCGAAGATTGGGAACTATGGATGAAGGCTCTTGATGAAGCCGGCGTTTTAGCCGATGGCGTTAAGACGGTTGCTTACACTTACATCGGTAAGAAATTGACCTGGCCTATCTATGGTCATGCCACTATTGGTAAAGCCAAAGAAGATCTTGATCGTGCGTCTCATGCAATCCACAGCAAACTGCAAGAAAAATACAACGGCACAGCGAATGTTTCAGTTCTAAAAGCGGTTGTCACTCAAGCGAGTTCTGCTATTCCTGTGATGCCTTTATACATTTCATTGCTCTATAAAGTGATGAAGGAAAATGGTGTTCACGAAGATCCGATTCATCAGATTAAAGGCTTAATCATGGACCAGATGTATGGTGATGATGCGATTTATGATGATACACGTCGCTATCGTTTGGACTTAAAAGAACTGGATGATTCGATTCAGCAAAAAGTTGAAGAGTTATGGCAGATTGCCAACACTGAAAATATTGATGAGATTTCAGACTATAAAGGCTATCAGCATGAATTCTTCAAACTGTTTGGGTTTGAAGTGGATGGCGTAGATTATGATGCGGATGTTGATCCTCGCATCTAACACGACCTTTATAATTCTACTGTTTAAAAAACCGGCAATCTTGCCGGTTTTTTTATACCTCATTCTATATACGCATACTCTTCTATAACGCCCATCATGCGTAGCCTATAGCAAAGGCGTTGCTTTCAGCCTAATCAATAAGCTCGTTCTGCCCCTCATTTTTTTAAGAAAGTTTGAACTCTTAAACTCATACCTGTCGGACAAGATGAGGGCGCGTTTTGCCCAAAATATTAAGCTTTAATTATTATTTTTAACACCGTGAGGAGATTTATGAGTATTAAAACAAAACTTTTGGTACTGCCATTAGCTACCCTATTTGCTGTCGCATCGGTTCAAGCGAACCAGCCGCCTGCTAATCAAACACCAGCGACCCCACAGCCTGCACAGGTCCAGTCACAACAAAAGGTCATGGAGATACAGACCAAGCTAGCTAATGTTCAAAAACAGGTTATTGAAGAAAACTCAGAGCTTAAACAACAACAAGAAGCACTTCAGGCAAGCTTTAACGATGCAGCCGCAGAAGCAGGCTTCCCTAAAGAAAAGGAAGAGAAGTTTGTTGCGCTTCAGCAGAAGTTACAAAAAACTGACCCAGCTTCAGAAGAAGCCAAGAAGATGCAACAACAGTTAGCTCAATACCAGAAAGAGTTCATTCAAGCGCGCACAGCGATCATGAATGATCCCGAATTACAGAAAAAACAGCAGGACTACCAATCAAGCTTAATCGCTGCGATGACAGAAAAAGAACCTAAAGTTCAAACATGGATTCAGGAATTGAATAGCATGCGTGGTGGCGTTCAGTAATAACCTGGCGGTTATTTTAGATAGAAACCAAAGCCGCTCACTTACCCGTGAGCGGCTTTTTTTTGTTTTTGTTGGAGCTTTATTAGCCCTTGGTAGAAGCAGTGCCCATGTGCCTGCCCAAAAGATCAAAGGCAGATCACCTAAAGGTACTTCCTCCGGTCGTCTGAATTCAATTCAGAATGACATGCTTTTGTGGTGTGCACTTTCTTCAAGTACTGTCATCCCGCGGCTGTGACCTCGGATGACAGATATAATTGGTAAGAACAGTGCATGTGTTACAACCTGTGCGTAGGGACAACTCATGAGTTGTCCGTACAATAGATGGTGACGCCTTTAGACCTGACCTTGGCCCACCGAGATGAATATCACAATGATTTTCCAGCATCAGAAGATTTCTTTCAGACAAAAAAAGAGCCCACCGTGAGGTGGGCTAATGGCTTGCGCATTGATAAGCTGCTTTCTATTCAGCTTCTAGCGGAATGCTAGTCTCAATAGAATTTAGCTGGGGATAAAACACAATTGCTGTGTTCATCTATGTAATAAGCATAAACCGTGCCAAAATTTTTATCTATTTGATTTAGTTGAGAAATGTTAACTGGTCGATCCGTTTTTTTTATCGTTAAAGCATTTTTTGTAAAAGATTTTGACGGTTTCTTATATTGTTTTATGTTTGTCCCAATCATCAAGAAAAAAAAGCCTGCATAATAATGCAGGCTCTTCCTTGTGTACTTATTAATAATTGGTTCTAAAGTAAAAGTTAATATCTTCAATCACTTTATTGAGCACCTGATTGTCAGCACCCCAACCAGCCCAAGCACTGGCATCAGCATAAAACTCAGGATTGCCAATCGACTTACTAGCATTAATGTCATTCATGGATACTTCCATTAAAACCGCCGACCCACCAGCCATTGCTCCAGCAAAAATTCTGGCTGCTGTATTAACGAACTTGATTTCTTTTATGTGCGGCTGGATAACCAATGTTCTTTTTCCATTTGGCACAACTTGAGAAGCATCATCCACCATTTCAAACTCTACGTCTTTAAATGTAGACGACATTAATTGCTTCAAATAATTATCCATTTTATCTCTCGCTGATTGGTTTGAGCTATGTTCAGCAAAGTCTGGAGCAATAGTGATTGGAGTTAGAATAACTCTTTCGTAGGCTCTAAATGCAGTTTCAGGTGCCTCTGCTGGGCCCTCTGGTTTTGTTAACCTTGTAGCACAAGCGCTTAGCGTAATTATCATTGAGATAAGTAGTAAATTTCTTATTGTCTTCATAAGTTCCCTCGGTTTATTAGTTATAAAAAACCTTGGGATTCTCTCAGAATATTAGAAATTTGACAATATTAAGATAACCAACCCAACATCTGGTACAGCATTGCGATACGGGTATCCAGATCAGATTCCTCTAATACCGCCTGTTTTTGTTTTTCGGTAATGGGCATGTATTCAGTTAATCGCTCTAAAACAAAGCCAAGTTCGGTCCAGCGCTCAGGCACATCCAGAATATCCACTTGCGGATGCTTGGATAGATCGCTGAGCAAATGAAGTAGCTCTGATTGATCGTCTGTCATTGCCCGTTGCTTTAACGGGTCTAGCCAGGAGACGTTGGCGGTGATGAGTTTGTCGGGCATCACGGTTTGGCTATTGATACGAAATCGCTTTTGGCCAACGCAGGTGATGAGCAATAAGCCGTTATCTTTCTGGTCGAAGTCGACGATTTCGACATAGGTACCAAATTCAAAGGGGGTTGCAGGAATGCCTGCTTCGTTGCCTTTTTTTATCAAGGTAACGCCGAAGCCTTGTTGTTGCGATAGTTGCTTGGCAATCATGTCCAGATAGCGTTGCTCAAATATTTGTAATCTGAGCACGCTGTCCGGAAAAACGACCCGCTGCAGCGGGAAAATGGGAATGACTTGATTGGCTTCCGACTTAGGCACGAAGTCCAGTACCTCGATTCAGCAGATAGATCGATAGGCTGGTCAGCGCGACAATGAATGCCAGGATGAGAACGAAGGCTACGGTGATATCAATATCCGAGGCGCCCAGGAAACCATAACGGAAAGCATTGACCATATAAATTATCGGGTTAGCTTTCGATACGCCCTGCCAGAACTCCGGCAACAAACTGATTGAGTAAAATACACCACCCAGATAAGTTAATGGCGTCAGAATAAAGGTCGGAACAATGGCAACGTCATCAAACTTACGTGCAAATAGTGCATTAAGAAAACCACCAATCGCGAACAAGACCGAAGTCAAAAAGACCACGCTGACGACTACAAAAGCATTATAGACTTTTAACTCCACAAAGAATGAAGCAATGATGGTGACGATAAGACCGGTCAATAAACCGCGTAAAACACCGCCGCCGACAAAGCCATACAGAATCACCCAATTAGATACAGGCGAGACCATCATCTCTTCGATCGAACGCTGATACTTAGCGCTAAAAAATGATGACACCACGTTGCCGTATGAACTGGTAATGACCGACATCATAATCAGGCCAGGAACAATATATTCCATATAACCGAAACCACCCATTTCACCGACGCGTGAGCCGATCAGGTTTCCGAAAATGACAAAATAAAGAGTCATGGTAATCGCTGGTGGAAGCAAAGTTTGTGACCAGATGCGAGTCCAGCGGATAATCTCTTTGGTGACAATGGTTTGGAAGGCTACTAAATTCATGACTGCTGCCCTCCCGCTTTATCTTCAGTCAGTCTCACAAACAACTCCTCTAGGCGGTTGGCTTTATTGCGCATACTGAGTACGGTAATTTCCTGTTGGCTGAGTGCTGAAAAAACGCCATTCACGCCAGCGCCTTTATGTACATCCACTTCAAGGGTCGTATCGTCGCGACGGCGCACTTCGTAGCCATCAATTTGCGGCAACTGTTCTGGTAAACCTGTGGTGTCCAATACGAAAGTTTCCATATCTAATTTAGCAAGCAGGGATTTCATATTGGTGTTTTCAACGATCTCACCATGATTAATAATCGCAATATTGCGGCAAAGACTTTCTGCTTCTTCAAGATAGTGAGTAGTCAAAACAATGGTCGTGCCTTTTTCATTCAGGTCCTGCATGAAGTCCCACATTGAGCGACGAATCTCAATATCAACGCCGGCAGTTGGCTCATCAAGAATTAACAGCTTAGGATCATGAATCAAACCACGTGCAATCATCAAGCGGCGCTTCATACCACCCGACAATTCTCTGGCCGGGCTTTTTCGCTTGTCCCATAAACCCAGTTGTTCAAGCAAAGGCTGGGCGCGCTTTTTCGCTTCTTTACGACCAATGCCGTAATAACCGGCTTGCTGCCAGATAATTTGCTCGACACCTTCAAAAATATTGAAGTTAAACTCCTGCGGAACAAGACCTAACATTTTTTTAGCGTTGGTTAAGTCTTTATCAATGTCGTGCCCAAACACTTCGACCTTACCGCCAGTCTTATTGATCAGCGAGCTGATAATACCGATAGTGGTGGATTTACCGGCACCGTTCGGCCCAAGCAAAGCAAAGAAATCACCCTTCTCAACTTCCAGGTCAATCCCCTTCAAGGCCTGCACACCGTTTTTATAGGTTTTGCTTAAATTCGAAATGGATAATGCTTTTGTCATTTGATTACCGTATTTTTGTTTGTTCAGTGCGCTCAGGCACACCTTTTATTGAATAGAAGACTGTCCGCCCTGATTAGTTGTTCAAAGCTAATTCCCAGAATAGCCCCATCTATGACCTAAGGTGTGGTCAATATCCAAATGATCAAGGATCCGCGCGACCACAAAGTCGACCAGGTCATCAATAGTCTTAGGCTCATTATAGAAACCAGGCGAGGCCGGCATAATGGTCACGCCCATTTCCGACAGCTTAGTCATATTCTGCAAGTGAATCGTGTTGTATGGCATTTCGCGCGGCACTAATAGCAATTGTCCACGTTCTTTCAGCACCACGTCAGCAGCACGCTCAATCAAGTTGTCTGATGCGCCATGAGCAATCGCACTCAAGGTGCCGGTGCTGCAAGGGCAAATAATCATTTGCTTAGGTGCGCTGGAACCACTGGCCACTGGCGCCATCCAGTTATCGCTGGAAAATGCCTTAATTTTACCTTCGGCAATGCCTAAATGTTCAGACAGTTCTTTCTCAATAACACTTGGTGCCTTGCTAACCTGCACCTCGACCTCAGTCGCAAACACCACACGGGCTGCGCTCGATAGCATCAAGTAAACAGTGTCATAATGCTGGGACAATTGTTCCAGCAAACGCAACGCATAGGGCGCGCCGGAAGCTCCGGTCACCGCCAGAGTAATCGTTTTACCTGTTTGCTTTAAACCTGTGTTCTTCAGAGAAGTTTCGCTCATTCAGCCGCCAGTTGTTGCAGTAGTTTCTGATGGATGGCACCAAAACCGCCATTGCTCATCACGAGAATGTTGTCGCCCGATTGTACCATTTCCTTGAGTGAATTCAGTATGGAATCCACATCCGGTAATATTTTCAGATTATCAAACTGATTGACCTGCTCTATCGGAAATTGCCAGTCAAACTCGGCGGGCTTATGGATAATCACACAGTCGGCACCTTTCAGCGACGCCAATAAAGTATCTTTATGGATACCAGAGCGCATGGTTGCTGAGCGCAGGTCGACAATGGCAATCACGCGCTGCTCACCTACTTTTGCGCGGAATCCATCAAGTGTCGTCTTTACCGCAGTCGGATGATGGGCGAAGTCATCATAGACTTTAACGCCACTGGCCTCGCCTTTCAGTTCCATACGACGTTTAACGTTTTTAAACTCGGCCAGCGCATCACAGCAATGGCTGGCTGGAACACCCGCATGACGTGCTGCGGCAATCGCGGCCAAGGCGTTGTTCACGTTGTGCAATCCAATCAAAGGCCAGTTCACTTCGCCCTGTTTTTGCCCCGCAAACAAGACTTCAAAATGGCTACCATCTTCTTCTAGCAACTTATATTGCCAGCCGTGTTCATCACCAATCAGCTCTTTGTCCGACCACAAACCGCGCTCAACCACATTCTGTAAATTGGCATCGTCTTTCGGGTAAATAACCAAACCATTGCCCGGTACGATACGTAACAGGTGATGGAATTGAGTTTTAATCGCTTCAAGATTGGGGAAGATATCGGCGTGATCATATTCGAGATTGTTCATGATCAGGGTACGCGGACGATAGTGAACAAACTTGGAGCGCTTGTCGAAAAAGGCAGTATCGTATTCATCCGCCTCGACCACAAAGAATGGCGATTCGGTGACCCGCGCAGATAAACCGAAGTTTTCCGGCACCCCACCGATTAAGAAGCCCGGCTCAAGATTGGCATATTGCAAAATCCAGGCCAGCATACTGGCCGTAGTGGTTTTGCCATGAGTACCCGCGGCGGCCAATACCCATTTATCGTGGATAATATTCTCAGCCAGCCATTGTGGACCTGAGCGGTAGGTTAAGCCCTGCTCCAGCACATATTCCACCGAAGGATTGCCACGCGACATGGCATTACCCACCACCACACAATCGGTATGCTCGGGGATATGCTTCGGGTCAAAACCCTGAATTAGCTCAATCCCCTGCTCTTCCAGCTGTGTACTCATCGGCGGATAGACATTCTGATCGCTGCCACTGACTGAAATACCGCGCTGTTTGGCCAGCAGAGCAATCCCGCCCATGAAAGTACCGCAAATGCCAAGAATATGAATATGCATGTTATCGATGTTGTTTCTAAGATGTGGGGATAATCATAAGCGAAGCAGAAAAATCCGTCATCTATTGAAGCGATAATTCTCGAAATAAGGTAAAATCGCGTCAATTTTGCGGCTCAATATCGAATTAGAAGCCCAATGGCACAAGCTTTACGAGGAAACACAATGGCTAAGAAAAAATACAACGCTTTTTATGCCCAATCCGGTGGCGTAACGGCAGTAATCAATGCAACTGCGTGTGGTGTGATTGAAACAGCGCGCGCGTCAAAGAACATTGGCAAGGTGTATGCTGGTAAGAACGGTATTATCGGCGCTTTACGCGAAGAGTTGATTGATACCAGCAAAGAATCAAAAAAAGATATTGCTGGTCTTAAGTTCACGCCGTCTGGTGCTTTCGGTTCCTGTCGCCATAAGTTAAAAAGTATTGAAGAAAACAAAGCTGAGTACGAGCGTCTGATCGAAGTGTTCAAGGCGCATGATATTCGTTATTTCTTCTACAATGGTGGCGGTGATTCGCAGGATACCGCACACAAAGTTTCTCAATTAAGTGAAACCATGGGTTATCCGATAACCTGTATCGGTATTCCTAAAACTGTTGATAACGATTTACCCATTACCGATAACTGCCCAGGCTTTGGCTCAGTAGCCAAGTATGTCGCAGTTTCGATTCGCGAAGCAGCTTTCGATGTTAAATCGATGGCAGAAACATCAACCAAAGTCTTCGTCATGGAAGTGATGGGCCGTCACGCAGGCTGGATTGCAGCGGCTGGTGGTTTAGCTTGCGAAAAAGAAGGCGACGCGCCACATATCATCCTGTTTCCGGAAATTGCTTTCAATAAAGAAAAATTCCTCAAGAAAGTGGATCGCACTGTTAAGAAGTTCGGCTATTGTGCGATTGTTGTTTCAGAAGGTACAGCTTATAAAGACGGAACTTTCCTGGCCGATGCAGGCACAGTTGACGCCTTTGGTCATAAGCAACTCGGTGGTGTCGCACCTGAAGTCGCCAATATGATTAAAGATGAACTTGGCTATAAATATCACTGGGCCGTTTCTGATTATTTGCAACGCGCTGCGCGTCATATCGCCTCAGCAACGGACGTTGACCAGGCCTATGCTATGGGTAAAGCCGCCGTTGAATTTGCCGATGCCGGTAAGAATGCTGTGATGCCTACCATAGTTCGCAAGAACACCAAAAAATACAGCTGGACAGTTGGTGAAGCTAAACTAGCCGATGTTGCCAATGTGGAAAAGATGATGCCACGCAGCTATATCACACGCGATGGTTTTGGTATCACCGAAGAGTGCCGCCAATACCTGCAGCCATTGATTCAAGGTGAATCATACCCGCCATACAAAAATGGTCTGCCGCAGTATGTTGAACTTAAAAACGAATTGGTGAAGAAGAAGCTTAAAACCAAGTTTAAGATTTAGGTTTCCAGCTCAATAGGTTTATAAGTTGCTTAGTAGTAAGTACATACCTTTCAATCTTGCTCCAATACCCCCTTTGATTGAGCTGAGTAGTAGTCAAGACATAGCAATTCAAAACAGGACGTTTTGAATAGTAAAATTCGGGCCAGGGATGGAACGTATTTTACGGTGCGTTAAGTGGCTTGGCGGAGACGAAGGGAGTTGAGCGTAGCGAAACCTCAATCACGGGGTGTCCTTTCTTTTCGTCCCTTTTCTTTAGACAAGTAAAGAAAAGGGACTCGCCGAGTGGCGAAAAGTTAACTATAGGAATGGTTTAATATAATCCATGGATTCCCGCCTTCGCGGGAATGACATCCCTCTATGACATAATCAAACCGTTAGGTCCTTATAGGTTGGGTTAGAGGCGAAGCCTCGTAACCCAACACTCCAAACCCTCACTCCTGCTCTAAATTAAACTCAATTTTAACCGTCTGGGCTTTAACCGACATCGGTTGCCCATTATCCATCGCCGGTCTGAACTTCCATTTCCTTAATGCAGCAACGGCTTCTCGGTCAAAGGTACGCCGTGGCTCAGCATCAACCACCTTAATATTGGATAAGGTACCACTGGTATCCACGTCATATTGCAACAAGACCCAACCTTCAATGCCCTGACTGGCCGCAATAACCGGATAGTTTGGTTGCGCCTGAAACAGCGGTAAAGCACTTCGACTGTCCAATAACTCGTGCGGAGTAGGAGCACCCACAACTTGTGCTGGGAAAGAAACATCCACAGGCTCAAAGTCCACGGTGGGAATATCTGGCGTATCAATGATTGAAGCTCGTAATGGAACGGCATCACCGGCAGATGGAGCAACCGCTGGTGGTTGTGGCTCAGGCGGCCTCTTAGTAGTTGTTTGTTTTTCAGGGGGTAATGGCGTATCAACTAACTTAATCAGCTCTTGCTTCTCCGGTTCTTCATATTCACTGTGAATCAATTGACTCATCAACAGCAGAAGCACCACTGTCACAATCAAACCTATGAAACTGGAACTTAATATTTTCATACCCTTCTCCTTTACCTTTTTAGCTTTATTGTTCACTAATACAAACGACTGTTTTGAGGAAAAGGGTTAATTTATTTTTAACAATGTTTACAAAATCAGTTAGAGTAAGTCCTTTGAGGGATATACATAATTATAAACAATGCTACTGATACCAGCCGAAAATCGAATTTCTAAACAAAATCCGCCGATTTTGACGATACTTATCATTCTCGCAAACGTTATTGCGTTTTTTTCATTACAGTCGAATGACGATGATATTTTTTACCAAGGTATAGATTTTTATATCGAGGAAGGCATGCTTAACCTTGAGCAAAAAGCGCTCGAGGACTACTCTTTTGAAGAACGAGGTGACTTGTATGACGCCTTGACTAATCCAAACATTCCTAATGAATATTTAGTACAGCATATTTTGCTCGATCAGAAATTTGCAAAATATGTTAAGTCTCGTTCAGATTACTCGGTCGAATGGCGTAAAAAGCGAGATAAACTAGAATCCATTTTAAGTGAAGCATCTCTTTTCCAATACGCATTCTTCCCCTCCGATCCCAGCATATTTACTGCCTTTACCCATATGTTTATGCATGGCGATATTGGCCACCTGATTGGCAATATGATCTTCCTGTTTTTGTTCGGCTATAACCTCGAATTATTAATGGGTCGCACAAAAATGTTCACCACTTATATCCTGTCAGGATTAGCAGCGGTAACCTTCTTCGCTATCACCACGGATGACAAGTTCGTTCCATTGGTGGGTGCCTCCGGTGCTATTGCTGGACTGATGGGAGGCTTTGCTGCCTGGTATGGATTGCGAAGTATCCGCTATTTCTACTGGGTTTTTGTGATCTTTAATTATGTTCGCCTGCCTGCGGCATTAGTGTTGTTTTATTGGCTGGCAAAAGAATTAGTACAAGATAGTATGAGCAGTGACAATGTTGCCTATATGGCTCACTTTGGCGGGTTACTTGGCGGAGCTATATGTGTCTGGTTATTGAAACTAATCAAGCTAAATCCTCAGGCAACTACCGCAGTAAGCACTCAAGATAATCCGGATATGGATAGTGACGAGCCAAAACAAGATGATTTAGCATCGCGAATGGATAATCACTATAAACAAGCGCTTGCTGCCACACAGGGCTTAAACTTTGAACTAGCTAAAACTCACTTCTATACCATTTTGCACGAACAGCCGCACAACAAAGATGTATTAGGCCGCCTTTATAATTTAGAGAAAGCATCTCCAGAGTCTTCTCGCTATGCCACTTTATGCGCTGATATTTTGCAAGCTTCGGTGCACAACGACTCACTCATGCCACTTGCCGAGCAATGTTTAAACGACCTAAAACATAATGGTATCGGCTTTAAACCCATCCCAGCCAATATACTGTTGGATTTTTCCCGCAAGCAGGTTCGCCATAAAAAAACTGAGCCAATTAAACCCATTATCTCCTTGTTGGTTCAGCACTATTGTGACTTGGAAAAGTTGCCCGATCTTCTGCTGCATTTTGCTTTTGCATCAGGTCAAAATGGTGACTGGCAAGGTAAGCAAAAAGTGCTCAGTTTTTTAAGTAAGAAATACCCCGATACTTTTGCCGGGCAAGAAGCAAAAAAAGCGCTACAGGAGAGTTAATCCTGTAACGCTTTCACTGTTTAGCAATCTATGCGTTAGGTTTAAACGACTGCTTCATATTCATGCAGATACCTAATAACCTTTCAGCTTCGATTTTATGACTGCCGTGTGGGAATTTTGCCAGTAAATTTTTCAGCAAATCAATCGCCTTATCATCATCATTCATCACTTCGGCATAAAACTTGGCTTCTGCTGAGAGCGCTTGAGCCAAAGCAGGATCCTGCTCAAGCTTATCCTGCATATCGGTAGTTAATTTTTCAACCACTGGTAATAACTTTGGATTACGAATCGCTCCAATTAATACCGCTCTGGCATTGGCATTCATCGGCTTGAAGCGTGGTTCAAAAGAATCAATTTCCTGATACAAGGCCAAAGCCTTAGGTGCATGCCTGAACAAATCTTTCTGATCATAATAAGCACGAGCAGCTTTAACGGTTGCCACCGGGTTATTACGCGCCATATTCAATTTTATTAAGCGCTCTAGCGCCAATGAGCTGTATTGAGGATTTTTGGCAGTCTCATATAGTACAGCTTCAGCATCCTCAAAACGCCCTTCCTGTATATAAACATCGGAATGGGCTAATTTTCTTAGCTCTTCAACTTGCTGTACATTCTCATTATTCATAATTTGTTCTGCATCAATACCATAACCAAGCTCTGCGTGGTACTGGTAAACCACATAACCAAACATACTAAACATCATGATATAAAAGAATGCCAAAGCACCATATATAAGTGGGTATGAAACGAATTCGGGAAGCCAGAAATAAATAGTGTTTTGTGCAAACTGTAGACCCAAACCAATTAAATACACAAATAAGACTAGCAACAAATAGGGCCAGCCGATTCCAGTGACGGTTCTAAGAAGATCGGATGGATTAATTGCCGCACCAATATCTTTTATCATTCCCAGGTTGATCATCATAGCCGGGAAGAAGAAACCTATTGCTAACCCAAAGATTAGCAGCCCCATACCGCCTGCAGAAAGAGTTATCAGAAAACCCATACCAATGAGCACTAAATAAAGGCCTATGACTTTTCCTGTCATATCATTCGAATTATTAAGTGCAACCTCATCATTACTCGGTGCATCAAACTCTCCTCTGGCCACTTTAGTTAACACACTGAATACATAAGTAATACCCACAGAAAACAACATCACCTTGAGTATTACATTGATTAACCAGACAGGAATAAAGCTATTAATAATCCCCACAACAAAGGCAATTGCCATAAAAATGCCTAGAAAACTCAGTGCATTTTTTTGGAATGGGTAACCATTAAATAGGCTTAACTTATTCCAGAACGGCTCGACATGATCGCTAATTCCATAAGAATCCATGTGGTTGCGGCACAATAAACAGCGTGGAGCATGCATGCCAGGTTCAACATCGCAACAGTCGATGCAGAAAGGAGTATCGCAGTGATTACAATGCCACAAAGCTTTTTTATGTAGATGATATTTACAGTTCATACCTATTCCTTGAACATCAATTTATAAGAATAATTGGTTTTTTATGATTATTTTTAGAGAAGCGTTTAGCACTTTAGCAAAGGTTTAGCCAAATATGAATTTTCTGCGTGTATCTAATTGTAGTTAGAATGGGCCTTCCAACATTGGGGCGGGCACAACTCGCCCTTACCGTTTATATCAAGTCATTGTTTTTGTTGGATGGCGGCTTCGCCTGATCCAGCCTTCATGAGGAGAATAACTGTAGCCTAGAAGGGACTTCGAGGATCTGTGGATTAAGATTCTGAGTATTTCAAATAGAATCGGGCAGACACATCGGTCTGCTCCTACCGAGCCTTTTACTACGAGCAAGAGACTCACCCTAAAATGTGGGAAATAGCTCAAGTACGCGGCAAAAAATGAAGCGAGCTTGGGATTTTAGAAATACTAAATGACCAAGCTCGCTGAGGTTTTTAACAACTTCTTAAGTTAAAGCACGAGCTGGAGAAGTGAGATAAATTCGTCCTCTGGCGCGGCAAATGGGCTGGTTAATTAAGGAGTTCACACGTAGTGAATGACGAAAATTAGCGAGCGCTATGCACTCACCCTAAAATGTGGGAAATAGCTCAAGTACGCGGCAAAAAGTGAAGCGAGCTTGGGAGTTTAGAAATACTAAATGACCAAGCTCGCTGAGGTTTTTAACAAAGTAATTGGGCTATTTAACCATTTTAGTTTATAGCAATGGGGCGATGACTAAAGACACGATCGCCATAACATTAATAAGGATGTTCATCGATGGTCCTGAGGTATCCTTGAAGGGATCGCCTACGGTATCACCGACCACTGTTGCTGAGTGAACATCTGATCCTTTGCCGCCAAGGTTACCTTTTTCCACATATTTCTTGGCGTTGTCCCATGCACCACCGGCGTTTGCCATCATTAATGCTAATAGGACTGCACTAACCAAAGCTCCGCCCAACATTCCGCCTAGTGCTTCGGCACCTAATAAAAAGCCTACTAATGGCGGGGCTGCTACGGCGATAACACCCGGTAGAATCATTTTCTTGAGAGCGGCATCGGTTGCGATGGCGACACATTTTTCGGTGTCTGGCTCTGCTTTGCCTTCCAGCAGACCGGTGATTTCTCTGAACTGCCTGCGGATTTCATGAATCATCTCAAAGGCTGCATCACCCACTGCGGTCATGGTAATGGACGCTATCAGGAATGGTATCAAGCCACCAATAAATAAGCCCATCAGAACCTGTGGATCACCTAAGTGTAGGACAAAGTCTTCTGCACCGTATTTGGCGTTCACGGTTTCAACGAATGCTACGATAATCGCCAGAGCCGCCAGTGCTGCTGCGCCAATGGCAAAGCCTTTACCGATTGCTGCTGTGGTGTTACCCAACTCATCTAAAGAATCCGTGATATCACGGGTTTCTTTACCTAAGCCACCCATTTCAGCAATACCGCCTGCGTTATCAGCTACGGGTCCGTAGGCATCAATGGCCATGGTAATCCCAACCGTTGCCAACATACCAACTGCAGCAATACCGACACCATAGACACCGGCCAGCTCAGTGGAGATAAAAATGATGGCTGCCAACGTTAATACAGGGATGACGACAGACTGCATACCTACTGCTAGACCTGAAATCATAACAGTAGCAGGGCCGGTTTCGCCTGATTTAGCGATATGGCGAATTGGTGCGCCTGACGTGTAATACTCGGTGACCAGACCAATAATGATTCCGCCCACGGCTCCACAAAGTACTGCCAGCCAAACATTATTCGAGATTTCCATGTTGTGCAGTAGGAAATAGGCAGCGATAACAAATAATAATGCGGCTCCTATCGTACCGACTCGAAGTGCTACTTCAGGTTTGTTGCTGGACATTAACTTGACTAACATGATCCCTAAAATAGAACAAATTAAACCAACTGACGCTAATGCCAACGGCGCTGCCATTAACACATTTTGCGCGCCCAGATCAGAAGTCGCCATAGTCGCTGCAATCGCGATCGACGCGATCATAGCACCACAGTAGGATTCGAAAATATCCGAGCCCATACCGGCGACATCACCCACGTTATCACCCACATTGTCAGCAATAACACCTGGATTACGCGGGTCATCCTCTGGGATACCGGCTTCAATTTTTCCCACCAGGTCTGCGCCAACATCGGCTGACTTAGTGAAGATACCACCACCAACACGACTAAACAGCGCTACGGACGAAGCGCCCATACCAAAGCCATGAATATAGTGAGCAGTTTCCGGATCGCCACCGAAATACCAGTAAAGACCACCTAAGCCCATCAAACCCAGCGAAGCTACGCACAGCCCCATAATGGAACCACCGAAGAAGGCTACGCTTAATGCTTCAGCAGCGCCTTTGGTGTGTGCCGCGGTAGTGGTTCTAACGTTGGCTTTAGTGGCGGTATACATACCAATATAACCTGCCAGTGCCGATGATACAGCACCCACGGCAAAGGCTAGTGCAGTATTACCTCCTAGCGGAGAAAGCCACAGTATAATAAACAAAATGCCCGCAAACAGTGCGAGCATTCGGTATTCTCGGTGCATGAAAACCATGGCGCCAGAGTGAATGGCGTTACCGATTTTCTTAATCTTGTCGTCACCTTCTGGATATCTTTTAACGACGAAATAAATGATAAAAGCAAAAGCCAAACCTATTAGGCCTAATAGTGGTGGCAATATCATGTTGTCTGTCATACATCCCCCATGCGTGTATTGATTGCTGTTTATATCTTTGATTGTTATCAGTTTTTTACAAACCTCGAATTCAGTCTATAGCAGTTTTTCGGTTTGTACAATTTTTACGCAAAATGTTCACCGATTATTCAATTTATTTTGTGAACAAAGGCCGTTATAATACGCGCCCTTCGAACATTGAACGGTCTGAATGCCACTTTGGCGCATCGTTCTTTTGGGTAAAACTCCTAACACTGAAAGGTAATACAATGAGCTTGGACAATGTAGGCCCGGGTAAAAACGCTCCGGATGAAATTAACGTCATTATCGAAATTCCAGCACACAGCGACCCGATCAAATACGAAGTCGATAAAGAAACCGGCGCTTTGTTTGTTGACCGCTTCATGGCAACTTGTATGCACTATCCGACCAACTACGGTTATGTAAACAAAACATTATCTAAAGATGGCGACCCAGTTGACGTATTGGTACCAACACCTTTCCCATTGCTTCCAGGTTGTGTGATCTCATGTCGCCCAGTAGGCGTTTTGAAGATGAGTGACGAATCTGGTGAAGATGCCAAACTTGTTGCAATTCCAACGGGCAAGCTAAGCTCAATGTATCAAGGCATTCATGAAATTGAAGAGATTCCAGAATTGTTGCGCAACCAGATAGAACACTTCTTCGAACATTACAAAGATCTTGAGCCAGGAAAATGGGTCAAGATTGATGGCTGGGCAGGTTCAGAAGCCGCCAAGCAAGAAATCCTTGAAGGGATTGAAGCTTATAAAAACAGCTAAATCGTTTTCAAGTTCCATTAAAAAGCCTGCTTTATGCAGGCTTTTTTATTTCTGGGGAATTAATCAAACAATGATTTTTTGCAGTAGCTGTCTTTCTTTCTGGTACATCTCGATGAGTTGCTGTTGCAGTTTTAAATTATTCGGTTGTTGCTCAAGCGCCATTGCGTACTGATTTTGCGCACTACGCAAATCTTTTAAGGATTGTCTCACGCCTGGGTTTAGTCCAGCTTGTGATTGGTCTAATTGATAACCCAATTTAGCGTAATATTGGCTGCTGGCTAATTCCAGGCTAGCGATGGTCATATTGAAGCTATTAGCGCTGTCAGCCGTCACCACCGCGCCTTGCTCAATGGATAAAGTATTAGATGATTGCCATGGCGAAATGGTATAGAAAGTTACTGCTAACACTAAAGCTGCCGCAACCGCCATCGGTTGCCAGAACTTGCGATGCGTTGTTTGCTTTGCCTGATGATTGTCGATATTTGTTGAAGACTGCTCAATAGCTTCTGCTTCTAGCTTTGCTCTGATCTGACTCCAACGATCAGGCGCTTTAATGGCATCAGGCAATTGCTGCAAGCGCTCTACAAGCGCTTTAGTCTCTTGCTCTGTTAATTGTTTCTCTGTCATACCATTACCTATTCAGGTTACCTTTTCAATTACGTTTAACTATCGTTCTAACTGTTCTTTGAGCAATACTCGTGCACGGCTTAAATGCGCCTTGCAGGTTCCGCTGGCGATGCCTAATGTGTCCCCCACTTCTTCGTGGGTCATGCCCATAAGATCATGCAGCAATAACACATTTCTGGCTTGCGCCGGCAATTTAACAATCGCCTTTTCTAAATCAATCTGTTGCGGATGATGCGTTTGCGACAGCTCATCTTCAAAAGCCTGTTGCCAGTCCTGGTCCGCATATATCTCAATATGGTTCTTGCGCTGTTCGTTTAGCACCACATTGACGGCAATGCGGTAAACCCAGGTGCTGAATTTACTGTTGCCTTCAAAACTTGGCAGCGCCTGCCAGGCTTTGATAAACGCATCTTGCATATGCTCTTCAGCTAAAGCCGGACGTCCCGTCATCCGCACACACAGCAAATAAATCTTATGACTGAACAACCGATATAAACTCTCAAACGCCTGCATATCGCCCTGCTTCGCTAAAGCGACCAGCTGAGCTTGGTTATCTGCGTCCTGTTGTTCTATAGGTTGTGCTTGCAAGGTTATGATTATCGCTGTCTTTAATCATTAGACGCCCAGTTTAGCAAAAGGGTTTAGTCATGGACTATTAATCTTTTGCGCTATTTAGAAGGATATCTAAGTCGTATTGCTTCAAATATAGGATGGGGGCACCCAAGAGTACAGACCGAGCGGAGCCTGCCCTCTGGGTGCAACGTCAGTGTAACTCATCAGTCTAAGCCGTCATGATACTGCTTTCAGCCGCTTAGCTTTCCTTTAGACAAGGCGTACTTGCGCCAAGTGTAGTTTGTCTACACTAAGCAAGTACAACACAGTATAAAGAAAAGCTAAGCGCTGAAAGAAAAAAAGGCCCTTGGGGAAGGGCCTAAATGGGGATGTCATATTCTCTTATTAGTGAAGAAATAAGAGAGTGACTTACTTTCTACAGGGGTAAAAGCTGAGCAATACAAACAGATTCGGAAGTGTTAGGAGGGTAACTCCTGAAACAACCTGTATTTGCTCGTTTCAGGAGTTATTATGCGGCTTTAGAGGTAATTAATAAAATTGATAGTCTTTATACATCTAATAGGTTTAAACTATAATCTATAGCTTAAACCTATCTCTAACCACCTTTCAATAGGTCAATCAAATCGATGGTTGCAGCATTAGCACGAGAAATATACGAAGACATCACCAGTGAATGATTCGAAAAGAAGCCAAACTCATCACCATTCAGAATCATTGGGCTCCAGATAGGCTCCTGAGTCGCTTCCAGTTCCATGATGATTTGCTGGAAACTAGTGCGAGCATTCTTGTCTTCCAGTACATGGGCAAAGTCTTTCTCGATTGCTTTGAGTAATTGAATCTGCGCCCAGGTCGCACCACGCGCTTCCCAGAACACATCGTCAATCTCCATCCACGGCGTTGTCACCGTAACAATCGAGCTGGACGGTGTGGATTGCTCTGCTGAGGCATCATTGGCCAAATCGGTATTGATTCTGGAACGGCCTACACTGGCACTCAGTCTTTGCGACAATCCACCCAATCTTTTACTGACCAGATATAGCCAGGAGCGGAGGTTATCAGAGCGAGCGTAAAACTGAGTATTGGAGTCCTGCGGATCAGCCAGACGATCACGGTACTCTCTTAACAACTTAACACCTTTGCGATATTCGCGTTCCGCACGGGGAAACATCCACTTTCTGTGATCAATATTAAAAGCTGGTTCGGCAAATTTTAGGGCTTCATCTTCTAGCGACTGTGATTGAGAGCGGCTAATATCGTTGCGAAGCACTTGAGCTATATCACGAATCTGTACCAGAGCACCAAACTCAAAAGCTGGCATATTATCCATAAAGACACTCGGCGGCATGATGTCATTACTTAAAAAACCACCGCTTTTATTCAGTAGATTTTCAACAATTTGCGCAGTCGTTTCAACCGTCACATAGCCACGGGGAGCCTCTCCTGAGTAACTTTGCTGTATAGTATTAATATCTACGGGCTCAGGTTCAGAGCTCCAGACAAAAATAAACACCAACATCAGCACAAGTAGCACGATAATGGTGGCCAAAACCGCCGACCATTTTTTGCGACCGCGCCCGTTACCCGTTACTTCATCCAGCTCAATATTAGATTCACTCATGCTTAATCTTTCCCTATCAATTAATCGATGCTACCGCTTATTTAATTAGCTTGACGAACTTTAAAGGCAACCTCAAGAGGCTCCCTATCCTTAAAATGTAAACGAATATTATAGCTTTCGCCGTCAACCAGCGGTTCTTTTACACCCATAATCATGATGTGTTTGGCGCCAGGCTGAAAAATCAGCTTATCCTCAATCACTAGCTCGTCCAGATGCTGCATTTTAGCCATACCATCGACCACTTTAGACTCGTGTAGCATGGCATGCCTGGCCCAGTCTAAGGACACATCTTCTAACACAATCGGCGAGTTCGTATTGTTTTTAATGGTCACAAACCCAGCGGTGCTTTTAACACCTTCCGGCATCAGGCGCAGCCATGGGTCCTGTATTTCTATATCAGGCTTAGGCGAACAGCCAGATAAGATGGCGAGAGTGAGCAATGCTAATAACGATAGGATCTTTAAAGAATTCATAATGCTGCTTAAATTGGAAAATTTGACGCGATACGAGTATTGTACTGACAAACTCTTTCTAACTCTATGACCAACTTATGAAGAACATTATCGAGCCCGCTCCAATTCCGATGATTCCAGTGATCAATGTTATTGATTCAGACAACGATGAGGGCTTCTCTACTGGTTCAGAGCCGATTTATGACAGTCAATTTCCTGTAAGACGAATCTATTGCGTTGGCCGCAATTACGCCGCTCATGCACGCGAAATGGGTTTTGATGACAGAGAGCCACCTTTTTTCTTCAGCAAACCTGCAGACTCGATTGTAGTGAATCCTAAAAGACTGCCCTATCCTAAAATGACCAATGATTTACATCACGAAGTGGAACTGGTTGTTGCCATTGGCGAGCCTGCAGAATCGGTAACCGTCGAGCAGGCTGAACAGTGCATTTTGGGTTATGCATTAGGCATTGACCTGACCAAACGTGATTTACAGACAGAAGCCAAGAAGAAAGGACTTCCGTGGGAGTTAGCCAAAGGATTTGATCGCAGCGCTCCGATAAGCTCCATTATTCTAAAAGATGAGTTAGGGTTAATTACCTCTGGCAAAATATCCTTATCCGTTGACAATGAAGTGAAGCAGTCTGCGGATATCAGCGATATGATTTGGTCGGCTTCAGAAATCATCAGCGAACTGTCAAAACACATAGCACTGCAACCTGGTGATTTGATATTTACCGGAACACCCGAAGGCGTTGGCCCAATCCAGAAAGGTCAGTTAGTGCAAGCGGAAATGCTGAATCGCTTGAAACTGGCATTTACGATTGTTTGATGAGTTAACAGTAGTCAGATTCTTTTGTAAGGGCGGTTCATGAACCGCCCTTTTTTGTTTCTGAAAAGACTAAGAGCAGATTCTGACTTTCGTCAGAATGACATGTCTTTTATAGTTTTCTAACTTGTAATTATCCGGGTACTTTCAAAGCAAGAACGGTATTTGGATTTACACCCAAAGATATGGCGCCAGCCCAGAGGTTTGTCATTCTGACGAAAGTCAGAATCTGCTCTTAAAATTCACCAGCTATCTAGCAATATGCTTCAATGAAAGGTAAATATATCTTATGGTTGTTGGAAGACGGCTAAGCAAAACTTAGCCTTTTCCAACCTACAACTCACAACGTCTTATAAATAAAGGTCACAATCTGATCGGGTTTGATAAAGTTCTTGCCATTTTCTTCATCATATTTGGCGCTTGGCTTGGCTGCGAGAACATCTTCCAGGCTCATGCCTTTGTCTTTCAACTTTGCGACAGAGCTACGCAAGTCTTTCAGCATGACACCAAATTCAGCAAGTTCTTTCTTATTCGACATGGGTCCATGCCCAGGAATAATTTGCGTGTCGTCATTGGCTAATGACAATCCTTTTTCAACCGCTGCAATGTATCCGTCCACGGTGCCGCCACTGCTGACATCGATAAAGGGATAACCAATATTAAAATAGGTGTCGCCCATATGCAGTACATTGTCTTTAGCAAAATAAATAATCGCATCCCCATCGGTGTGTGCTTTAGCGACGTGATAAACACGCATCTCATCACCATTTAGATGCAAGCTTAATTCGCTATCAAAAGTAATCACCGGTAAAGCCGCTTCTGGAGATGGTTCGACTTTACGACCAAGCGATGACATTTCCAGACCTGTACTCATGCGTTGTCTGACATTGTCATGGGCAACAATTACCGTACCGCCTTTGGCGAAGTTTTCATTGCCGCCTACATGGTCACCGTGCCAATGAGTATTGATTAAATAGCTCACAGGCTGGTCGGTAATCTCAGCAACAGTTGCTTTAATTTTGTCTGAAAGTGGTGCGAACTGATCATCAATCATATAGACGCCATCGTTACCCACCGACAGGCCAATATTGCCACCCTGTCCAAATAGGACATAAATACCGTCTGTTAACTTCTGCGCTTTGATTTCTACTTCTGGACGACTGTCAGCATGTGCAAAAGCCTGACCATTGAACGCCAGCATTAAGCTCAACGCGGTGGCTGTTAGTGCTGCATATGTTTTTTTAAACAAAGTCTTACCCCATATTTGTGTGCATTGAAGTGCTACAGTTTAACCGAAACTTATGTAAAATAATTGTGAATAGGCCCAACAAACACTAAGAGACTTTTATGAATACCCAGCAGGCACAAGAGTTCATCGATAAAAAATGGGACGACGAGATTGTTCCCGAATTGGTTGAGTACATCAAAATCCCCAACAAATCCCCTCACTTTGATCCTAAATGGGATGAGCACGGTTACATGGAGCAGGCGGTGCAGCAGATCGCCAAATGGTGCGATGCGCAGGATATTCCAAACAAGACACTAGAAATTGTGCGTATAGAGGGCAGAACCCCAATTATTTTTATGGAGATTGCTGCCAGCGATGGCACTAATAACCCAGAAGATGACACCATCCTGATGTATGGCCACTTGGATAAGCAACCTGAGATGTCTGGCTGGGAAGAAGGTTTAGGCCCATGGATTCCGGTTATACGCGATGACAAATTGTATGGTCGTGGCGGTGCGGACGATGGTTATGCTGCTTATGCATCCTTAACCGCCTTGATGGCAATCCAGAAACAGGGACTACCGCACGCTCGAACCGTGGTCATTATTGAAGCCTGTGAAGAGTCGGGAAGTTACGATTTGCCCTATTACATCGATCAACTTCGTGACCGAATTGGAGAACCATCATTAGTCATCTGTCTGGATTCTGGCGCCGGTAATTATGAGCAGTTATGGTGCACCATGAGTTTGCGTGGCATGACCAGCGGCACTTTAAAAGTCGATGTACTCAGAGAAGGCATTCACTCAGGCATGGGCAGCGGTGTTGTCCCTTCCTCGTTTAGAATTATTCGCCAGCTTCTAAACCGACTGGAAGATGATAAAAGCGGCCGTCTTTTGCCCAAAGAATTTTATGCGGATATCCCACATCAACGTTTAGAGCAGACCCTTAAAGTTGCCGAAGTGTTAGGTGATGGCATTGTCGAAGCCTACCCCTTTGTCGAAGGCGTTGAACCCATGGCAGAGAATAACTTTGAGCGTTTACTCAACCGCAATTGGCGCCCAGCGCTGTCTTATACCGGTATTGCAGGAATGCCAGAAATTGAAAATGCTGGTAATGTTTTGCGTCCAACCACCTCGATAAAACTATCGTTGCGTCTGCCACCAACAGCCAACAGCAAAAAGGCCACGGAAGCATTAACCAAAATTTTAACAGAGAACCCACCGAGCGGAGCCAAAGTTAGCTTTGAATCGGATCAGGATGGCAATGGTTGGAACGCACCAGATGTTGCACCCTGGTTAGCGGAATCACTAGAACGCGGTTCTGAAAAGGTTTATGGCAAACCAGCCATGTACATGGGCGAAGGCGGCACCATTCCTTTCATGGGAATGTTAGGCGAAAAATTCCCTGAAGCACAATTCATGATTACCGGAGTATTAGGCCCAAATTCAAATGCCCATGGTCCAAATGAGTTTCTGCACATACCATTCGCCAAAAAGCTCACCACCTGTGTCTCGCAAGTGATAGTTGATCACTTCAATCGCAAATAGAACCTACCAAAAAAGGCGCTTAAAAGCGCCTTTTTTTGCTGCATTTACAGCCAATCCGTCAGCACAAACCCAACACCCAAGCGGTTCACATGACGGTTGTAATCGATCAAGCTCTCTCCATACCCATTGAAATACTGAACGTAACCACGCAGCTTACCATCGTCATCTAGCGGAAAAGTCCAGTCTAACTGTACAGCACCTTTGTTATCACTGCGCAGGTTATTTCTAATCATAACTCCAAAGTTTTGCTCATCCCATTTATAAGCGGTATACAGCTCGAAGTAGCCCATGTAATCGTCTATATCAGGGTTGTCATCGCCATCAGGTTGTAAGGGGTCATCTTTACGCTCTTCCGGAATTCGCCACCAAGGATTAAACAGTACAACCCAGCGGTCTTTTTCAAAAGCTATTCGCGCATACAGTCGATTCCAGCTACGTGATTTTAATCCGCTTTGACCATTAGACTGATGCGAGACACCTGTTGAGAATATTGGAATTTGCCAGCCTCCAACCTTCCAATCGGTAGCCCAGGAAGCAAATACTTCCGGCTCATGATTAGTTTCGCGAAATGGGCTGGACACATCAGAATTGTATGCTTGCCAGTAAGACTGGCCGGTATAAGCAAAGAAGAGTGCACTATTCTCACCAAATGCCTCTTCCCAAATAGGAGTTTTAAAACTTACCTGAAACTTCACCTCGATATTATCGACTTCTCGATCTTCCCCAATTGCATCCAAACTGGCTTGGTTAGGCCTATTATTAAACGTCACTGGCAACAAATAGTTTGGTTTATGGGGCAAGATTGCAAAACGATTATCACTGGCGCGGTACTCCAGTCGTAATCGTTTCTTAATGACATCAGAGTCTTCTGTTTCAGGTTTTCCTGAGTCGTCTTGACTTCCTTGTGTGAAACTATCATCAGGAAGCAACTCTTTGCTGGGACGATAAATAGCTAAATTGCTGTCTTTAGAACAATACGCCTGAATTTCCGATATCGGAGTTTCTTTATCGCGCTTGTCAAATTCTTGCAAGATACATCGATCATAATCCTCTTTCACACCCTGCAAGGTTTCTTTGGAATGATCGAAAATGTCCTTTTTGTCTTTAGCCGCCACTTCTTTTTCTTCAGAATTGAGATCCTGCTGCTCTTGCTCATTTGCAGCAAAGCCAGCAACAGGACTTAATATTAAGAATATCGCGCAAACTAAAAATAAAGTCTTAGACTTCATAGCACCACAATGTAGTAGAGTTAGATTGCAGAAAATTGTAGCAGATTAAAATGAAGCCGACATGAATAGTTGTGATAAGTGGGAACAATGACAATAAGCCAAACAGGCAACCTCAAAAGAGGTTACCTGTCTAACTCACCGACTACCCCTCCACAATCCCTTTGAGGTTTTGCAGACCTTTTTCATACTGAGGAGCTACCGCCCGTTCCATCATGAAAAAGCCCATATAGCGACCGATTAAATCATTTCCGAAGTCAGCATCGAGGGTCCATGTCACGCGAGTCTGATCATAAGAAACCTCATCAAGGACAAATGAGCTTTCAGCTGGCATTTGCTCCTGGCCAAACTTCATTTCGAACTTAACCATGTTTGGATAGTTACTCTCTATAATCTTATAAGTACCAGAGCCCACTTCTTTCATCTGACTATCCCAGGCCATAGTCGCGCCCATTCCGCTTTGCGGACCAGTGAAAGTATAAGTAGCGTTGGGATCAATTTCAGCCCATGGAGACCAGTTATTGAAGTTTTGCAGATTGTTAACTTGATTGAATACCGTATCTTTGGTTGCTTCTACAGTAATAGAGCGCTCGATGTGTCGCGTTTGAGGTAAGAGGAAACCAACCACAACCAGAGCAGCGGCAAGAACCGCGATAATGATTAGTAACCATTTAAGGAACTTCATAGAACCTCCAACATTCAGGGAGAGTTACTACTTTAGCTTAAACTAATGCAAATATGCAAATTTAGTGACGTGGTTCACGCTTTAGCGCACAGCTGTGCGCTAGTTAGAGTTAGGGCAGATGGCACTCCAAATAAGCATTGCCATACACTTCCAAGTCACCCTGTAAATAATCAGGATAAATATCGAAGCCATAATACTCTCTATCATGCTCCCAGCGCTGTTTGAGATCTTGATATAGGATCTCAGCACCAGCCTCGATTCTGTTTTTTATATCAGCATAATCTTCACGGTCAGCGTAGAGTCTTTGAATGCTATCTCTCCAACCTACAGAATCCAAAAACATGCCTTTTAAAGCCGGATCACTTTGATGAATATCAACCTGCAACTTTTCATAAGCTAAGCTTTTTGCAATCAGCTCTTGAATAACAACCTCGTCACCAGACTTTGCATCTAATCTCTTTGCCGCCATATCAAGCAACAAAGTCATTTCAAAAATTGCCCCAACCTTTCCAAAAATAGCAGCGTTATAAAGGTAACTCTCACCTTCATTAATACCATCAAGATCAACTTTATGGTGATTCACAATATCTTTGGTTTGATCCGAACTGCGATAGCGACTGTCAGGTCCTGAGAGTCTAACCCCTAAAGCCGAAAACCAAATTTTCTCTGAACCATAAATGATCATAGCCTTGGCATCATTTGAATCAGCAAGAGATTTCAATGTTTCAAAAGGCATTCCTTGGTACACACCCTCTCCTGCAAGCTCATCTTCACTAAGGTAAAAGACCTGAATCGTTTGATTAAACTGCTTATCCAGCTCCGGATACTGTTCTGCGAGCTGCTCTTTACATAGATTTGAAGGAACCTGCTCTTTAGACTCCTTAGACACCACATTTTCTTCTTTAACTGAAATAACTTCTCCGTTTCTCTTATCTTCAGTTACAACAACTTCAGATGATTGATCATTTGAGTATTGAGAAGCTTCAATTAAATTCTCTTTTGGGATATCAGAGTCTTCTTTCGCCTGGAACAGCAAAATAAAAATAACAACTAACAAAGCAAGTGAGAATATCAACGTCTTCTTCATAACAGTTCTAACTTTCGCTATTTTACCTGCCCATTAATTCAATAGCTTATGACAGGCTTCCATTGCTTCACTATATTCAACCAAATCATCCGTGATGAATTTTGGATGGGTTGGTAAACCATAATATTCACGTCGCTCTTTCCAGCGACTAAATAACTCTTCAAACTCGTAATCAGCTCTTTCCTGAACATTGGCCTTAAACGTTTTGAAGTCATCCCTTTCAACAAAGGGTTCAAAAGCTTTTCGTTGCACAGATTTCAGTTGGCTTTTCATGATTTCTTGCATGATTCCATCTTCACGGTGAACTTCGTGAGCCAGTTCAGAGTAGGCCAGAATTTTTGCGATAAGTTCCTGTACCTTCTGTTCATCAGTATCTTCACTTAATCGCTTCATGCCTAAGCTGGCCAAGGACGCATACTCACCCAAGCCTCCTACTTTTCCAAGAGTGGCGACACGAAATAAGTACTCTTCGCCTTGTTCCAAAAGCTCGAGATCAAGCTTATGACTTTTCGCTATCTCACTTCTTTCTTCTCCACTTAACTTGGGTAAGTCGCTGTGCTGGTTAATCATTAAACCGGTTGTCGCTAACCACACTGTTTCAATACCAAGTACAAACAAGGCATCAACGTCATCGGCTTCCGCCAGAGACTTTAAACTCGCTGTTGGCATGGTTTGATAGGGACTAATACCGGCAGCCATTTCGCCATCGGCATAAAGCTCAGAAGTGACTTTATATAACTCAATATCCATTCCTGGATATTTTTGATCGACCTTATCAGCGCAATCCCTGAAAGCTGGATAAATATTTGCCACCTGACTCTTCTCCGCTACTGGCTCTTCTTTTTTAGCAGTACCTTTCTCTACCGAGACTGTTAAATCACTGGTACTTGCAACTTCCTGTGTGATTTCTTGTTCAGGCTCCTGACTTGTTTCTTCATTCTTTCGAGATTGCTCTGTTTCAGATCCTTGCATCCAATAGATTATTGAACCAATAACTAGCAGACTAACTAACAGTATTAATATCTTCTTCATAAATTGCTAAAGCTCCTTCAAGCACTTCTAATCCTGCGCCTTTTTGGTAGGCGTTTTCACTAAGATATCGGCGCCACAATTTTCCTTTAGGCTGGGCAAAAAACAGGCCGAGGATATGGCGGGTCATATGGCCTAGATAAACATCTTGATCTAGCTGACTTTGTATATAGACCATGTATTCACGGGCTATTTCAATACGTGACGGGATATCATAATCCTTACCATAAAACCGATTGTCGACCTCTGCCAAGAAATAGGGGTTATGGTATGCCTCGCGGCCAATCATGACACCATCAGCGTGCTTCATATGGTCTTCAGCTTGGTCGAGTGTATTGACGCCACCATTGACGATGATTTCCAGCTCAGGGAAGTCTTTTTTAACTTGATAAGCGATGTCATATCTTAGAGGTGGGATTTCGCGATTTTGTTTAGGACTTAATCCGCTGAGCCAGGCTTTTCGAGCATGGATGATGAAGGTTTTTACTCCGGCAGATTGTACCGTATTGATAAAATGATGCAGATGTTCATAAGAATCCAGTTCATCAATGCCGATGCGACTTTTAACCGTTACCGGCACATCCACGACATTGGCCATCGCTGACATGCACTCAGCCACCAGCTCCGGTTCTGCCATAAGACAGGCCCCAAAACGACCATTTTGCACACGGTCACTGGGGCAACCGACGTTCAGATTAATTTCATCGTAACCAAAATCTTCGCAGATTTTCGCGCAATGTGCTAAATCCTTTGGGTCGCTACCCCCCAACTGTACGGCGACCGGATGCTCTTCCTGATTAAATTTCAGGTGACGTTCAGCCCCGCCATGAATAATGGCACCTGTAGTAATCATTTCGGTATAAAGCACCGCATGTTTTGTGATCAGACGCATAAATCGTCGCTGATGACGATCGGTCCAGTCCAGCATGGGTGCGATACAAATTTTTCGATCTAATGCTTTTTCCACGATTCGATTACTATTAGGCGTTTGTGCTTTGGGGCGTTATTATATGATCCTTTGCGATAAGACCCCAGTTTTCAGTGCCATTTCTTGGGGCTTATTGGATCGGGGTTAACTATTGAATGAGAAGGCGCTCAGTAGTTTGGGTGCGGGAGATAAAACGATGACAACAATTCGATTACTAGCATTTGGCATTTTAGCCATCGTTCTTAATGGCTGTGCCACACTGTCCGAAACAGAGTGCGCTTCAGGCAACTGGTATCAAGTCGGCTATCAGGACGGTAAATTTGGCCGTGATTCCGACTATGTGCTTAATCATGAATCAGCCTGTATTGAGTATGGCGTTCGCCTTAATCGTGACCAGTATGAGCAAGGTCGCCAAAAAGGATTAGAAGTTTACTGCACCGGACATAATGGATTCCAGCACGGCGTTAAGGCCAGCCAAGCTAATCAGAACTGCACTGTCGCCTTCCCAGAATACTTAGCAAGCTACAAAGATGGACTCTTTTCACGCCACGAAAACTTACAAGTTCACCTTGACGAACTAATGCGCGAACATGAAATACTTCGCCAGGCCATTCGTCGCATCGAAGATGAAAAAGAAAAAGAACGTTTGAATCTAGAGTTGGATGACATCGATGAACAGATCAATGACACCAAGAGTCAAATCAGCCGAGTGAATTACTTATTGGATATGTATCGGTAAGACCAATTTGTCATAAAAAAACGGGGCAAAAGCCCCGTTTTTTTACCGCATATGATTAACGGTTACGTAATGCTTCGATTCGCTTATCCAATGGAGGGTGTGATAAAAATAAACTACCGAACTTTTCCTGGAACGAACCGGTACGACCATTCTTCAAACCAAATGCAGTGAAAGTTTCACCCATATCCGATGGCATATCATATTCAACTTTAAGCTTTTCTAGCGCTGAAATCATAGCACCTGAGCCTGCCAGTTGCGCACCAGCTTCATCCGCTCGAAACTCCCGACGGCGCGAGAACCACATCACAATGGTGCTGGCCAAAATGGTCAGAATAATTTGTGCCACCATCACCGATACGAAATAGCCAATACCAAAACCACGTTCGTTCTTAAGAATGACGCGGTCAACAAAATGACCAATCACTCGTGAGAAGAATAAAACAAAGGTATTCACCACACCTTGAATCAGAGTCAGTGTCACCATGTCACCATTAGCTACGTGGCCAATCTCATGCGCTAACACCGCTCGCACTTCATCACGGTTCATGCGTTGCATCAAACCCTGACTGACTGCAACCAAGGCTTTATTTTTGTTCCAACCAGTAGCAAAAGCATTTGACTGCGGAGACGGAAAAATACCCACTTCCGGCATACCGACTTTAGCGTCACGCGCCAAGTCCGCCACAGTGTTTACCAGCCACTGTTCAGTTTCATTGCGAGGCTTATCAATCACCTGCACATGCATGGAACGCTTGGCCATCCATTTTGAAATCAACAGTGAAATAAATGAACCGCCGAAACCAAAAATGGCACAGAAGATAAGTAAGGCATTTAGATTTAAATCAACGCCATTTTCTTCCATGATGCCATTAAAGCCGATAAGGTTTAGAACCGTACCAGCCAGGATTAAAATCGCTACGTTGGTTAATAAAAACAAACCAATTCTTAACATGTCTTTCTCCGTTAAAGAAATAACCGCTCACGATGAGCGTACACTACTGACTAATATATTGGGGTTATGTGCCAATCTACAAGTCAATTTGGGGCCAGCAAACCATTAAATTTGTAACCAAGTATAAGCCTATAATAAGTAATTAAATATCAACAACTTAATCAGCCAATAGAGGCCTAAAGCTATGACAATAATTATCATAATCAGTTTACTGTTTGGTTTAAGTTTTGCCACGCTTTCCTTTAGGTTTTGGGAGTACTGGTTCGTTTTCGCTTTAAAAACACTACTTTAATGACCAGATACAGCCCGCTTAAGGTCATAAACAGCGCCAAAAATGCGGCAAAAACTACCAACGGATGGTTGAAGTCAGTGCGATTTTTGTAATCCATAATGTGCAGCATCCAGAAGAAATCAAACACACGCCAGGTATCGTTACGTCGCGCAACCACTTCTCCATTGTATGGTGAAATATAAACACGGGTATTGTCGCTGTCATTGAATTGCGCTTGCCAGATGGGTAAGCCTTTACCACGAACCTCACCCAACTCTTCAGATAATAAGGTAAGCTCCGCCAATTCCCCCTGACCGCTAAAGTCAGCTAGAGCAACCTGTCGTGCCAGAGACTTATCCAGCGGCGAGAGTTTCTTTCCCGTGGTTGCGTCTACAATAGCTTGTTGTTCTTTATTTGTTGCAACCCACACCGGTTTCCCCAACAACCCTTTTAAAGTGATACTTTCAGGCGCAAAATCTATTTGTTGTAGTGCCTGATTGGCAGTAATTGAAACTTGTCCGTCGTCGAGACTGAAAGCTACCGGCTGAGCCATAGTATGTTCACCACGAACTTCTTCGATATCGAAAAATGTCATGACGAAACCGCCGGCGGCCCAGAACAACACCTGGATACCAATAATCAAGCCAAGCCATTTGTGGAATTTACGGAAGAAAACAATCGGCTTCATAATGAATCACTTTTAAAGAAGGAATTTAATCACTGATATGGATAACCAGCTGTCGATTATGACTACCGTGTCTGTGTTCCCAAAGATAAGTACCTTGCCAGGTGCCGAGCGCTAATCGCCCATCCACAATCGGAATACTTAGAGTGGTTGCTGTCAGTGCAGCTTTGATATGCGCAGGCATATCATCCGCGCCTTCGTAGATGTGAGTATAAAGTGGATCATTTTCAGGCACCAATCGATTAAGCCACTGTTCTAAATCCCGCTTAGCACTGGGGTCAGCATTTTCCTGAATAAGCAAACTGCATGAAGTATGGCGCACGAAAATATGGCAGATACCAATTGTCTTTCTGGATTTACTAACCAGTTGCTCCAATTCAGAAGTGAACTCATGCAGAGCCTGCCCCTGTGTTTTAACAATTAAGGTTTCTGAAAAACTCATATTACATTTCGTTTGATTTGTTTTTGTAGTAAAAGCGCACTCGTCGCGTTACCCCGCAAAATAGAGTATAGGGAATGGTATCGGCAAAGGGTGCAACGCTTTCAGCGGGTAATTCTTTACCCCAAAGCACAACACGATCACCCACAGCATCCTGACAATCTGGCCCCAAATCCACCGCCATCATATCCATCGACACTCGCCCCACCAAAGGGACAATACGACCATTTAACCAAACTGGTGTACTGTTTCTGGCATGACGCGGATAACCATCACCGTAGCCAATTGCTACAAGTCCTAAATTGGTGTCTCGATCTGCAAACCAATGGCGGCCATAACCTGTGGACTCACCTTTCTTTATTGGCTTAATCGCGAGAACTTGCGACTCCAGTGACATGACAGGCTTCAGATCATAATCGGATGCTTCGCTGCCAACTAAGGGCGAACAGCCGTATAACAACAAGCCCGGACGCACCCAGTCATAATGGGCGCCTTTCTGCGTTAATATACCGGCAGAATTGGCCATCGATTTTTCGGTGGTGATATTCTTAGTGGCTTGATCAAAAGCTTCCAACTGCGTGCTCGAAAATTCATCTTCTGGATCGTCCGCCGAAGCAAAATGCGACATTAATCGAATCGGGTTAGCGAGTGAAGGAATCTTGGATAAAGTTGACTCAATTAACGCCAAATCCTGCAAAGCAAAACCCAGGCGATTCATGCCTGAATCCAGCTTGACCCAGACTTGAATTTTTTTGTCAGTGTTGAAGTTTTGTAGCGCTTCTATTTGAGGCCAATGATGCAACACAACTTGTAAATCATGCTCCACCACCAACTCTAAATCTTTAGCATTGAATATGCCTTCGAGTAACAGAATCGGTGTCTTAATCTCGGCTTTGCGCAGCGACAGAGCTTCCTGTACGGTTGCTACCGCAAACATGTCAGCACCATCAGTAAGTGCCTTAGCAACTTGTACCAGGCCATGCCCATAAGCGTCGGCTTTGACCACCGCCATCACACGACTACCATTAGCAATCGTTTTAATCGTATTCAGGTTATGGCGTAATGCCGCCAGATCGATAATCGCTTTGGTTGAGCGCATAAATATGCCTATCTCCTAATAACCTTGCGCTTCGTAATCTTGATGCGCGAGGTTATCAAATCGACAGAATTGGCCCTGGAAACTGAGTTCAACGCTTCCAATAGGTCCGTTACGCTGTTTACCAATTTTAATTTCCGCAATACCTTTGCGCTCGGTTTCCGGATGGTAAACCTCATCTCGATAAATAAACAGAATCAAATCCGCATCCTGCTCAATCGCGCCCGACTCACGCAAATCCGACATCACCGGGCGACGGTCGCTTCGCTGCTCCAGGGAGCGGTTAAGCTGTGATAACGCAATCACTGGAACTTCCAGTTCTTTAGCCAGCGCTTTCAATGAACGAGAAATTTCACTGACCTCAAGGGTACGGTTATCGCTCATGCCCGGCACCGTCATTAGCTGCAGATAGTCGACCATAATCAAGCCCACGCTGCCGTATTCGCGAGCCACCCGACGCGAACGTGAACGCATCTCAGCCGGCGACAAACCACCCGCGTCATCAATTAACAATTTAGTATGGTTTTTTAGCTGTAAAACGCCACTATTAAATTTGTCCCAGTCTTCACTCGATTGAATCTGACCAGAACGAATCTTATTCTGCTCAAGACGACCCAACGATGAAATCGAACGCATAATGATCGACTCACTCGGCATCTCAAGACTAAACACTAAAACCGGCTTTTCCTGATTCAAGGCCACATTCTCAACGATGTTCATGGCAAAAGTGGTTTTACCCATCGACGGACGTGCCGCCACAATCACCAGATCACCCGCCTGCAAACCGGAGGTCATCTTATCCAGATCAGAGAACCCGGTAGCCAGACCGGTAATACCGCCCTTGGTCTTTTGAATGGTCTCAATCCGTTGAATCGTGCTTTTCAGAATGTCTTCGACTTTGCTCGGCCCTTCGCCGCTGGCTTCGCGAGCCTGCGAAATGGCGAATACCTTGCGCTCAGCCATATCCATCAATTCAGCAAGGCCACGCCCTTTTGGATTAAAGCTGGCATCAGCAATTTCATTCGACGCCGAAATCAATTGGCGCATAATCGCTTTTTCACGCACGATCTCAGCATAAGCGCGAATATTAGCGATACTTGGCGTGTTTTGAGCTAAATCACCCAGAAATGCCATGCTAATATCAGTGTCGCCTTTATGTTCCAGATGCTCCGACAGCGTAATCACATCCATCGGCTTCGCCGTATTGGCCAACTCCTCCATCGCCTTGAAAATCTCACGATGGTTTTTCACATAAAAGTCAGTGGACAAGAGCATCTCAGACACCATCTCCCACACTTCATTATCCAGCATGACACCACCCAGCACCGACTGCTCGGCCTCGATAGAATGCGGAGGAATCTTTAAGTCTTTGATTTTATTATCTGATTGATTGGCTGTAAGCATTTTTAGGTTCTAGCGTTAACAATAAGTTTCGGTCGCATTCAAAACACTGAACACAAACCCATTCATAAACCACAAGAGTTTACCACGTAAGCCATTTTAACTCTTATGCAGTCAACAGCAATACAATAAACCTATGGATGACTTGAGGATAAGTTGTGGATAAGTGCTGTGATGAAAAACTTGTCATTGCGAGGCCTTTGCCGTGGTGACCGTAGGAAATGCCCATGGTGCAATCTCGTTAAATAAAAGGTGAAGTCTATTTATCCAAACATAAACTTCCGTACCCTAGGCAGGGCCTCCCCCCTTGGCGCACCGCTCTACTCTTTATAACTAATGACCACCCACATAATCGACACTTGTATCAATAGACCAATGATAATAAAGTCTTACGAATCAATTCGTAAAATAAAATGTTAGCATTCACTACAACTACGAGGTTACGGAATGACTGATTACATATATAACTCACGCGGAAATGCTGTGGGCTATATCCGTGGTAAGTACATCCATGCAATGAATGGCAAAGCAGTTGGTCAGCTCAATGGAACTCACGTCCATAAATTGTCTGGCCAATATGTTGGCGAACTTCACGAGCAGATGATTCTGAATAAACGGATGGGGAACTTAGGAAATATCGGAAACCCTGGAAATCCAGGGAATGCTGGTAATCCGGGAAATCCAGGCAATCGTGGTTCGCGCAATTACGGTTTTCCCGATGTATCAGGAGTGCTATTTGGTAGTTAAAGCTAACAATCGCCATCAAAACGCCGCTTTGCGGCTCGACTCGCTACAAGTTGCTCGTTTTTGTGGCGGGCATTATATTTATAAGGAGATAAAATGTCGTTCAAAAATCGTATAAACTTAAATCCAGGTGAAGAGTTAGAGTTTGTAGAAACTTTTGCAGCTGGTTCATTAGGGCAAAAAGAAAAGCATAGATATGACATCTTGGATAAAGATGGAAATAAAGTTGGTCGTGTTCAATACAATGAAACCACAGATTTAAATTCCCCACATAATACCAGCTATGAAGTTATTAAATATGATAATAGTGGAGAAGTAATACTTAGGGAGCGCTGGTGCGATTAAAATATAACAAGAAGCATCGGTCGCTACGGCTTACCTGCCGCCGCTGTGTTAGGCGTGACATTTCTTGAGGAAAGTCCATGAGCACAGAAGAACTAATCAAGAAAGTTCTTGAGGAGAATTTTGGCCTTCAAGTGGAAAAAATTCCTGAGTGTGAGCAAAAAACACCAGACTTCTTTGCCCATGATGGGGAAGGAAAATATCTAATTGAAGTTAAAGAAAAAGAAAGCAATCCTGACATAGCCCAAGGGTGTGAGGAGGCTCTATCAAACGGAGAGCTTTACGAGATTGCCCAGTCTATTGAACCTAAAACCACTTTGGCTAATATCGTTCGCTCGGGAAAGCGCCAAATTGATTCATTTGTCGAAGATGATAATACTTTCAGAATAGTTTGGGTACATTGTATTGGCTTGGCTTATTCCGCAACCAAAGACCAAATTCTATCCGGAATTTATGGTTCAGAAACAGTCGTTGATTGGGGCAATAAAGAAGCATTTTCGGGAACTTGTTATTATTTTAATGAAAGCCAGTTCTTTAAGTATAGAAACGATATTGATGCAGTAATTGTGTCTTGTCGTAACTCAGAAGTGCAAATGTGTCTAAACAACCACTCTCCAAGGTATCTAGCGTTGAAGTCCTCATCATTATCCGTCAACTTCAAGCAGGGATTATGCGATCCATTGGCTCAGGAAGAAGACGGTATCGCTTTTATCGTTGATGCACCTATCGACCGTCGTGATAAGAATGCGGTGCTTGGCTTTTTAAAAGAAAAATATAAAACCGAAGAGCTCATGGTAATGCCCATGAAGCACTTTGAAGCCCATGTGGCTGTACCGCATGACGAGAACTAATGAGGTCAGAGTAAATTAATTAATGCCAACCCACCCAACCATACTCTTCGACGGTGAATGCAAGCTCTGCTCTGCTTGGGTGCCGTTTGTAATCAAGCGTGATCCTGATGCTGTTTTTAAATTCTGCTCGGTTCAGTCGCCCAAAGGTCAGGAGCTTCTAACTGAGCTAGGTCTTGATACCGACAATTTTGAGACAATGGTTCTGATTGAGGATGACAAAGCCTATTTCCGTTCGGAAGCTTTCTTTAAGATTATAAGTCGACTCAAAAAGCCGTGGCCCTGGCTTGGTGTATTGCGTATATTCCCATTAGCCTTTCGTGATTGGTGTTACGACCGCATTGCGCTTAATCGCTACAAGCTTTTTGGTAAACACAACTACTGTATGCTTCCGAGTAAAGAGATTATGGATCGATTTTTATGATGAGTATTTCACTGGCCAAACGCTGGTTACAGATCTTAGCTATGATCCATATCGTTGGTGGCTTGCTGTTACCCCTCATGATTTATACCCCGCTAGCTACACCCTACTTCGATCACCTTCAAACCGTTTTCCCTGACAGCAACCCAGAGTCGCTAAGATTCTTAATTGGAGTCTTCGGGCCAACTGTCGCCAGCTGGGGTTTGTTATTTTTCTACGCTATCGGAAAGGCTTTTGAGAGTCAGACACGAAAAGATTGGTGGCTATTAGTTTCTGCAGCTCTTGTCTGGGCAGTATTAGACACAGCCTTCTCCATCGCCAATAATGTTTTTGCGCATCTGTATCTGAATGGGGGAGTTTTAATTCTATTTTTACTTCCTTTGTTTCTTGCAAAGTATCACTTTCGTGCTAAAACATCTTAGAGGTTTATTGCCAGATACTAAATTGGGTTAAACAGCTTTAGAGGTTACTATGCAAATTACAGGTTCATGTCTTTGCGGCAAGGTACAATTTGATATCAGCGATAATTTTAACAGCTTTTATCTTTGCCATTGCTCCAGATGTCGAAAAGCAACTGGAACTGTTCATGGGGCAAATCTATTCGCTACCAATGCTACTATAAACTGGCTCAGTGGGAAGGAGATGGTAAAAACATTTAATTTACCAAACACTCGTTTCACCAAAAGCTTTTGCACAGAGTGCGGCTCACCAGTGCCCACCGAAATCAAGGATAAGCTTGTCATCGTTCCAGCTGGAAGCTTGGATACCTCTCCAACTATTAATCCTACTGCTCATATCTTTTGTGACGACAGGGCAAGCTGGGAAGATGCGTTAGAAAATATCAAACGATTTCCTGGTCTGCCTGAATAATAGTGATTTAGTACGAATAATAAGTCTAAGTTTATATTGTATTTTATGGCGTTTGAGCTAAGCCAAGGCGAGGCAAAATGATTTGAGAAAGAGGAATGGACTTTTGGGTCCATGAGCATTTCGAGAAGAGTTTTAACAAAGCATTGGCGACGATCAAACGCCAGAAAAAGAAAAGGCACCCGAAGGTGCCTTTCTTATATTACTTACGAGCTTAAGCTTGCGCTTCACCAACAACAACAACTTTGATGTTAGCTTCAACTTCTGGGTGCAAGTGCACTTCAAAAGTGAATTCGCCAGTTTGACGAATCGCGCCTTCTGGCATACGAACTTCTTTCTTCTGAAGTTCAACGCCTTGTGCTGTAACTGCGTCAGCGATGTCAGCTGTGCCAACAGAACCGAACAATTTACCTTCATCACCAGCGTTTGCTGTGATAGTCACAGTTAGGCCAGCTAGTTGGTCTGCACGCGCTTGTGCTTTAGCGAATTTCTCATCAGCAGCGGCTTGTAGTTCAGCACGACGCTCTTCGAAATGTTTAAGGTTATCCTTAGTTGCAGGAACCGCTTTACCTTGTGGAATCAGGAAGTTACGACCATAGCCAGCTGCTACGGATACGCTATCACCTAAGTCACCAAGATTGCGGATTTTTTCAAGTAGAATGACGTTCATCGTTATTTCCTCTTAAAAATGCCGCTTATTCGTGGCTGTCAGTGTAAGGCAATAAAGCCAAGAAACGAGCGCGTTTAACAGCAGACGCCAATTGACGTTGGTATTTTGCGCTTGTGCCTGTGATACGGCTAGGTACGATCTTGCCTGTTTCAGTGATGTAGTTTTTCAATGTTGCGGTATCTTTGTAATCGATCTCAACAACACCTTCAGCCGAGAAACGGCAGAACTTACGACGACGATTAAAACGTGCCATGATATGTCTCCTTATTACTCAGCCGAAGCTTCTTCAGTTGATTCAGATTTCTCTTCTTTAACTTCTGCTTCACGGCGAGGTTTTTCATCTCTCTCGTCTTTCTTAGCAGCAGCCATAGGAGAGGCTTCGGTAACAGCTTCTTTACGACGCATTACCATGTTACGCAAGATTGCGTCATTGAAGCGGAATGCATCTTCAAGCTCTTCGATAATTTCGCCAGTAGTTTCAACGTTCATTAAAACGTAGTGCGCTTTATGAAGTTTGTTGATTGGGTAGGCTAGTTGACGACGACCCCAGTCTTCTAAGCGGTGAACTGTGCCAGCGCCGTCTGTGATCATCTTTGTGTAACGTTCGATCATGCCAGGCACCTGATCAGATTGGTCAGGGTGCACTAGGAATACGATTTCGTAGTGTCTCATTAAAGTCTCCTTTCGGTTTCCAGCCACCAATAACTCTTTGATTTATTTAAGAAGTTAAAGGCAACAAGGAGTAAACCAGATTGTCAAAAAATTAGTGGATAGCCACTAAGGGCGCGTATTTTAAGGATTTTAGAGGTTTTGGTCAAGGTAAATTGACCTTAGCTGACGACTGTATTAGTATCACCCGAAATATGGAGATTAGAACAATCGCTTTGGATTCTTTGCGCAACAAATACCCTTTCCTGCTCGGCAAGAGCTTTTTCCGAACCCATTCCTGGCTGTCTTTGGATATTATCTCTGCGCTGGCTATTATTGGCATTTTGACCTTTGTGTCACTCAAGACTTTACCTGATTACTTTTATAAAGTAGCGTTTGTTGAGGGACTCACTAATCATTTACTAGAATCGAGGGAGCGTCAGCAAGAATATTACGCCTGGCATGGTCACTTTGAAGATACTCAATATACCAATAAGCCCCTTGTTAACGCAGCGCAACTCCCAAAATTTAAAGAGCTCATCAGCACTCAAGGTAAAACGGTGATGGTGATGGAGCCATTTTATCAATACCCCGAAAGCAAATTAACCATTACACTGGACGATACTAATAATTCAGTCATTCGCCCTATCTGTCAGATAGAGCACAATGAAACTTTTCATCTCATGCCTTATATGTGCAAGTTAAACTATTATGAAAAACGATAATCAACTTTTCTATTTACGCCAGTTTGTGCATTTATTAGCAAAAGGCGAAGAGCCACGTACAGCCTTTAATATTCTGGTCAACGAGGTTCCCAAAAGCCAACTGGAAAGCTGGCAACAGGCGCATACCATTTACGAAGCGACCCAAAGTCTGGAAAGAGCCTTTGAAAAATTAAGTATAAAAAGTGCTTCGCCGATCACCGAGCAACTTAGGCGGGGAAAAGAACTAGGACTGCCTGAAGTTGAGGTGCTGCAAAATTGTGTCGATGCCAATAACAGCGAACTGCAAATTGCACAAATCATCAAGAGTCGCTTACTGCGAATTCTGAGTTACTGCGCTTTGTTGAGTGTTATTGCTTTAGTGGTTCTGACTACTTTCAATCTCTATCTATCACCGATCTATAGTTCTGTGCTGCTCGATGGACAGCTGCATTCCAGTGGTTTTGTTGCTCGCATGGATGTATTGCGCATGCAGTCCTGGTGGTCACTGCTACTATATTTGCCTCCCGCCATAATTATTGCACTGTTTGCACTAGCCAGTTTCAAGTCGGCGGAATCCTTCACTCAGGGCAAGTTCTTAACGAAACTCCCTATTATGAAAGGGATTATGTTCCAACTGAGCCGTATTCACTTTGTCCATAATCTCAAAGCATTCCACCAAGGATTACCGGAAAATAAAGCTGAGCGATTAAGTGCCCTAAACTCGCCTTTCTTTAGTAACTCGGAGCGTTTCACTTTTGACAAGTTGTTCACCCCACAAGAGAAAGAGCAACTGCTTGCACTGTTTGCGTTACAAACCTTTGAGCAGGAAAGCCCCAACTTATTAAGCTCAGTTGAAACTCAGGCCATTGAGTCGGTTCATCAGAAGACTGGGATCATCGCTACCCTTCTGCATCTATTCTTAATTTTTATCGTTTTCCAAATCGTGATATCGATTTATCTGCCTATTTTCCAACTTGGAACAGGATTCTAAATTATGAAACACCCAATCAAAGCATTTACCTTAATTGAATTAATGGTGGTCGTGGCCATTATCGGCATTTTAGCCGCGATCTCCTTACCCGCCTATCAAGGTTATATCGTGCGCGCCAAAGTTGCTGAAAGCATAGCCCTGTCCAGCGAAGTCCAAAGCACGATTAATGAATATTATAAATATCACACCAAGTTTCCGGCTGATAACCTTGAGGCTGGGGCGCCCAAGCCTGAACATTTATTGGGTAATTATGTCAGCGGAATTCAGGTGGAGGATGGTGCCATTCATGTAACACTGGGCAATAAAGTTAATGCCCCATTGGATGGCAAAATATTAAGTATCAGACCGATTTATGTCACCGCCAGTCCAACCAGCCCTATTTCCTGGGTTTGTGGTGGCGACCAGCCACCAGAAGGTATGAGTGCGGCTGGTGAAAATAAAACCACAGTAGAAGCTAAGTACCTGCCTTCGAGTTGCCGTTAAGATTTCATCCGGGCTTTTTAAGTTAACAACCCATCGATATCCCTATGGATTGGATTTTGCAGGGATATCATGGTTTCCGTAGAACGAACCTGCTCAATCACCTGCAGTTTATTAATCAACACATCCTGGAAGGTCTCGATATTGGGTGTAATCACTTTGGTTAAAATACTGTATTGCCCAGTGGTGTAATAAGCTTCGATCACTTCTGGAATTTGCTCCAGCAATGCTGCCACCGGTTGATAGTCTTTCGCACTTTTCAGGAAGATACCGACAAAACAGCATACGTCAAAACCTAATGCTTTCGGCTCAATTCTCACCTTAGTGCCTTTAATGATTCCCGCCTGACGCATTTTCTCGATTCGAACGTGAATTGTTCCTGCACTCACATCCAGTTGCTCGGCAATTTTGGCATAAGGCGTGCGCGCCTCGCGTAATAACTCTGACAGTATTGATTTATCCAGATTGTCGATTTGATAATCTTTTTGCACTTTTCAGCCCCTTATTTCGTCTTCACTCAACAAAAGCCCGATAAATTATATTTTATATTACTTAAATAGTCTTTTGTTAGACAGATATTGCATCTTATCCATATAAATTAGATAAATATAGTTCATTAAGTAAATTAGTTGTAGATATAACAACGAATCATAAGAAAAGGGGTTCACCATGCAACAGTTACCACATAAGGCTTTTGTTCAGGATCAAAAGCTCATTCAAGCCATTAAAAGCCGCTTCACTGAAACTCTTTGCGATGCTCTATCATTGATTGAGGTTCAAGCACCGATTTTGACCATTAAGGGCGATGGCGTGCAGGACGACTTAAACGGTATTGAGCGTCCGGTCTCGGTATCAAGCAAAACCCTTAACAAACAATTGGAAGTTGTACAGTCGCTGGCTAAATGGAAGCGGCTATTGTTGGCGCGTGGAGGATTTCAACCTGGTCATGGCATTGTCGCTCAGATGCGCGCCTTGCGTCCTGATGAGGAATCATTGAGTGAACGCCACTCCTTATATGTGGATCAATGGGACTGGGAAAAAGTGGTTTCTGCAGAGCAACGAAACATCGATTTCCTGAAACAAACCGTTGAGCAGATTTATGGTGCGATGCGCTCGGTCGACCTATTTATCGCACAACAAATGGGGCGCGAACCCATCTTACCTGAACAAATCACATTCATTCATAGCGAGACTCTTCGCCAACGCTATCCAGAACTCACCGCCAAACAGCGCGAACATGAAATTTGCAAAGAATACGGCTCCGTTTTCCTGATGGGAATTGGCGGCCAGTTAGCAGACGGCACTATCCACGATGGCCGCGCGCCCGACTATGATGACTGGAGCACTCCAACCAGCGAAGGCTTGCATGGTCTGAATGGCGATATTTTGGTATGGAACCCAATACTTCAGGATGCGTTCGAGCTTTCCTCCATGGGCATTCGGGTTTGTAAGGATGCACTTCTACGACAGCTCACACTGCGCCAATGCGAATATCGCCTGCATATGCCGTGGCATCAGAAATTGGTAAAGGATCAATTACCGCTAACCATTGGTGGCGGTATCGGACAGTCGCGTTTAATCATGTTGCTGTTAATGAAAGCCCATATTGGACAGGTGCAGTTTAGCGTCTGGCCAGATGAAGTAGCGGTGGGGTTGTTGTAGTAGCTAACTTGCTTAAAGCTACATAAATCAGTAGGCTCAAAAGATTCTTACTCACACCACACCCCTGTGAACAAACGTAAATTTTCTTTTGGGCCTGCGACCTTGGTCACGGCCGCTTTTATTGGCCCCGGCACGGTCACCGTCGCTACCAAGGCTGGTGCCAGTTTTGGTTTTGTATTGTTGTGGGCGCTGGTGTTTTCAGTTGTCGCGACCATGATTCTGCAGGAGATGACTGCGCGTCTGGGAGTGGTTGGTCGCAAAGGTCTGGGCGAGTCGATTCGTGAGCAATTCACTAATCCAACAGCTAAAGCAGTTGCCGTTATTTTGGTCATCAGCGCCATCGTGGTTGGTAATGCTGCTTACGAAGGCGGCAATATTGCCGGAGCAACGCTTGGTATTGATGCGGTGTTTGGCGAGTGGTTTCTGGCGGGCACTCTTAACGGCTGGGCCTTACTGATCGGTATCATTGCTTTCACCCTTTTGTGGACCGGAAGCTACAAGCTTATCGAGCGTTTCCTGATAGCTATCGTACTGTTGATGAGCGTGTCTTTCCTGCTAACCTTTATTATCACCAAGCCTGATTTCAGTGAGCTATTCTCTGGCCTATTCATTCCAACATTACCAGATGGCGCAACACTAACAGTTATAGCCTTAATCGGTACCACCGTAGTTCCTTACAATTTATTTCTTCACGCCAGCAGCGCCAAAAAGAAATGGCACAATGAACAGGACTTACCGGAAGCACGACGAGATCTGTGGATTTCGATTCCACTGGGTGGCCTGATTACCATGGCCATTATTTCCACCGCCGCCAGTGCTTTCTTTGCTAAACAAATTGAAATCAGCTCAGCAGCTGATATGGCTCTGAGCCTTGAGCCCCTGTTTGGTGCGAGCGCCAAATACCTGATGGCTCTGGGTTTGTTCTCTGCCGGTATCACGTCAGCGATTACTGCCCCACTGGCGTCAGCTTATGCGCTAGCTGGTTTGATGAAGCTTGGCAATGATATGCGTTCTGTTAAATTCCGCGCTGTCTGGATCAGTATTTTGATCACCGGGGTCATCCTTGCTTCAATTGGTTTTAAGCCGATCTCAATTATCTGGTTTGCACAAGTTGCCAACGGCATCTTATTGCCGGTAGTTGCAATTTTCCTGCTATGGACTATGAACCAGTCGTTTTTAGGCAAGCATAAGAATTCTTTGCTGCAAAATCTTCTGGGTGGACTTGTAGTTCTGGTGACGCTAATGCTCAGTACTCGCAGTCTGATGTCAGCTTTCGGGCTTCTCAATTAAAGCTGGGGGCAACAGCAAGACCCCACTGGGGTGTGCTAAAATAGCGGACTATGAAGACCAAACAATCCATCGACATTAACTGCGATCTGGGCGAAAGCATCAACCCACAGCAATGGGAGGCTGATTCGCACCTGATGCCTTATATTTCCTCCTGCAACATTGCCTGCGGTGGTCATGCTGGTAATCAGGAAAGTATTAAAGTGACGATCGCCAATGCGATTCACAACCAACTGAAAATTGGCGCCCACCCCTCCTACCCGGATAAAGACAACTTTGGCCGTGTCACTATGAAGATTAGTGAACAGGAGTTAAGACAGACTTTGCGACAGCAAATCGAAGCGATTGCGGAAGAATGTCAGCGTCAAAATACTGATTTGCACCATATCAAACCACATGGCGCCTTATACAATGATTCGACTGCCAACAAAGAATTAGCCTATATCATTGCTGATGAAGTTAAAAATTTTAATGCTAATATCAAACTGATGGGGCTTGCTCAGTCCAACCTATTTACCGTGGCACAAGAGCTGAGTTTAAATTTCTTACATGAAGGTTTCATGGACAGAAATTACCATGCCAATACTCATCTAGTTCCGAGAGGCCACACACAGGCAATGCATAAATCGCTTGAAGAGAGTCTTAGCCAGGCGCTCAAGCTGGCAAAAGGAGAAGCCATCAGCTCAATTGAAGGTATTCCACTGACTTTGAAAGTGGATACCATCTGTCTGCACGGTGACAACCCCAATGCCAAAGATATAGCCCAGCGACTCTATCAATTACTGCGCGAACACGACATCGAGATCAGTTAATTAATTATAACCATGCCATACAATTATCAACTCTTCATTAACAGTGATCATTCAATACTAATTGAATTTGAAGGTGATACTTCAGAAGATCTTTTGCGTTACATTCTGGGCGTAGCTGAATCCATTCGACAAAGCTCACCAACTGGCTTTATCGAATTAGTTCCTGCCTACAACAGTCTGCTGGTTATATTAGAGCCACTGGAGTTTCAGCCGGAACAGGCTTTATCACAGGTTAAAACGGCTATTGATCAGGCAAAGCCGGTAAGCGTCGGTAGCAGTCGAACCATTGAAATTCCGGTGTGCTATGACGCAAGAGTTGCAGAAGATATCGACTATGTTGCGGATTACTGTGGCATGAGCGTTGAGCAGTTAATTGAAGCCCACAGCAGCCAAGACTACACCGTTTATATGCTTGGATTCCTGCCGGGTTTTCTTTATTTAGGTGGGTTAGAGGAACGACTACACTGCCCTCGCCGTGATAACCCGCGAACTAAAATTGAAGCTGGTTCTGTTGGTATTGGCGGTAGCCAAACGGGCATCTACCCGATTGCCAGTCCTGGCGGCTGGCAGATCATCGGTCGCACGCCAATGATTATGCTGGATGTTACAAAATCACCACCAGCCGTTGCCAGTCCACTCGATAAAGTGCGCTTTGTACCTATCAGCTATGAAGAGTTCGAAAAGCTCAGTGAGGCAACAGCATGAGTATTCGATTCATCAAAGCTGGTCTGCAAACAAGTTTACAAGATCTTGGCCGCACAGGGTTCAGGCGTTATGGCATTCCCAACAATGGTGCGCTCGATCCTGTCAGCCTGCAAATCGCAAACTGGTTAGTCAGCAAACCACTTAACTCTGCTTGCCTTGAAATCACTCAGGCGGGGCCAGTTATCGAATTCACTCAGGACATGGCCATAGCCGTGACCGGTGCTCACTTTGAACTTTCTATTGATGATATTCCGGTCGATATGCATCAAACGCTATTAGTTAGCAAAGGAGAACGGTTAACTTTTGGCAAGTTAGTTAATGGTGCCAGAGCTTATCTGGCTTTTTCAGCAGCTCCTGATTTACCCAAAATCATGGACAGCCATTCAACAAACTTAATGGCTAGTTTTGGTGGCTTTGAGGGAAGTGCTTTTAATAATAATGACACGCTAACTTTGAAGAATTTCTTCATGTCTGAAGCAAAAGAAACACCTAAAGAACTACAGCTTCAGTTTGGTGATAATTATCAAATACGTTTTATTGAAGGTAGAGAGTGGACACGCTTTTCTGACGACATGCAAAAGTCTTTCATACAGTCGCCCTATCAAGTTACCAGCCACAGTAACCGCATGGGAATGCGCCTGAAAGGAGAAGCGCTCAAAACAGAAAAAGCTTTGTCGATGACCACCGCACCCATAACGCCAGGCACTATTCAGATCCCTCCAGATGGTCAACCTATTATCACTTTAGCTGATGGTCAAACAACCGGTGGCTACCCTAGAATTGGACAGGTTATTACAGCAGATTTGCCGATATTAGGACAGCTGAAAGCTAATGACTCGATTAGCTTTCAACCTGTCGATATCGATGATGCCATTGAGTTGCTTAAAGAAAAAACTAACTTGATGGAACAATTATTAGATGTCTACTCTGACTCTTCATCTGCAGGGTAGAAATAAATATCAAGCTCACCTGTTTCCTCATTAGGAATTGATCGTGTGTGGTAATCTCTAAACCTCGGTGACTCGAAGGCAAGCATGCTAACACCCATTAAAATTGCAATAGACTCTTTATCAGTATCTTTATAAGGAATTACTGTTAACTTACACATTGTTGTTTTACAGAGAATACCTTGTAGGCTAAGGTCAGAATTCAAATCTGAATTGGTAATCATGCTTGAAATATGTTCCTCAGAATCATAAGCCCAGTCTGGATCAACCTGTTCTGTCTGATACTGCTTTGCTTTCGCTTGATTTTTCTTCTCAATATCTTCATAAACGTACTCATTTCTTTTTGTCGAATCTAAGTCAGTTTTAAAGTCAGAGGCCAATTCTTCAGGTTGATATGAGGCATTTTGGGATTCTTGCTTTAAATTTTGTATTTCTTTTTCCGCTAGAGAAAGTTTTTGTTTTAATTGCGCAATTTCATTGCCTACCTCTGATTCAACAACGCTTACTTTATAAACATTTCTCTCTTGGGCTTTCTCTTGTAAATTGCTGCCTTCACCAGAATGAGATTTATTGAATAATAAATAACCATTTAAAGCCACAGAAACAAACAATAATGCAATATAAATAAATTTCATTACTATTCCTTACTCTTCATCTTCCTGATAAAGATACATAAAAATTTCGTTGGTCCCTGACACAATATTGGCTTGATTGCTTAAGTTTCTTAACAATTCACTGCTATCAAATAATTGAGAAGCATCCATCATTGCCATCATTTTACTGGAATGCTTATCATCAAAAGTTTCCATTGTGACCTTACAGACAGTAGCTTTGCAGGTTACATCTTTAAGACTTATTTCATTGGTAATATCAGAATTAGCAAATAGTTCATAAACTTCATCCTGATGTTTAAATGCCCATGCAGGATCAACAGATTCCCTTTTGAAGTTTTCCTTCGCTTTATTCTCATCTAGTCTAAGCTTTTCTACAAGTTCTTTATCCATCGTCTTACTTGTCGAAATAATTGATCCGCCCAATGGTTTTGAGGTGGATTCATCCTGTTGCTGTTTTAGCAATGCAATTTCATTTTCTAGTTCAGCAATTTTATCAAGGTACAGTTGCTCTTGATTGACACCTTTGTTTTCCTCGGATGCTACCTGCTTAACGGCTTTGTCTTCAATCTGCTGTTTAATCTCTGCTTTTTGTGTAGTTACTTCTTTAACTATTACTTTTTCTTGTTGGGAGTCGCTATTTAATAAAAAATAACCATTTGCCGCTAAAGATAAACCCAATAAAACATAAACTACTTTGTTCATTATTATTTCCTTTCCTTCATTTAACACCATTATTTTATTCTTTGTCGCACCGCCTCAAATAAGGTTACCCCTGTGGCTACAGACACATTCAAACTGGATACTTCGCCGGCCATTGGAATTTTAATCAGGTAGTCACAGTTTTCACGAGTCAAACGACGCATACCCTCGCCTTCAGCACCCATCACAATTGCCAATGGTCCTTTCAGGTTGGCTTGATAGATATCCTGCTCGGCTTCGCCTGCGGTTCCAGCAATCCAGACTCCTGCTTCCTGCAGCTGTTTCATTGCGCGAACTAAATTGGTTACAGGTATAAAAGGGACTGTTTCAGCGGCACCACAGGCCACTTTACGCACCACATCGGTGATACTGGCGGCATTGTCTTTGGGTGCGATGACCATATGCACACCGGCTGCATCTGCACTTCGTAAGCAGGCTCCCAGGTTATGCGGGTCGGTCACGCCATCCAGGATCAGAATAAATGGCGCCTCATCAATTTGGCTTAGCAATTCTGGAATATGCTTTTCATGGAAGCTTTTCTTTTTTTCGGGGCGACAAACAGCGATCACCCCTTGGTGACGCTGATCGGTCATTTCGTCCAGCTCTTGCCGCTCTTTCTGAATAATTTCAATATTCTTATCTTGCGCAAGCTTCACAACTTTGTGTGATCGTTGGTCGTGACGATTGCTCTGAATATATAACCGTTCGACTCGGTCACTACTACGCTTTAAGAGGACTTCAACTGCATGAAGGCCATACACTAATTCTGACATTGATGACTCTTTTTAATGTGGTTTAAATTGCTACTTAGCTTTTTTCTTGCCATTCTTACCGCGTTTTGGCTTGGCGTTTTTCGCGCCTTTCTTGGCGCTACCGGATTCTGGTTTGGCACCTTTGCTTGAGCCTTTTCGGTAGTCACGGCGTTTTTTGCCGTCTTTTCCTTTCTTGCCATCACCGCTAAGCGAGCCCGGTTTTTTAGCTTTTGCGTAAAGTTTTTTGCGTTCCTGACCTTTCGGTTCTTCTCGTTTTACATACTCACGATCAAGTAATGCAAAATCGATATTCCGCTGGTCCATATCAACATTGGCAACTTTAATTTTGACGCGGTCGCCTACACGATAAGACTGTCGTTTGTGCTCGCCAATTAGACGCATTTTCAGGGCATCAAAGTGATAGTAATCATCACCTAGCTCACTGATGTGAATAAGTCCCTCTACAAACAACTCGTCTAACGCAACAAAAATACCGAAACTGGTGACACTGGAAATGGTTCCCCAATATTCTTCACCAACGCGCGTTAGCATGTATTCACACTTGAGCCAGTCAACCACATCTCGGGTGGCCAAATCGGCACGACGCTCGGTCATTGAACTGTGTTCGGAATAGGCTACTAATTCTTTTTCTTGATAATCGACACCACCATCAGTACCCGGAGCATCGAATTCACGCGCAAGAATCGCCTTAATAATTCGATGTACCAGTAAATCCGGATAGCGTCGAATAGGCGACGTGAAGTGGGTGTAAGAATCGAAAGCTAAACCAAAGTGTCCCTGATTATCTGGGCTATAAACGGCCTGCATCATCGAACGCAGCATCATGGTCTGAATCAGCTCTTGATCGGGGCGCTCTGAAATCGCGTCATGCAATTCGCGGTAATGCTTTGGTTCTGGTGTTGAACCACCGAACAGGAAAATACCCAGTTCACCAAGAAATGCTCTGAATTTTTCCAATCGCTCTTCTGATGGTCCTTCGTGAACACGATATACACCCGGTTTTTCATATTTCTCAATAAACTCGGCAGCTGCCACATTGGCGCAAATCATGCACTCTTCAATAATTTTATGCGCATCATTACGCACGCGACCGACAATTTTTTCGATCTTTTTATTTTCATCAAAAACGATTTGAGTTTCAGTGGTTTCGAATTCAATCGCTCCACGACCTTCTTTCAATTTCAGTCGAGCCTTAAATAATTCATGCAGCTCTTTGATATCACCGACCAGCGGTGCATACTCTTTCTGTAATGCTTCATCACCACTTAAAATCCCCCACACTTTTTCATAAGTGAAACGGGCATGAGAATGCATCACGGCAGGGTAGAACTTGGTCGCTGTTACCTGACCTGTTGCTGATAAAGACATTTCAGCAACCATACATAAGCGGTCAACTTTCGGTTTTAATGAGCAGAGACCATTGGATAGCAGTTCTGGTAACATCGGTACCACAAACTCTGGGAAATAGACCGAGTTACCGCGTTCAATAGCTTCGTCATCCAGTGCAGTGCCCGGACGCACATAATGACTGACATCCGCAATGGCAACCCATAAAGTCCAGCCGCCTTTAGCTTTTCGGCGACAATAAACCGCATCATCAAAATCGCGTGCATCATCGCCATCAATAGTCACCAGCGGCAGCTTGCGCAAATCGACGCGACCCTGCCAGTCTTTTTCAGTAACATCTACCGGCAACTCTCCCACTTCGGACAAAACATCATCCGGCCATTCATGCGGGATCTGATGATTACGAATAGCAATTTCAATTTCCATGCCCGCCGATAAATAATCACCCAATACTTCAGTGATGATACCGCGAGCATGTTGATTACGCTTCGGACGTTGCACAATTTGCGCGACGACCACCTGGCCAACTTCAGCATTCATGCTGTCATCTGGCGAGATCATTAAATCATGTAGAATTCTGGGATCTTCGGAGGTCACAAAGCGTAGACCGTTCTCTTCATGCAGGCGCCCCACAATATGGCTGGTTGAGCCATCGAGGATTTCAACAATAGCACCTTCAGTGCGACCACGACGATCTACATTGCGGACTCGCGCCAGCACTTTATCGCCATGAAATACAGAGTGCATTTCTCGTGGTGATAAATACCAATCGTCACCACCTTTTTCCAGCGCCAAATAGCCATAGCCATCTCTGTGCGCCAATACTTTTCCGCGTACCAGATCGGTAGCATCTACTAAACAGAAGCGTCCTTTACGGTTACAGAGTAACTGTCCATCCCGCTCCATGGCGTTAAGGCGTTTCTGTAATGCTTCAATTTGTTCAGGTTCCTTCATCTCCAATCGCTTGGCTAGCTGGTCCAGCGATACTGGCTCGCCCGCTTCTTTCAACTGTTGCAGAATAAACTGGCGACTTGCGATGGGGTTGTTATAACGCTGAGACTCTAACTCAGCCTGCGGATCCTGATTCTTTCTTTTTGACATATAGTATTCCTAGTTACAGAACCATCAAATAATAGCTCTGAGCCATTGTAACGGTTATCCAATCTAAGGCCAATCAATCCCAATGAATATCTCCAGATAGCAAAAAGGCGACTCAATCAGTCGCCTTTCGTTCATTTGTCCTTAACCTAGCCTTTTTTCGACTCAGCTATATAGTAGCGGGCTTTGGTGGCGTTTTTTACACATGCGTCGTATGACTCAAAAGTTTGATTGGTTTTTGCCGCTGTCAATAAACTGGCTGCTTTGGTGTAGTTCACACTTCCCGCAAAACCTTCACTTTCAGCAAAGTTAAGTTCTTCATAGGCCACATCTAATGCAGCACGGCAGGTTGAAGCACTTTCTTTTTTTGGCGCTCCAGCGCAAGCAGCCAGTAAGCCACAAACCAACGATAGAATGGTTATCTTTAGAGCATTTTTCATCGTTATTCTCCAGTTAGAAAGACCTCTTTACTATAGCCCCACTGCTTGATACTGCTAGTACATTCTTCACAATTTGCCGATTAACTCTTACATGCCTGCCCACAAATGGGTATTATTACCGCAACAACAAGCAATGACTGGGTTTGCCCCTTGAAAGTAACGCTACCTGACTTTTCCAACGCAAAGATTTTAGTAATTGGTGACATTATGCTGGATCGCTACTGGCATGGCGGCACTTCGCGTATTTCGCCAGAAGCCCCAGTACCAGTGGTTAATGTTCTCGAAGCAGAGGATCGAGCAGGAGGCGCGGGCAATGTTGCGTTAAATATTTCTGCATTAGGCAGCAAGGTGACTTTGTGTGGTATCACTGGACAAGATGAAGCTGCCGACAGTTTGACCAAGCTACTCAATAACCACAAGATTCAATGCTCGTTTGATCAAAGATCCCACCAGAACACCATCACAAAGCTGCGCATTATCAGCCGCCATCAGCAATTAATTCGACTCGATTTTGAGAAAGATTTTTCTTTGCAGTCAGGGGTCAATCTGGACTTAGTTTCTGAACTTATCGAACAGCATGATTTAGTGGTTCTATCCGACTATGGCAAAGGTACTCTGCAAGACCCTCAATCGATCATCCAGGCCGCGAGAAAAGCCGGCAAGCTGGTCGTGGTGGATCCCAAAGGTTCGGACTTTAGCAAATATCAAAACGCCACCGTTATCACGCCGAACCAATCTGAGTTTGATATTGTTGCGGGTAAAAGCGCCAATGAAGAAGAGTTTCTTAATAAAGGTCAGCAACAAAGAAAGAGTTTAAACCTTGATGCCCTACTGGTCACTCGTAGCGAAAAAGGCATGGCTCTATTCGAACAAGGCCTTGAACCCTTCCTGCAACCGACTCAAGCACGCGAAGTTTTTGATGTGACAGGCGCAGGCGACACTGTTGTCGCAGCTTTAGCAACCTGTTTGGCCAGCGGTTTTGATCACAAATCTGCTACCCAAATCGCTAATCTGGCTGCAGGCATTGTAGTCGCCAAACTGGGCACCGCAACCGCCACTCGTCAAGAACTACTCAACGTCATGCTACAGCACCAACCGCTCTCGCAAGGCGTGGTCACTGAAGCTGAGCTTATCGAATTGATTCAACACTCTAAAGCAAGCGGCGAAACCCTCGTCATGACCAACGGTTGCTTCGATATACTGCACGCAGGCCATGTCGCTTATTTAAAACAAGCTGCCGCCTTAGGTGACCGATTGATAGTCGCCGTAAACGGTGATGACTCAGTACGCCGACTCAAAGGCGAAGGCAGACCCGTCAACCCAGTTGACCAACGCATGGAAGTCCTCGCAGGCCTTGCCAGCGTGGATTGGGTTGTCGAATTTAGCGAAGATACCCCTGCACGATTAATCGGCGAATGCTTGCCTGATCTCTTAGTTAAAGGTGGCGATTACAAACCTGACCAAATTGCCGGAGGCGATGCCGTCATGAAAAACGGCGGCCAGGTGATCATTCTTGATTTTGTGGATGGGGTTTCAACGACCAAGATTATTGAAAAGGCGCGGGGGTAGTTTTAATCTCTAAGTGAAATGGACATTAACTTACTTTGCCTCCATTCGTTAATTCACCCTAAATTCCTTTAAGACTAGTAACTGGTTAAGTGCCGTTCAAAACCTCTCGAAGGAACACCGGCAGATCGGTGGTTGGTGGAGATATATTGAGCTGATAAAGAATGCCCGCTGCATGGCCGCGGTGGTAGGTTGTATGATTTACGACGTGCATAAGGATATCACGACGATTCATTTGCCCGGTCTTGCCGCCAATGAACTCAAACTCTATAACCTCTGCCAATTCGTCATCCGTAATTGAGTCAGCGTAATCCACATACCACTTGTCAATACTGCTCTGGCTTTCCACCAGCTCCCCAATTGCCGGACAATCTTCGGAATTGCGCGTGGTTAAACCATGAGGTTTTCCGAGCAGATGGCACTGCCATACATAGTCCATTTCATAGGAATGGTTGAGCGTGCGAATCAGGTTTCCAAAGACAATTGGATGTGGCGCAGTCAGCTCAGCTTCAGAAAGGGAAGACAAAGCTGATAGAAACAAGTCATCTGCCCAAGCCTTGTATCGAGTAAGGACTTGCGTGTCTCTCATAGAAATACTCTCAATTTGTACTTAACATTAAATTACAGGACAACGCCGTTAAGATTTCGATTATAAATTAGTTATTTCAATATCCGTTTTGTGACTCATGCTATATAGCAGCGGAGATTGCTGTTCCAGTTTTTCCGTTGAGACAGCTATTACATTTTACTTTCAACAATAACTAATCCTTCATAATAGTTCGTTTTTTTGGTACTACAATGGCTTCTATGACTTGGGAGCAGCTTAAGTCTCTAGAAAGGCACTGGATTGTCGGGGCACTCCCTTTGGTCACAAGTACGGAATGACAATCTTTATACTTCATTTCAAAGAATCCAATTCACTTAACTCTCTGGCTTACGACAGACGGTGAGTTTGATTGGCCAACGTACCTTTTTCATGTGGTTTGTGTCGCACCAGGCGAAGATGAGTTTTTGCGATAGTTGGCTAATCGGGTTTTTATGTTCTTGCTGAATGTAATTTTGAGTTGCTGACCAGCTGTTGAGATAACCTATTACCTGATCGAAGGTCCAGGTTTTTTCAACAGTAAAATCTGGAGTTGGTATTGTCTTAAAAGGGAATTGATAATCGGCGAAATTATTTTCCAGTGATTTACGCTGTATTGGCCAATAGTCAGCTAAAACCTGGTCATAGAGGTGTCGAATGACAGCATCCACTTCTAAATTAATTTCCAGTAACTGGTAATTCCATACGGCTAAAATGCCACCTGGTCTTAATATCCGTTTGGCTTCTGAAAAAAACTTATCAACATCAAACCAATGCAGTGCTTGAGCCACTGTTATGATGTCCATACTCTCGTCCGGAAATTTACACTGTTCTGCACTGCCTACAAAATATTTAATGTTCTTTCGCTGATGCGCATTATTTAATTGGCGAGTGCTGATATCAGATGCGTAAACTTTTGTGAAATGCTGTGCTAAACCAATAGCTGCCTGCCCACTACCAGTTGCCACATCCCACGCATTTTCATGGTGGTCACTGAGCATAGCCAGATAATGATAAAGCTGATCCGGATAATCTGGTCGATAGCGCCGATAATTCTCAGCATTTGAAGAGAAATTAAATCCTTTATATACAGTATCCATCGTATGCCCCACTCCTGTTCCTCTGGAAACGTCGACTCTGGTCATTCGGTTGCAGTGCCGACAAGGCTTAGAATAGCGCGGAACCTGACGAATTTCAAAAACTATTCTTATGGGCTCTTTATCGAGCCCAATCAAACAGTTCTGGCTATCTATCCCGTCCTTAAAAGCTCACTAGCGTGTAAAAACGGGCCCCATGCCGTTCGCCCAGAAAACGACACTGATGGCTAACACGGCGACAGTAAGGACAAGCGCTACGGTAAGAATTGAGTTGGTAAATAAGATACCGCGATCTTTATCAATACCCATCATGATTGGGGTGCCGGCAAAGAGTATCCGTAGTGCCAAAGCCACCGCAACTAAGGTCAGCAGTGTATTCATCCACAATAAAGGATAGGCGCTGAAAATACTGATTAGGAACAATGGCATACAGGAGTATGCAATCAGAGTGAAACTATCATCAATGTTCGCATTAGAATCATAGGTCTGCGCCATCCAATGAACCAAACGCGCGAAGATATAAAGACCGACTAAAATAGCTAAATAAGCTGCAATTGAAATAGTAAGTGCACTTTCCCAGGTCAGTTTTACAGGATCTTCATACCCAATTCGCCAACCGCTATAAACCGCCCCAATAAATGCAAAAAGTGGCGGTAATAATGCCATCCAAATCACCATCCGTAGATAGACCTGTTTGACGGTAAACTTTTCTTCTCTCAACTGCTCCCAGGCTTTCGCTGGGTTGTATAACACATTAAAACGATTTTTCATTGCCCTGCCCCCTTAATTGTCCTTTCCGCTATGGTTTAGGATCTGTTGATCCCATTTTTAGTGATGACACTTACCTCCTGCGAGGACACTTAATTTGCTTATATCGGTTATGGTCACTTCTTTATCTTTTATGGCAATCAAGTCATTCTGTTGTAGTTTTGTGAAGAGACGGCTAACAGTTTCGACTGCTAAACCTAAGTAATTAGCAATGTCACCACGCGTCATGACCAAATTGAAACAGGTGCGCGATAATCCACGTTTGCCGAAACGGCTGGAAAGGTTAAGCAAGAAGGCAGCCAAACGCTCGTCGGCGCTTTTCTTGTTCAGTAACAGCATCAACTCTTGATCATCGTGAATCTCGCGACTCATGACTCGAACCAGCTGTTGTCTCAAGCCAGGAATTTCTCCCGACAACATTTCAAGCTTAGGATAAGGAATGGTGCAAACCATTGACGTTTCCAATGCTTTTGCCATGCTTGGATGCTTGCCGGAACTGATGGCATCAAGACCAATGATTTCACCCGCAAGGTGGAAACCCGTGATCTGCTCTTCGCCAGTTTCAGAAATGGTATAAGATTTAATGCAGCCCGAACGAACTGCATAAATAGCGTGGAACTCTTCACCGGAACGAAAAAGCATCTCATTCTTAGTGAGAGGCTTTTTGCGCTGAATGATGCTGTCCAAATGCTCTACTTCAGATTCAGCTAGCATCACCGGCAAACATAACTGGTTGATACTACAACTTTGACACTTAATTGATGGCAATGCCATAAGATTCACACACCTTAAATATTTTCCCCAGTGTAGTACATTCTGCCCATTTTTTAAATCAATTTAGGTGCAATCAAATCGCCTTAGAAAAGCTCTGAATAAGGTTAATTTCCTTGAAATAAGCGTCAAAAACCATGCAAATGTTGCGAATGAGCAAACGTCCGGCATCATTAACCTGAATGCTATCCTCGTTCACATTGAGCAGTCCGTCTTCTTCAAAACGCACCAGCGATTCCAACTCTTCAGCAAAGTACTCTTTGAAGTTGATATTAAAGGCTTTTTCAATTTGACTAAAGTCCAGTCTGAAATGGCAAATCAGTTGCATAATGACTTCACGGCGCAGCAGATCATCGTCCGTCAAGTAACAACCGCGCCACACTGGCAATTCGCCAGCTTCAACTTTTTCGTAATACTCATCAAGACCGCGCATGCTTTGACTATAACTATTGCCAACCTGACCGATTGAAGACACGCCCAAACCGACTAAATCACATTCTGCATGAGTGGTATAGCCCTGGAAATTACGGTGCAAATCGCCTTCTTCTTGAGCTTGAGTCAACTCGTCATGTGGCAACGCAAAGTGGTCCATGCCGATATACACATAGCCCGCTTCGGTTAGTTTTTTAATGCAGGACTCAAGGATGCGCAATTTTTCTGAAGCAGATGGCAAGTCATAAGAGTTTATTCGGCGTTGTGGCTTAAAACGATGCGGCAAATGGGCATAGTTAAAGACCGATAAACGGTCAGGAGCCATGGTGATTATTTTATCGATCGTTTCATTAAAGCTCTCGACTGTCTGATGTGGCAAACCATAAATCAAATCGATATTGATTGAGTTAAAGCCATGACGACGCGCCTGCAATAATAAATGGCGAGTGTCTTCTTCTGGCTGAATACGATTTACTGCTTTTTGTACTTCAGGATTGAAATCCTGCACACCCATGCTTAAACGATTAAATCCCGCATGAGCCAGACTGGCCATGGTTTTGTGGTCGACGCTGCGCGGATCAATTTCGATTGAAAACTCACCGTTGTCATCATCAAACTCAAATAACTCTCGTAATTTGCTGACCAGCCCTTCAATCTGCTCATTCGATAGGAAGGTTGGTGTACCACCGCCCCAATGGATCTGAGTCACTTTACGACCTTTGACATAGGGCGCAATCATCTCAGCTTCTTTAACCAGGGCTTTCAGATAGCGATCCGCTTTCGATCTGTCTTTGGTGATGACTTTATTACAGGCACAGTAGTAACAGATATTTTCACAGAATGGGATGTGTAAATAGAGCGACAACGGCTTGCCAACATTGGATGTTTTTAATGTCTTTTTGAAATCCTCAACGCCAAAATCATCGCTAAATTGCAATGCGGTTGGATAGGAAGTATAACGAGGGCCTGCGATGTTGTACTTTTCAACAAGTTCGCGGTTCCAGATTGATGATTTAGGCATGGCCTGCACCTATTTTGTTTTACGATGGATACAGGATAGGCAATTTGATGAGCAAGCGGATTGATCTAGATCAACCCGCACCCAGTCAAATTTAATTCAATAAACTCAATCAGTTGAAAAGATGTATTTTTTACACATTTTCTAATCGATCGGCCATTTCGGATAACTTTAAGTTAGCGCAGGCACCTGGCGAAACCCGATCGCGCAGGGCTTGAAGCGGTGACCTTTGGGCCAGATCTTGATAATTGTCTTTTAACTGTTGGTAGGCTTGTCTGAACGGTACTCCTTCACGAGCCAGCTCAATCGCCTTATCGGTAGCAAACATGGCTGGTTCGATCGCCTTTTCACAATTGGCATGACAAATATCAACACCTGACAGCAGTTCAGGCACTAATGCGAGACATAACAATGATTCAGTTATACCATTGATTAATGGTGCCTTAGTATTTTGCAAATCACGCTGATAGCCGCTGGGCAATGACAATAATGACTCAATTTCATTGTAAACTCCGACTAGCTTTGCATAGTGCGCTCGCATCAACTCCACCGTATCGGGGTTACGTTTGTTGGGCATAATGGATGAGCCGGTACTAAACAGGTCGGGTAATTTCACCAGATTAAACTCAGCACTGGTAAACAGGCTCAGATCCCACGCCAAACGCCGGATATCCAGCATGGCCTGTTTAAAGGCCATTAAAACCTGTAGCTCAAATTTGCCGCGACTGTTTTGCACATACATCGGGTTAACCTGCATCCGGGCAAAGCCCAAAGCTTCAGTCGTGAAATCCCGATCAAGCTCCAGATTCACACCATAACCCGCGGCAGTGCCTAACGGGTTTGCATCAATCCAGTCGAGCGTCTGTTGTGCCAGTTGCGAGTTATCGCAAAACGACTCAGCAAAGCTGGCAAACCATAAGCCCCAGCTGGATACCACCGCCCTTTGAATGTGAGTATAGCCCGGCATGATGCTATCTTTGTGCTGCTCAGCCTGGGTTAAACAGACTTGCGCAATCTGCACATTGATTTGCTTTAGATCCAGCAAAGCCTGCTTACAATACAACCGGGTTGCAACGGCCACCTGATCATTACGACTACGTCCCGTGTGAATTTTCTTTCCTAGGTCACCTAGCTGCTCTGTTAAAAAATATTCGATGGCAGAATGGCCATCTTCGAATGACTGGTCCAAAACAAACAGCCCCTTTTTGAACTGATATAGCAAGTCATCCAAACTGACTGTGATTTGCTCAAGCTCAGCGTGAGATAAGATATCAATACGTTGCAATCCTTGTGCATGAACTTTGCTGGCCTGAATATCAAATGCAAATAGATGCTGATCAAGCAGCACATCCTCGCCGGACATGAACTGTTCTACCTTTTTTTGAATGGCTGTCTTGTCGCTGCTCTGAACTGTTGACCATAATTTGTCTGACAGTACTTTTTTTGAAATGGGTGGCTTAGTCATAATTGATTGCCTCTAAAGAATTAAGATTGAATGCTTGATTGGCATTTTGTAGCGCCTGAACCGCAGCACCTTTGAGCAGGTTATCGAGAGCACAGCACACCACTAAGTGACAGCCACTTTTATCGAGCTTGAAACCTCCAACAATCGCGCCGACCTTACCCTGAATATCTTTTACCAATGGAATAGTCTCGCGCACTTCAATCAAAGGATGATGCTGGTAGAGCTTTTTAAACTTCTCAATCACTTCTTCAAGAGTCATTGGCTGCTGCAAGCTAATATGAGTAGTCATGGAAATGCCGCGAAAGAAACTGGCTACGTGAGGCGTAAACTTCACGTCTGTATCTAAATGATGACTCACTTCTTTTTCATGAAGATGCTCTGACAGTTGATAGGGAATTAGGTTATCTTTTAGTAGTTCAAGATTGTTCTTATCACTCGGGTTGGTTCCTGCGCCACTGTAACCGGACACTCCAAAACAGTGCGCTGCCCCATCAATAACTGGAGTTAATGGTGCCAAAGACAGCTGCATTGCAGTAGCATAACAACCGGGATTACTGATCCGTATTTGATCTGTTGTTTGACTCAGCTCAGGTAAGCTGTAATACCAGCTCTTGTCGAAGCGATAGTCTGCGCTTAGGTCAACAATCACCGACTGACTGGACAATCTATCAATTTCTGTAACATAGGATTGAGCAAGGCCATTAGGCAGCGCTAGAAATATCAAATCATAATTCCCTTCGGCCACCTGTGCGGGTGTAGCATCCTGATAGTAGAGAGTATTGTTGCTATATCCATTAACCGCCTGCCCCTGCTTACTGCGTGAAACCGCAAGCGCTAATTCAAAAACAGGATGCTGGTTTAGTAGTCTGATTAATTCTTCGCCGACATAACCTCTGGCACCAATCAGGGCAACGCTGATTGGTTGGCTGTTTGAATGGCTCATGACAATTCTCCGGAATTAACGGTACGGGGTCTGTTTATTGCCTGTTGCACACAGGATTGAATTAATGAGAAATCATCAACGCCTCGCCAAAAGACATTCCACTCATTTCCTCTAATAAATCCATCCGCCATTGAGAAATAAAATTTATTGATCGGATTGTGAGAAGAAGCACGCCAGAATAACTGTGGATTGTCGTGTAGCATCGTATTCCAGACGGCGGTGCCTAACCCCTCACCTTTAGCAGAGTCTTCCACCACAAATTTATCCAGATAAGGAACGGCATAATCATTGGTGACAATAGTTGCGGCTCTATAGCACTCTGTCACATAAGCTCTGTGCAGCTGTGTTTGTTCAAAATAATGTCGCTGTAAATGATGCCCAAAAGATGACTCAATTAAACCGGTTAATTTATCTTGAGCAAGATGTTGCCAGTCATTAAACTGGTGTATCTTTTCGCCCTTATTGACCAAAGTTCCTGAGCCACGGTCGGTAAACAATTCTTTAGCGACAAGGCTGGGTTTGGTAATTGAAACCGAAGTTGCGTTTGACACATGATTTAATAGCTCGTAAATCTGTTGCAGCTTTAATTTCATTCCCGAATGCAGCCAGCTCTGTTGCATCAGATAGTCGTAGTCATTTTGTAAACTAATGGCTGGAATCAGTGTTTCATCTGCACCCAGTATGCCACCTGTTCCCGTCAAAAAGACCACCTTATAGGGCTCAATGGCCTTTGCTAATGCAAGGGTAGCAGTATCTGCGTTAATGTTAACAATCTGGCCTTGCTCCGTTTCACCCAAAGGACTGACTACCGGAATGGCGCCATTCCTAACACTTTCAATCAAGTCATGATCATGCACGGACTGGATTGTTCCAACCAGACCCAAGGTTTCATTTTCCAGTTCACATTCAAAAATACCAGAATAAAAAGAAGCGGCATCGACTCCAGCATTTTTCAAAGTATTCACCAGATTATGATTCTCAGAGATAAACACCTTGCGCGCTACTTTTAGAACCTCTGAATTAGTAACGCGTTTACCCTCAATAAACTCAGCCTCTATTTTTTCCTGCTCCAGTTGCGCATTAAGTTGTGGACCAGCGCCATGCACCACAATGGGTGTCAAACCAACCTGCTGCAAAAAAGATAAGGATGACACCAGGTTATCTATGTCATCTTTTAAAATAGCTCCACCCACTTTGATGATGGCAAACTTCATTCCTTCATTACTGGAAAAACGTTTCAGGTATTTGCGGATTTCACTTTCACTGCCCATGTTATTAAGCAACCGAACAATGGTCTCTTTGACTTTGTGATTAGTCATCGCCAAGTATCCTCCAGTAATTCATAACCACTGTTTCCAGATCACTTATTGCCACCCATTCATTCGCAGTATGAGCCTTATCAATATTACCGGGTCCATAGACAATTGCTGCATAACCTGCCGCTGAAAACAACGCCGCTTCGGTCCAGAAATTCACCGGTTCACTCAACTCTAAACCCAGTTTGTTTGCTAGACTAACATTGTCCGTTTGTTGCTCATCTGAATGTTCGCTGGTCTTTGTGGCAGGAAACGAAGGTGCCATAAATTTAGGCGTGACAGTAACTGGTTGACTCATGTCTATTGAGCTGACCATCTCTTGCAATAGATGCTCGGGATCATCACCTGGCAATGGCCTGATCCCCATTTGCAACGTGACATGAGGGGCAATAATGTTAGGTTTGATTCCACCTTCGATCTTGCCAAGATTAAGACAAGCTCCTTGCAGATTATAGTAGCTTGATTGCAACTGACCTGTAGCCCATTCAATTGCCTGACTCATCCAGCTTGTGGCTTGATGGATAGCATTTTCTGTGAGTGCTCTTGGTTCAGAACTGTGCCCGCTTTTTGCCGTGAACAAGATCTCAGCAGTAGCAACACCACGATGTGCTAAAACGGCTTTGCACTGTGTTGGCTCTGCAACTACGACACCTTCATAGTCATGCTGTTGCTGTAAAAATGATTTAACACACAGGCTGTTGCCATATTCCTCATCCGAAGAAAAAAGTACCGCATAATCATTCAGTCCCTGCTCAACACAAGCCAGAAAGCAGGCTGCGGCACCTTTGATGTCACAACTTCCTAAACCAAACGCCTTGTCATCTTTTATGATTAATGCAAAAGGATCGGTTTCCCATCCTTGCGCCACTGGCACTGTGTCGATATGAAAATTGAATAAATATTTAGGCTGCCCTTTTACTGCCCAAACATTAATAGAGCCATCGCCATAATCCATGACCTCCACTTGTCCATCGCTTAATTGCTCAGTCAAATAATCAATGATTCCAGACTCATGAATTTGGCGTGGAGGATTGCCAGTGTTAAAAGCTACTAATGCTTGCAAATGTTTAAGAGTGTTTTCTAGAAGTATTGAGGTCATGCAGCACCATCCTGCTCTTGCATAACTTTGGCCCAAGTTGCAGTGCTGTTGCCATACAATTGAATAAAGCCTACTGCCTCTTCAATTCCCCAGCTGGCAGTTTGAGCGTAACTGGCATCTTTACTTACTAATAGTGATGGGCTGTTAACCGCAACTACTTGAAGCTGTCCTGCATACACTAACAACTCAACCGAACCATTAACGTGCTGTTGTGTCGAGGCGAGGAACTGATACAAATCGTTGCACAAAGGATCAAAGTAGAAGCCTTTATAAACCAGCTCTGTCCATTTATCCGCAACCTGTGGTTTGAATTGGTTTTGCCATTGAGTCAGTACCACCTCTTCAATGGCCTGATGCGCTTTCAGCAAACCAAACAGTGCCGGTGCTTCAAAAACAATACGTCCTTTCAAACCAATGACTGTGTCGCCGGTATAGATACTTCTACCTACACCATACTGACCCAGTATCTTATTCAGGTATTGCATAACTTCGACACCTGTCTTTGGCTCTCCATTAATGGCTACTGCTTGTCCTTGTTTAAACTCAATTCTTAGCTTCAGAGATTCTTCTGGGAAGTCATGATAATGATTGGTTAACACGTATGTATCATCTTGCGGCTCTTGCCACTGATCAATTTCGGAACCGGAAATGGTTACACCCAGCAGATTTTCATTAATGCTGTATTTTTTATGTTCCGTTGATGTTTTAAATCCTTTTTCCTGCAAATATTCAATTTCATAATGTCTAACATCTTTAACCTGCTGCTGAATATCCCGAATTGGCGATAAAATGGTGTATTCACCCAATGCCTTGATCGATATATCGAATCGCACCTGATCATTGCCCATGCCGGTGCAACCGTGAGCAACAATGTTTGTGTTGAGCTGCTGACACAGTTTGATAGATTCTTTGACGATCAGATAACGATCAGCACACAGCAGTGGATACTGCCCCTGATATTTTGAATTGCCCCACACCAGTGGCGTGATAATTTCTTCCCATAACATCTGTTGTGCGTCGACTTGCCAATGCTGTTTCGCTCCTAACCCCAACGCACGCTTTTCGATCTGATGACACTTTTCACGGCTGACACCACCCGTGTTAACAAATAAGGTGTGAACCTCATACCCTTTTTCCATTAAGTAGGGCACACAAAAGCTGGTATCCAAACCACCTGAGAATGCTAGAACGACTTTCTTTTGACTCATGACTATTACCTATGGCTGTTCATTCAAGAGGAATGATGATTGACTAAAGAATTCATTAATGACTTTTGTACATGCAGACGGTTTTCAGCTTCCTGAATGGCAACGCAATAATCAGCATCCATAACGGCATCGGTTGCTTTGACATTACGCCTCAAAGGCAAGCAGTGGCTGAATAGTCCTTGATTGGTCATTGCCATTTTTTTCTCGTCGACAATAAAGTGTTTGTACTGGTCACGAATTATCTTTTCTTTTTCCCACTGCCCGAAATATGGCAAGGCACCCCAACTTTTGGCATAAACAATCTCAGCCCCGGTATAGGCCTCTTCTATATTATGCGTTACGGTTAAGTTCTGATGATTCTGGTTGCAGTTGTTCTGGGCTGACTGCATATAGTGTTCATCTAAGACATAATCAGGTGTCGGGCACAGCAGAGTGACATCCATACCAAATTTACTAGCGATCATGAGCGCTGAATTTGCAACTGCGGTATTGAGTGGCTTTGGATGATAGGTCCAGGTCAACACATATTTTTTTCCTTGCAGGTCTCCCAACTTTTCCTGCAAGGTCATAATGTGTGCCAGCTCCTGACAGGGATGGGTGATGGTTTCCATATTAATGACTGGTACGCTGGCAAACTGGGCAAAGCTATTTAGCAGTGTATCCAGCTTGTCTTTTTGCCAATCAACGAATTTTGGGAAAGCTCTAATGGCAATAAGATCACAATAACTGGAAAGCACCTGAGCGACTTCTTTAACATGCTCTTCAGCTTCGCCATCCATAACTGAACCCAACTCAAATTCGATTGGCCAGGCATCTTTACCCGGCTGCAACACCACCGCATGGCCGCCAAGTTGTTCGATCCCAATTTCAAAGCTGGTACGGGTTCTCAATGATGGATTAAAAAACAATAGCGCTATACTTTTGTTTTTTAACAAAGGTTGGATTGGAGATTGTTTCAGATCTTTGGCAAAGTCCAGAATCTGTTGCAGATCCGGTTTTGACCAATGCTCTGTGGTTAGAAAGTGCTGCATGTTAATTTACCTTTTAATTGCCTTTGCTCAGAGCCAACGGCAGGTTTTTATGCAGGCATAAAAAAACCCAGCCGATGGCTGGGTTTCAAAATCTAGTTAGATACTTTTTTTACGCGCTATAGACCCCAGCCTTCCGAATACGAAAGCTGCGACGTCGTAGTTGTGCGATTAAAACTAAAGTATGTTTCATTGGTTAAAATTTGCTAAATGTGTTGTTCATTGCAGGCAAATCTACAACGATAGTTCTGATGTGTAAACCTTTTTTTAAGATTATTTAGTTATAACTCTTAGTGGTCATGATTTATTTCTGTTTGCATCTGATGGTGCTGATGGCCACCCTGTCCGTTCGAGATTTTAGTAACTGCTTGATAAATATAGAAGCTACCCCAGAGAATGAATAACAGACCAAAGACAGCACGTACCTTTGGGTTACGGAAGAAATTGACTAGTTTATTACTGAACACACCTACCGCGAACATGGCTGGTAAAGTCCCTAGCCCAAAGGCCACCATACTGGTGAAACCACCTATTGCTGTTCCTGAAGTACTGGCCATAGCTAGAGCACTGTAAACCAATCCACAAGGTAACAACCCCCATAGCAAACCGACTACAGCAGCCTGATGAAATTTCTTGATGGGTAGAAAACGGCTTTGCACCGGCGAAACCTTCTTCCACAACTTACGACCGATACTTTCAAAATAGATCAGAAAGTTCTGCCAGCTTAATAGATAAAATCCCATCATGATCAGCATGATGCCACCCAACACGATTAATACTGGGAAGTTAGTCCACTTGCTAAACAGGTAACCAAAACCACCTGCAAGCGCGCCGAGAATACCGTAACTGAGAACGCGGAATATCTGGTAAGTGAAGGAAAGACGTATTGATTTTTCTTTTGCATTACCGGTATTCAGTGCAACGGTTAAGCCACCACACATACCAATACAATGAGTAGAGCCTAAGAAACCCATGGCAAAGGCAGATACTAAAGCGGTTAGTTCTTGATCACTGATCATTTCTTTTTCTCTGATGGTTTATCATTTTCTTTGGCAACTTGATCAGTGTCGGTATCATCTTTGTTATGTTCCTCAAAAAGAATGCGACTCGCCTCTTTATCCAAGTCGGAATACTGATCGGAATTTACCGCCCAGAAAAAGATACCAATGGCTATAGCTAATAAAACTAAGGTTAGTGGGATCAATAAATAAATTGCGTCCATAATTAACTCATGGCCTGTTTGCTTTCGCGTTTAAGCTTCAGTGAATTAAGCACCACTACAATCGAGCTGAGTGACATACCAATGGCGGCCAAATAAGGTGGAATATAGCCCATTGCTGCGAACGGGATCATGACCGTGTTATAAGCCAATGCCCAACTAATGTTCTGTTTGATCACTGACTGAGTTTGACGGCTTTTCCTCAAGACAAAAGGTATATCCAATAACTTTTCTGACAACAAATAAGCATCAGCTGTGGTGCGCGTTAAGTCTGAAGCCTTTGCCATAGCAATCGATGAATCGGCAGCTGACATTACTGGTGCATCATTCAGTCCATCACCAACCATCAATACTCGCGCGCCATTGGTCTGCAATGACTTTACATACGATAACTTCTGCTCGGGGAGCATGGCATGGCTCCAGAGCTCAATCCCCAACTGCTTTGCGACCTTTTCAGTTTGCTCACTCGGATCGCCACTTAAAATATGCAGTCGATACCCTTTGTCTTTCAATTGCTCAACCATGGACTTGGCCTGCTGCCGAATTTTATCGGTTAACACAATATGTGCTATTAGATGCTGTCCATCATAGAGCCACAAACCACTATCAGAAGGTAACTCAATAGTAGCTCCACGAGACTCGATGAACTGACGATTGCCAAACCAATATTGTTGCCCGCCAATTTTTCCAGACACACCAGCAAAGGAATGATGCTCGATGTCATTAGCAACAACATCTTTAGACTGATACTCGTAAAAAGCTAGCGCGATAGGATGCTCCGACTGAACTTCCAGTGCTGCAATAATAGCTAATACCTGTTCCTTTGAACGGTCAGCAAAAAGCTCAACCTTATCAACGGTAAAAGTCCCTTCGGTCAGGGTTCCTGTTTTATCAAAGATCACATCGGTGATATGACTGGTATTTTGTAGAAAGTGCTGGCCTTTGATTAATACGTTTCGTTGGTTATGGGCCAAGGCACCACAAGTCATAGCAATCGGGGTAGCTAAACCAAGCGCGCACGGACAACTGACCACCAGCACCGAAAGTGTAATCCAAAGCGCTTCCTGCGGTTCATGGCGTAACCAATACCAGGCGACGACCGTTGCCAACAACAAGATAAACAACACAAAGTAACGCGCTACCGTATCAGCCAGCAAACCGATCTTTGGTTTCTCCAATAGCGCCGCCTCTTGCATGCTCAATAGCTTTGTCCAATAGCTGTTGCTAGCGTTACTTGTAACTTTAATGCGAATTGCTTGATGCGTATTAACACTACCGGCCATCACCATCTGTCCTTGGTGCTTTTGTCGTGGTAGAAACTCACCATTGAGCATGGCTTCGTTAACTTCCGCCTGTTCAGTAATTAACTCACCATCAATGGGTACAGTCGCACCGGGGCGAATCAGAATCTCATCACTTTGCTGCAATTTTTTCAGAGAGATCATCTTTCCTTGCGATTGTTCATAATCAATTTTTTCTGCATAGACCGGCAAAGTGTTTTGACCTTTATACACTTTTTCGCTGACCTGTTGTCGTGCTCTAAACTCCAGGTAGCGTCCAATCAGGAGGAAAAAAACAAACATGGTTACCGAATCAAAATAGACTTCACCACTTTGCGTAATCACTGCCCAGATGCTGGCGCTATAAGCTAAAAATAAAGCTAATGTAATCGGCACATCCATGTTCAGACGGAACTGTCTCAATGATTGAATAGCGCTAAAATAAAAAGGGAATCCAGCATAGAATAAAACGGGAGTGGCAATAAAAAAGCTTACCCAACGTAAGAAATGACCATGCTGTTGATTGACGTCATCCCATGCGCCAAGATATAAGCCCACCGCATACATCATCACCTGCATCATGCCCAGCCCGGCCATGCCTAAACGACGTAACCAGCTTTTCTGTTGCTTGATATTGATGGCCAGAGCTTGCTCAGGTTTATAAGGCAACGCCGCATAACCCAGCTGATGTAAGCGTTTTAATATTTTGCTTAACTCAATGGTTTCAGGCTGCCATTGAAGATTAATGGTCTGTGCCGCTACATTGACCTGCGCGCCGGTAACGCCAGTCAGCTTTCTTAAGGTTCGCTCAATCAGCCAGGCACAGGCACTACAGCGAATTGATTCGGATAATAAAATAATCGAAGAAGATTTGTCGTTGGTAGCGGAGTTATTATTTTCACCGACCAGATATTCGGCTTGAATATCCTCTTCATCAAAAGCGATTAATTCGGGAGGAAGCTCCTGGTCAGGACGAATAGCCTGTTCGGTCCTAAACTGATAGTAATCGGTCAGGCCATTATTAACGATAGTTTCTGCCACCGAATAACAGCCAGCACAACAAAACTCTCGCTCTTTATTAAGCACTTCAAGTGTCTGATGATAATTTGCCGGAATAGGCAGGCCACAGTGAAAACACTCGCCACGGACTTTTGCGTCCATATCAATAACCCAGTGTTAATTCACGCTTAGTGGGTAAGGTCCATATCTGTTCCAGTTCCCATTCATCTCCGTATGGGCGTAAAGTGACATGCCATTTACCTTGCGTATCTTTTTCTGACCCATCATTGGTCAACTCTGCAAAGTAAACACCATTGGCATTTTGTTTTAATGCCAAAGAAAAATCACGCTCTTCTAAAGTTGCATGGCGGAAATCTAAAAACAGACTATCACCAATTGGTTGATTTGATGCTAATCGGATTTCTAAGCGCTGCCCAGTCAGATCGATATCGGCACGAATTCCCATCTCTTTTGCCAGCTGACGCTTTTCCAGAACCTGATTGATCGCCAAACCTTGCTTGTAATAATCATCTTTGACCATACTCGCTGGATTGTTGACGGCAATCGTCACCAACAATATTCCAGTTACCACCGAGCTAGCGGGAATGGCAATAACAAACCAGGGCCAAAATTGTTTATACCAAGGTTTAGTATCTTGTTCTTGCACTTGATTCATGTAGGTTCCGCGCGATTAGCGTCTTTTAACAGGGCCAATAAAATTGGTCGATTGATTGATAGCTATGGACTCGTCATCCACACTTTGCATACGAACTGTCAGCTTCTCAGTAGTACCAGTTAAATTAAATGGGTCAATCGATACACGCACCGGAACTGTCATGGCAGCGCCAGCAGCCACAGTAACTGTTTTTGGCCCCTGATACACCAGCTCAGAATGACCGGTAATTTCAATAGTAAAAGTGTGCTCTGCTTGATCTTTATTAACGATTCTTAGATTGTAAATATTCTCGATGAAGCCTTCAGCAGTTGTTAGATATAATCGGTTACGGTCTTTAATGATGTCGAGCTCCAACGGTGTACGCAACCATACTGCCAAAACAAAAATCAAACTCATTAACAGTAGCACGGCTCCATAACCTATGGTCTTGCCGCGTATTAGTTTTACTTCTTTACCGTTATCGCGATTTTCCGTGGTGTAACGGATCAACCCCGGCTCATAGCCCATCTTATCCATCACTTCATCACAGGCATCAATACAGGCTGCGCAGGCGATACATTCGTACTGCAAGCCATCACGGATATCGATACCAGTCGGGCATACATGGACACACTGCAAGCAGTCAATACAATCGCCTAGCCCTTTCGCTTCATATTCTTCCTTGGGCATATCTTTTTTACGTGGCCCACGATCTTCACCACGCTCTTCATCATAGGCAATGATCAGCGTGTCTTTATCAAACATCGAACTTTGGAAGCGCGCGTACGGACACATGTAAATACAGACCTGTTCACGTAACATGCCAGCGTTGCCCCAAGTTGCAAAGCTGTAAAATAACACCCAGAAAGTTTCCCAGGGGCCTGTACTTAACGTTAATATTTTATCGGTTAACTCTGTGATTGGCGTGAAATAGCCAACGAAGGTATAACCCGTAAAGAGTGCAAAGACTATCCATAAAGTATGCTTGAATAGTCGCTTACGAATTTTTTCAAAATTCCACGGCTGCTTATCAAGTTTAAGCTGCTTGTTTCTATCACCTTCTGCTAAACGCTCCATCCAGATAAATACTTCAGTCCAGACCGTCTGTGGGCAGGCATAACCACACCATAAGCGACCAGCCACTGTGGTAAAAAAGAACAGCGCCATGGCAGCGATGATTAATAGCAACGTCAGGAAAATAAAATCTTGTGGGAAAAACGTTAGCCCGAACAAATGAAATTTTCGAGCAGGGAGATCAAATAGAACGGCCTGCTGACCGTTCCAACTTAACCATGGAAGACCATAATACAGGCCAAGCAACAACCATACAGACAAGACCCGGAGGTTATTAAAACGCCCCGACACACTCTTCGAAAAAACTTTTTTACGTTTTTCATAGAGGTCTTGCTCGTCACCGACGACGTACGTATCTTGTTGTTCGCTCATTGCTCAAACCTGCATTAATGTTTGGATCAATATTACCTTTTTTACTGTTGGCTTTGCTCATCGTCTGCATGGGACAAGCTATACACATAGGCAGTAACCAGGTGCGCTTTTTGTTTACCTAAGATTTTATCATGAGCTGGCATGTTGGCTTGAATACCATTCTCAATCACATCTTTAATCATGCTAATGGAACCACCATGTAACCAGGTTGTGTCTTTCAGGTTCGGAGCACCCATCGCTGTATTGCCAGTCAGGTCTTTTGAGTGGCAAACAGCACACATGGCTTCGTACTTAGTTTTACCTTCATTCACTAATTCTGGTTTAAAAGTACGCTCCACTTCGTTTTCACTCAAAATATAGTGAACCACTTGCGAAACACCTTCTTCACCTAAAGCACCACCCCAGGCAGGCATCGCACCTTTACGACCTTCCATAATTGAATACATGATGTCATCAGGTGTGCCACCATATAGCCAGTCATCATCAGTCAGATTAGGGAAGCCGATACCACCGCGGCCATCAGCACCATGACAACCAAAACAGGTGTTAGCAAAGATTGACTGGCCCATTTGCAACGCTTCAGGCTCATCCTGCAAAGTTTCCACAGACATAGCCGCATACTTTTCAAAGAGAGGCATATACTTAGCGTCGGCTTCCGCCACTTCCTCTTCATATTGACCGATTTGCGACCAACCTAATACACCCTTGAACTTACCTAAGCCTGGATACAAAATCAGATAGATAACCGCAAACACAATGGTGATATAGAACAACCATAACCACCAACGTGGCATGGGATTGTCATACTCTTCAATACCATCGTATACATGCCCGGTAGTTTTTCCCTGTTCACCACTTTGCTTCTTCTTACGAGTGAAAAAGAGTAGTGCCACGCAACCAAGAATATTGATGGCAACGATCAGAATAATATAAAAACTTAGTGCATTACTCATGAGTCACCGCCTCTTTACGATTGCTGGATGAGCCAGAGTCTCTATCATCCTCATCCAAAGCCATACGCGCCGCATCTTCATACATTGGCTTACGTTTTTTCGAGTAAACCCAAATACAGAGGCCAATAAACAGCAGCATAATAATCAGGGTCATAACGCCACGAAAAATATTAATATCCATTATTCACCTCCTGAATCTTGTACTGTGCCATGCTCATGACCAAGCGATTGCAAATACGCAATCAAGGCAGTGATTTCTTTTTCGCCTGCAACCTGATCTTTGGCGTTAGCAATTTCTTCGTCAGTATAGGGAACGCCTAACTTGCGCATGGTTTTCATCTTGGCAGCGGTCTTCTCACCATCAAGAATATTTTCATCTAACCATGGGAAAGATGGCATGTTCGACTCAGGAACTGGATCGCGAGGATTCATCAGGTGAACGTAATGCCATTCATCCGAATAGCGACCACCGACTCGTGCCAAATCGGGACCCGTACGTTTTGAGCCCCACAGGAATGGAAACTCATAGACGTCTTCGCCCGCTACCGAATAGTGACCATAGCGCTCCGTTTCCGCACGGAAAGGACGCACCATCTGGGTATGACAGACGTGGCACCCTTCACGGATATAAATATCGCGACCTTCCAACTCAAGCGCAGTATAAGGGCGCAAAGTTGAAATAGGCTGCGTGGTATCTTTAAGGAAAAATAAGGGCACGATTTCTGCCAGGCCACCAAAACTGATGGCAACCACAATTAGAATACCCATTAAACCAACATTCTTTTCGACTTTTTCATGATTCATCTGTGTGCCCTCCTAGTGCGCTGGTTGTGGGATACGAGTATCCGCATTTTTAGCGCCGGAAATAGTCTTCATCACGTTGTATGCCATTACGAACATACCGGCCAGGAAGATGATGCCGCCGAGTAAACGAATACCATAGTAAGGATAGGTCGCTTCTAAGCTCTGCACGAACGAGTAAGTCAAGGTTCCGTCAGAGTTGGTTGCACGCCACATCAAGCCTTGAGTCACACCCGCAATCCACATTGCTGCGATATAAAGCACCACACCAATAGTCGACAGCCAGAAGTGCATATTGATCAAGCTGATGCTATGCATTTTTTCTTTACCGAAAATAGAAGGAATCATGGCGTACAGTGCACCAATCGAAACCATCGCTACCCAACCAAGAGCACCAGCGTGAACGTGGCCCACCGTCCAGTCAGTGTTATGCGATAAGGCATTCACTGTCTTGATGGACATCATCGGGCCTTCGAACGTCGACATGCCGTAGAAGGAAAGAGAAACGATCAGGAATTTGATGATTGGGTCGGTACGCAACTTATGCCATGCGCCGGATAAGGTCATGATACCGTTGATCATGCCACCCCATGATGGAGCAAGCAGAATCAATGAGAAGACCATACCTAATGACTGAGCCCAGTCTGGCAATGAGCTGTAATGCAAGTGGTGAGGACCCGCCCACATATAAATCGCAATCAAGGCCCAGAAATGCACAATCGATAAACGATAAGAGTAAATCGGACGACCCGCCTGCTTAGGAACATAGTAGTACATGATGCCCAGAAAGCCAGCAGTCAGATAGAAACCAACCGCGTTATGGCCGTACCACCACTGAACCATCGCATCAATCGCACCCGAGTAAACCGAGTAAGATTTCCATGAAGTCCAATCTATAGGAAGTGCCGCACTGTTAACGATGTGCAACACCGCAATGGTGATAATGAATGCGCCAAAGAACCAGTTCGCTACATAGATGTGCGATACCTTACGCTTCATAATGGTGCCGAAGAATAATATGGCGTAAGAGACCCAGACGATAGCAATTAAGATATCAATTGGCCACTCTAGCTCAGCGTATTCTTTAGTGGAGGTTAACCCCATTGGTAATGTAATCGCCGCCAACACAATCACTAGCTGCCAACCCCAGAATACAAACGCTGCCAGCTTATCGCTGATCAGGCGTGCATAACTGGTACGTTGAACACAGTGCAATGACGTTGCCATCAACACACAGCCGCCGAACGCAAAAACAACAGCGTTAGTGTGCAGAGGACGGAGACGGCCGAATGACAGCCAAGAGGTATCGAAATTCAATGCTGGGAACATCAACTGGGCAGCGATTAAAACCCCAACCGCCATGCCGACAATTCCCCAAACTACAGACATAATGGCAAACTGCCTTATGACCTTATAGTTATAATTATCTTTTTTAAGCTCACTCATTATAACCTTCCTTATAAACCAAGGACTTACATAAACTCAGGGTGTTTTAGCAGTGTGATCATAAGGAAGGACCGATATTGAATACTTGATCTGGATCAAGCGAATCCATAAAGGCCTGATTTAATTCATATATGAAGTGATAGGTAATAACTAATCAGTGATAACTGTAGAGGCAAACTTCCCTCTCTACCGCATTCATACATGAACCTTAAGTCACTCTTTCATAAAGACATATCCCTAAGCGTTAGCGTCGAGTCATTACCATCGCTAATCAGGATAACATAAGATTCTAATATAAGAAGTATTGGATTGGCATTTTTACAAGCCACTATTCACACGAGAATAACTAAGGATTAGAAGCGAGAATGATTACTTATTCTAGAAATAATTAAACGTAATGAAAATGATTATCATCCCGCTGTTTTGCAGCGTGTTAATGCTTTCAAAATAGCGGAATGTTCAATTTTAAATGAAGTGAAAGTTTATCGAGCAATACGTGCTATTAACTTTGCAATCGACTTACACCTTAAAGTTAGAATAAGTGCAAAGACTAGCTCAACACCCGTTGACATGATTTGCGCCATTTGTTCAGGTCCAAAGGAAAAAGTAGACGACATCGTTGAAAGGAAATTATAAGAAGTAAACCAATAAACACTATCCATAAATGATAGATACAAGAAAAACAAACCAATTGATGCAATCAGAATTGAGAGAAGGTTAATGGGGCTTATGGGCTCGAACTCTCGTTCTTCGTTACCCAACAACTTATAAGCAACGGTCAAAGGAAAAAACCATAAAAGAAATGATATCAACATTGGAAGCGCAACAATCACCAACAAGAGCGGTAATGACCTCATAGAAAATCCACCAAACTCAGAGGAGTAATAAAATGAAGTTATAAATGCCGCAAGATTAAATACCCCATAGACCATCAAGCAAATCGCAAAAAGTCGAACCGCTAACCCCAAGTAATGAATTGGTTTCATGTTTTTCCCTTTTATATTCTTGAGTTCTAAGTTATCAAATTTTACCTGAGTATATTGCTTCAGTTGGGTAATTAAAAGACAGGAACCTACAACCAAGACACTATTCTCGATAACATTTCTTACAAATCCCTGCTTGCTCAATTGACTAATATTGCTAGGCTGTTGAGTTAAGTTTTTTTCATGTGTTGTTATTGGGGGAGTTTTGATGAAAATTGCAGTCCTGTTATTGAGTATGTCCTTGTCTTTTAGCGCATTTGCCGCTGAAGATAAGTCAGAAGCACCAAATCCGTATCCTGAAGAGAAAACCGTTATTACTGAGCATTCGACCAAAGTTGGCGGTAAAACCATCAACTATAAGGCCGAGACCGGTAATTCTTTTGTTTATAACGACAAAAACGAAGTCATCGGCTCAATCTTCTTCACTGCTTACACCCAGAAAGGCGCAAAAGCGAAAAATCGTCCGATTACCTTTGCCTACAATGGTGGTCCTGGCTCAGCCTCGGTCTGGTTACATATGGGTACGCTTGGGCCGAAACGTGTGGTGATGGATAAAGAAGGTTTTCCATTAAAGCCGCCGTTCGACATGATCGATAATGAATATTCCTTACTGGATCTAACGGATATCGTGTTTATCGATCCGGTAGGCACGGGTTACAGTCGCGCGCATGACAAAGGCACTGATAAAGACTTCCACGGTGTGTGGGAAGATATTTCTACGGTCTCTGAGTTTATTCGTCTGTATATGACTCGCAACGAACGTTGGAGCTCGCCCAAGTTTCTGATTGGCGAAAGCTACGGTACCACTCGTTCAGCCGGTATCGCTTACCACATGGGCCAGAACCACGGTGTATACTTCAACGGTATTATGCTGGTGTCCAGCGTCCTCAATTTCCAACTGGATGATTTTAATGACCAGATGGATCTGCTGCCACCCGTCACCATGTTACCTAGCTACACTGCCGCCGCCTGGTATCACAAAAAACTGAAAGCACCATTGGCTGACAATTTGCAAAATGCCATTGCACAGGCCAAAGAGTTTGCTTTAAACGAATACGCACTGGCTTTGCTGCAGGGCGATAATCTTGAACCTCGTAAAAAACGCGCCATCGCTGAACGAGTAGCAGAGTTGACCGGTCTATCAGTTGATTTGGTGATGGAGAAAGATTTGCGCATTTCGCTGAATGACTTTGTGCACAACATCAAACGCAAAGAAGGTGAAACCATTGGTCGCCTGGATAGTCGTTTTACCACGCCAGAACTGGATGCATTGAATAAACAGGGCTATCGCGACCCAAGCTATATGGCGATTCACGGCACCTACACCGAAAACCTGATGACCTACCTTTCTACTGAGCTGAATTATAAGTCTGACTTGCCCTACTACATTTTAGGCGGCGGCGTAAAAAGCTGGAACTATGAAGATTTTTATCGCCAAAATCGCGACATCAGCGACAAGCTGACTGCAGCGATGCTACGCAACCCAGATATGCAGGTTTATGTCGGCAATGGTTATTATGACTTCGCAACGCCCTTCTTCGCCACCGAATACACTTTTTCGCACATGGGCTTGCCAAAACAGTTAAAAGACAATGTTCATATGAGTTACTACGAATCAGGCCACATGATGTATATCCGCGAGCATGACCTGATTAAATTGAAGAAAGATTTAACCGAGTTCTTCAAGAAGTCGCTGTAAGACATTCTTGTCCTTGTAATGCAATCGGGCGACCACACTGGGTCGCCCCTACCTTGCGTAATACCTACCACCCTCATTTATTTGTACTCCCCTATTCCCAATACCCTGTCATCCTCATACAATATGCCCAATTTTTAACCTCTATTCATTGAGATTGAATCATGGCAAAAGCAAGTGATGTAAAACGCAATATGGCCGTTGAATACAATGGCAAGTTGTTAGTAGTAAAGAACATTGAAGTCAGCAGCCCCAGCGCGCGCGGTGCCGCAACCTTGTATAAAATGCGTTTCACCGATGTTCAGACTGGCCTGAAAGTCGAAGAACGTTTCAAAGGTGATGACCAGATCACCACCGTTGATTTAACCAAACGTCCAGCAACTTTCTCGTACACTGAAGGCGACAGCGTTATTTTCATGGACAGTGAAGATTACAGCCAGTACACCTTCAACAAAGAAGACATCGAAGATGAGTTGTTGTTCATCACGGAAGGTATCGAAGATTTGCGCGTCGTTTTAGTCAACGACAAAGTGATTGGCCTTGAGCTACCACAATCGGTTGAAATGGTCATTGAGCAAACTGATCCTTCGATCAAAGGTGCTTCAGCCACAGCTCGTACAAAACCAGCAACTTTCGCAACTGGCTTAACCATTCAGGTTCCAGAATACATTGCCAATGGTGAAAAAGTTAAAATCAACGTCGAAGAAAAGAAATTTATGAGCCGCGCGGATTAATTCCGCGCTTTCTGATTTATATTTAAGCATCAGTTAGTGTAGGATGATTTTATAAAATTAATGCTTATGATTTCTAATGAAGACAATTGTTGTTCTTGGTGGCTATGGTAATTTTGGCAAGCGCATCGTTGAGGAACTTACTCAACTAACTGATGCTGTAATTTACGTTGCTGGACGGGATGCACAAAAAGCCAACCACCTTATAAACAAGCTTTCGAGCCAGTCAAAAGCAGAGTTATTGCCTTTACCCATTGATATAACTGCTAATAATTTCCAGGCACAACTTCAAGCATTAAACCCTTTCCTAGTCATTCATACCAGCGGGCCGTTTCAAGGACAAGATTACCATGTACCCGAAGTCTGTATTGATATCGGGGCGCATTACATCGATTTGGCTGATGACCGACGATTTGTTTGTGATATTAAACAGCTTGATACTAAGGCCAATAAAAAGCATGTCTTAGTTGTAAGTGGTGCTAGTTCTGTGCCTGGTTTATCATCCGTTATTCTTGACCATTATTATTCCGGTTTTTCAGAAATCGATACTATTGATATTGCCATTGCACCGGGCAATAAAGCCGAAAGAGGCGAAGCCACCATTCGCGGCATTCTTTCCTATACAGGCCACCCTTTTCCGATCTTTAAAGGTGGCAACTGGGTAAACGGATATGGTTGGATGGATTCACGCAAGATCAACTTTGATGATGACAATGATAGTCGCCCACTGGCGAACGTGGATGTGCCAGATTTAGAACTATTCCCAGACAGATATTCAGTAACCAACACAGTGAAGTTTCAAGCTGGTCTTGAGCTAAACCTGTTACACCAAACCATGGTATTTATGGCCTGGCTTGCGAAAAAGAACATTGTTAAGAACTGGGCGCCTCTGACTAAGCCCATAATGAAAGCAAGCAATCTATTGAAAGTACTTGGTACTGATCGTGGTTATATGCGAGTCGTTATTGAAGGAAAGGATCTACGACTCAAACATAAGACAATCAAGTGGATCCTTACTGCGGACAAAGGTATTGGCCCTTACATCCCCACTCTGTCCGCTATAATCATTGCCAAAAAATTGATAAACAATAAGATAGATCTGCGAGGCGCCATGCCTTGCCTGGGGCTTTATACTTTGGATGAGTTTTTGCCCTATGCAACACAATTGGATCTTCAAATCCGGGAGCACACTATTGGATAGCTACCTTCTTTTGAAACTGCTGCATATTTTATCAGCCATAATGGTCATGGGTACTGGTGCTGGTATTGCATTTTTTATGTTCATGGCCTACCGCTCCAAAAACATGCAGGCAATTTCTGTCACAGCCAGAAATGTTATTCTGGGAGATTGGATTTTTACCTTTCCTGCAGTAATAATTCAGTTTGTGACTGGTTTACTGTTGATGGAAAAACTTAATTACTCTTACACATCGCTCTGGTTCTATTGGGTTGTTGGCTTGTTTATTTTTATCGGAGCTTGTTGGGTTCCAGTAATCCGTATTCAATATCTACTATTTTCGCAAGCTAAGCTTTCATTATCCCAAGGCAAGCTTACCGACAAGTTTAACCGATATATGGTGTGGTGGATCAGTCTTGGTATTCCAGCATTCCTTGCTATTATAGGGTTACTTTTTATTATGGTCTTTAAGCCTTTCCCTATCGTATGACTAAGCAGATGAAGATCCATACATTGCTTGCTTTAGCGCGTTACTCGCTAGCCTTTCTTTGGATATTTACAGGCTTAACTTCTGTATACTTTGATTATCAAACAGGTCATGAACTCCTGATTAATTTTGGCTTTAATGACTCAATTACTCTCACTTTAATTTACAGTGGTGCCATTTTAGATATTGGCTTAGGACTCTGGATACTTAATAATACAAAGATGAAGCTATGCTATGTCGTACAAATAATAGTTATAACAAGTTATACCATCCTATTGACTATGATAGAGCCCTCCTATTGGCTACATCCTTTTGGGCCGCTTAGCAAAAATCTCCCCATAATTATGCTAATCTTCATTCTTCACTACATGACCGACGATTCTTCCACTGAGAGAGCGCTATGAAAATCATTCTGTTACCCGGTGTTGATGGCACGGGCATTTTATTTGAGCCTTTTGTTAATACTTTTAAAGCTGATGTTCCGGTCGAGGTGATGCCACTGACCGAGGATTCTGATCAAAGTATTTTGAATCAGGTTTCGATTATTGAGCAGGCCGTCGGTGATGAGGAGATTATTCTGATTGTTGAGTCTTATTCAGGCTTACTTGCTTATGAGTTGGCAAAGCGTAATAAGATTCGTATCAAGCAAATCTTTTTCTTTGGTTGCTTCCTGCAGCCGCCTAGTTTCATAGGCAAGATTGGCCGCTTTCTTCCAGTTCGTCTGTTGAATGTTATTCCTGACAAACTACTTTCGCGTATTCTATTTAATCGCTGGTCATCACCCGAATTAATTGCGCTATTTCACAAAGCGGTTGCATCAGTCGACTTTCCAAACCTGAAAAAACGTCTTAAAACTATCGCGACTCATCAAAAACCCACTCAGCTTATCGATGTGCCTTGTGTCTATGTACAGGGCACCATGGATAACCTGGTTAGTGCGTATAACCTCAAAGCATTTGAAGAGCTCTGCAGTAGCCTACAAGTTGAAGTGGTCGAAGCAACCCATATGCTTCTGCAAACACAACCTGAAACTATGTCACAACTCATTCACAAATATCTTCAGTTATAACATTAGCGCACAGTGACTATGTGCATTGGGTTATAGTCCCAACTCCTGTTTGTCAGATACCATGGACTTAACATACATTGTAAGTTGATTAGCGGATTTAACATGGCTGAGCAAAAAGCGACAATTGCATTTCTTTCTCATGGCGGTGGCCCTTTACCGCTGTTGGGCGATGCTGCCCATCAAGAAATGGTTACGAGCTTACAATCCTTAGCCAAAGAGTTACCCAAGCCTGAAGCAATAATTGTTTTCAGTGCCCACTGGGAAGCATCAGAAGTTAGCATTACATCAAGCCAAAAGCCTTCACTTTATTACGACTATTATGGGTTCCCGGAAGAGTCCTACCATATTCAGTATCCTATAACTGGCAGCCCAGAACTAGCCAGCAAAATTCAATCGCTGCTGGCCCACAAAAAAATATCATGCCACATGGAAGATAATCGTGGTTTAGATCATGGGGTTTTTGTTCCCCTCAAGATTATGTATCCCCAAGCGGATATCCCAACCGTACAAGTGTCATTGCTTAATGGGCTGAATCCTGAGGAACACATAAAATTAGGACGCGCACTCAGGCCCCTTTTGTCTGACAATATATTGATCATTGGCTCAGGTTTTTCATTTCATAATTTAAAAGCTTTTTTTGGTGCTTCGGATCAACAGTCACGACTGCTTAATGAGTCTTTTGATGAATGGCTGACCGAAACTTGTTTGAGCGCTTCGCTGCATGAGTTTGAACGCGCTGAACGTTTGATGGAATGGCAAAATGCACCAGGCGCACTTTATTGCCATCCTCGCGAAGAGCATTTGATACCACTGCACATTTGTTATGGCCTAGCGCAGAAACCAGCGCACAAGCGACTCAGCTTTGAAGTGATGGGCAAAAAAGCGAGTTGCTTTATTTGGGGTTGATGCTGAGCTGTTATTTTTCTTCAACTGACTGAAAACGCTTAACCTTCACACCATCAACTTCAATCGACTCGGTAAACATTTCAAGAGGCCGAATCCAGGTATCGAAATCACCATACAAAGTTTTGTAAACCACGAAATATGCCAGTGTCTCTGAGTGACGCGCCACGTCCAACACTTCATACAGTTTGCCTTTGTAATGTTTGTAAGTTCCTTTAGGTAAATCTTTACTCATTAACGTTGCCCCCAGCTGTAGCCTTTCCGCCATAACGCTTCTAGCGGACCTTGCTTAAAGTAACTGAACCATAATTTAACAAACAGTATCTGCACAGCCCAGATTGCTACTGTCACTAAAGCCAGTTCGCTTCGTGATACTTTGCCATACATATCTAATCCATAACCATAAAAAATAAAACTGCAAATAATGCTTTGCATAATGTACAGAGTGAAAGCCATGCGCCCCACTTGTGCCATCAAATCTTGCAAACTTCTCGCCAGATTGGATTGTGACCAAACGATAAACAAACACAAATAGCCGATTGCTAGAACAAGACTGCCAATATAAAAGCTAATGGATAAATAGCTCATAAAGAATTGATATGAAAAGCCTGATTCAATATAGAACCATGCGGTTGCCGCTGACACCGGAATACCTATCAGCAAGCACCACCCCATAATCGCCTTATGGTTGCGTTCCCCACTAAAGAAGCCAGTCTTAATCAAGCCCATACCGATCATCATTAATCCGGAACAGCGCCACAGGGTAAAATATAAAAAGTCCCAGGTTTGACGATCAAATGCTGCTTCAATCCGGCCTGGTGTTAATTGCCACCATGAGCCTTGATAAGCTGTTAGCATTTGTTGTTGAGCTTCGGTGTCTGCAAACCAATAAGGACTTGTCTCTGGCGGGTTGAAAATTGCCAGTACTGACGCATACATGTCGGGAGCGGTAGCACCAAATGCTAAAATGAAACCAATGCTGATCAATAAAATCGGTTTAAGATTACGTAGCCAATATACGATGAGTCCACAGACAGCGTAGGCCACTAAAATATCGCCATCCCAGATCAAATAGGCATGCATCAAACCAAATATAATCAACAACAGTGAGCGTAAAATAAATGGCTTAGTTGGTGAAACACCTTGCTTAAGGTACTTATTGGTAAACAAAACAATACCAGCACCGTACAAAATCGCCAGCATAGTCATGAAACGCTGTTTTACAAATGCATACTCAAAAAACCAGACCCATTTGTCGATGCTAGAAAACTCTGCAAATGCCAATGGGTTATAGCGCAATAAACTTGGAGTGGAAAAATAATTAATATTAATGATCAGTATCATCAATATGACCACGCCACGCATTAAATCGAGACTCGCAATTCTGCCATTGCTAGTAAGAAACATAATGATTCCTTCTTCTTATTAGTTATTAGCCCATAAAAAAAGCGACCCGCAGGTCGCTTTGGATATTTACCAATTAAGCTTCAAAAGGATGACGCTTAATAATCGTTTCAACTCGATCTGGGCCAGTTGAAATGATATCAACTGGAACACCCACCAGCTCTTCAACTTTAGTAATAAAGTCGATGGCATTTTTCGGTAAGTCAGCTAATGACTTGGCGCCAAAAGTAGTTTCCGACCAACCAGGAAGCTCAATATATACAGGCTTTAAACGCTCATAATCTTCTGCGCAGCTTGGTGTATTGTGCATGACGCCATTGACTGGGCAGTCATATTCAACCGCAATTTTCACTGTCTCAAGACCATCCAGAACATCCAGCTTAGTCATACAAAGACCAGATACACTGTTGATATCAACCGCGCGCTTCAATGCTACTGCATCCAACCAACCACAACGACGTGGACGGCCAGTGGTTGCGCCAAATTCGTTACCGACTTTCGCCAAGTGCTTACCGGTATCATCGAATAATTCGGTTGGGAATGGGCCGCCGCCAACACGCGTAGTGTAAGCTTTAGTAATACCCAAGACATAGTCGATATGACGAGGGCCAACACCAGCACCGGTAGCAACACCACCCGCAGTAGTGTTGGATGAAGTGACGAAAGGATAAGTGCCGTGGTCAATATCCAGCAAGGTACCTTGCGCACCTTCAAACATTAATTTTTTGCCTGCGCGACGCATATCCGCAAGAATTGCTGGCACGTCTGAAACCATCGGCTTTAACCATTCTGCGTATTCTTTACAAAGTGCCAAAGTTTCATCAAAGTCGATAGGGTCGGCTTTGTAATATTCAGTTAAGACGAAGTTATGCAACTTCATAATGTCTTGTAGTTTCTCTTCCAAGCGAGGAAGATCAAACAAGTCTTCAACACGCAAACCGCGACGAGAAACCTTATCTTCATAGGCAGGACCGATACCACGACCAGTAGTGCCGATCTTCTTTTGTGCATCGCGCGATGCTTCACGCGCATTATCCAAAGCTACATGGTAAGGAAGAATTAAAGGACAGGCCGGGCTAACACGTAAACGCTCCATCACTGGCACGTTTCGCTCAAGCAACATATCCATTTCCTTGCGCAAGGCATCCGGAGCAAGCACCACACCGTTACCGATGTAACACATAACACCGTCATTCAAGATTCCCGATGGAATCAAATGAAGTACGGTTTTCTCGCCTTTGATGACCAATGTATGACCTGCATTATGACCGCCCTGGTAGCGCACCACGGCGCTCGCCTGTTCGGTTAACAAGTCAACGATTTTACCTTTACCTTCATCACCCCACTGGGTGCCTAGTACCACAACGCTTTGTGCCATTTTTAACTCTTTCTCTACTTAGTAGATTGATCGGTTTATTGCCACGAAAAAGGACAGGAAACCGCGCATTTTACCGTCAAAAAACGCGAAAATCCCCCTTTTTTTGAAAAAATCGAGTTCGACTCGAAAAAGCCTCGCTGAGGCATTTAATATCAATGAGTTAGCCATTAAAATCAGATAGTTTCTAGGTTTTAGATAGCTCAGTGAAGCTATATCACCCAGATAATCCACAACAATCCTGCGAGCATACTGAAAAAGCCGCCAATTCGAACGCTATTATCAGGCTGTTTCATGATTTCCCACATCATACGTTTCCACGCTTTTGGCATCACTGCCGGTAGAAAACCTTCCAGAACTAATAACAAACCTAGCGCAATCATGATTTCTTGTGACATTGATATTTCCTCTTTAGCAATCTGCAATAGCAAATTCCAAGGAGAGTGAGTACCCCTGGATTAAAAAAGGCCAGCTAAGCTGGCCCTAGAATGTACAGTGCGATTATTTGCCATCTGCATTTTTGAAATACTTAAAGAAATCGCTGTCCGGCTTGATAACTATTACATCATCTTCGTTCTTGAATGACTCTTTATAAGCATCCAAGCTTCGTAAGAAAGAATAAAACTCAGGATTCTTACCATAAGTTTTCGCATAGACCTCAGCAGCTTCTGCGTCAGCTTGACCTCGAATCTCACGAGCCTCGCGATCCGCTCCAGCTAGGATACGCTGAATCTGAACATCCGTTTCTGCAATAATAATCTGGCGGTCTTTTTCACCTTCCGCACGGTGAGCATTGGCAATCTTGACACGCTCATTACGCATACGGTTATAAATCGACTCGCTGACTTCAGTTGGCAGGTTGATTGTTTTCACGCGAATATCCACCACCTCAATACCCAAGTCTGGTGCAATTTTTTGCGTTTCTGTAAGCATTAAACCCATCACTTCTTCACGCTCGCCGGAAACAACTTGCGTACGAGTACGCTTACCAAACTCTTCACGTAAAGCATTCTCTACCGTGTTATCCAATAATCTTTCCGCTACACGATAATTAGCACCGGTACGACGGTAGAAATGATCGAAGTCTTTAATGCGCCATTTAATATAGCTGTCAACGATTAAATCTTTCTGCTCAGAGGTTGCGATGCGATCTGACTCACCATCAAAAGTCTGGATACGGTTATCCATTGTGATAACTTGATCTGCAACAGGCCATTTAAAGTGGAAGCCGCGCTGATACAGTTTTGCTGTTCCATCTTCATTCTTCTTGATATCACCAAACTGCAAGACAATCGATGTTTCCCACTCTTTAACCTTGAAGGTACAGGTCATGATTACGATAGCAGCAATGATAAGTACTACAATTAACGAAATTAGCTTATTCATGTTCGTCTCCTATTACTGCTTTTGGCTATCAGTTTCAGTATTTGAAGTCTTATTGCGCTTCAAAATACTGTCGAGCGGGATATAGGTCATATTGTTACTACCCTCTACATCCAGCATGATTTTGCTGGACTTGCTCAATACGCTTTCTATCGTTTCGAGATACAAACGCTGACGCGTAACCCCTGGAGCAGCCATGTATTCTGGTAACAACTTCTCAAATCGGGCAACTTCACCAGCAGCCTTTTCGATAATGCGGGCACGGTAAGAATTTGCTTGCTGTATCAGTTGTTGCGCCTGACCTTCCGCTAAAGGTACTTGCTTACTACGATAGGCTTCACCTTGTTCAATATAAGCTCGCTGATCTTCTTCCGCTTTAATCGCGTCATCAAAGGCTGGCTTCACTGAAGGAGGAACATCCACGTTACCAATTAAGTTTAATCGGAAAATTTCTATACCTGCATCATAAGGCTCGAGAATTGATTTCAGCTCATTTTCAACGTTCTTACGAACATCTTCTTTCTTATCTGTTCGCGCATCTTGTAGACGAGTGTGGCCGATGACCTGACGTAGAGCCGCTTCAGTTGCATGCTTCAATGTTTCAACCGGGTCCACCACATTAAATTTATAATTCAATGGGTCCTTTACTCGATATTGAACCTTAACTTTGACGGTTGCCACATTGTCATCTTTGGTCAACATGATGCCTTCAACTTCGACATCTTTAATGCTCTCTACATCAATCAAGTAAACTTGTTGGATTGGCGGGAAAGCAAAGTGTAAACCTGCCGTATCGGTTCTAGTGTGCTTACCTAATGTTAGAACGATCGCATTTTGCTTTTCATCGACGGTATAAGCTGATTTAAATAAATAAATCGCAACCAATATCAAAAAGCCGATGATAAAAGAGGCATTGCTGTTTTTTCCTGAGCCACCTTTACCGCCGCCCTTGCCACCACCAAATATACCACCGAATTTTTCTCCGGCTTGTTTCAGCAACTTATCAAGTTCATTTTGATTATTAGGACGCTTTTTGCCCCATGGGTCTTGATCGTTGTTATTACCCGGTTCATTCCAGGCCATAGTCATCTCCAGTTCACTATTAAAAAAATCTATCCCGAATTGTAGGGAGCAGTCCGCACCCTTTCAAGGCAAATCGGGCATTATGTTACAAATTCATGGATTCACCACAAAAGGAGTAAGGTCTTTCTCAAGCTGACGTCCCAGACGAATCCAGTCTGATTTTGGCAGACTGACCGTCAATAAAATGTCGCCATTATCCCCAGCGTTTTCTGCTTCAACAGCTTGTAACTCATAGAGTAAACCGCGTAACCGTCCCTGCTGTGGTGGAATTCGAAGCTCGGCATTAAACTGTTCTTCCTGCGCCAACTCTTCAATCGCTTCGCGCAACAGCTCAATCCCCTGCTCTTTAATCACCGAGATCCAGACACGAATAGGACGGCCTTTATCATCACGGTCGATATGGGGCTCTGCACCTTCTATCAAATCGATTTTATTATAAATCTCAAGTCTAGGAATAGTCTCTGCGCCGATTTCCGTTAGAACTTCTTCTACCTGCTCCATATTCTCATCGCGACGGTCACTGGCTGCATCTATTACGTGCAACAACACATCAGCTTCAACCGACTCTTCAAGAGTCGCTCGGAAAGCCGCGACCAACTCATGGGGCAGGTGACGAATAAACCCCACCGTATCAGCAATAATCACATCTGTGCCTTGCGGCAAACTGATGCGACGTAGTGTCGGATCAAGAGTCGCGAACAGTTTATCCTCAGCTAGTACGCCGGCTGTGGTTAAGTAATTGAATAAGGTTGATTTTCCAGCATTGGTGTAACCAACAATGGAAACCGTCTTAATATTGGCCCGCTTTCTTGAACGGCGTCCCTGTTCACGCTGTTTGGAAACCTTTTCCAGCCGCTTATCAATATATTTCAAACGCTCACGTAACAAACGGCGGTCAGTTTCCAGCTGTGTTTCACCTGGACCACGCAGACCAATACCACCTTTTTGTCGCTCCAGGTGAGTCCAACCTCGAATCAAACGTGTCGACAAGTGGCGCAACTGAGCCAGTTCAACCTGCAACTTGCCCTCAAAGGTCGACGCTCGTTGAGCAAAAATATCCAGAATCAAGCCAATACGGTCAATCACACGAGCTTCTACTGCCCGCTCAATATTGCGCTCCTGAGCAGGGGACAAGTTGTGATTAAAAATGATGACATTAGCGTCAGTGGCTTGTTTAACGCTTTTGATTTCATCAATCTTACCGCTGCCAATAAAAAACTTCGGATCGGGACTGGCGCGCTTAGCGGTGATGATGTCCATCACATCCAGTCCAGCGGAGCGGACTAGCTCTACAAATTCCTGTAGATCTTCCTGATGTTTATCTTGACTAGCAGATTGCTGAAAATCGATATGTACCAAGATGGCAGATTCGCCACCACTGTGTCGGTCAAACAAGAAACCACCTCAACATGCGAACTTGTTCGCTGTGATAATAATAGAAAGGTCAGGGTCAACAGCCCTAATAATAAAGAAATTAAGACAACAAAGCCACCTACCGATAGCTATCGGAAGATGGCTTTTGTACTAAAAAGACTAGCTTAAGTGGGATTTAAAAACTACATCCCGCCCATTGGTCCGCTACCGTAACCACCACCAGTCATAGGACCCGGGCCCATACCGCCGCCTTGAGGACCCATGTTGTGATCATTATCAGGACCACCATTGCCGTTATCACCGTTCTGACCATAATGGCCGCGAACATTGCGAATCGGAACAACGGTAGAAACTGCGTGCTTATAAACCATTTGGCTGACAGTATTTTTCAACAAAATGACAAATTGATCGAATGATTCAATCTGGCCTTGAAGTTTAATGCCGTTCACCAGGTAAATTGAGACAGGCACTTTCTCACGACGTAATGCGTTCAAGAAAGGGTCTTGTAGTGATTGCCCTTTTGACATAGCTCTCTCCTGTATATTTTATGTGTTTTCATTATTGCGGCCGCTTCTAACTCAGGCCTTGTTCAATAACTCATTTATATATCTACAAATCAAATCGGATGAATCAAGCTTTTAAAAGTTCAAGCTCGCTAAAAGTGTACATCAATTAATCAACCAGATCGAGATATATCAATAGGATAGCGTCACATTACATAGAATTTAACAATTGGACAGTTTCTTTAAATAGTGTACCTTTTGGCTGCTTTGAATCGAGCCAGTGCAGGTCTTTCCAGCTTCTCAACCAAGTAAACTGACGCTTGGCTAATTGACGAGTTGCGATAATGCCCCGCTCAATGGCTTCCTCTAATGACAATTCGCCTGCAAGGTATTGCCACATCTGACGATAACCAACTGACTTAATGGATGGTAAGTCAGGGTTTAGATCACCACGCTCGTATAGCGACTGTACTTCCTGCAAAAATCCTTGCTCCATCATTTGATGAAATCGCTTTTCAATACGCTGATGCAAGTAGGCGCGATCTTGCGGTGCTAACGCGATTTGCAGGGTTCGATAGGGAAAATCATTATTGTCTTGCTCGGCGTGGAGTTGGCTGAGCGGCTTACCGGTAATGGCGAAAACTTCTAACGCCCGCAAGGTGCGTTGCGGATCGTTTTCATGAATCCGTTTGGCTGAAACCGGATCAACTTCTGCTAACTCCTGGTGAAGCTTGGCCAAGCCTTCATTGTTCAACCTCTCCTGTAAACCAGCACGTACTGTCGGATCGGAGTCTGGTAGATTATGCATCCCTTCCAACAAGGTTTTGTAGTACAGCATAGTGCCGCCAACCAAAAGCGGCATTTTTCCCTGACTTGAGATGTCGCCCATCTCGCGCAAGGCATCATCGCGAAAACGTGCTGCTGAATAAGGATCAGCGGGATCACAAATATCAATCAAGCGATGAGGTGCGCGCGCCAGTTCTTGTGCAGAAGGTTTGGCTGAACCTATGTCCATACCTTTATAGACCATGGCTGAGTCAACACTGATGATTTCAGCATTAAGCTGCTCAACCAATTCAATTGCCAGATCGGTTTTGCCTGATGCAGTGGGCCCCATCAAAAATAGGGCTAGCGGTTTTTGTGGTGATTCGCTGGAAGAATGCATTCAGACACCTTACTTAATAATATACCGATTAAAGACCGTTAATGAGGACTCACTAACAGCTCTAATAGCTGCTCAGCGGTATAACGTTTGCAAAAGCTAGATTTGGTCCAGGGTAAATGAGCTAACTCCTCAAGCCAGTGGGTCTGACTGTCCGGTGCCCAGTACTGCTGTAAGCTTTTCATAAGTTGTTTTTGCCAATCAGCTGTCGATAAGTTTTTACTGACCGCCTGATAAACAACTTCTTGCAACCACTGCTGTAAATCGATGTGCAAGACACAACTGGGCACTTTTCTGACCACTAGCGTTTTCGGGCCGGTTAATGTCATTTCAAAACCAGCTTTCTGCCACTGATTAATAAATTCATCACTGACATTATCAGCTGGAATTCCTAACCTGAGTGGAAACAGCATAAGTCGTTGTTTCACTTCACCTTGTTGCCATTCACTATGTAGACAGTCACTAATGTGCTGACAAAAGTAAGCTTTTAAATCGAGGGCTTTGATGCCTTCCTCCGTTTGTTGCAGCAGTAAACGATCATGCAATACCCAGCTATTCCCTGATGCTAATTTAGAACTAACTTTCGGCTTTTGTGGCCACTGACAACTTTGCTGCGGACGATATTGAGCAGGACTGCTATCAGCAACATGATCAGCTCTCTGTTGTGAGAAGGCACCCGCCTTATGGCGTGGCGTGAAATAAGGATCATCTTTTGTCGTAGGTTGAGCGACTGAGTGTGACGGCCGCATATAAACCAGCTCTTCATTATCGCCCACCGCATGCTGATTAAGCTCAAGCATCTCGCCTTGCTCCAGCAGAGCCTCTTCAACGGCATGACTCATAAAGTCATGTACCTGGCGACCATTGGAAAATCGGACTTCGTGCTTAGTCGGATGCACATTCACATCAACCTGCGACGCTTCCAGTTCAAGATACAAAACGTAAGCTGGCATACGCCCCGCTGGTAAGCGGTCATGGTATGCCTGGCGAATGGCATGATTTAATGTGCGATCACGTACGGCACGGCCATTCACAAAAACATATTGACCAAGACTAGAACTTTGATGCCAGTCCACTGGTGATAACCAACCATAAAGGCGAGTAGCATCAATAGTACTGTCTAACTTGATGGCTTCACGTAAAAAAGATGCTCCGAGAATGGAGCCAATGCGTTGTTGATGTTGCTCAGAATTATGGGCTGCAGGAACCCGCTTCACCACTTTACTGTTGTGCCTTAAGGTAATCGCGACATGAGGTGAACCCAAAGCAATTCTTTTAACCGTTTCTTCAATATGCACAAACTCGGTGCGCTCGGCACGCAGGAACTTTTGACGGGCGGGAGTATTAAAAAACAGATCGCGCACTTCAACAATAGTGCCTGCTGGCAATGATTGCGGCTGCAACTTAACCTGCATATCCAGACCTTCGGCAATCGCTGACCACCCCATGTCCTGGGCCTGTGGTCTTGAACTTAGCTTTAATTTAGCAACCGAACTAATACTGGCTAATGCCTCACCGCGGAAGCCTAAAGTATAAATAGCTTTCAAATCATCGGAATGCTCAATCTTACTCGTCGCATGGCGCGCCAAAGCAAGTTCTAATTCATCACGACTGATGCCTTCGCCGTTATCAGTGACGCGAATAAGGCGTGTTCCACCTCGTTCGATATCAATTTGAATACGATCTGCCTTGGCGTCAATCGCATTTTCCAGTAGCTCTTTAACAACCGATGCTGGCCGCTCGACCACTTCGCCAGCAGCAATCTGGTTAGCAACTAAAGGTGAGAGCTTATGAATAGCCATTAAAAGAATTCAAAGTTAGTAGGTAAATGCATCTGCTGATACACACACTATTCAGCAGTTGGAATAACGAGTTTTTGCCCAATCTTCACCACGTTAGTGGATAATTTATTAGCCGTTTTCAAATCACGCACTGACACGTTAAAGCGTCTTGCCACTTTGATTAGGCTATCGCCACGTTGTACATGATAAATGTTTTGACGATACAGTGAGGCGAATAAAGTGCCATCAGGAGCATGTCTCTTAAAGTAATCGACGATACCATCGCCAACACCTCTGGCTAACTTCTTGCGATAGGAGGCTGTTTTCATCAACGCCTCTTCTTCAGGGTTGGTGATAAATCCTAACTCAACCAAAATAGATGGGATATCTGGGTTTTTTAATACCAGCAAAGAGTTTTCTTCAACATGTTTTTTATGCATTTTCGGCACCACTTTACTCATAGCGCCGTGTACAATTTTAGCCACCTTAGTACTTTCGGTAATCGAGTTTTCCATTTGCAAATCGAGCAATACTGACTTAACCGAATTATCATAATTGGATAAAACCACTGAACTATCAACACCACCCAGCAGTTCAGATTTTTCTTCCTGCATCTGCATCCAACGCGCCACTTCCGACTTTGCGCCATGCAAGTTCAAGACCCAAACCGAAGCACCTTTTGCCTTAGGACTTTTAAAGCCATCAGCATGAACCGACACGAATAAATCTGCTCGCTGCAATCTCGCTAAATCGGTTCTCTTGCGATGGGGTAAATAATAATCGCCGGTTCTGGTCAAGAAGGCTTTAACCCCTTGCGTTTTATTAAGCTCAGCGACTAACTCTTTGGATAAAGCCAATACAACATCCTTTTCCTTAGTGCCTCGCCCGCCCATGGCTCCTGGGTCCTCACCACCATGACCAGCATCAACGGCCACAACAATGTCACGATCACCGGATCGATTCACAGCTGGTGGCTTTACTTCCTGGCGATTTTCATCGAACAAATCAATCACCAGACGATCGCCGTACTCTTGGTAGGGTTTTAACGAGAAACTTTTCGGTTGAGCTGCTTTGTTGAGGTCTAGCACCAAGCGTAGAACGCCATCTCTTGGCGGCGTACTTTGTCGTACACGTTTGACTAAATCACTTTGAATATCCAATTGATTGAGGTCGACGTTGACATTAGCACCGGGAATATCAACCACAATACGATCAGGATTTTTAAGAATACTGACTTCATGAGTAACAGGAGAGGATAAATCAAGGACAACACGGGTTGATTCCGGCGATTGCCAGAACCGCATACTCTTTATAATCGATGCCTCAGCAACCGATATACTCAGCGCGAGCATAAACACGCTTGCTAAAACTGTCAGCCACTTTCTCATCATATTATCTTTATGTCATTTCTCTAATGTCTGTTGGTATGCAACTTCCCGTGCACTACCCCGATTTTGGCATAAAATCACAGCTTTTTGCCAGTTTTTGCATTAACTCTGTGTGTTCAGACGAAAGGTTAACCCTTCTCCCTTCATCGTTATAATCCAGTTCTATCACTAAATCAGGCTTTGGAATCATGCCTTTGCCTTTATCGGGCCATTCAATCAGCATGATCGAATCTGGCTGTTGATACTCTCGAATACCAATAAATTCCAGTTCTTCAGGATCGGATAAACGGTACAAATCAAAGTGATAAATTGTGACGTCCACTAGTTCATAAGGTTCAACCAAGGTATAGGTCGGACTCTTGGTTGCGCCCTGATAACCAAAGCCACGTAAAATCCCCCGCACCAGGGTTGTCTTACCAGCGCCCAGCTCACCTTTAAAATAGATCGTCATCGGTGCCTTGATACAAGCAGCTAACTTCTGCCCCATCAATACCGTTTGTGATTCATCTGATAAATCTACTCGAATGTTCTGCATCAATTTAAACCTGAGCTCCAGCTCTATAAGTTAACGGTTGACCCAATAATGGATACTTTCAATTAATTCCGAGGCCAACATGCCGCGCACTCTGTCTCTGGCTACTTCAACGCCGGCAGTAAAGTGGATGGATGTCGCAACTCGGGTAGCATCCCAGGGCGACATGCCTTGCACTATCAATGAACCGATCAATCCACTCAACACATCCCCTAAACCTGCGGTTGCCATCGCTGGGTGAGCACCACCAGCAATCACCACCTGCTGCCCATCCGCTAAAATCGTTCCTGCGCCTTTTAACAAACAGATGCAATTATAACCATCGGCGATAGCTTGAGCGGCACTAATTCTATCCTCGCTGACTTTGGCTGTATCCCAGCTTAACAGGCGAGCGGCTTCGCCAACGTGCGGCGTTACAATCAGTGGCTGTGGCAACTCCAACTTTGGCTCTTGTTCAAGAAACAGCTGAAGCCAATACAGACCATCACCATCAATCAGGCAAGGCATTTTTTGCTGTCTAGCGAATGCAAAAGACTGCTCAAATACCTGCCGCCCCCATTCACTACGACCAAGACCAGGCCCCAAAACCATGGCATCAAAATGTTTCGGGTTGGCATCAATCAGACTATTAAAACTCAGCTCTTCAAACGCCACACCATGCCACATGGCTTCTGGACAAAATCCCAGCGCCGCACTTCGATTATCGGGATGTAAGAAAGTCGTTACTAATCCAGCTCCACTGCGGAGTGCTGTTTCTGTTGCCAACATAATGGCTCCGCCCATGGTGAAATCACTACCCACACATAACAAGTGGCCACAAGCATGCTTGTAAGCCGTGGCGCTGCGCTCAGGGATCTCATCAATCACATCGGAATAAGACTGCTTCCAGGCGACGGGTTGTTGTTGATGAAAATGCGACTGACTGACGCCCAGTGATGCCAAATGCAGTTCACCTTGAGCCGCCAGACCTTCATTGATGACCTGGCACACCTTGTAGAAAATAAAACTCACCGTATGGTCGGCTTGAATATGCGGCTCACTACACAAGCCGGAATCCGCGTAAACGCCACTTGGTAAATCCAGTGCTAACACGGGTATTCCGGCTTGATTGATTTGTTCGATAACTTCCGCATAATTGTCGCGCAACTGACCATTGAACCCAGTTCCGAGCAGGGCATCAACAATCACGTCAGCCTGTTCAAATATCATTGCATCTGGTTCGCGTTGAGTTAGGTTCAATGACTCAAGTTGCTTCCAGGCCGTTGCGGCATCACCTCTTAATTCGTCCAATGGTTTGATAGGCACCAGCGTGACCTGCATTCCCGCTTCAGTGGCCAATCGAGCCAGCACCAAACCGTCGCCCGCATTATTGCCAGAACCAGTCACCACCACTATGCGATGGGCCAAAGGCCACTCTCTTTCCAGACAGTCGTAAGCTGCACGCCCCGCTCTTTGCATCAACTCAAACAGAGCAAAGCCTTGCGCTTTAGCAGCCGCCTGCTCTATCACTTTAATGCTGTCTGCTTTAAATACGGGATGCATAAACTATCCTTAGCCAGTTAAATCTAATTAAGGTCGATAAAGTGCTCTCGATAATAGCGGCATTCTTCAATCGACTCGCGAATATCATCTAAGGCCAAATGTGTCGCACCTTTAGTTAATCCATTGAGGATTGATGGCTTCCAACGACGCGCTAATTCTTTTAAGGTGCTGACATCGATATGACGATAGTGGAAATAAGCTTCCAGTTTTGGCATATGTTTAACCATGAAGCGTCGATCCTGACAGATACTATTACCACACATCGGTGACTTGCCTTCATCAATCCACTTCTTTAGAAATTCCAAGGTCAGATCGCTGGCTTGGTCTTCATTGATGCTACTTTGACGCACTCGCTCGGTCAGGCCCGACTTGCCATGCTGAACCACACACCATTCATTCATATTGTCGAGCACTTCATCAGACTGATGAATCGCGATTACCGGGCCTTCCTCAAGAATATTCAAATCCTTATCAGTAACAATGGTGGCAATTTCAATCACTACATCCGTTTCTGGGTCAAGACCAGTCATCTCTAGGTCAACCCAAATCAAATTATCGTCATTTTTTGTCAAAACCAGCTCCTAATCGTTACGCCTAATCGTTACAATAATAGTCATTATACTCAGCTTAGCTCCATACTAGTGAGTTTTTCAGCTATTATAGTCGCAGTTTTTGCGCTTGTATGGAAGCGCGTGAGTAAGCAGATTTGCTTATTGTATTAAGCAAGTTAAGCTTATTTACACTACGGTTTGAACTATTTAACAGGAGATACTATGCAACTTGCACAACAGCAATGTGTTCACAATGATGAAGCAAGAAGCCCGCTTGATAATGAAAAACGCCAACAGTTGATGAGTGAGCAATTAAGCAACTGGCAATTTGATGATAAAACCGGCGCTATCTATCGCAAATTTAAATTCAAAAACTATTATCACACTATGGCCTTTGTTAATGCTGTTGCATGGATTGCGAATAAACAAGCACATCATCCTGATCTTGAAGTAAGTTATGGTCATTGCCTGGTACGCTACACCACTCATGATGCCGGTAACAGCGTCTGTATGAATGATTTAATTTGCGCAGCACATATTGATGCCTTAGATAATAACGGCACTTTCGGCCCGAATTTTTTAGACGACTAATCACCGTTCAATTTCACTTAAAGAAGGTAACTTGTCTTGGCAAAACCTGAAAAGAAATCCTCAAAACGTTGGCGTAAAAAACCAGACAAGCAAGCTACCTATATAAAAGAAAAGGTTGACCGAAATATTGACGAAGAAAGTCTGCTCGATCCTGAGCAAGGCATTGTGATCAGTCGCTTCGGTCAACAGGTTGATATTGCTGATGAGAATTTCGAGACCATTCGTTGCTTCTTGCGTAAATCTAATGAAGTGCCGGTCGTCGGTGATCGAGCCTGGTTTCGACGTCAGAAGGAACTACCCACCGGGGTTCTGGTTGAACTCGAACCACGACGCTCACTACTGAAACGCCCCACTCCACATCACGGAGTTAAACCCGTAGCAGCGAACATTGATTTAATTGCGTTGCTATTAGCACCGGAGCCTGCATTCTCAGAAGTTCTGCTAGACCGTTACCTGGTAGCCGCACAGTCCAGTGAGCTGCCAGTGTGGATCATTATGAATAAGTGGGACACGGTGGATAATGAAGAAAAAGAGTCCATCAAAAAACGTCTGCAGCTTTACCAAGATCTTGGGTATCCCATTTATTATATTAGTGCCAATACAGGCGAAGGCGTTGAGCAGTTGGTTAGAAACTTAACTGGCAAACAATTATTGTTGGCCGGTCAGTCGGGGGTGGGCAAATCAACCTTGATTGGTTATCTATTCCCTAATATGGAAATTGCCACCGGTGAAGTTTCAGGTACCTCGGGGCTTGGTACTCATACCACCACCGCCTCCAGGCTTTACCGTCTCGACGCAGCCACCTATCTGGTTGACTCTCCAGGTGTTCGTGAATTTGGCTTATGGCATCTCGAAGATCACGATATTAAGCAGGGCTTTATTGAAATTTCAACCATTGGTGAGCAGTGTAAATTTCGCGATTGTAAGCACCTAAATGAACCAGGGTGTGCTGTACTTGCTGCCGCTAAAGATGGAGCCATTGCCGCGAGCCGGTTAAAGAATTATCAGCACTTGATCCAGCACTTTGATCAACCCTATATATAGGCTGGCGCTGTGATTATCCAACGACCACAGCTCCTAGCCGCCAGATAGTCTAACGATTATATTTAGGCTACAATGTCGCCAATTTCCACGGAACTATTAAACTTATGTCCGATACATTAAAAGTCTTAACTCAATACCTTATCCCGCAACATGGAATTTCTTTGCTGATGGGAAAGATTGCCGAAAGCGAAAATATAAGAATAAAGAATGCTTTTATTAAATGGTTTATCAAAAAATACGGCATTGATATGAGCATAGCCGAACGCGAAAACCCAGAAGACTATAAAACCTTCAATGATTTTTTCACCCGCTCATTAAAGTCTGAGGTCAGACCGATTGATTCTGACGAGAAATCAATTGTTCATCCTGCCGATGGCGCTGTCAGCCAATTAGGAAAGATCGACAATGGTTATATTTTCCAGGCCAAGGGTCATACTTATTCCGCTAAAACATTACTTGGTGGCGACGCAGAATTAGCCGCCCCCTTTCAAGATGGAGAATTCGCAACTGTTTATCTTGCTCCAAAAGATTATCACCGCCTGCATATGCCGATTGACGGTGAGCTTACTAGAATGATTCATGTACCAGGAAATTTATTTAGTGTTAACCCACTTACCGCACGCAAAGTACCTAACCTGTTCGCCCGCAACGAGCGTGTAGTTGCCATGTTTGATACTGAACTTGGCCCTATGGCGATGGTTTTAGTCGGCGCAACCATTGTGGGTAGTGTTGAAACAGTTTGGCATGGCACGGTCACCCCGCCAACACGCAAAGAAGTGCAAAGCTGGGATTACGATAAAGGCGAAGTTAGTCTTAAGAAAGGTGAAGAAATGGGCCGCTTTAAACTAGGCTCTACCATTGTCCTGTTATTCCCTAAAGATACTCTTGAGTGGCACAAAAATATGAAGGCCTATGCGCCAACGGTTATGGGCCAACCGATAGCTTATAAAAAATAATTTGAACCTTTTGGCTGGGTTTACGACTTCAATAATTAATCCAGCCTGATTAACTCACAACAACCTCCTCACTCTCTTTACTTGCTATTTTCCCATGAAGCATTTTATATTGATGCTTCATAACCAAATGGGGAAAACGTTATGCAAGAAAAATACTCACTGACGATGCGGATACTGCACTGGCTGATCGGACTGATGCTGCTGGTAATGATAGGCGTTGGCTGGTATATGGCCAGCTTGCCAATGGAAAGTGAAATCAAATATGAAATCTATCCAGTCCATAAATCTTTCGGTATCACGGTACTGGGACTGGTGATTATAAGAATCATCGTAAGGCTATTATCAAAGAACCCACCCTTACCTGCTGGTCTGGCAACCTGGGAAAAATGGCTGACCAAAATTACCCACTTCCTGTTCTATGTATTAATGATTGCGATTCCGATAGTTGGATATCTCTCATCAGATTATCAGGGCTTTGAAGTTGAGTGGTTTGGAGTCCCAATTCCGAGCTTAGTTGCTGATAACGAGGATACTGCACATCTGATGCATGAGTTCCACGAAGTCCTTGCTTACTCACTTTTATTATTAATTATTTTACACTTGGCAGGAACAATCAAACACCGCTGGTTTGATAAAGGATCTGACACTGATGTTTTAAGACGGATGCTATAATCACAAATATGTTGCGATCTCATACACTTTTAAAAGGCTTCTTATCATATGGAAGCCTTTTAATTTATCCTATCAATAATCAATTTCAAAAACTCATATTTTGTCTGTAAAGATTTTCAACTTGTATACCGCTTTAAGTAAAACAAACTGACACTATTCCCTAAACTTTTTTTGCTTGAAACTTGCGTTTATCGATCTATTTCTAGGTCATTTTAAATGAGATTTGATATAATACTCCTTTAAACTTGTTAAACTATTATTACTAGCTTTCACAAGCTTTTTTTAGTGTGATTATTTTCAGGTTGGGAGGCAAGGAATGCTCGACCACTCTCCACATGATAGTCGCTCAATCCTGGTATTTGGGAAGGGCGATTCCGCACAAGAACTCAGCGAACAGTTGAAAAATAACGGCTGGCAAATCTTTTTTACTCAGGAAAAAAGTCAGTTTAAAAAACTATTTCAACACCACCTGTTTGAAGTTGTTGTCATTTTTTTATCAGTAGAGTCAGAGCCGGCCATTACAGAATACGAAGAAATGGCGTCAATGAACATGGCAACCAAGTGGATTGCTATTATACCTCACGAAAACTGGTTAGAAGATCACCCCAACTTTCTCTTCTCACATTTATTCTACGACTACCATCGAGAACCGCTTCGCTACGATTACTTTTTAGCTACTGTTGGGCATGCTTTCGGTATGGCCGAATTACAAAATAAGCAGCTCAATCAACTGCAGGTGCCACAGGATAGCGATGATATTATTGGCCGCTCTCCATCAACAGTACAAATTAAACGCACCATCAACAAAATTTCCATGGAAGATGCCACCGTTTTAATTACCGGTGAAAGCGGTACAGGAAAGGAGCTTGCCGCCCGCAAAATCCATCAACGTTCGCGTCGTAAGCAAGGCCCATTTATTGCCATTAATTGCGCCGCAATTCCTGAAACTTTATTTTATTCAGAATTGTTTGGTCACGAAAAAGGTGCCTTTACTAATGCAGATACTAAAAAAATTGGCCGTATCGAAGCTGCAGATGGCGGCACTGTGTTTCTGGATGAAATTGGCGATCTTCCACTGAATCTTCAGGTTAACTTGTTACGCTTTCTTGAGTTGAACCAAATCGAACGATTGGGCAGTGTCAAAAGTATTACCGTTGACTGCCGTATTGTCGTGGCAACTAATGTCAATCTTGAAAAAGCTGTCGAAGAAGGTAACTTTCGCGAAGACCTTTACCATCGCATTAATGTTCTCACTCTGCATATGCCAGCTTTACGCCATCGCCGTCAAGACATACCTGAACTGGCAAATCACTTTTTAAGTCAGTTTTGTGAAGGACATATGCACAAAACTTTTACTCAGCGTTGCTTGAATGCCATGAATCAATACCGTTGGCCTGGTAATGTCCGCGAACTGATGAATCGAATCCGCCGTGCTGTGATTCTGTCTGAAGGAAATTTAATTACTGAAAAGCACATGGACTTGTCATTTAGCAACCATCAGAACATTGTCAGTTTGAAAGAAGCTAAAGACAAAGCGGAGAAAGAAACCCTCATTCTGTCAATTGAAAAATCTGGCTATAATCACACCCTAGCCGCTAAAAATCTAGGCATCTCAAGAACCAGTCTTTACCGGCTGTTAAATAAACACAACATCCCTATGTAACAAAATTGGGAAAAATGTCTTAACCATCACAAGCCTCTCTCAGGCCACCTCTCACTTTGTACAAAATTCAATCAATTGTTCGATTCTGTCATTTATTTTTACACCTGACCTACCTATGATTGGCTCCGTGAATCATCCTATCCAATCACCTACAAGAGGTTAAACATGAATTATCTTTTAAAAGGCGCGCTGGCGTCTGCGGGCATCTTTGTGTCTTTATTTAGTGCAGGGAGCTTAGCAAAGGATAATGTCGTGGAAGGAACCATTACCATTAACATTGAAGATGACTTCGTCAACAAACGAAGTGAACTGTCCTACCGTCTGGTCAACAGTCAGGGCAAAGCGACCGAGGTAATCTTTGATAAAGTTCCACATTGGTTAGCCTCCAGTCAAAAAGTCAGAGTTCATGGCCAGCTAAATGATAAAGGTAAGTTAAAAGCTTCTTCTGACTCAGTCAGTCTGTTACTGGATGAGTCTTCCGGTTCATCTATACAAGCTACGACTGAAGCAATTGCGGTAACCGGTACTCATCAATTATTGGTGGCTGAAGTCAACTTTGCCATCAATCCGATTGTGCGTTTTACCTCAGCACAGCTGTTCGATGCACTATTCAATACCGCGAATCAATATTTCTTAGAAAGCTCTTACCAGCAATTTGGTTTGTCTGGGCTTGCGCTCGAGCCTGTTACGGTGGATGTCGATGTCAGCACCTGCGATACTTATGCTATCAGCAATGCTGCTGATGCGATTATTCGTCAGCGTGGTTATGAGCCAGCAAATTATGATCACGTGATGTACGTCATTCCAACACACCCTAATTGTACCTGGTCAGGTAAAGCTAATGTGCAAGGCTCATTATCATGGATTAAACGTTTTGAGTCCGATGTTATTCATCATGAGCTGGGACATAACCTTGGCTTATATCATGCGCACAGCAAAGACTGCGGAACTCAAGTTACGGCAGACTCTGGTTGTGCGGTTGGTGATTATGGTGACTACATCAGTGGCATGGGCAACGCTCGTGAAACGAATCATTTTAATGCCTTCCAGAAAGAACAGTTAGGCTGGATGAATAACAAAGTTGCCACCATCACACAAAGCAGTGAAGTGGTGCTGTCGCCATTAGAAACCAATGACGATAATACTAAGATTGCGAAAATTTTTAAGCAGACTAAAACCAGTGGTCAGAACGAGTGGTACTACGTTGAATATCGTCAGGCGATTGGTTTTGATACTCATCTTGCGGACAGTTACCCGCTATTTTTAACGGGTATTCGTTTGCGTGAAGGAACTGATCATGCTCCTAACGACAGTTATCTTTTAGACACTACACCTGAGACATTGAGCTGGACAGATATCACCCTGCAACCGGGGCAAACTTATCATGACTCTGCTAATGACGTCAGCATAACTCTGGCTGCAAGCGATGCGAGCAGTGCCGTGATGCAGGTTAATTACGGACAGACACCTGCTATTTGTCAAAACCAGGTTCCGTCTATTGAACCACTCAGCAATACATCTATTGCGACCAATGCTGGCAGCAACTTTGAAATTGTTTACAAGGTTACCAATCGTGATAGCTCCGAGTGTAGCTCTTCGAACTTTAATCTGTCTTCAACCATGGATAGCTATATCAATGGTGACTTTAATTATTCGAGTGTAACTCTTGCTCCGGGTGCAAGTCAGGAAGTCAGCTTATGGCTTGCGGTTGATGCTAATGCTCCATCAGGCGACTATGCAGTTACCAGTAAAGTATCTCATGGTCAGACGTTACAAAATGACCAACATAATGCTTCGGTTACTGTCGAGGAGCAGACAGTTGCCAGTAATACTGCACCGGTTGCTGAAAACGATGCGGTCATATTGCCTGGCAAAACCAGCATGACCTTTTTCCCATTGGCTAATGACTATGACCCTGATGGCGATAACCTTACGATCATAGGAGTTGAGCAAGGTTCGAAAGGTGATGTCATTCTAAATGCCGACAATAGCTTAACCTATATTCCTGGTAAGCCCTTTAAAGACAGCGACGGTTTCAGCTATACCATCAGCGATGGGCAGCTAACTTCGACGGCATTGGTTCAGATCAGCCTTGAGAATAGTACTAATGATGGTGACAACTCCGATACTACTACAGGGGGAGGTAAAGGCGGTGGTAAAGGTGGCGGCAAAAATAAATAAAGCCAACTTTTAAGACAAAAGAAACGGGGGCCGAAGCCCCCGTTGTGCTGCGCCTGGAATCCTACTCCTCTGGTTGAGGTAGAGGGCACAAGTCACAGGTTGCTGAATCGGAATCCTGGATAGGGTTCGAGTCAGAGCCGATATCGCCAGGGGCTGCAACAGGAGATGTCGCAGAAACCGAAGCTTGGTTAGTCAAGTTACCATCACTACCTACCGGTAGCTCTGATGGTAGATACGTTCCTGTACGAGTTGCACAGACACTTCCACCGAAGTTACCTTCCAGGAATCCGTCTCCGTCCTCACAGAAACCACCAGCATTACAGGTATAACCTGCACCACAATCAACGTCAATCAGACAGGTTTTTGGGAAATCCAGCGAGAAGCTTTCATTCAAGGCCAAATCCTTATTATCAGTTAATATGACATCAAGTGGTGTATCACCGGTGTTACAGACATCCACTGAATAGTCTTTTTGCACAGCTACCAGGTTGCCTGTTTGTGTTAACGACAAATCGCAAAGCTTATTGACTGAGATCGCTGGAGAGAGTGATAGCGAATCACAACCAGTCGTATATTGATCTGCCGTAATGCTTGAGCTGCCAAATGTCACGAACGCATCGACAGTGTTCATACCGCCGTTAACGTCAGAGACATATTGCCCCGACACTTGCAGCACTTCGTTAGGAGCCCAGCCATCAGCACCACCAGTCAAGCTGCTTACCGCAGGTGTCAACTGGAATGCAGCACCGTCACTAGGTTGGTCATCAATAGTAATGACTTCACCAGCGCCAATGCTACCAACACCGCTATTGGTCAAGCTGATTGTATAATCAATCGTGAACTTGTTATCGGCGGTTAAGGCAGAAGCACTACAGGTTTTTGCCACCTCAATACTACACAATGGGAACTGACCTCCGAGGAAGTCTTTCAACTGTGCAGTCTCAGAACGTGAAGAACGTGTTTCAATTAGGAAACTACTGAAACAAGGAGCTTCGTTTACTCCAGCGTTCAACAGGGCCTGAGTCACATTTAACCTTCCTTCAAACAGTGATTCATGAGGATAGGCATCAGGGATTCCTGATTTGTTCTCATAAGGCCACAGACCGTTAGCCACTCCTGCCAACTCTTGGTTGTCATTGGTAATTGCACAGGCTACACCAGAGTCGGTAGCCGTATTACATTTGGAACCTGCGTCGCCTGATGAATATAACAGTTGTAGATTATCATCGACGTCACCACCACTATTCACCCAGCGCATTACTTGTACGAAAGGCTGAGCATTAGTGCCTTGTGGGTATTCCATCACAATAAATAAATCATTTTCTTTATGCTCTCCGGTAAAACGGTTGTTACCATCAGGGCCGACCTGATCCTGAAAGAACCAGAACCCCATAATGGCATCACCATTATTCGCGTAACGCTCTGCACCGAAGTAAAAGACCAAATCATTACCGCCGCCCATTTTTGGAAGAAAATAAGCCGCTGCATAACCATTTCTCAGATCATCCTTATCAGGTACAGAACCATCTTTGTACCACCATTGCGTAACATCTTCAGTGTCTTTCGAACCACCTTTCCAGAATATGGTTGCCGGTGGTAAATCACTGACCACGCCAGTAGCCACTGCGGCAGAACTTACGCCTAAATTGATATTTTGCCAGTCATCCAGAGCTGTGTCTTTTATCGCATTACCATCCAATTCCACGCTATCCGCCGGGTCCAATGCAAAAGCACTGGTTGCCGTAAATAACGCCATTGAACAGGCAAGCGTCCATCGTTTAATGTTCATAGTAAATTCTCCTTTTTTGATCCTATGAATACCGACCTTCCAGTAGTCGACGTCGTCGATTCCAGGTCAGACACAAGTAATACAAGCAAGGAGCGTGCCAAAAATGGTAAGTGTTTTAAAAGTAAGAAAAAGGTTCATTAAAGATGAGTTTTTTGAATGGGTGATTCGTAGTATCAGTTGCAGATATGGTACAGCTTATTGTTCACATAATGGAAAGCGCTTAAAAACAGCTAGTTAGGAAGCATTTGGCTGTTCCACTTTTGAAACATTAATTATCCAGAAATCACTAAATATCACTGACTGATAGAAAAATCATAAGAATATTATGGAGTTATATTTTTCCTAAAATTGGGAATCATATTTCAACAGCAACATTAATAGACTTTAGGTCGGGGCCTGTTTATATGTTGTACCTACTCCCCATACAGTTGCTTCTGCTTTTGCACAATCATTTCGCGCAAACTGGTGCCTTCTTCAATTTGTAAAATATCCAGCAAAGTATCTCGCTTCTGACTATCTTCGATATCATCAAGATACAGACCCAAACGCCCCATCATGAAAGTTGCAGTAATCGGTAAAACAATTTCCAGAGTGTCCTGATCAATGCCTGTTCTTCGTGAAACACTGGTTGCCAGGTCACGGCTAACATCTTTTTCTTTAAGTATATGACCCAGAATATAGTTACCGTTATCGACCGCTTTTGACTCTATGATCTGATGAGGGTACTTCAAAAACTCTTCGCTCTTATTGCGACCCAGGGCATCCATTAAAGCATCCAGCCCACCGTAACTAACATTATCCTGCAAACCTTTAAGCATTGCCTGCAGATATAGCTCCATCACCCGATGTAGCTGCTCCTGGTGTAAGTTATATTTAACACCAATTTCCTGCAATGGCCTTTGATCCGTTGGCCGATCATCATTACCAAATATGAGCTCCATCAGTGTTATCATTGCTTTCTCCTGCTCCAACTTAAGGTCAGAATTTGAACTTTATAACTCCACTATATTCCTGAAAATCGATATAATCAAACCCCATTAATAGCACCTCCTTAGCTCCTGACTTAGGTCAACTTATTGATATGCCAGCCAAATCAAAAAAGATTGCACAACAAAAATTAGAGGCACCCACCCAGGATCGAATGCAGCACTTTCGGCAGCAGGTGTATTACTGGGTTAAACAAATCCCTGTTGGTAAAGTCAGTAGCTATGGTCGAATTGCAAAGCTGGCTGGCTTTCCACGTCACGCTCGACATGTCAGCAAAGCACTTGGTTTAGCGCATAGTGACTTAGACCTTCCCTGGTTTCGAGTGATTGGCTCGGATGGAAGAATCGCTTTTCATGCTGACAGTGCTTATTACTCTGAGCAAGAAAAACGATTAAAAAAGGAAGGGGTAAAGTTTGTCAAAGGTAAGGCCCCAGCAGATTGTTTCTGGTCACCGCATCCAAACGATGAGGGTGACATTGCCGCAGAAGAATTCTTTAAGTAATGAGCCAGCGACTATTTTCGGTCATGTTCTTCTTTGAACGATTGGCAATCAAGGCACAACTCTGTTTCAGGTGCGACTTCTAGGCGCTTCGCGCTGATCGGCTCATCACATTCAAGACAAAAACCATACTGTCCTTCCTCTATACGCTTAAGTGCTTTTCTCACTGCAACTAATCGTTTTTTATCACGCTCAACACTTGCTTCGGACATGGCCTGATCCATCAACGCAGTACCCCGCGAAACACGTCCAAAACGCGCCTGGTCTAACTCCACTTTTTCACCGACTTCTTCAGCCAATCCCAAAGCTTCTACTAACTCTTTTTGGATAAGCAGTAACTCTTCTCGGTAATGAGCAGTTTTCTTGTCGTTGATCATGATTCACCTACTATATTAGTGCAGATGGCTTAAATGGGAAATTTCATCAAACTTTCTAAGCAATTCGATTAATGATTTCAGTTCCGGTTGGTCTTTATAAGTCTCTTCTGCGATGGGTGTAATTTGTGCTGGGCCTGGAGGCAAGCGCTCCTCTTCTACATACTCACGCATTTTTGGCAGGAACACAAACTGTAACCACTCTTCTAGCTGCAACGTATCCACACAAAATGGCATGCTGCTCTGCAATTTATGATGTCCTGGATGTGACTCTGACCATAGCTCAAGTTCAAGCATATGCTCTTCAATCCTATCAAATATTTCTATGTACTTAGTAAGCCAATCGATACTACTCATCATTAACCTCTTGAACGTCAAGTCGCTGTCCTTGATATTTGTCAGGCCAGAACTCCTTAATAACTTTATTCCTATCTGAAAAACTATGACATGAATTCAACACGTTATTACTTATTGGAAAGCGACCATCCTCTGAAAAGTTCAAGTATGGATAAATAGTCTGAATTGCAGTGGTCGCCATTGGTCTTAGTAATTCTAACAGGTGTGAGCAGCCTTCAACACCACCTACCAATTCCTTAGCTTTTTGCATCCAGCCACGCCCAACCTGCAGACCGATTAGACTTTTATAATTATCCTCAATCTGCGAGCAAATGCTAAAGGGTGTGATTGGCATGGCCGCCTCAATATTCTTTATCACCAACTGGTCATCCAAAGTTAACCTTAACCACAGTTCATGCACTAATTCACCCGGTTGCAACACACCGCGCTGCAGGGTTGGAAACGGATAACCTTTATCATCAGTCAGGTGCGCTTCAATATCCCACAAGCCATCGTCTCTCAGATAGCCGTCGCATTGAATATTTCGATAATGAATCGGTTTACGATTGTTTGGTTTTGATAGCGCCATATCAGATGCCAATTAATGTTTTCATCTTCAAACTATCATAACCTAGTTTGGTTCTTTCATAAAAAAGCTTGGGCATAAAAATCTGGACATAAAAAAAGCCCGCCGAAGCGGGCCTGTATCATATTGGCTCAATTTGACCACTCGTAGGGTCTATTGACCTTTGAGTTTCAAGTTTGAGCCCAGGGAGAGACTAACATCGTTATTGTTATTATAACTTCCTATAGCTAAGACAATTTGCTTAGAAGTTAAACTTCACACCAACTCGTGCAGTTCTTGGTTTATCAGGGCGTGCTCCATAAGGCTCGCGTGCAACAATCGAGTCATCGTCTAACAGGTTGTCAATTGTTGCGTAGATGCTGGTGCTATCGTTGATATCAAACTCAGACGCTAAATCAACGATAAAGCGATCGTCTGTTTGTTGGAAGGCGCCACAAGCTGGCTTAGTACAAGTGCCATCAACATAGTTCAAGTTAGTGAAAATATTCCACTCTGAGTTGTCATAACCGAACGATAATTGCATTTGATTTTCAGGGATGTATGGAATTGGCTGACCATTTTCCACAGGGCCCCAGACATTACTATCAAAAGTCGAAGCAAATTCAGTGTCGGTGTAGGTGTAGCTGAAACTTCCCAGCCAGTTCTCAGCGAACTTGCCTACAACACGTAACTCAAGACCTTTTACTTCAGCAGCACCGCCGTTGAATCGGTCGCCGATTTCATCAATGCTACAGCCACTATTCGATAGAGTACACTCGCCTAACAGGTTGTCATAATCACTGTAGAAAGCGATCAGCTCACTGTTATAGCTTTCTCCGGCAAAACGCACACCCATTTCGTAGTTCCAGCTTTCTTCTGGTTTGTCCGTAGGGCTGTTTCCAGGAGGTGCAAAACCTTTATTCACACCAAACAATAAACTGGTGTTATCGCTTAATAACCACAAGGCACCAAAGCCAGGCAGCACTTCTGAGGCGCTGTTTGTGCGAACACTTGGCGCTGCGCTGCGGTCGGTTGCATTAGCCCAATCTTCGCGCTTTAAATCCACGTCTTCGTAACGAACACCAGGTGTAAAGATCCAGTCACCGTAAGTAATGGTGTCAACTAAATAGTAAGAGTTTGCTTCTGCTGAAGAAACACGATTACCGGCTGTGCCCCAGGCATCTGCCTGATCCAACACTAATGTGCCATTTTCCTGAATGAAGTAGCTGTTGCGCTGGAAGCGATCTTCTTCATCTTCATGAACACGCAAGCCTAACTGCAAGTCATGTTGCGCTTCGCCAACAGTGAAATCCCACTCGAAACTGGCCTGAATGCCTTCGCTTATATAGTTACGATTATTGTCTGTAATTTCAATGCGGTCATTAGGCGAATCCGCACCATCCAGAATAGACTGGAAGTAAGTCGCATTGCTACCACCGGTATTAATTTCATTGATAATGCTTGACCAGCTATAACGAGTTGAAGTACCTGGGTTTAGTGGGTCATCCATAATGAAGGCACCAGTCTTATACCAGTTACGTGCCGTTTCATTGCGATACGCAGTGACACGCAAGTCAAAACTGTCGCTTAAATCAGCGTAGTAGCTCAATACATATTGGTCATGCTCACCGTCAAAATTATCCAGCGCTGAAACGCCATACATGCGGTATGGGTTAGCGGCAAAATCAGCGTCGGTCAAACCTAAGTAAGACTGATCCGAATCTTCAGTTGAGTGCTGGATTTTGACATCCAATTGCTGATAAACGTCAGCTGAGTAATCTGAGTTAAAACGGAACTTAGCAACATAATCGTCTTTGTCGAAGCCTGTTTCATCGCCATGACGGTCAATCGTTTTGAAACCATCAGTAACGTGTTTGTTAGCTTCGATCAGGTAACCAAAATTATCGCTGCTATCACCATAATAAGCGTAAGCACGGCGTTCATTGTTCTCACCAAGCTCTAATTTTAGCTGCCCCTGGGCATCGACTGGAATCTGACGAGAAATCAGGTTAACAGCACCGCCCACAGTGAATGGGCCGTATTTAATAGCGGCTGGGCCTTTCAATACCTCGATACCAGTAATACGGTCAAAGGTTGGGAAATAATAAGCTGACGAAGCTGAATAAGGCGCTGGAGCGATTAACACACCATCCTCCATCAGGGTAACGCGACCTGAGCGGCCCGTTCCCGTTCCACGAATACCGATATTTGGACGTAAACCCAAGCCATCTTCCAGTTGGATATAGACGCCCGGTACTTGCTGTAATGCACGGTTAACGTCGGTATATTTGAATTCTTCTAGCTCAGTTTCTGAAACCACGTGTGCAGAACCTGGCACTTTTTGCGCTGCCTGGCTATCGCCAATGATTTGGATGGTTTCGACTTGATCACCTTTTTTAAGGTCGTCGGCTAAAGTTGCTTGAGATGCTGTAAGCGCAATTGTCATAGCAACAGTTAATGCGCTGAAAGAGAAACGAGGTTGCATTGTCATACCCTGTATTATGTTTGTAAGTGAACAACGCGCGCATTATAAATCTAAATGAGAATAGTTATCAACAGCATTCTTATTTATTTTTAGGCTTTTTTGACAATTTCCGCTGTAAGGTTCTTCGATGCATCCCCAAGGCTCTGGCGGTTGCAGAAATGTTGCCCTGATGCTGGGCCAAGACAGATTGGATATGCTCCCACTGTAACCGCTCAACCGACAGAACATCTTGTTGCATCCCAGCATCACTACTCTTTTCCGATTGGTCGACAACCTTCTGCTGACTCGACTCAGGTAGTTCAATTGACTCTTGAGTAAGTGCATTCAGTATCTGGGTGGCATTGGCAGGTTTGGGCAGGTAGTTATCTGTGCCCAGCTTCATCGCCTGTACCGTGGTTGCTATGCTGGCATAACCGGTCAGCACCAGAATACTGGCCTGCGGATATCGTTGGCGCAGTTGCGGCAAAATGCTTAAGCCCGACTCACCATCCAGATACAGGTCCAGCACTATCGAGTCGAAATCCTTGCCCAGCTCAGGATCTGACGCCTGTTCGATAGTACTCACATGAGTGCAGCTTATTCCCCGCTTTTGTAGCGAGTTTTGCAGCACCTGAGCAAAAACCTCATCATCTTCGATCAGAAGCAAATTACTGGTCATAAACTAGCTCCTGGTTTTCGCTGTAACTTGCTGCTTAATAGGTAAACTTACTGTCACCACAGCCCCTTGCGGATGATTTTCTATGTGAATGGTGCCATCCATCAATTCAATACTGGCACTGGATATCAGGCTACCGGTGCCCATACCCTGCTGTGAATTAAAATTAGGCACAAAGCCGTAACTCTCTAGCTGATGCTTAGCCAGGCCTTCACCATAATCAAAAATTTGTAGAGTAAGGGATGGCTGACCAGCATGGTTCTTATCAATCTCGCAGGCCAGCTTGATACGTGACTGTTGATTAAGCTCCGAAGCCTTAGCGGCGTTATCCATGATATTAAGCAAGGCGCTGTTAAAACCAAGGTGGCTGTTTAGCTGATACAGATTGCTGTTGCAGTCAGACCCAGCATCCAATTCCAACCTGACTTCCGGATGCAGCAAGCGGAAACTGGAAGCAACCTGACTTAACAAGTCACTCACCGAGATCGTTTGATACTGGCGCTGCTTTAATTGTTCGAACTGCGCCTGAATACTCTGCGTAATCTTCTGGCAGCGACTAATCTGCTGCTCCATTAACTTTTTATCATCCGATACGGGCATATCATCAACCATCACCGCCATACTGGAAAGCGGAGTATTCAGTTGATGTGCCGCATCAGCTGCCGAAACACCCAATGCCAGCAAATAATCATCTCTGAGTTGTCGTTGCTTCTGCTGTTCTAACTCCAGCTGCTGGCCTCGGGTTGCCCGCACCAGACGACTGACCAGGTAATACAGCAACAGCGCACTGGCAATAAACACCAGCCACATGCCGATAAGGTGTGAAATGAAGCTTTGATGAGCTTGATGTTCTGATACCACACTTAACAGTAGGCTATAGCCTGCGATAGCGATCACTAACAAGCTTAGTGCGTAGCGCGACTTGAGCATCAAAGAAGCGGTAGCTACCGGTAATAGCAAAAGTGAAATCAAGGGGTTGGCAATACCGCCTGTAAGATAGACGTATGCAATCAGTAACAGCGCATCAAGTAGCAGCGCAACAAAAATACCCAGCTCACTAACGGTTGCGCGGCTGATAACGAGGGTATGCAACAGTATGGCTGTTTGCACCGACAGAATGACCCAAACCACGGGGGACGGCATTTGCTGCAGCCAAAACAGGTAAAGTACCTGTAGTAATAGTGCAAAGCCCCTGCCCCAACTCAGTGGCGTCATAATTTGTTGGTTAAAATGTGGCATCGTCGGCACGACTCTCGATTCTACATTAGCAAATTATAATGTATAACATTGAATTCCCCTAATTGGGCATAATTAGTCACAGCATAGGGACTTGTTACCAGTAACTGCGCTATCATAAAACACTAGAGAAATTATAGGAGTATCACGATGTATAAATGGCTTTCACTGATCCTGATCACTTTAACGCTAACAGCATGCTCGAACGAAGAAAAAGAGTCCGACAAGCTATTGTCGGACTATAAAAACCAGCAGCTGGATAAAGCCAAGCAAGTTGAGGAGGAAATGCAAAAGCGCGTTGATAACCTTGATCAACAATTAAAAGACGCCACTGAAAACAAAGAAGACGACCAACCTAACTAAAACTTACCATGCCACGATCTAACTTAATCACCGCCGCAGGTGCGGTTCGCCTACGCAATGAACTTGCTTACTTGTGGAAAACACTGCGTCCTGAAGTTACCCGCGCCATCAATGCGGCAGCAGCGGAAGGCGACCGCAGTGAAAATGCCGAATATATTTACCGAAAAAAACAACTGCGTGAAATTGATCGCCGGGTGCGCTACTTACAGAAACGCACAGCTGATCTAAGAGTTATAGAGCACACTCCACAAGAGAAAGATAAAATATTCTTTGGTGCTCAGGTTTCATTAGAAGATGAGAATGGCCAGGAAATTATTTACCGCCTGGTTGGTTCTGACGAATTTGATCACAAACCACATTACATCAGCATCGATTCTCCGATGGCTCGCGCTCTGTTAAAAAAACAGATTGATGATGAAGTTAAACTAAGATTGCCAGATGGAGAAAAGCTGTTCTGGATTATGGGAATCGAATACCCATCACCGCATGAAGATTAAAACTACAAACGATAGCTAATGCTGACCGATCCAAACTTGGCATTGCCTTTACGTTCTTCAAAAGTGCTTGTAGTTTCTGCCAATGAAAACAACAGCCCCCAGTTTTTCCAGTTCCAGACAAAGCCGGTAGAGTAGATCAGCCGTTCGTTCTTGATGGTAACAGAAGGACTATCTCGGAACGTATTTCCATCTACAAAAATATCATTGAAGACATAGCGCGGTTGAACACCAAAGAAGACGTAATACTCTTCAGTATTGGTACCCGCCAAAGGGTTAATTTCACGTCCCGGCAATACGCTGATGGAGGCATGGCTTCGCTGGAGGTTTAAACCCCAACGTACCATGTAAGTTCCGGCGATATACGAGGAAAAGTTACCACCACTTGCTTCAAGCATGCCGATAAAGTCAACACCATGCCCATCGCCATTACTGATTTCATGCCGCCAGCTGCGGCGTGCCTGTAAGGCAAATACTGGCTCATTATGTAACTGATAATCCCAGCCCATTGGCTCGTCAGAACCGGTAATTTTATGTACAGCCTTTTGAGATTGCTCCGCAAGCGATGCAGGGCCAACCATACCGAGTATCAGGCTAAATTGTTCGGCACGACTTTCAGTCCAGGAATGGATGGTGCCACGCCAACCTAAAATCCCAGCATAAGGCAAGTCATTCGGCTCAAAATTAGAGTTAGTAATATCGGAAGGTGTCTGAATTCCCTGAAAGATACTATAGGTCGCAGCATTAAAATGCTGAGTGTCATCGTGAATACCAAATGCGTGTGCCATTGATTGTAGCCATTCTGGACTATCGGTCTCTTCCATGGTCTGGAAAGGCCCTCGTCCCCAACTGACACCAATGCCATTAGTATAGCCACCGTCGCGACCAGCAAATAAATCATTCTCAACGGTAATGGTTACAAAAGTATCGGGGTCATCTAATTCCTGTTCAGCGAAAGGAACCTCACCAGCTGCGATAGATAATGGGATAAAGCATAACGCAAGCGTAGCAACTGCAGTCTGCATTGTTTTAGCTGACATACTACATCCTTCTATTGGGATTATAAATTTTAGTGCTTACCTCGGTTTTTGAATTTATCTTTAACCTTATTAACCACTTGCTCAGAATAGTCCCCATTTTTCACTTCCTTGCGGATCGTTTCTTCGACGATGTTCATAGCATCATCTATCGTCATATACCCTTTTTTATAAGAACGACGATGTTTAAATAAATTAATATGGTGATCGCTACGTCGGCCCCAGGCCATCAATCGGTCCCAATAGGAAGGCTTAGACTTGTCGCGCTCACCAAAGTCTAAAATATAGCAGAAGAGTGCAACTGGGATTAAGACGAAATCGCGAATAGCGTCTATGCCTAATTTGACTTGCAATAGGATTAACTCTCTGGTTCTGTCCCAGGTATCTTTATTGACACTCGAATCATCTTCTTCATGCTCAGCATCAAGTTCGATCAAGTCTTTATTATCAGAATGTTTGTCCATTGTATTGTCCTCGCCTTGCTGTAATTAGGCCACTTGTCTTATTACAGTCTTTTTCCAAAACCTTTATTAAATAATTCTCGATTAATTTGTTTTTCTTCATCATTTTTTTTAAGCAAAACATAAACCGAGCCTAAACCACCATGTTGCTTCTGTGCCGAATGGAATGCCAGCACAGCACTATGCTGTTTCAACCAATGATTGACATGACTTTTTAAAACTGCCTGTGGATGGCTACGTTCACCTTTGCCGTGAGTGATTAATACTGCGCGTTTTCCACGCTTAAAACTACCACTCAGGAAATAAAACACATCTTCACGCGCTTCATTCACACTGCGTCGATGTAAATCTATATGCGCATCAATAGTATATTTCCCAAGCCGTAACTTTTTATAGACACCCTCTTGAACACCGTCTTTTTTATATTCAAGCCAATCATTTGGCAACACCGGCTCAACAAAATCTGTAGTCAGGTAATTGGGATCCACATTAGGCTTACGACCTACAGCAGCTTCGCGCCTTGCCTGCTGTGCGATACTTGGGCCTTCATTGGCTTTATGCAAATTTACCCGATCATTTTTAAGGCGCTGAACGTCGGACAACTCTTTTTTAAATAGCTCAAAATCATCTTGTGACATACACCACCTCAATTAACGCAATATTTACAGACTATTTCTCATTTCTTCCAAAGCTTCCCAGCGCTCAAACTTTTGCTCCAATTCTGCTTCAAGTTGCTCCAGCGCTTGCTTGGTTTCGGCAATTGTATCGCCATCCTTTTGATAAAATTCAGGATCGCTCATTTGCTTATGCACCGCTTCAATTTTTTGCTCAAGATCTGCTAGCAATTCAGGTAACTTATCAAGCTCAAGCTGATCTTTATAACTCAGCTTCTTGAGCTTCTTCTGACCCTTGTTTGACGCTTTAGTTTTTGGTTCAGAGTCTGTTTGTTTTTCCTGAGCCAACTTAGCACTCGAAGTACTGCCTGCATCACGCGGCTTTTGTCGTAACCAGTCGTCATAACCGCCTACGTACTCTTTAACAATACCATTTCCTTCAAAAGCGATTGTGCTAGTCACCACATTATTCAAAAAATCACGATCGTGAGAAACCAGCATCAAAGTACCTGGATAGTTATCCAACATTTCTTCCAGCAATTCGAGTGTCTCAATATCCAGATCATTGGTCGGCTCATCCAGAATTAATAAATTCGAGGGCTTAGCCATGATTTTAGCGAGCAGCAATCGATTTCGCTCACCACCTGACAAAGCGGTAATGGGTGCTCTTGCACGCTCAGGAGTAAACAGGAAATCCTGCAAATAGCTGATAACATGACGTGGCTGACCATTAATGGTCATCAAGTCTTTACCACCAGATACATTGTCCATAGCCGATTGCTTCTCATCCAACTGGGCGCGATGCTGATCGAAATAAGCGATCTCTAATTTGGTACCTAATTTTACGTCGCCCTCATCTGGCTTTAACTCTCCTAGCAAAATATTGATCAGGGTGGTTTTACCGACACCGTTAGGTCCAATAATACCAATCCGATCACCACGCATAATCAGAGTCGAAAAATCATCGACTAAGGTTCGTCCTTCATATCCATGGTGGATATTTTTGGCTTCGATAACCTTCTTACCCGATGCTTCCACATCTTGTGCTTGCAGCTTTACATTGCCAATCAGGTTACGGCGCTCCGCACGCTCTTGTCGCGCAGCTTCTAGTCTGCGAACACGCCCCTCGTTACGAGTACGGCGAGCTTTGATCCCCTGACGAATCCAGACTTCTTCTTGAGCAAGTTTTTTATCGAAATCCTGATTTTGCTTTTCTTCCGCCGCCAGCTGCTCCGCCTTTCGACGCAGAAAGTTTTCATAGTCGCCAGGCCATGAGGTCAATTTGCCGCGGTCTACTTCAACGATTCGAGTCGCCAGATTTTTCAGGAATCGACGATCGTGGGTAATAAACAGCAAACTGCCTTCGTAGGCTTTCAGGAAGTTTTCCAACCATTCGATAGACTCTACATCCAGGTGGTTGGTTGGCTCATCAAGTAATAAAATGTCCGGCTGTTCCACTAACGCTTTAGCCAAAAGAACTCGTCTTTTCATACCTCCGGACAGCTCATCGAAAGATTTTTCGGCGTCGAGACTCAAGCGATTAATCACGGTCTCGACTTTCTGATCCATTGCCCAGCCGTTAATTTCTTCGATTTTTTCCTGAACACGCGCCAATTTCTGCATCGATGCATCGTCAGTGGATTGGATTAAATGATGAAATTCTCGAATTAACGCCCCCGCTTCGCCCAGACCTTCCGCGACAACGTCAAATACGCTGCCACTGGTGCCGGATGGCACTTCTTGAGTCAGTTTGGCGACTTTTATGCCCTGTACAAAGCGAATATCACCATCATCAGGGATAATTTCGCGGTTGATGACTTTAAGTAGGGTCGATTTGCCGACGCCATTACGCCCAATCAGACAAACCCTTTCTCCGGGCTCCATGGTAAAATCGACTTTATTCAGCAAGGCAGGACCGCCATAGCTGACTTCAACTTGTTGTAGTGTTACTAATGCCATTAAAATGATACTTTTGGTGTTTTCGCTATTTTAACGTAAAAGATTGCCGATGACTTGCCCTCTTTGCTTGAACCATCAAACTTCGCACTTTCATACCGACAAACAGCGAGATTATCTACACTGTGAGGTGTGCGATCTGGTCTTTGTGCCACAACACCAACTTCTCACAGCAAACGATGAAAAATATCAGTACGATCTCCACCAGAACTCACCAGATGATGAGGGCTATCGCCAATTCTTAAATCGCTTACTGTTACCATTAGCGGAATATCTTCCCAATAACGCTCAAGGACTCGACTTTGGCTGCGGGCCAGGCCCTACCATTTCAGTAATGATGGCTGAGCGTGGCTTTATTATGAATAACTATGATCTTTTTTATGCCAACCAGCCAGAGCTGCTTATGCAGCAATATGACTTTATTACCGCCACCGAGGTCTTTGAGCATTTATACCAACCTTCCAAGGTGATTCCACAGCTAGTGAATATGCTCAAACCTAAAGGAGTGCTCGGCGTCATGACCAAGCGCTGGATAGATAAAGACGCTTTTAGTCGCTGGCATTATAAAAACGACCGAACTCATGTCTGCTTCTACTCTGACAACACCTTTCGCTGGATCGCAGAGCAATGGGATTTAACCTTAAAACTCATCGGGGCTGACACACAACTTCTTTTTAAAGCATAAAAAAGGCGGACTCATTGCAAGAATCCGCCCAATAGCTTTCAAACAAAGTTCCAAAGGATATTTAAGGGGTGTTTAACTCTTTAATTCAAAAAATTTCAGTTCTTCAAAATTTCAATATCACCATTTACCGTATCGAATGACAAGCTAGCACCACCACCGTTGTAAGAACCATTCATCTCGGCGCCAACATATTCACCTTCGTCTACTTCAATACCAAAATCATTACTCAGATCACCATTTAAAGTTTCTGAAGACAATTTAAATGAAGAGTCGGCAGGCGCATAAACTGCTATATCACCATTTACGCTATCAGCTTTAATTCTTTGCGAAGAACCTAAGCGAGCCATACGGATAATAATCTTGCCATTTACCGTATCGGCAGATACATCACCAGAAGAGCCTTCAATGGTAATCTTGCCATTAACTGCATCAGCCTGAACATCGCTATGCATGCCAACAATAGTGATAGCTCCATTGACCGAATCAATCGAATTCAGCTTAGCTTTATTAGGCACCTTCAAGACAAAGTCCACTTCTCCAGAACCACCGCCCCAATTAAACATACCTGAACTTTTGAAATCCACTTCAACATCAAAGTCCTTGTCAGTGTGATCAATAATCACTTCAATCCGTTTCAAATCTTTCTCATTATCGGCAGTTATGACGTATTCAAGAGCGATTTCATCTTTATCCCAACCGCTAACTTCAATACTTCCGTTAATATTTTCAACGGATACAGAGCCAGTAGCATTGAAGTCATAGGTTTGCGAAAAGCTTTTGCTTTCTTCCGCCTGACTAGCTGTTCCAAAAACTGACAAAGCCACTATGGCACTTGTGTAAATTAATGTTTTCATTGTTAACCCTCATTTTGTTAATACACCTATTGGATACCAATTACTGACAAAGGGTTTAGTCACTTACTGAATATTTGAAAAAAAAGCCCTCAGCAGAGGGCTTTTGTAAGCACGGAGCTACTTGTCTCCTTTTTTCTTCTTGAGGAAATCACCAAGTTTATCTTCAAGCTCGTCTTTCACCTTATCTTCCAATTCCTCTTTCTTCTCATCAATTTTCCCCTGATATTCCGCTTTGAGGATTGCTTCATAATCGATATTGGCTTTTGGCTCAGCCCAGGTCCCTTTTAATTCAAAAGGTAACTTTTTCCCAGCCAATTTCGGGTATTTCGCTTCCACCTGCTCTTTTAAAGCACCTTTTAGGACCAACTGAAAGCTGCCACCAATAGATTCCTTGTTGGCATCGGTTGTTGCCTTACCGAGCAAATCAAACACTGGTGAATTAATGGCAAAGTTTGACAGGTCAATGACACCATTATTGGCTTTCAAATCACCTTTCAAACCGGCAAAAACTGTTTTTCCACTGTAACTTTCTTTGTTCAAAGTTTGCAGACTTAAACCTGAGGCAATCAGTTTTTCGATATCAATGCCCATTAAGGCACCGTCTGATAAGTTGATATGGCCGGTACCATTAAGGTTTTGTAGCATTTGCTTAACGTCTACACCTTTGGTCTTCATATCAAGATCTAGAGCACCAAGCCCAGACAGGCGCTCAAAGCCAAAGAAAGCTGCTAGCAGGTCTCCTATTTGAATATTGTTCAAATCAGGCTGGATGGCCAATGCTAGTGGCTTGCTGGCAAAATCCACACTGGCAGTGGTGGCTAACTCACCTTGGAAAGCCTGAGCCTTAAATGGGTCAAGGTGTAAAGTAGCACCTTTATTAAAAATATTGGCTGACACCTGGGTAAATCTGGTGTTTTTCAAGTTCAAACTGCCAACTGTCAGGTCACCCTGAATACGCGACTTTTTCAGGAAGTCGGCAACTGGCGAAAAATCAGCTTCACCTTTTGCTGTGGTTTCTTTTTTGCCACTTGTTGCCATCAACAGATCAAGCGTCAGGCTGTCCGCATTCATACTGACCTTAATGTCATTCATATCCCCTAAGCCTGCCGAAGCTTTAAATGTTACCGACTGGTCATCGAGAGTCACCGCACCCTGGTGCTCAATCAAAGTGCTCTTACCGCCCATAGCCACCGATAAAGTTCCGGTCAACCCAACGGTCTGAACTGTACTTGAAACATTGTCGACACTGGCATCCAGCTTTTGTACATTAATCTGCTTAAAGTCGGAACTGACTTTTAAATCCCCTTCAAGAGCCCATTCTATCGCCGGCTTATTCACTTCGGTTGAAATTTTACCGCTGGCATTAACCGGCCTGAACTCCCCTGGACGAAAATCTTGGATAATGAACTGATCTAAGGTGATGCTTTGGCTCTGTTTGTTAGTGGTATCAAACTGATTAACGGTAAAGTTATTAAGCTCCAGCTTTTGCAGACTTAAATCTAAAGCCTTTGCATCAGAAGCTTCCTTAGCGGTATCTGCAGTCTCTGCTTTTTGTAACGCTTCAGTAAAAGCTTGCAGGTTTGATTTACCTTGCGGGCCACTAGTCATATTCAAGGTTGCATCGCTCACAGTGACCGCACCAACTTCAATATCACCACTGAATAAAGGCATTAATTTAATGCTGGCAGACACAGCGCCAATCGTTAGAGCTGGGTCTGTTTGTGGAAATGCAGGAGGTTGCGACAAGCTAATATCACCAGTTTCAATCGCCAACCATGGGAAAAACGATAAGCTTAAGTCCTGTTTAATCACTAATTCAGCACCTGTTCTCTCATTAACCTGCTTAGTCAGTGTTGTTTTCAGTTGATCACTGTTGAAAAAAATCATTAAAGCCACGGCCGCTACAATAAATAGGGCAACCACTGCTATCACGAGCCTGAAGCTCCATTTTAGTAAGGTTTTCATTTTTAAATCCTGTAAAAATCAATCGGTTACCATTAGATTAACAGTAATTATTGATAGTTCCCGCATCTTTTGCCAAAAACTTTGAACTTTTCATAATAATAGGTGACAAACTTAACAGATAAGTTGTCATTGTTAGTTCATGGAAAGTTACTTTTTAGACAAGCTTTTAGACCTAGTTCTTAGAACCCTCAGACCTAGTCCCCCTAAAAGAGTTAAGGCCAATCGAAAGATTGGCCTTTTTATTTTCTCGCTTAGATTCTTAAAAGCTTAGATTCGGATGTTGATTTAAAAAGATATCAGGAGTTAGTGTCTTTATCCGACCAGGAGTCGCGCAGAGTTACAGTGCGATTAAAGACCAGATTATCTGCCGAAAACTCATAGCGATCCGCAGTAAAATATCCCTCACGCTCAAACTGGAAACGATCTTCAGGATTAGCCTGTGCCAGACTCGGCTCAACCATTGCCGTAATCACCGCAAAGGAATCTGGATTGAGGGCTTCCAGGAAATTGTCCATTGCTCCCGGGTTAGGCACATTAAATAAGCGATCGTATAAACGAACGGTTGCTTTTTTCCCGTGCTTGGCTGAAACCCAGTGAATGACGCCACGAACTTTACGACCTTCCGGATTCTTGCCTAAAGTATCTGGGTCATAAGTACAATGAAGTTCCTGAACTTCGCCATTCTCGTCCAGAATCGCTTCGTTAGCTTTAATCACATAAGCATTACGCAGACGCACTTCTCCGTCTTTGACTAAACGCTTATATTTTTTATTGGCCGACTCTCTGTAGTCTGCACGGTCAATATAAACTTCGCGACTGAATGGCAACTCACGCGTCCCCATTTCTTCAAACTTAGGATGATTGTTACCAGTTAAGATTTCTTCTTTGTCTTCCGGGTAATTGGTGATAACCACCTTGATCGGATCAAGCACAGCCATCCGACGCTCAGTCGACTTATCCAGATCGTCACGCACATTATCTTCCAGCAAGATCATGTCGGTAACACTATTGACCTTACTGATACCAATCGCATCGCAGAAGTTACGGATCGATGCTGGCGTATAACCACGACGACGCATACCTGAGATAGTTGGCATACGAGGATCGTCCCAGCCATCCACGCGCTTTTCTTCGACCAGCTGGGTCAATTTACGCTTTGAAGTAATCGTATAAGCCAGATTCAGGCGTGAAAACTCAATTTGCTGTGGATGACAGTCAATGGTGATGTTATCCAGCACCCAGTCATATAAAGGACGGTTGACTTCGAACTCAAGGGTACACAGTGAATGAGTAATACCTTCCAGCGCATCAGAAATGCAGTGGGTAAAATCATACATCGGATAAATGCACCACTTATCGCCGGTGCGAATATGATGGAAGCGCTTGATGCGATACAACACCGGATCGCGCATCAACATATTCGGATGCGACATATCAATCTTGGCACGCAAGACCATTTGTCCATCAGAAAATTCGCCAGCTTTCATGCGCTTGAACTGCTCTAAACTGTCTTCGATCGGACGATTGCGGTATGGACTCTCTTTGCCTGGCGTTTGAAAGTTACCGCGGTTTTCTGCGATTTGCTCAGCAGGTTGTTCATCCACATAAGCTTTGCCTTTTTGAATCAGCTCTTCGGCAAAGGCATATAACTTGTCAAAGTAATCTGAAGCATGATGTACTTCACCTTGCCATTCAAAACCAAGCCAGTGCACATCTTCCTGAATCGCTTTAGCAAATTCTTCACTTTCCTTTTCCGGATTGGTATCGTCAAAACGCAAATTACAGGGCGCGTCATAGTCACGTGCGATACCGAAGTTCAGGCAAATCGACTTGGCATGACCGACATGCAAGTAGCCATTCGGTTCAGGCGGGAAACGGGTATGCACTCTGCCATCATTTTTGTTATTGGCAATATCTTCGTTAATCTTGTTACGAATAAAATTGGTCGGAGTCGTTTTTTCCGTACTGCTCGTAGCATTAGTCGTAACGTTGCCTGTAGTCTTGTCAGTCGCTGAACTCATGAATCTGCCATTAGGCGCTAAAGTGCGCAAATTAAATAAATGTCTAGGATAGGTGGGGATTTTAGCGATATTTACAAGCTAATGCGACACTTGAACCGCGCCAAGCACAACTTTTTCACTCAAAACCTCAACTCGACAAGCTGTGAGGCTGGCGCTTTTCTTTTCAGTACCAATATAGGACAATACAACCAATTATTTCACCCAACCTTGATCTATACTTATGCCTGCAAAGAATGCACCAGCAAAAAAAACGACCAGCGCTAATTTCGAGAACCAGTTACAAGAGCTGGAGTCTATTGTTGAGCAACTTGAAGGGGGCGAACTGCCCCTTGACGATGCCCTCAAAGTATTTGAGAAAGGTGTTAAATTGTCTCGTCAGTGCCAAAAGTTACTGGCTGAAGCGGAACAAAAAGTAACCATTCTGATGGACAATCAGGAACAAGCTTTCGAAGTTGACGACGAATAAGCTCAATTCTCAATGACTACTCACCAACAACTTGAACACTGGCAAGACCGGGTTTTTAAGATATTAAACACGCGTTTACCCAGTGATGACACCAATCCACAAAGTTTACACCAGGCCATGCGCTATGGTGCTCTTAACGGTGGCAAACGTATTCGTCCAACACTGGTGTATATGACCGGGCAGGCTCTAGGCGCTGAACTTATCGATTTAGACAGCCCAGCTCTAGCAGTTGAATTGATTCATTGCTATTCATTGGTGCATGACGATTTGCCAGCTATGGATGACGATGATTTACGCCGCGGTAAACCAACCTGTCATATTCAATTCGGCGAAGCAACCGCTATTCTGGCCGGTGATGCTTTGCATACTCAGGCCTTTGAAGAGCTAGCCAGTCATCCATTTTCGGCCAAAGCCCAGCCGCAGCAACTACAAATGATTCAATTACTGGCTCAAGCCAGTGGGTCGCTTGGTATGGGCGGCGGTCAAGCCATTGACCTGGAATCGACTTCGAAAATAATAGACTTGGCAACACTTGAGCAAATGCACCGTATGAAAACTGGTGCTTTGATCAAAGCCAGTGTGCTTTTGGGCGCTTTATGTGCCGGTAAGCTCAACCAGCTGGAGCAAGATGCACTAGAACGATATGCCGACGCCATTGGACTGGCCTTTCAGGTTAAAGACGACATTCTGGATATTGAGTCCGACACCACCACCCTCGGCAAGCCGCAAGGCTCTGATCTGGCCAAGGACAAGAACACCTACCCTGCCCTGCTCGGCCTTGACGGCTCTAAGCAGAAATTAGAGCATTTATTGGATTTATCCCTACAAGCACTGGCTAAGTTGCCGTACAATACCGACTCCCTCGCCGAGTTGGCGAACTATATAGTCTATCGTAATGCTTAATTACCGCAAAACCCTATGAGCTCTGAAAAATACCCTTTATTAATGCACATTGACTCGCCTTTCGACCTCAGGCAGTTGGAAAAGTCGCAACTGGCTGAAGTTGCCGACGAACTGCGTCAGTACCTCATAGACACTATCAGTCAATGTGGTGGCCACTTTGCTGCTGGCTTAGGTACAGTAGAGCTTACTGTTGCCTTGCACTATATGTTCAATACGCCGGATGATCGCATTGTATGGGACGTAGGCCATCAGGCCTATCCTCACAAGGTTCTGACCGGTCGCCGAGATCAGTTACAGACCATTCGTCAAACTGATGGTCTGCACCCTTTTCCGGTACGCACCGAGTCTGAATACGATACATTTGCCGTAGGTCATTCTAGCACCTCAATCAGCGCAGCTTTGGGTATGGCGCTGGCAGCCAAGCAAAAAGGCGAGGACCGCCATTGTGTAGCAGTAATTGGTGACGGTGCTTTAACTGGCGGCATGGCTTTCGAAGCCATGAATCATGCAGCGGATACGGATGCTAATGTGCTGGTTATTCTGAACGATAATGAAATGTCGATTTCAGAGAATGTCGGCGGCATGAATAAATACCTCGCCAAGTTATTGGCCGGCCGTTTTTATCAGCGGGTTCGTGAAACAGGCAAAAAAGCATTACATAATATCAAGCCACTTTCAGATTTCGTCAGTCGTGCCGAAGAGCACATGAAAGGCATGGTCTTGCCTGGGACTCTATTTGAAGAATTAGGTTTTAATTACAATGGCCCAATTGATGGCCATGACCTGCCAACGTTATTAAATACCCTCAATAATATTAAAGAGCTGCAAGGCCCTCAGTTTCTGCACGTCGTCACGCGCAAAGGCAAAGGCTACGAGCCAGCGGAAAATGATCCCATTGCCTATCATGGCGTGCCGATTTTTGATCCTAAAGATAGCAGCCTACCGAAAGGTAAAAAGCCCAAAACCTATTCCAACATCTTCGGTGACTTCCTTTGTGATATCGCCGCCAAAGATGAGCGCGTTGTAGGCATTACCCCTGCCATGCGTGAAGGCTCTGATATGATTCGCTTTTCGCGCGAATTTCCTGAGCGCTATTATGATGTGGGTATTGCGGAACAACACGCAGTAACCGTGTCTGCTGGCCTGGCCTGCGAAGGTCTCAAACCAGTCTGTGCCATTTACTCAACCTTCCTGCAACGCGGCTACGATCAACTGATCCACGATGTCGCGCTGCAAAATCTTGATGTGCTGTTTGCGATTGATCGTGGCGGATTAGTTGGTGGCGATGGTGCCACACATAACGGCGCCTTTGACCTGAGTTATCTGCGCTGCATTCCGAATATGGTCATAATGGCACCAAGCGACGAAAATGAATGTCGCCAGTGCTTATACACCGGTTATCTGTATGAAGGCCCGGCAGCAGTGCGTTATCCGCGAGGCATGGGCAATGGCATAGAACCTGAGCAAACCCTCACCCCATTCCCGATGGGTAAAGGCAGCATCAAACGTCGCGGCGAGAAAGTCGCCATCCTGGCCTTTGGCTCAATGGTTAAGATCGCCATGGAAGCGGCAGAAAAGATCCACGCCACAGTTGCCGATATGCGCTTCGTAAAACCGTTAGACAAAGAGTTAATTAGACAGCTAGCTGAAACCCACGAGCAATTCATCACCATCGAAGAAAACGCCACCATGGGCGGTGCAGGCTCAGCCATTAATGAATTTCTGTTGAATAATAATATTCAAATCGAAGTTAAAAACTTAGGAATTCCCGACAGGTTCGTTGAACATGGCGACACCAGAGAATTGTTACAAAGAATACACCTGACAGTTCAATCTATTACAGAGCTCAGCCCTGCCCCTCCTAAAGAAGGTTGATACTCCAAGACTTATTTCAAGATGATAGTTCACGTACAAAAAAACCAGCTAGTTGCTGGTTTTTTTGTACGTTAGCATTACTTTAACAATTACCACCATTACAAGTTAATGCACCTTGAATATCAACATCACCTTCAATAATGATTTTTCCACCTGGCTGTAAAATAATTTGAGCTTTATTGGCTGCACCAGTTGTCTGATCTTTAATCGCAAGACTGTCATCCCCTAGCATTGTAATCCTCCAAGTTTGCCCAGACGTGCTATTTTTAACTCTCATCAATCCTCCTGCTGAATCTCTAATAATCGCAAACTCTTGGTCCGCAAGGATCGAGCGATTATTATTGGCTGACGAGCGAATATCTAACGCGGCTGAACTATCTGGTGTGCTTGTACCAATACCTACTGAATCTCCATTCAGATAAAGTGAATTGGCGGCAGCTCCTGGCTTAATTCTAAAAGGTAATGTACTTCCATTGGTAACATCACGAATAAAAAAGTTGGCTTCATTGCCCGCAATATCCCAAGTCTGAGGAGTCCAGCCACCAGAATTATCCTGCTCTAATCTTACTGTAGGTGTGTCGCTATCTACTGAGTGTATTTCAGTCGCAGGAGCATTTGTTTTGATACCGATCCGACCTGTTGCATCAACTACTAATGAGTTCGACGGTGCCGTGGCTTCAATTCTAAAAGGAACTGTAACAGCAGTAGAATCCTCGATGGAAAAATGGCTTGATTCTCCACTGCCTGTATCATTAATAAGGATTCTCCAGTCAGTAAGTGGGAAAGAACCAGTACTACTTGTGTCATCAAAGTGGATTCTCAAGTTATTCTCTTTCAATCTGACAGTATCGAAACCAAAGTTTTCGCCATTAATACAGTCTATGCCAACACAATGACTCCCTTGTACGATTACATCATCTGCATGTACAACATCTGCTTTAGCATCCATACCCACAACAGCTGTAAAGACAGCTAAACCAATTACACATTTATTATTAAACATATCCCTGCTCCTACTTGAAACTATTAATATTGTCTTCGCTTTCAGATTTCTCTTCTACGAATCGCCCATTCACTATTGAAAAAGATCCATAAACTTTCTCAGAAGTGCCCAAATTACGTTTTGCGTTAACTCTGCCGCTTCTTGGGTCAGTAACTGTCTCCTCACCTTTTTGAGTGAAAAGTATAAGCTCATACTCGTATAAGCCATCTTCTTTGAGATTCAACTCATAAATAGGAATTAACGATTGCCCTTGATAAACTTCATAAGACTGACTTGTTTGATTCGGACCAGAAAGCTTCAGAACTCCTTGCTGATCGTAATTAAGCTGTTTAATCTGTATTTGGTCAGCACTAAACATCAACTGTTCATTAGCATTTGCATTTTGATTAACTGAAAACCCTAATGAAATCAGGATGATAATACTTATTATTTTTCCTCTATCCATAATATTCCCCTTCTTGTTAACTGCTTCACAATCGAAGTACCCATATAAGTAACACAAAAATGCTTTAATTCATATATGCATTAAGTACTACAAATGTAGAATTTACATAAAAATCAGTCCAGTCTCCTCCCTAAGAAATAAACGTATTGTTTAAAACAACCCATTAACACCTATAATTTCAATTGGTTAACAAGAATTCCTACAACAGTTAGTAAAAAGGCAAGCAAAGAAAAAAGTCAAGAAACCAACACCCACAGAGCCAGCTCCTTCAATTTGGCGCTTAGCTTTCCTGCTCGACCATACTTAAATATGTCACAAGTGCCTTGCAATACCCCTTCGTTGACTATAGTCAGGAATGACTCGAAGTAGATCTTGAGTTTACCCAGCCATCAACACCGATATGGTAGCCGCAGAACACATTGACGCCACCATAAACAGCGCAGGCTCAGCCATCAACAACTTCCTGCTCAACAACAAGGTTCACATCACTGTCAAAAACATAAAAACTCTCGATAGGACTATTGGACATGGCGGCACTAAAGAATTGCTGAAAAGAATTGGGTTAACTGAAGACGATATTATTAAAAGCTTGTAGCTTGATTGGTACTCACGGATTTTTTACTGTTGGGTTAGCCACCTCCCGGCCTAACCCAACAGTTAATATAAAGGACGCTATCAGTCATATTTATTTGCCACTCAGCTCAGAAAGCGAAACTTCTTTCTCTCCGTCTGTTAAATAAATCTTTTCGAGCTTTACTGTTTTTGGCAGCTCAATCACAACCCTATTCATTTCGCCTTGTTGAGCTTTTGCTGCTACCTCACACTTTTCTTTTATCCCACACCTGACAATCTGCAACTCCAATTTTCCATCGGCTGATAATCTATAATTGATTCCAGGTGAGTAATATAAAGTTTCAAGCGGTGTTTGATACTGAAGTTCTAATTGGCTTTGACTTATTTCATACTTAACATTATTAACGTCACTTACCGTATAAACCATTCCTTTCACCTCCATACTACAACCCCAAGCCAAAATACAAATTAATACCACAAATTTTTTCATCTTAAACTACTCCTTTTGGGTCGATATAGAGTGGGATTCGTTCTCGAGGTTGGCCGTGCAGTTTCTAACTCAAGAATATGTTCACCGAGTTCCCTGGGCGTTTCAAAACCAGCCCAGTCGTCTGCATCAATGTCTACGCCTACAATCTCTTCAATAAGCTCACTTGCCCAAGAGGCACAAGTATTAGTGTAACGCCAAGCAACATTGCTTTTTAAGGCTTGATCTAATTTTAAAGTTTGCAGAGACGTTAATTGATAGAAGCGACTTGCTTTGGGAAATCTTGTTCCTTCTAAACCGACTCGAATATCAGTTTTATCACCGTTATCTACAGTTCTTGGATGCTCATCAGGCCACAGCCCATAAGCTGTGACCTGGCTACCACGAGTCACCGTAATCCACGCGTGACCGGAGGTAAAACTATTCTCATTCCCTGCCACATTACTATGGATGCCTAAGGTAACCCTTTCTCTATTTTGCATATAATTCTCCCTTCTTATAAAGCAAGAAATTATAATCTAAAATAAATCTCAAGGTTAGCGGCTTAGTTCAAACTTTTAATGATTATTCTATAAATGGGATTGATTAAGTCAGAAGGCTCTAAAATCTATGTACAACTTGCGTTCACACTATTAAATAACGACTAACACTATTCCCTGCAACACTAGCCACGCAAAAACACCGGCCAGCAAATCATCAATCATAATCCCAAAGCCACCGTGGACTTTTTTGTCGAGCCATTCGATTGGCCAGGGTTTGATGATGTCGAAGATGCGGAACAGGATGAAGCCAATAATGGGCCAAATCCAGCCTGCGGGTGCTGCGATCATGGTGACGAAGTAGCCACAAAATTCATCCCAGACGATACCGGGGTGATCGTGTACGCCGAGTTTTTTGGCGCTGTAATGACAGATACCAATACCCACAACACTTAAAAGAACTGTCGCTGCGATATACCAGGGTAGACTTAATAAAGATAAGGCGTACCAGATCGGAATGGCGACCAGGGTGCCCCAGGTACCGGGGGCTTTGGGAAGAAGACCTGAGCCAAAACCGAAGGCGAGCAAGTGAATAGGATTTTTAAATACGGTTTGGCTTAATGACATAATTAACTCAGGCTTTATAAGATAATGTTGTTTAGGTTGAAAAGTGCTGCCAACCTTTTCGTTTGGGTTGATAAGGTTTTCCATCAAGCATCAAAAAAACACCTTCATCCGACTGTTCGACAATAGTACCTATTCGGTGCACATTCACTTGAAAGTCTTCGGCTAAATTAAGAATCTTGTTACGCATGCTGTGTTTCGCGGTGAAACATAATTCATAATCATCACCACCATTCAGAGCAAACTCCCGCGCCTGCTCTAAACCCACGCATTGAATAAGTTGCTCAGATAGTGGCAGTGATCCCACTTTAATTTTCGCCGAACACTGACTCTGTTCCAGTATATGCCCCAGGTCTGCCAGCAAGCCATCAGAAATATCAATTGCCGCATGTGCCAGCTTAGCTAACTTTGTGGCAAAAGTTATAGGAGGATTTGGGCGCAGCAATCGTTGTAGGAGATAACTTTCAGCTTCATTTAAATCGCTACTTTGAGCTTTTCCATGCAACCCGAGCGCCGCCGCAGCATCGCCCACATAACCGGTAACCCAGATATCATCATCCAACTGGGCTGACTTACGTAACATCGCCTTGTCCGCTTTAACGGATCCAAGGACATTAACGGTGATGGTCAATGGTCCTTGTGTCGTATCGCCACCAATCAAAGGTATCTCGAAATCTGCACTAGCTTCTTGCAAGCCTTTACTGAACGATTTAAGCCAAACCTCATCGACTTTCGGCAAAGCTATTGCCAAAGTAAAGCCTAATGGCTTAGCCCCCATAGCCGCTAAGTCACTGACGTTAACAGCTAAAGACTTATAAGCAATATCGGCGGGATCACTATCTGAAAAAAAATGCACGCCATCAACCAGCGTATCGACAGAAGTGACTAGTTGACGTTTATCGGGAACGGAAAGTACTGCACAGTCATCACCAATCCCTTCGACCACTGTGTCAGATTTTGATTGGCTAAAACTGAAATACTCCTTTATCAGTTCAAACTCTTTCATAACATCACTTAATAACTCACAGCATTATTCGTGTGGGCGTAAAGCTTTACTGATTTTATCGAGCACACCATTAACGAATTTATGGCCATCAGTTGCACCGAATGTTTTTGCTAACTCGATACCTTCGTTAATCACCACCTTCTTCGGCACATCAACTCTCTTTTTAAGCTCGAATGCTGATAAGCGAATAATGGCACGTTCAATTGGGTCAATCCCCTCAATCTCACGCTCCAGCGCAGGCGCTAACGCCTCATCAATTTCATCCAGGTTGGTTAACACGCCTGAGAACAACTCCTGAAAGTAAACCGTGTCCACTTTCTTGGCGTTCATAGTGGTCAGGTATTGCGCTTCGATTTCATTCAACGGATTGTCCGACATTTGCCATTGGTAAATCGCCTGCATGGCATATTCTCTGGCACGACGGCGCATTGCTGGTTTGAAAGTAGTACTCATGAGTGTTTCTCTTGTAGTGCGCGTGTAAGGTTGATCATTTCAACGGCTGTTGCAGCGGCTTCGCCACCCTTGTTCATTTTCTCAGGATTAGCGCGCTCTTCTGCCTGCTCTTCTGTATTGACCGTTAAAATCCCAAAAATAACCGGAATATCATTATCCAATGAGGCTCGCATTAAACCAGAACTGGACTCAGCACAAACATAATCAAAATGCGGTGTATCGCCTCGAATGACGACACCGATAGCAATCACAGCGTCAAACTGTGCAGTTTTAGCAACCTGCTGTACTGCATAAGGCAGTTCATAAGCCCCTGCCACATCAAACAACTCAATATTCTCAGCTGGCACCTTGAGTTCTTGCAAACGCGCCTTAGCTCCAGCAATCATTTGATTAATGATCGGCAAATTGAAACGGGCATGGACAATGGCGATACGGCCACCCTGGTACTCTGTTGCAGAAAAGTCTAACTTGAAGTCGCTCATTGGTATGGATTACCTGAAATTTTAGCTGATATCTTTATGCAAAACGTGGCCGAAGCCACGTCTGATTAGTCGTTATTGTAATACGAAACTGTTGGCTAAGCTATCTTATACAAAGCCCTCTTAAAAGGCCCCAACAATAGTTCTCTGCATTACTGGTCCGGTGCTATATTCTCAACAATCTCCAGACCATAACCTGCCAGGCCCGTATATTGACTGCCTGAGCTTAGTAAGCGCATTTTATGTACGCCCAGCTCAGCGAGAATTTGCGAGCCGATACCGACAGTGCGCTTTTTCTGGCGCTTCTGTTCTTGAGTTAAGGGCTCACCTTTGTCTTCCTGCTCGAAACGATGAATACGATTCAATACTTCTTCGCTCGACTCTTTATTGGCAAGCACCACCACCACGCCTTCGCCTTCTTTGCCGATGCGCTCAATCGCTTTACTCAAGCCCCAACCCGGCTTTCTGCCACGCTGCGCTTCAAGCAAATCACCTAAGCTATCGGTTAAGTGAACACGTACTAACGTCGAAGTATCATTCTTTGGATTGCCTTTAACTAAAGCAAAATGCACCTGACCATCAATGGTGTCGCGATAAGTATGTAAACGAAATTCACCATGCTCTGTTGGCCAATGACACTCACTGACTTTTTCTACGGTTTTCTCTTTAGTGGAACGATATTCGATCAAATCGGCGATTGTGCCCATTTTAAGACCATGTTCCTGAGCAAACTTTTCCAGATCGGGACGACGCGCCATGGTTCCATCTTCGTTCAAAATCTCAACGATGACTGCGGCTGGTTCAAAACCCGCCAAACGCGCTAAATCACAACTCGCTTCAGTATGACCGGCACGATTAAGCACACCACCAGGTTTGGCCATGATCGGGAAAATATGCCCAGGCTGTACGATATCAGAGGGTTTTGCGTTTGGAGCAACCGCCATTTGCACAGTACGTGCCCGGTCTGCCGCCGAAATACCAGTCGAAACTCCTTCTGATGCCTCGATAGACACTGTGAAATTGGTGCTAAAACGTGCACCATTCTGTTGTGACATCAATGGCAAATTGAGTTGCTCACAACGCTCACGGGTCATCGGTAAACAAATTAAACCACGACCATAACGCGCCATAAAATTGATGTCTTCTGGGCGTACCTGACTGGCAGCCATCACTAAGTCGCCTTCATTTTCGCGATCTTCGTCATCCATCAGAATAACCATTTTGCCCTGACGGATATCTTCAATAATTTCTTCGATGCTATTTAATTGCATAGTTCTCACATATTTATTGAGGTTTTACAGCTCCGGTCTGCATCAAGCGCTCGAGATAACGAGCAATGAGATCAATTTCCAAATTGATCTTGGTACCCACTTTATAACTATCGGCAATAGTTTCTTGCAAGGTATGTGGGACCAGGTTGAGGAAAAAACAATCCTCTTTTATTTGATTGACGGTCAGACTGGTGCCATCAACCGTAATCGAGCCTTTAATGGCGATATAGTGTAACACGTCTTGTGGAGCACGAATGGTGTACTGTATCGAACGCCCTGCATCTTCGATCGCCATCACTTCGCCAATACCATCCACATGCCCGCTGACCATATGACCGCCAAAACGGGTGGTCGGCAACATGGCTTTTTCAAAATTGATTGGCTGCTGCGCCTGATAATGTTTAAAGCAGGTGACTTTTATTGTTTCCACTGACACATCCGCTGCAAAACCATCGTTAAACTTTTCAATCACAGTCAAGCAAACACCGTTACAGGCGATGCTGTCGCCTAACTCAACATCAGACAAATCCAGCTTACCCGTCTGAAATCGGTAACGTGCATCCTCGCCCTTTGGCTCAATCGCTGCAATGTAACCTGTTGCTTCAATAATTCCGGTAAACATAACTAAGCCTTTTTAAAATAGTAGTTCAAACGCAGATCATTACCTATCTGCCGAATATCGTTGAGGGTCAATTCTATATTCTGTTGCATGGTTTCCAGCGGTAGCTGAAACATAGGTCTGGCGGCACTGCCCATCAGTTTTGGAGCCATATAAACGACCAGTTCATCAACCAATTCCTGCGCGACAAAAGCGCCAACAAGCCCACTTCCGGCTTCAATCAACACATCATTTATTCCAGCTTCTGCCAACATTATCAGCAAGGCCTTCAAGTCGACCTTTTGGTGAGAAACCTCATCCTTACCCGGTAACAATGCGACTGTTTTCTGTTCAACATTTGCTGGGTAACCTTTTTCGGATAAGTGACCGCTAACCAACCAGCAATGTCCTTCATGACTGAATATTTTTGCATCAGGTTCAACAATATTTTGTGAATCTATGATGACTCTGACAGGTTGAGTGAAATGAGGGTTTGCGGTAAAAGCCTGTTCGCGGACATTCATGGAAGGATTATCAATCACCACAGTGCCAGAACCTGTGATAATAGCTCCTGACTCGGCGCGTAAACGCTGCACATCACGACGGGCACTTGCTCCAGTGATCCACTGACTTTCACCAATGGCCATGGCGGTTCGACCATCCAGGCTCATACCAACTTTGGCAATTACTCGTGGCAAGCCTTTGGTCATGCGCTTAATAAACCCTGGATTAAGAGTTTCCGCTTGGGCCTGCATCAGACCATATTCAGTCTTAATTCCAGCTTTTTCAAGAATCTTCATGCCTTTGCCAGCGACCAACGGATTCGGATCCAGCATGGCCGCCACCACCCGAGCGACCCCAGCTTCCACAAGAGCCTCAGCACATGGGCCGGTTTTACCATGGTGAGCACAAGGCTCTAATGTCACGTAAGCCGTAGCACCTTTGGCAGATTCACCAGCATGATTGAGTGCGTTGATTTCGGCGTGAGCAAAGCCGGGTTTTTCATGCCAGCCTTCACCAATAATAATGTTATCTTTTACCAGGACACAACCGACACGCGGATTGGTTCGAGTCGTAAACCAGCCTCTAGGTGCCAGTTGGATGGCTCGCGCCATATAGCTCGAATCTTGTGCTGTAAAAGACATATCAGGTGTGAGTTACCTTAGAAAAGAAATTTAGTGACCGCTATCAGTTAGCGTCACTCTTTACTATCACTTTGCAATTTATCAATTTCTTCGCGGAATGCATTAACATCCTTGAATCGACGATATACCGATGCAAAGCGGACATAAGCCACTTCATCCAAACCGCGTAACGCCTCAATGATCAGCTCGCCGACCACAGTAGACGGAACTTCGCGCTCACCTAGAGCGCGAATTTGCGAAAGAATTTTATTGATTGCCGCTTCAAGATCTTCAACGCTAACCGGACGTTTTTCCACCGCTTTGGCTAAACCTGTTCTCAACTTGGCTTCATTAAAGGGCTCACGCGTACCGTCAGTTTTAATGATCTTGGGCATCACCAGCTCAGCACTTTCAAATGTTGTATAGCGCTCACCACAAGCCAGACATTCTCGGCGGCGTCGAACCTGACTACCGTCAGCCACCAGGCGCGAGTCGATAACTTTGGTATCCGGATGGGCGCAAAACGGGCAATGCATAACAACTCCTTATGTTGCCAATAGCGTTCTTATCAATTAACTGCGATAAACTGGAAAGCGAGCCGCCAATTTCAAGGCTTTTGCTTTCACATCAGCAATCGTCTGCTCATTCGTTATATCGTCAAGAATATCACAGATCCAGCCAGCAAGCTCAGTCGCCTCAGCTTCCTTAAAGCCACGAGTGGTAATGGCTGGTGTACCCATACGCAAACCACTGGTCACAAAAGGTGAACGAGGTTCATTAGGTACGGTGTTTTTGTTTACTGTGATATTGGCCTGGCCAAGCGCTGCCTCAGCATCTTTACCAGTAATATCTTTATCGATTAAATCAATCAGGAATAAGTGATTGTCGGTACCACCAGAGACGATTTTATAGCCGCGCTCCATTAACACCTTTGTCATTGCCTGGGCATTAATTTTAACCTGCTTCTGAATGGCTTTGAACTCATCACTCAAGGCTTCTTTAAAGGCTACTGCTTTGGCAGCAATAACGTGCATTAAAGGACCGCCTTGACCACCGGGGAATACCGCAGAGTTTAACTTCTTCTCAAGATCAGGATTTGAACGAGCAATAATAATACCGCCACGAGGACCCGCCAGAGTTTTGTGAGTAGTTGAGCTGACCACATCCGCATATGGCACTGGATTTGGGTATTCACCTGCAGCAATTAAGCCAGCAACGTGTGCCATATCCACAAACAGGAAAGCACCGACTTTATCGGCGATTTCACGGAACTTGGCCCAATCAACAACGCGTGAATAAGCTGAGAAGCCAGCCACAATCATTTTTGGTTTATGCTCAAGCGCCAAAGCTTCAACTTGCGCATAATCAATATAGCCGTTTTCATCAACGCCATATTCAATCGAGTGGTAAATTTTGCCTGAAAAATTCACTTTTGAACCGTGGGTTAAGTGCCCGCCGTCCGACAAGCTCATGCCCAGGATAGTATCGCCAGGTTTAACTAAAGCCATGTAAACGGCTGCGTTTGCCTGCGAACCAGAGTGAGGCTGCACATTCGCGTAATCAGCGCCGAACAACTCTTTCAGGCGCTCTATAGCAAGCTTTTCAGCAACATCCACATACTCACAACCGCCGTAATAACGCTTGTCTGGATAGCCTTCGGCATACTTGTTGGTTAACACAGAACCTTGGGCTTCCATCACGCGCTGGCTGGTATAGTTTTCAGACGCAATCAGCTCAATGTGTTCTTCTTGGCGCTTTTTCTCAGCTTCCATCGATTCGAAAAGTTCAGGATCAAACTCTTTTAATGGCGTGGTGTTGCCCAACATGTGTCAAACCTCAATTGTATTAATCAAATTTAATGCCATTCGGCATTTAGAAAGTGGCGCTATTTTAACCTATACGATGCTTAAATGTCTTACAAAATAGATAATTAATGGTTATAACTGTTATGTTCAGAACCAACCTCGATTTGACTCCAGTTCAGCTTGGCATTTTTTATATTGAGCAGCATAATTTAGAGACTGCGCCTTGACCTTATCCGCCACCTTTAGCAGCCACCCCTTAGAGTTGTAGGTTTTGCGCTTATAACCGCCCCAGCCTTCATGATAAGCAAGATATTGCGCTCGGGCATCCCATTTTGAAATTCCCACATTTTTGTGGCTGTGATAGGTGTACCACCCAATAAAATCAATTGCGTCATCAAAATTATCACGCTTGGCACCATGATTACCCGTTGAGTTGCGATAAGCGTCCCAGGTACCTTCCAGAGCTTGTGCGTAACCATAGGCATTTGACGGACGGAAACCAGGAATAAAACCTAAGTACCACTTTCTTGCCGGACGAATGTCCTGCTGAAATTTTGACTCCTGATGCATGATTGCTAATTGCACATGTATAGGAGTTCCCCAGCGTTCCTGTGAATCAAGCGCAGCCTCATACCAGTCTTCGTCCTCCAGGACGCTACAGGCATCATTAACATTGTTTGGCTTAAAAGATGCGCAACCACCCATCATCAATAACAAGGCACAGCTTGTCAGTAAAATTAACAATTTATCAGGCAAACCTGTTTCCTCTCACAATTTGGTCTTTTTTTGTAAAAATAAATATACCCAGCAAAAATCAATGATAAAATAAATCAAATAGTTACCTTAGCTTTCTTTAACCTATATTAATTAATTTATGAGCGCTATTCTTCTCGTTGATGACAGCCGTGAAATATTATCAAATACTGCGCAACAGTTAACGGCTGCCGGTCACGACTACCACTATGTCTCGGACTACAAAGACGCATTGAACTATATTCGGCTTAATCGTCCTCAAATCAGGATTGTGGTTGTCGCACTCAATAACGCGCTAGGTTATCCCTCTCTTCGTAAAATCAAAAGCAGCATGTCTGATCGAGCTACTATTATTGTCTATTCAGAAAATAAAGACCAGACCATTGGAAGTTGGGTAAAAAAGCTAGGCATCGAACTATTTTATGAGCACAACCGTCAGGAAATTGACGTATTTAACCGCATCAAGCGCAGCTTGTTCCAAAAGGGCATGTTTTTCACAAACCAACAATTAAAAGAATTAACCAGCACCTTAGCCAAGTACACCATCGATGCCGAAAAGATGGTCAAAGAGACAGCACCACAGTCCAAAAGCCTACAAGAGTTACAGCATAAACTGGCTAGACGCCTAGAAGGCATCGAAAACCAGCGAGGCTTCTTATTAGATGCGCAAAAGCAATAAACTTAATCTAACTTACAACCCTCCTCTCCAAGCTGGCAATTATTCACTTCGATCTGAATGGTTGCGTGCCCAACGCCATGCCTTTTTTTCAGAAGCAGCAACATTTCTTCCAACAAATAGTCACTGTCCATTGCTGAATCGACTAAGGCATGAAATGTCATCATCGGCTCATCCTCACTAAGACTCCAGGCATGCATATGATGGATATCTTCAACACCTTTGATGCTCATCAAGTCCGAGCGAATATTGTTCATACTGATATCTATTGGAATTCCCTCTAAAAGAATATGCGATGCATCCTTAATCACATAGTAGGCGCTTCGTAAAATAAGCACTGCAACAAATATAGACAGCAGAGGATCAACCCAGAGTAGCCCCCATATCCATATGGTAATAGCTGCAATAATGGCCCCCACCGAGCCGAGCAAATCTCCCAACACATGCAGCAGGGCGCTGCGGATATTAATATTAGACTCGCCCGCACTATGTAGAATTTTGAACACCAGCAAATTCACTATCAGGCCAATAACTGCCACAGTAAACATGCTTGCACTTTGAATTGGATTCGGCTCAATAAAACGGTGTATGGCCTCCCAGACAATCCATCCGGTTAACAAAACCAGAAATACACCATTAGTATAAGCCGCCAGAACTTGTAAACGTCCATAACCAAAAGTTCGCTTGTTGTCTGCCGGCTTACTGGCGAAATAAAGTGCTGAGTAGGCTAGTAACAAGGCCGCAGTATCAGTCAGCATGTGCCCAGCATCAGCTAATAATGCCAACGAACCTGAAACGATGCCGCCAATAACCTCAACCACCATAAAGGTGCCGGTTAGTGATAAAGCCCAAAGAAGATTCTTTTTGCTTGTTACATTTCTACCATGTGACTCATCATCATTAAGATGGTTGTGACCGTGATGGGCGCTCATAGGTTAATTATTTGATCTATGATGAGCTGAGTGTAACAAACATTTCCCAGGTTCAGAAATACAATAATGAGTCACATGGACTTGTTACCAGTTAAAGGCCACCAAAACTTAACAATTGGCTACAAACTGCTTACACTGAACAGTTATTGAAATTAACACAGTTTAATTATGCCTGAACTACAAGAACTACCTGAAGACTATACTTTTCAAGCCTACGGTATTTTATTGTTGGAAAACAAACATCGTCTCGTTAAGAAGCTAAAAAAGCACCACACTCCTTCCATTCATGGGCACAAAACCTGGAATAGCAGCTTTTTATTAATGGACTACTTCCTCCACACACAGCTACTCCATAGCAAACAAAAAGTATTAGAGCTCGGCTGTGGATGGGGACCTACCAGTATATTCTGTGCTCATCATGCTGGATGCAAAGTAACAGGTACCGACCTTGATGAAGAAGTTCTCCCATTTCTGGAACTCCAAGCTGCCCTCAACTTGGTTGAAGTTGACACCAAAGTCATTAGTTTTGATAAGCTAACCAAGAAAATGATGTCCAGTTACGACATCATATTTGGCGCAGATATTTGCTTCTGGGATAATCTTGCAGACATACACTACAACCTTATTAATCGCGCAAAGCGAGCCGGTGTAGGTCATATCCTACTTGCTGATCCTGGCAGGCAACCGTTCTTTGATCTGGCGGAACGTGTCATAGCAAAGCACGAATGCGAACTACTCGATTGGTATTGTCATGAGCCAGAGTACTTTGAAGGTTATATATTGCACATCACATTATGACAGGCTCTTTCTAGAATATTTATGCTAAGCTGTACAAATAACGACTAATTACACGGGAGAAAAGGGTATGCCGGAGATTAACTATTTTGCAGTTGTAGTAGCGGCATTGCTATCTTTTGCCATTGGCGGACTTTGGTATTCTCCGCTACTATTTGGCCGGATGTGGCTTGAAGAAATGCAATTAAAGGCTGAGGATATCAAACAAAAACCCAGCGTCTTTATCCTTAGCTTTACATTCTCAGTAATAGCAGTTTTCATTGTTGCAGATTTACTCGGCCCGAAGCCAGAGCTTATTAATGCACTGACCATATCCGGCTTAATCGGTGCTCTTGTATTTCTTGGACTTGGAATAACCTATCAGTTTAGCAATAGAACACTTCGCCACTTACTGATTGATGGCGGCTACCATATCCTACAATTCACTATGTTTGGCTTAATACTCGGCAGCTGGCATTAGTCGCTCTAGACTTAAAACTCATTACTTATGACCACAAAAAAGCCCGCATAAGCGGGCTTTTTAATGTCACAACTAATAATTACTCTTCAGTAACTACTTCGTCCAAATCGACATCGTCTTCAACCACTGGACGGTCTACTAACTCAACGTATGCCATTGGTGCATTATCGCCTGGACGATTACCACACTTAAGGATACGCAAGTAACCACCCGGGCGTTCTTGGTAACGCGGACCTAGCTCAGCAAAAAGCTTAGCAACGGTAGCATTGTTACGAAGACGAGCAAAAGCTAATCGACGATTTGCTACTGAGTCAGTTTTAGCAAGAGTAATCAAAGGCTCAGCTACACGACGTAGTTCTTTTGCTTTTGGCAAAGTAGTACGAATAAGCTCATGCTCAATTAATGACGAAGTCATGTTACGGAACATAGCTTTACGGTGTGAACTGTTACGGTTTAATTTACGACCTGATTTTTGATGACGCATATTGAGTTCCTCACTCTATTTAATTGTAGCCTGCTGTAGTACTACAAAAGCTTACTTAGCTAATAGCTAATACTTAATCAATAGTTTCACTATTGAGCAATCAGGTAACTGTCTGAATAAATTCAAAAAATTACCAATACTATTCATAGTTAACTATGAATAAAAAGGCGCAAGACATGTCTTGCGCCTAATTCTTACTGCTGAGACTTAGTCACCAAGAATACTTGATGGTGGCCAATTCTCTAAACGCATACCCAAAGACAAACCACGTGATGCAAGAACGTCTTTAATTTCAGTTAAAGACTTCTTACCAAGGTTAGGAGTTTTAAGCAACTCAACTTCAGTGCGCTGTACCAAGTCACCAATATAATGGATATTCTCAGTTTTAAGACAATTAGCAGAACGAACAGTCAGCTCCAGATCATCAACCGGACGCAATAGGATCGGGTCGATTTCTGGTTCTTCTTTCTCTGGCTCAGCTTGTTTTTCATCTTTTAAGTCAACGAATGCTGCCAATTGTTCCTGAAGAATCGTTGCGCTACGGCGAATCGCTTCTTCTGGGTCAATAGTACCATTTGTTTCAAGGTCTAAAACAAGCTTGTCCAAATCTGTACGTTGCTCTACACGAGCCGACTCGACTGTGTAGGAAACTTTCTTCATTGGGCTGAAAGAAGCATCAACTTGTAATACACCAATTGCTTTATCTTCACCCTCAGGTTGTTTACGAGTATTAGAAGCCTCGTAACCACGCCCTAGGCGAATTTTAATGCGCATATTCAATGCACCACCTTTATTCAAGGTAGCGATGTAGTGATCTTTGTTGACCACTTCAGTGCCTGATACTTCTTCAATGTCAGCAGCAGTCACGACGCCTTCACCTTTTTTCTGAAGAGTTAAAGTAGCTACTTCTTTATCTTCAAGGCGAACAGCCAACCCTTTTAAGTTCAAAAGGATATCGATAACGTCTTCTTGAACGCCCTCAATAGCTGAGTACTCATGAAGAACACCGTCGATTTCTACTTCTGTCACTGCGGCACCTGGCATAGAAGATAGCAAGATGCGACGTAGTGAGTTACCCAAAGTGTGTCCAAAACCACGCTCAAAAGGTTCAAGTACAACTCTGGCTTTTGTGCCTTCGCTTGATTCAACCTTAATTTGGCGCGGAGTCAGAAATTCAGTCGCTGACATATGATCCCTCTCAAGGATTAAAATTACTTAGAGTACAACTCTACGATTAGGTTTTCATTGATGCTGGCGTCTAGCTCAGAGCGTTCTGGAACACGCTTAAACTGACCTTCCATTTTCTTACCATCAACTTCAATCCACTCTGGCTTGTCACGCTGCGCAGCCAATTCCAGAGCAGCGACGATACGCGCTTGCTTCTGTGACTTCTCACGAACAGAAACAACGTCTTCTGCTTTTACCGTGTAAGAAGGAATATTGACTGTTTCGCCGTTTATCAAGATAGCTTTATGGCTAACTAATTGACGAGCTTCACCACGAGTAGCAGCATAACCCATACGATAAACAACATTATCCAAGCGAGATTCCAAAAGTTGTAACAAGTTAACACCTGTTGCACCTTTTAGACGATCAGCTTCTTTGTAGTAGTTGCGGAATTGACGCTCAAGTACGCCATAAATACGACGAACTTTTTGCTTTTCACGTAACTGTAAACCATAGTCAGAAAGACGGCTTCGACGCGCGCCATGCTGACCAGGGGCTACTTCAATTTTACATTTAGTCTCAATTGCACGTACGCCAGACTTGTGTCCTAAATCGACACCTTCACGACGCGACAATTTGAGCTTTGGACCTAGATATCTAGCCATTTCAAACTCCCGTTAATCTCTTATACACGACGCTTTTTAGGCGGACGACAACCATTGTGAGGAATAGGTGTCACGTCAGTTATGTTAGTGATCTTGAAGCCAGCTGCATTTAATGCACGAACCGCTGATTCACGACCTGGTCCAGGACCTTTAACAAAAACTTCAACGTTCTTCATACCCATTTCTTTTACTACTTGAGCAGCGCGATCAGCGGCTACCTGTGCAGCAAATGGTGTCGATTTACGTGAACCACGGAAGCCAGAACCACCCGAAGTTGCCCATGCAAGAGCATTACCTTGACGGTCTGTGATCGTTACGATGGTATTGTTAAACGACGCGTGAATATGCGCCATACCATCAACAACGTGCTTTTTAACTTTCTTCTTGGTAGTACGAGGTGATTTCGCCATGTGTTATTCCACCATAACCATTATTTCTTGATTGGTTTACGAGGACCTTTACGGGTGCGTGCATTTGTCTTCGTACGTTGACCGCGCAATGGCAGGTTACGACGATGACGGATACCACGGAAACAACCCAAGTCCATCAAACGTTTAATATTCATGTTGATTTCGCGACGCAAATCACCTTCAACGGTAAATTTGCTCACCTCGTTACGTAGATTCTCAATTTGGTCATCGTTCAAATCTTTGATCTTTGCAGTAGTTTCAACTCCTGCAGCAGCACAAATTTTTTGTGCACGAGGACGACCGATACCATAGATAGCGGTCAAGGCGACATCAGCATGCTTATGTACCGGAATGTTAATACCAGCTATACGAGCCATTTAACAATTTCTCCTAAATTAAATAAGCAGGCGTGAAAGGCCGCGTATTCTAGCCATATCACGCCTGAAAATCAACCAATTAAATGACTAACCTTGACGCTGTTTATGGCGTGGGTCAGTACAGATAACGCGAACACTGCCGTGACGACGAATCACTTTGCAGTTACGGCACATTTTTTTTACAGAAGCACGAACTTTCATTTGCTACTCCAACATGCTTTAGCGACGAACACGACCCGACGGGCCCTGTTTCTTAAGATTCGCTTTCTTAAGTACTGAATCATATTGCTGCGACATAAGGTGAGCTTGCACCTGAGCCATAAAATCAATGGCAACAACAACAATGATCAGCAGTGAAGTTCCACCGAAGTAGAACGGATAATTAAAGATCAGGATTAGGAACTCTGGCATTAAACATACAGCGGTCATGTATAGAGCACCCCAGAAAGTCAAACGTGTTGTGACTTTATCAAGGTACTGTGCTGTTTGTTGACCAGGACGAATACCCGGAATAAATGCTCCTGACTTCTTTAAATTGTCTGCAGTATCTCTTGGGTTCTGCGTCAATGCAGTATAAAAGAATGCAAAGAAGATAATACCAACAGCATACAACATAATGTATACAGGTTTACCTGGCTGTAAATTCTGAGCCATGGTTGTTAACCAGGAGACTTCACCCGAGCCGCTACCAAACCAGGATAATAAAGTACCCGGGAATAGTACGATGCTCGATGCAAAGATAGCTGGGATAACACCTGCCATATTAAGTTTCATTGGCAAGAAACTGCTTTGCGCTGCAAAAACTTTGTTTCCTTGCTGACGTTTTGCATAATTAATGGTAATGCGACGCTGAGCGCGCTCAAACCATACGATAAAGTAAACTACCGCTAATGCGAAAACACCAAATACAAGAACACCTAGAATATTACGGTCACCGTCATATGCATCAGAGAATATCTGAGCAATCGCTTGAGGGAAACCTGCAACAATACCTACCAAAATAATGATAGAGATACCATTACCAATACCACGCTCAGTGATTTGCTCACCCAACCACATCAAAAACATAGTTCCCGTAACTAAAGTCACAACCGCGATGAAATAAAACGAGAAATCGGGGTTAGCAACTAAGCCAGGAATTAATCCAGGTAATTGAGTAGACATACCAACTGCTTGAATTGTTGCCAATGCAACAGTCAAGTAACGAGTATATTGGTTAATTTTACGGCGGCCACTTTCGCCTTCCTTCTTGATCTCTTTCAGGCGTGGATCAACAAAACTCAATATTTGCATAATAATAGAGGCCGAAATGTACGGCATAATACCTAGCGCAAATACGGAAGCACGCTCAAGCGCACCACCTGAGAATACGTTGAACATCGTAAAGATAGTTCCACCCTGATTTTCCAAGAATGCTTGCAAAACAGAGCCGTCAACGCCCGGAACTGGAATAAAAGAACCAATCCGGAAAACAATAATAGCCATGAGCACAAACAGCAATCGCTGTTTGAGCTCACCTAAACCACCGCTTTTAGCTGATTGCTGTGGTGATAATGCCATTATTCTTCAACCTTTCCACCAGCTGCTTCAATAGCAGCTTTTGCGCCTTTGCTAACACGAACGCCACCGGTTACTGTGACAGCACGTTCAATGTTACCTGATAGCATGATTTTAACGTTTTCGATGTTGTTTGTGATAAGGCCAGCTTTTTTCAAGCTCAACATATCAACCACTTCACCTTCAACTTTTGCTAGCTCGTCTAAACGAATTTCCGCACTAACTAAAGCTTTACGCGATTTAAAACCAAACTTAGGCAAACGCTGTTTCAAAGGCATCTGACCGCCCTCAAAACCAATCTTATTGAAACCACCAGAACGTGATTTCTGACCTTTGTGACCACGACCAGCAGTTTTACCATCAGTAGAACCGATACCGCGACCTACACGTTTGCGATCTTTTTTACTACCAGGAGCTGGCATCAATGTATTTAAACGCATGATATTACTCCTCTACACTAACCATGTAGTAAACTTTATTTACCATACCGCGAGTTGAAGCAGTGTCTTCAACTTCTACCGTATGACCGATACGACGCAAACCTAGGCCACGCAAGCTAGCCTTATGGCTTTCCAAGCGGCCGATGCTTGAACGCGTCTGCGTTACTTTCATCATTTTCTTTGCCATGGTCTTAGTCCAAAATCTCTTCTACAGTTTTACCACGCTTGGCAGCCATATCTTCTGGAGAAGTCATTTGCTTCAAACCGTTAATCGTTGCACGAACGATATTAATTGGGTTTGTAGAGCCAATGCTTTTTGCCAAGATATTTTGGATACCTAGCACTTCAAATACCGCACGCATTGCACCGCCTGCGATAATACCAGTACCTTCAGAGGCTGGTTGCATGTACACCTTTGATGCACCATGCGCTGCTTTTACTGCGTGTTGCAAAGTGTGGCCGTCTTTCAATTCAACTTGAATCATATTACGACGAGCCTGCTCCATTGCTTTTTGAATCGCAACAGGGACTTCTTTTGCTTTACCACGACCAAAGCCAACTTTACCTTTACCATCACCAACAACAGTCAAAGCTGTGAAGCCGAAAATACGACCACCTTTAACCACTTTGGCAACGCGGTTTACGTTGACCAATTTCTCAACTAAACCTTCTTGGTTATTCATATCTTTTGCCATGCTTCACACCTTAGAATTGTAAGCCTTTCTCACGAGCCGCATCAGCCAAAGCTTGAACGCGACCATGATATTTAAAACCACTACGGTCGAAAGCAACCTGCTTTACACCCGCTTCCAAGGCACGCTCAGCTACCAAGGTACCGATATGCTTTGCAGCATCGACATTACCCGTAGACTTAACGTCACCGCGAACTGTCTTCTCGACAGTCGAAGCGCTAGCGATCACATTACCGTTCTCACCGCTGATTACTTGTGCGTAAATGTGGCGAGGGGTTCTGTTAATAACTAGACGGTTAACGCCTAGTTCATGCATTTTTGCACGGCTTTTAGCCGCACGACGCAAACGTTGAATTTTCTTCTTCATAACCCTGCCCTACTATTTCTTCTTGGCTTCTTTACGAACAATACGCTCGTCAGCATAACGAACACCTTTGCCTTTGTAAGGCTCTGGTGGACGATAGGCACGAATGTTTGCCGCAACCTGACCCACGACTTGTTTGTCAGCACCTTTAACAAGTAATTCTGTTTGAGAAGGCGCCTCAATAGTAATGCCCTCCGGTGCTTCGAACTCTACTGGGTGAGAGAAACCTAGGCTTAAGTTCAATTTTTTACCTTGAACCTGTGCACGATAACCAACACCAACAAGCTGAAGTTTCTTTTCGAAACCGTCAGTAACGCCTGTAATCATGTTGTTAACTAGTGCACGATATGTACCAGCCATAGCCCAGCTTTCTACGCCAGCTGAAGGTGTGAAAGAAATTTCACCATCTTCAACTTTCAATTCAACGTCAGAATGCAAAGCTTGTTCTAGCTGACCTTTTGAACCTTTTACACTGATCACGCCATCTTTGATGTTTACTTCAACACCTGAAGGGATAGATACAGCGCTTTTTGCTACACGTGACATCTTATTCTCCCCTTACGCTACAGTGCAAAGAACTTCACCGCCGTGGCCATTTTTACGGGCCGCGCGGTCAGTCATAACACCTTTAGAAGTAGAAATGATCGCAACGCCTAAACCACCAATTACTTTAGGTAGCTCATCTACTTTCTTATAGATACGTAGACTAGGACGACTTACACGCTTCAATTCTTCGATAACCGGACGACCTTGGTAATATTTCAACTCAATAGTCATGGTCGGTTTTGTACCTTCTTCTACGCTAAAGCCAGCGATGAAACCTTCATCAACTAAAACTTGAGCGATAGCTTTTTTTAATTTTGATGCAGGAATAGCGACATTTTTCTTCGCAGCGGTCTGGCCGTTACGAATACGAGTCAACATATCTGCAATAGGATCTTGCATACTCATAGTGATTCTCCCAAGCTTTACCAGCTAGCCTTAACCAAACCAGGAACGTCACCTTTCATAGCATGCTCGCGAAGCTTATTACGGCATAAGCCGAATTTGCGTAAGTAAGCATGTGGACGTCCAGTTACACGACAACGGTTACGTTGACGCACAGGATTTGCATTACGTGGTAGCTTTTGAAGCTTCACCTGAGCATCCCAAATTTCTTCTTCAGAAGAGTTAGGATTTTTGATGATTGCTTTAAGCTCAGCGCGTTTTGCAGCGTACTTCTCTACAGTGTTAGCACGCTTTAATTCACGCTCAATCATTGATCTTTTAGCCATAGCGTGCCCCTTATGATTTCAATGGGAAGTTAAACGCATCTAACAATGCGCGACCTTCATCATTGGTAGTTGCCGTGGTTGTGATTGTGATATCCATACCGCGGATTTTATCTACTTTATCGTAGTCGATTTCAGGGAAGATAATTTGTTCCTTGATACCAACTGAGTAGTTACCACGACCATCGAACGATTTAGGATTCAAACCACGGAAGTCACGAATACGTGGAATCGCGATAGAAACAAATCTCTCGAGAAATTCCCACATACGCTCGCCACGCAGAGTCACTTTACAGCCAATAGGATAATCATCACGAATCTTAAAGCCTGCAATTGATTTGCGTGCTTTAGTGATAATTGGTTTTTGGCCTGAGATAGCTGTCATATCGTTGACTGCGTGCTCAAGAATTTTCTTGTCCGCAATAGCCTCACCCAGACCCATGTTTAATGTGATCTTGGTAATGCGTGGGACTTGCATAACTGATTGGTACTCAAACTTCTCGAGAAGTTGGGGTACCACAGTCTCTTTGTAAAAGTTGTGCAGTTTCGCCATCATTAATTACCTGAATATTAACAAATTAAATTGTTTCGCCAGTTTTCTTAAAGAAGCGTGATTTCTTACCGTCTTCTACTTTAAAGCCCACACGATCTGCTTTGCCAGTAGATGGGTTATAAATCGCTAAGTTAGACATGTCTAACGATGCTTCTTTATCGACAATTCCACCTTCATTGATAGAACCATCCGGATTTTGACTTGGCTTGGTGTGTTTCTTCACCAAATTGATGCCATCAACAATCACGCGACCATTTGATAAAACACGCTTAACGTTACCGCGCTTACCTTTATCTTTGCCTGCGATTACGATGACTTCGTCGCCACTTTTAATCTTTTGCATGATTCTCGTCTCTCTACAGTACTTCCGGTGCCAAAGACACGATCTTCATAAACTTGTCACCACGTAGTTCACGTGTAACAGGTCCAAAGATACGAGTACCAATCGGCTGTAAGTTGTTGTTCAAAATAACAGCAGCATTACCATCGAAACGGATCAAAGAACCGTCTGGACGACGTACGCCCTTACGAGTACGTACTACAACTGCGTTTAGAACGTCACCTTTTTTCACCTTACCGCGTGGAATCGCTTCTTTTACGCTCACTTTGATTACGTCACCAATGTTGGCGTAACGGCGATGCGAACCACCCAGTACTTTAATACACATTACTCGACGAGCGCCTGAGTTATCAGCTACGTCTAGCATTGATTGCATCTGGATCATGGTTTTCTCCGCTTAAACCCGCGCTAAAATGGCGCGAGAGTATACCATTAAATTACTTAAATTCCTAACCCCGAGGAAAACTAATTACTCGGGGCAGGCTTTATCCAAAATTACTTAGCGCGTTCTACTATCTCTACCAACTTAAAAGATTTGGATTTAGAGATAGGACGACACTCAACGATTCGGACTACATCACCCGTTTTACACTCGTTAGTTTCATCATGAGCGTGGATTTTAGTCGAACGCTTGATGAATTTACCGTACAGCGGGTGTTTTACCTGGCGCTCAATCAAGACAGTGATAGATTTATCCATCTTGTCGCTGATTACTTTGCCCTGTAATGTGCGTTGAATAGTATCAGTGCTCATTATGACGCCGCCTTTTGGTTGATTATGGTTTTAACACGAGCAATATCACGACGTAATTCACGCACTTTATGCGTTTCCGTCATTTGGCCCGTAGCCTTTTCCATACGTAACTTGAATTGATCTTGTAACAATTCGTGCAACGTTACGTTGAGCTCTTCAACGCTCTTGTCTTTCAATTCTGTCGCTTTCATTACATCACCGTCCGTTTAACAAAGGTAGTTTTGAAAGGAAGTTTTGCAGCAGCTAAAGCGAACGCTTCACGTGCTAAATCCTCCGAAATACCCTCAACTTCATATAACATACGGCCCGGCTGAATTTGTGCAACCCAGTACTCAACGCTACCCTTACCTTTACCCATACGCACTTCAAGAGGCTTTTTGGTAATTGGCTTGTCAGGAAATACACGAATGTAAACCTTACCGGCACGTTTCATATGACGGGTCATTGCACGACGAGCAGCCTCAATTTGGCGTGCTGTCATACGACCGCGACCTGTCGCTTTCAAACCGAATTCACCGAAGCTCACATCATGAGCTACTGTGCCACGGTTACGCAGTTTGTGCTGCTTGCGATATTTAGTTCTTTTTGGCAATAACATACTTGCTCACCCCTATTTCTTAGCTTTAGGAGCAGGTTTTCTGCGGCGAGGTTTCTTATCTTCTTTTGGCTCAACTTTTTCTTGGCCTGGAAGAACTTCACCTTTGAAAATCCATACTTTAATGCCGATGATTCCGTAAGTCGTCAATGCTTCAGATGTTGCGTAATCAATGTCCGCACGTAATGTGTGCAATGGAACACGACCTTCGCGATACCACTCTGTACGAGCGATCTCAGCGCCACCTAAACGACCACTTACTTCGATTTTGATACCCTCAGCACCAAGACGCATTGCATTTTGTACCGCACGCTTCATGGCGCGACGGAACATAACACGACGCTCAAGCTGTTGAGCAACGTTGTCACCTACAAGCTGGGCATCCAACTCAGGCTTACGTACCTGCTCTACAGATACTTGGGCTGAAACGCCTGCCATGTTGGCAATCTTCGCGCGTAACTTCTCGATATCTTCACCTTTCTTACCGATGACGATACCAGGGCGCGCAGTGTGAATAGTCACACGAATTGCTTTTGCAGGACGCTCAATATCAACTCGCGATATAGAGGCGTTCTTCAATTCTTTGAACAACCACTTACGGATGTTGATGTCACTCTCAAGGTAATCCGCAAAATCGCCGCGCTCAGCATACCAAGTAGCAGTATGCTTCTTTACGATACCTAAGCGGATACCAGTAGGATGTACTTTTTGACCCATTACCTTCTCCTAGTTATCCGATACTTTAACGGTTACGTGGCTAGAACGCTTCAAAATACGGTCGCCACGACCTTTAGCGCGGGGACGCATACGCTTGGCAGTTGGGCCTTCATCGACGAACACAGTTGAAACTTTCAACTCATCGATATCTGCGCCTTCATTGTGCTCAGCGTTAGCAATCGCAGACTCAAGAACTTTCTTAATTAATCGAGCTGCCTTTTTTGGGCTAAACTCAAGAACGTTCAACGCTTTCTCTACTGGCAAGCCACGAATCTGGTCGGCGACGAGACGCATTTTCTGTGCCGAGATGCTAGCATTGCGCAATTTAGCTGCTACTTCCATCTTTCACTCCTCGCCTTACTTCTTCTTCTTGGCTTTCTTGTCAACATCATGGCCATGGTAAGTACGAGTCAATACAAACTCGCCTAACTTATGACCTACCATGTCTTCGTTTACGAAAACAGGTACGTGCTGACGACCATTGTGAACGGCAATCGTCAAACCAACCATTTCAGGGAATACGGTTGAACGACGAGACCACGTTTTAATCGGTTTCTTGTTACCAGAGGCCGCAGCTTCTTCAACCTTCTTCAATAAATGAAGGTCGATGAATGGGCCTTTCTTTAACGAACGTGCCACAGTGCTATCCTCTATCGTTTGTTACGGCGACGGACAATTAGCTTGTCAGTGCGCTTATTACTACGGGTTTTCTTACCTTTGGTTGGAACACCCCATGGAGACACAGGATGACGACCACCAGAAGTACGACCTTCACCACCACCATGTGGGTGGTCTACCGGGTTCATAGCGACGCCTCGAACTGTCGGGCGAACACCGCGCCAGCGTTTAGCACCCGCTTTACCCAGGCTACGTAACATATGCTCAGAGTTGCCAACCTCACCAATAGTGGCGCGACATTCTGAAAGCACTTTACGCATTTCGCCCGAACGCAAACGTAGAGTTACGTATGCACTATCACGTGCAACGATTTGGGCGTAAGCACCTGCGCTACGAGCCATTTGCGCACCTTTACCAGGTTTAAGTTCAATGTTGTGAACAACAGAACCAACCGGAATGTTACGCATTGGCAATGTGTTACCCGTTTTAATAGGTGCTGCATCGCCAGAAATGATAGGGTCACCAGCTTTTAAACCTTTAGGAGCGATAATGTAACGACGCTCACCATCTGAGTAACAAACCAAAGCAATGTGTGCACTACGGTTTGGATCATACTCAAGACGTTCAACTTTCGCTGGGATACCATCTTTATTACGTTTGAAGTCGATAACACGGTAATGTTGCTTATGACCACCGCCAACGTGACGCACTGTAATGCGACCATTGTTATTACGACCACCATTTTTAGATTTCTTCTCAAGCAAACTTGCTTCAGGTTTACCCTTATGCAAGTCTGGATTGACCACTTTGATTACAAAGCGGCGTCCAGGAGAAGTTGGTTTAGCTTTTACAATTGCCATTTACTTGTCTCCTTCTTACTCGCCGCCTGCAAAGTCAAGGTCTTGACCAGGCTTCAATGATACATAAGCTTTCTTCCAATTCGGACGACGGCCTTCTACAAGACCAAAACGCTTACGCTTACCTTTCATGTTCAAAGTGCGAACAGATTCCACTTCAACCTCAAACAAGGTTTCAACGGCTTTCTTAATTTCACGCTTGTTAGCATCTTTGGCCACTTTAAATACAAACTGACCATCGCGCTCAGCCAAAATCGTCGCTTTCTCTGAAACGTGAGGGGCCAGAAGAACTTTTAAGATACGCTCTTGGTTCATCCTAACATCTCCTCTACTTTCTTAATCGCAGGAACCGTCATGATCACCTTGTCAAAACCGATTAGGCTGACAGGGTCAAGTGCGTTCACATCGCGCACGTCAACTTTGTACAAGTTGCGAGAAGCTAAGAACAAATTCTCATCAACAGAATCTGTTACGATTAATGCTTCTTTAACATCCAATTCTTTCAGCTTAGCCGCTAACTCTTTAGTTTTTGGCGCTGAAACCGAGAAGTCTTCAACAACGATTAAACGCTCTTGACGAACCAACTCAGAAAGAATGCTTTGGATAGCACCGCGATACATTTTGCGGTTAACTTTTTGCGTGTAGTCTTGTGGTTGCGCGGCAAAAGTAACACCACCTTTACGCCATAATGGGCTACGGATTGTACCAGCACGGGCACGACCTGTACCTTTTTGACGCCATGGCTTCTTACCACCACCACTAACAGCGCTACGGTTCTTTTGTGCACGAGTACCGGCACGAGCAGCCGCTAAATAAGCAACGACCACCTGGTGAACTAATGATTCGTTAAACTCACGACCAAAAGCCACTTCAGAAACCTTGATTGCGCCGCCAGATGTTAAACTAAGTTCCATAGTCAACTCCTCTTGGCCTAGGCTTTCTCAGCAGGACGTACGATAACGTCACCACCGGTAGCGCCTGGGACGGCACCTTTGATTAACAACAAATTGCGCTCAGCATCAACACGTACAACTTCAAGAGTTTGTACCGTTACACGCTCAGCACCCATATGACCTGACATCTTCTTGCCTTTAAATACGCGACCAGGAGTTTGGTTTTGACCAATAGAACCTGGAGCACGGTGAGACAAAGAGTTACCGTGGGTAGAATCTTGACCGCGGAAGTTCCAGCGTTTAATTACGCCAGCGTAACCTTTACCTTTAGAGGTACCTGTTACGTCAACTTTCTGACCCGCTTCAAAGATATCAACTTTAACTACGCCACCAACTTCAAAGCCGTCCAAAGAATTCACGCGGAACTCCCATAAACTACGACCTGCTTCAACGCCAGCTTTCTTATAATGTCCAGCTTCCGCCTTACTGATGCGGTTTGCCTTACGGCTTCCTGTAGTAATCTGGACCGCTTCATAACCGTCAACGTCAGTTGTTTTCAACTGCGCGATGCGGTTTGGATCGGCTTCTACTACGGTAACCGGGATAGACACGCCGTCTTCAGTGAAGACACGAGTCATTCCTCGTTTTATACCTACTATTCCGATAGCCATGTTTTATAAACCTCAACCGAAATGGTTATCTACCTTGCTTCTAGTGTTGCCTTAAGAAAGGCTAATTTGAACATCAACACCAGCAGCCAAATCCAACTTCATCAAAGCATCAACTGTTTTTTCCGTTGGCTCGATGATGTCCACCAAACGCTTATGCGTACGAATTTCATACTGATCACGCGCATCTTTATTTACGTGCGGAGAAACCAGGATGGTGAAACGCTCTTTACGAGTTGGTAAAGGGATAGGACCTTTTACCTGAGCACCTGTACGTTTAGCGGTATTTACGATCTCTGAAGTCGATTGGTCAATCAACTTGTGATCAAACGCTTTCAATCTGATTCGAATACGTTGCTTTGCCATTGCAAAGAACTCCACTTTAAAAATTAAAGAACATAAAAAACCGCTCCACCCTGCTACAACGAGGGGTGCGGTTACCAAACTATATCAGACTCCAATCGAGCCCGTTGTTAGCAAAATCAATAACTTACTTTCTAAAAAGTCTGAGATTGCTTCGCAAGAACAACCCTAATAGTGGCCGTTACGCCTACTAAGGGACGCGCATTATATTGCAAAAGGTCGCTTATAACAAGCCTTTTGGCAAATAAGTCGCAAAAAGAACTTAATAAAAAAGCGAGTCCGAAGACTCGCTCTTAAACAGCTGCTATCAATTATTCAAGAATTTTAGCAACAACACCAGCGCCTACTGTACGACCGCCTTCACGGATCGCAAAGCGCAAACCTTCGTCCATCGCAATCGGAGCGATCAACTCTACGTTCATTTTGATGTTATCACCTGGCATAACCATCTCTACGCCTTCTGGTAGTTCACAAGCACCCGTTACGTCAGTCGTACGGAAGTAGAACTGTGGACGGTAGCCTTTGAAGAATGGAGTATGACGACCACCTTCTTCTTTTGATAGAACATACACTTCAGCTTCGAAACGAGTATGCGGGTTGATAGTGCCAACGTGTGCCAATACCTGACCACGCTCAACTTCATCACGCTTAGTACCACGTAGTAGTACACCTACGTTGTCGCCTGCTTCACCTTGGTCAAGCAATTTACGGAACATCTCTACACCAGTTACCGTAGTCTTCGTTGTATCTTTGATACCAACGATTTCGATCTCTTCACCCACTTTGACCACACCGCTCTCAACACGGCCGGTTACTACCGTACCACGACCTGAGATTGAGAAGACGTCCTCGATTGGCAACAAGAATGGCTTGTCAATCGCACGCTCTGGCTCTGGGATGTAAGTGTCTAGTGCTTCGCCTAATGCTACGATAGCTTCTTGACCTAATGGGCCTTCGTCACCTTCCAACGCTTTCAACGCTGAACCACGGATGATTGGCGTGTCGTCGCCTGGGAATTCGTATTGGTCTAGCAATTCACGAACTTCCATCTCGACAAGCTCTAACAACTCTTCGTCGTCGACCATGTCGCATTTGTTCAAGAATACGATGATCTTAGGTACACCTACCTGACGTGATAACAAGATGTGCTCACGTGTCTGTGGCATTGGGCCGTCTGCAGCCGATACTACCAAAATCGCGCCGTCCATCTGTGCAGCACCGGTGATCATGTTTTTAACATAGTCAGCGTGGCCTGGGCAGTCTACGTGTGCATAGTGACGGGCTGGAGTTTCGTATTCAACGTGTGAGGTTGAAATCGTGATACCACGCTCTTTTTCTTCTGGAGCGTTATCGATATCTGCGAAAGCTCGAGCGGCACCGCCGTATACTTTTGCCAATACAGTACAGATTGCTGCAGTTAGGGTCGTTTTACCGTGGTCAACGTGGCCAATAGTGCCGACGTTTACGTGCGGTTTGTTACGTTCAAATTTTTCTTTAGCCATTTTCAATTCCTCTAATTAAAGTTTGGAACTAATGTTTCAATAATAAAATTAAGAATTCTTGCTCATAATCGCTTCAGCAATGTTATTCGGAGCTTCTGCATAATGCGCGAACTCCATGGTAAAGCTAGCACGACCTTGCGACAAACTGCGCACGTCAGTAGCATAACCAAACATTTCTGAAAGCGGTACTTCAGCATCAATTACTTTGCCGGAGGCATTTTCGCCCATACCTTTCACAAGACCACGACGACGGTTAAGGTCACCCATAACATCGCCCATGTACTCTTCAGGTGTTACAACTTCAACCTTCATCATAGGCTCTAATAATGCTGGATTAGCAGTTTTCGCTGCGTTTTTAACAGCCAAGCTACCAGCAATCTTAAACGCCATTTCATTCGAGTCGACATCATGGTAAGAACCATCATAAAGAGTCGCTTTAACGTCTAACACAGGGTAGCCCGCTAGAATACCGTTTTCTAGCTGCTCTTCAATACCCTTAGCAACTGCACCGATGTATTCTTTTGGAACAACACCACCGACGATAGCATTTTCAAATACAAAGCCTGTGCCAACTTCTTGCGGCTCAAGTTTAACCCAAACGTGACCGTATTGACCGCGACCACCTGATTGACGTACGAATTTGCCTTCGACTTCAACGGTATTGCGAATCGACTCACGGTAAGCAACCTGAGGAGCACCAATATTAGCTTCAACCTTAAACTCACGCTTCATACGATCAACGAGAATATCCAAGTGAAGCTCACCCATACCAGAAATAATGGTTTGGCCTGATTCTTCATCAGTACGCACGCGGAAAGATGGATCTTCTTGCGCCAACTTACCTAAAGCAATACCCATTTTCTCTTGGTCAGCTTTGGTTTTAGGTTCAACTGCTACCGAAATTACCGGCTCAGGGAATTCCATACGCTCCAGGATGATCTTATGGTCAAGATCACACAAGGTGTCACCTGTTGTAACATCTTTAAAGCCAACACCAGCAGCAATATCGCCTGCGCGGACTTCTTTGATTTCCTCACGGCTATTAGCATGCATCTGAACGATACGACCAATACGCTCTTTCTTCTGCTTAACTGAGTTGTAAATGCTGTCACCAGAATTAATAACACCAGAATAAACACGGAAGAAGGTTAAAGTACCAACAAATGGGTCAGTGGCAATTTTGAACGCCAGGGCTGAAAATGGTGCGCTGTCATCAGCTTCACGAATTTCAAATTCCTCGCCTTCATCGTCAACAGTACCTTGAATCGCTTTAACTTCTTTTGGCGAAGGCATGTATTCAACAATAGCGTCTAATACTGCTTGAACACCCTTGTTCTTAAATGCGGAACCACCGAAAACAGGGATAATTTCGTTAGCAAGTGTACGCTTACGAATACCCATTTTGATTTCTTCTTCGGTTAGCTCGCCGCCTTCCAAATATTTTTCCATCAATTCTTCAGTAGCTTCAGCTGCCGCTTCTATCATTTCCATGCGCATCTCTTCACACTTATCCTGAAGATCCGCTGGAATATCCTGGTATTCAAAAGTCATTCCCATGTCTTCTTCATTCCAGATGATAGCTTTCATTTTTACTAGATCGACAACACCGGTCAAATCATCTTCTGAACCAATGGTTAATTGCATTGGAACAGGATTAGCATTCAATCGGTCTTTCAATTGCTGTACAACATTTAAGTAGTCAGCACCAGTACGGTCCATTTTATTAACAAATACCATACGTGGAACTTCATACTTATTTGCTTGACGCCATACTGTTTCAGTTTGAGGCTGAACACCTGACGAACCGCACAATACAACGACAGCACCATCCAATACACGTAAAGAACGCTCTACCTCAATGGTAAAGTCAACGTGTCCAGGGGTGTCGATAATGTTAATACGGTGCTCGTCGAACTGAGCTTGCATACCACGCCAGAAGGTTGTAGTAGCAGCAGAGGTAATAGTAATACCACGCTCTTGCTCCTGCTCCATCCAATCCATGGTAGCAGCGCCATCATGCACCTCACCGATCTTATGCGAAAGACCAGTGTAGAAAAGAATACGCTCAGTAGTAGTAGTTTTACCCGCATCTACGTGAGCACAGATACCGACATTACGGTATCTCTCAATAGGGGTTTTACGTGCCACAATAAACTCCTTGGATTACCAACGGAAATGTGAGAAAGCTTTGTTAGCTTCAGCCATACGGTGAACATCTTCACGCTTCTTAACAGCTGAACCACGGCCTTCCAATGCATCAAGTACTTCGCCAGCTAAACGCTCACGCATTGATTTTTCGCTACGCTTACGAGCAGCTTCAGTTAACCAACGCATAGCTAATGCTGTTTGACGCGCAGGGCGTACTTCAACAGGTACCTGATAAGTAGAACCACCTACACGGCGAGACTTAACTTCCACCATAGGGCGGATGTTATCTAAGCCTTTCTCAAATAATTCTAATGACTCTTCGCCTGATTTTTTCTCAGTGATAATGTCCAAAGCACCATAAACAATTTTTTCAGCAGTAGACTTTTTACCATCTTGCATCAATACGTTTATGAACTTCGCTAACAATTCACTTCCGAACTTAGGATCAGGAAGGATTTCGCGTTTCGCGACAACACGTCTTCTTGGCATGTTAAATTTTCCTCATGCATGTGTAACTTCAGGATAATCCAGAATAAGCAGTTACGTTTCTTATCTGGCCTTACTCACATAGTGAAATAGCCGACCGGACGGTCAGCTACTAGACTATTCTCTAATTGTATGGTCTCAATATGTCAAAGATATTAAGACCAGTTGCTAGCGTTTAATTTAGCAAGCTAGCTTTTAATTCTTCGAAAAAGTCTTATTGCCAGGCATTTGAATTATTTTAATGCGATTTGGTGATTTACCAATGAGCCGCAAAATAATTCTAAATAACGCCGCAATAAGGCTTTTGCGTGAATTAAATTAACCTTTTGGTCGCTTAGCACCGTACTTAGAACGGCCCTGCTTACGATCTTTAACACCTGCAAGGTCAAGCGTACCGCGAACACAGTGATAACGTACACCTGGCAAATCTTTTACACGACCGCCACGGATAAGTACTACGCTGTGCTCTTGTAGGTTGTGACCTTCACCACCGATGTATGAAGAAACTTCATAACCGTTAGTTAAGCGTACACGCGCTACTTTACGCAAAGCCGAGTTTGGCTTTTTTGGCGTAGTAGTATAAACACGAGTACAAACGCCACGACGTTGCGGACAAGCTTCCAATGCAGGAACGTTTGTCTTTTTTACCTGCTTTGTGCGAGGTTTTCTTACTAGCTGATTAATTGTAGCCATTTAATAAAATCTCTATATCTAGTTCACGCTAAACTTGCGCGCCGATAACTCTAGGGCGCGCTATTCTAAAGAGGTCATGATTTAAAGTCAAGCTTGGCTAAAGTTTGATCATTAGCCAAGCAGATCTCTTGATCAGTCCTCACCCTCATTAATTGAGCTGAGCTCATCAGACAGTGCCTGTTCTACTTCGTCTGCTGTTAGGCCTAAGTCTTCAGTCACTGACTCTGCGCGTTTACGACGGCGTTCCGCATGATAGGTTAAACCTGTACCTGCTGGAATCAGACGACCTACGATGACATTCTCTTTCAAGCCACGCAAATCATCAGTCTTACCATTAACAGCCGCTTCGGTAAGTACCCGCGTTGTTTCCTGGAAGGAAGCTGCAGAAATAAAGGACTCAGTTGCCAAAGAAGCTTTTGTAATACCCATCAATACACGTTCAAAGTGTACTGGATCCTTACCGGCTTCAACAAGCTTGTCATTTTCTTCAAGCACTCTAACTACTTCCATCTGATCACCTTTTAGAAGTAGTGAGTCACCTGCATCAGTGACAATACACTTACGCAACATCTGGCGAATAATCACTTCGATGTGCTTATCGTTAATGCCTACGCCTTGCAGACGATAGACTTCTTGCACTTCGTTGACAATGTAACGTGCAAGTTCAGTAATCCCTTTCAGACGTAAGATATCGTGTGGATTGTCTGCACCGTCAGATACCACCTCACCTTTCTCAACTTTTTCACCTTCGAAAACGTTGAGCTGACGCCATTTAGGAATTAGCTCTTCATAGGTATCGCCGCCGTCTTGGGGAGTTATAACTAAGCGACGTTTACCTTTTGTTTCTTTACCAAAGGTCACAGTACCTGAAATCTCTGCCAAAATAGCAGGTTCTTTCGGTTTGCGAGCTTCGAACAAGTCTGCCACTCGTGGTAGACCACCGGTAATATCTTTTGTTTTTGAACTCTCTTGAGGAATACGGGCAATTGCATCACCAATATTTACTTCAGAGCCATCTTCCAAGCTAACGATAGCGTTAGTTGGTAAGAAGTATACCGCTGGCATTTCCGTACCTGGGATATAAAGATCTTTGCCCTTCTTATCAAGCAATTTGATCGCAGGCTTAACATCAGAACTTTTACTACCACTACGCTGCTTGTTTTCAGTAATTACGATTGAGCTCAAGCCAGTAAGTTCATCAGTCTGGCGTTCAATGTTAACGCCTTCAATCATATCAACGAACTCAATTTTACCGTCTAGCTCAGCAATAATTGGGTGAGTGTGCGGATCCCAGTTGGCAACGATGTCGCCCCCTTTCGCTTTCTCACCTTCTTTAGTGCTAAGAACAGAACCGTAAGGAACTTTATAACGCTCACGCTCACGACCATATTCATCAATTACGTTCAATTCAGCTGAACGCGAAACGATCACTAGCTTGCCATCTTGACGCTCAACTGTCTTAGCGTTTTTAAGACGAATCTGGCCATCGTTTTTAATTTGTACATTGTTGTCAGCAGACGCACGAGATGCCGCACCACCGATGTGGAACGTACGCATCGTTAACTGAGTACCTGGCTCACCAATTGATTGAGCAGCAATTACACCAACTGCTTCACCTTGATTGATGATATGACCACGAGCCAAGTCACGACCATAACAGGCGGCACAAACACCGGTACGAGTTGAACAAGTGATTACAGAGCGAACCTTAACCTGGTCTACAGAGTTTTGCTCTAGAATCTCCACCCACTTCTCGTCAAGTAGCGTGCCAGCTTCTGCTAATACATCGTCCGTGCCTGGAACATAAACATGCTCAGCAATAACACGACCCAATACACGTTCACGCAATGGCTCAACAACATCACCACCTTCAATTAGCGGAGACATATAGATACCTTCTTCGGTACCACAGTCATGCTCAGTGATAACCATGTCTTGCGCAACATCAACCAAACGACGAGTCAAATAACCAGAGTTAGCTGTTTTCAATGCCGTATCGGCCAAACCTTTACGTGCACCGTGCGTCGAAATAAAGTACTGAGATACATCCAGACCTTCGCGGAAGTTTGCCGTAATCGGCATCTCAATAATCGAGCCATCCGGCTTAGCCATCAGACCACGCATACCCGCTAGCTGACGAATCTGGGCAGCACTACCACGAGCACCTGAGTCGGCCATCATAAAGATAGAGTTGAAAGATGGCTGACGAACTGTATTGCCTTCTTTATCAACAACTTCTTCGGTACCGATGAAGTCCATCATCGCTTTTGCAACTTTCTCGTTGGTATGAGACCAGATATCAACAACCTTGTTGTAGCGCTCGCCTTGAGTTACCAAACCAGAGTTAAACTGTTCTTGAATCTCGGCAACTTCTTTTTCCGCTGCTTCAATGATCCCTGCTTTAGCATCTGGGATTGCCATGTCTTCGATACCAACCGAAGCACCTGAACGTGTCGCATAGCTAAAGCCCGTATACATCAATTGGTCAGCAAAGATCACCGTAGCTTTCAAGCCGCACTCGCGATAACAGGTATTCACCAACTTAGAAATCGCTTTCTTGGTCATTGCCTTGTTGACTAGTTCGAAACTAATACCGTCAGGAACAATGCCCCATAAAAGTGAACGACCCACTGTAGTTTCGGCAAGTTCGATGCGAGCAGTTTTAGTACCCTCTTCATCGATATCAACCATTGGCAATCGAACTTTAACTTTCGCGTGCAGGTCTACAATACCATTAGCATATGCGCGCTGAACTTCGTCTGCATCAGCAAAGATCATACCTTCGCCTTTGGCATTAACACGATCACGCGTTAAGTAGTAAAGACCAAGTACAACATCCTGCGTAGGAACGATAATTGGCTCACCATTAGCTGGAGATAAAATATTGTTGGTCGACATCATCAAAGCACGAGCTTCAAGCTGGGCTTCAATCGTCAATGGAACGTGTACCGCCATTTGGTCACCATCAAAGTCAGCGTTGTATGCCACGCAGACTAGAGGGTGTAGCTGAATTGCTTTACCTTCAACCAATACAGGTTCAAATGCCTGGATACCTAAGCGGTGAAGTGTTGGAGCACGGTTAAGTAGTACCGGATGCTCACGAATAACTTCTTCCAGGATATCCCAAACTACTGGTTCTTCGCGCTCAACCATTTTCTTTGCAGCTTTAATGGTTGTTGCAAGACCACGTAGCTCAAGCTTGCTGTAAATAAATGGTTTGAACAGCTCAAGTGCCATTTTCTTGGGCAGACCACATTGATGCAATTTCAATGTTGGTCCAACAACGATTACAGAACGGCCTGAGTAATCTACACGTTTACCTAACAGGTTCTGACGGAAACGGCCTTGCTTACCTTTGATCATGTCAGCAAGTGATTTCAATGGACGTTTGTTAGAACCTGTGATGGCTCGGCCACGACGACCGTTATCTAACAGAGCATCTACTGATTCTTGTAACATACGCTTTTCGTTGCGGACTATAATGTCTGGAGCATTAAGATCCAACAAGCGACGTAAACGGTTGTTACGGTTAATCACTCGACGATATAAATCATTCAAATCAGATGTTGCGAAACGACCACCATCCAGAGGAACAAGTGGACGCAAATCTGGTGGAAGTACTGGTAATACAGTCATGATCATCCATTGAGGATCATTACCTGAATCCAGGAATGCTTCTAGAAGTTTTAAGCGTTTGCTTAACTTCTTTAATTTGGTTTCAGAGTTAGTCGAAGGAATTTCTTCCTCACGAATTCGCTGAGCTTCTTCTTTCAGGTCAATCAGATCAAGCAGTGCACTGATCGCTTCAGCACCCATCTTAGCTTCGAAATCATCACCGAACTCTTCTAAAGCGTCCAAGTAACCTTCTTCGCTTAATAGCTGACCCGCTTCCAAAGTTGTCATGCCTGGCTCTGTAACAACGAAAGCTTCGAAGTAAAGAATACGCTCGATATCACGTAGCGTCATATCCATCAACATACCAATACGACTTGGCAATGACTTCAAGAACCAGATATGGGCAACAGGACAAGCTAGGTCAATATGACCCATGCGCTCACGACGAACCTTTGTTAACGTGACTTCTACACCACATTTTTCACAGATAATGCCGCGGTGCTTTAGACGCTTGTATTTTCCACACAAACATTCGTAATCTTTTACTGGGCCAAAGATCTTGGCACAAAATAAACCGTCACGTTCCGGTTTAAAGGTACGATAGTTAATTGTCTCTGGCTTTTTTACTTCGCCAAATGACCAAGAGCGGATCTGGTCCGGTGATGCCAAGCCAATACGGATCGCATCAAACTCTTCGGACTGGTTCTGCTGCTTAATAAAATTTAATAAGTCTTTCACAATCGCTCTCCTGATGGAGTTAAAACCTTTACCCTAATGGCTCCACAGTTACTGTGGAGCCGATGGAGTCGCCAGTGCTTAATCTTCGTGCTCAAGCTCAATGTTAATCGCTAATGAGCGGATTTCCTTAGTCAATACGTTGAATGACTCTGGCATACCCGGCTCCATGCGATGATCACCATCCACAATGTTTTTATACATGCGGGTACGACCATTCACATCATCCGATTTAACTGTGAGCATCTCTTGCAAGGTATAAGCAGCACCGTAAGCTTCCAGTGCCCACACCTCCATCTCACCGAAACGTTGACCACCGAATTGCGCTTTACCGCCTAGTGGTTGCTGTGTAACCAAGCTGTACGAACCGGTAGAACGGGCGTGCATCTTGTCATCAACCAAGTGATTCAGCTTCAGCATATACATATAACCAACGGTCACTGGACGCTCGAAGCGATCACCAGTTCGTCCATCGTACAACCAGGTTTGGCCTGATTTAGGTAACTCAGCCAAATCAAACATTGCATGAATGTCTTCTTCCGTTGCACCATCGAATACTGGTGTGCCCATTGGCACGCCAAAACGAAGGTTACCAGCCATTGTCATAACTTCATCATCCGTCATTTCTGACAAATCAACAGTCTTGTCATCACGATGGTTATAAACTTTATTCAAGAATGTGCGAACAGTCTTAGGTGCTTTGCCAGTATCCAACAACTCACCAATTTTAGTGCCGACACCTTTTGCGGCCCAGCCTAAGTGGGTTTCAAGAATCTGACCGATGTTCATACGTGAAGGTACGCCCAGCGGGTTCAATACGATATCCACTGGCTCACCATTTTCGTCATATGGCATATCTTCAATCGGAACAATAGTTGAAATAACACCTTTGTTACCGTGACGCCCCGCCATCTTGTCACCAGGCTGAATACGACGTTTAACCGCCAAGTAAACTTTAACGATTTTCTGAACGCCTGGAGCCAAATCATCACCTTGAGTGATTTTAAGCTTCTGGACTTCAAACTTCTTGTCATACTCTTTGCGCTGTTCAGCAAGATAGTTAGCCAGACTTTCAAGGGCTTGTTGTTTTTCCTCAACTCGCAACTGAATTTCTAGATACTGTGAAGGCTCAAGCTCATCCAAGTAGTCAACAGTGATTTTGCTGCCTTTCTTGAATTTATTTGGCCCCTTCTCACCAACACAACCCATAACAAGGTTACGCGCACGCTGGTAAATACTATCTGCCAAGATACGGAACTCATCATTTAAATCTTTCTTAGCGCTAGCGACTTCAGCATTCTCGATTTCTTTTGCACGAGCATCTTTCTCAACGCCGTCACGAGTAAAGACTTGAACGTCAATAACCGTTCCGTGAGTTGAGGTACCGACGCGCAACGAAGTATCTTTAACGTCTGAAGCTTTCTCACCAAAGATGGCTCTCAATAACTTCTCTTCTGGAGTTAATTGCGTTTCGCCTTTTGGTGTTACTTTACCAACCAGAATATCGCCTGGTTTTACTTCAGCACCTATATAAACAATACCTGATTCATCCAGTTTGCTTAGTGCGCTTTCGCCAACGTTTGGAATATCAGCTGTAATTTCTTCAGGTCCCAACTTAGTATCACGAGAGATACAGGTTAATTCCTGAATATGGATACTGGTGAAGCGATCTTCCTGCACCACATTCTCTGAGATAAGGATCGAATCCTCAAAGTTGTAACCATTCCAAGGCATAAATGCTACGCGCATATTCTGACCAAGCGCTAACTCACCCAAGTCTGTAGATGGGCCATCAGCCAGAACGTCACCGCGAGCAACGATGTCGCCTTGCTTAACGATTGGACGCTGATTGATACAAGTGTTTTGGTTTGAGCGCGTGTACTTGGTGAAGTTGTAAATATCTACACCTGAGTCGTTATCACCCACTTCATCTTCATTTACACGAATTACTACTCGGCTGGCATCGACTTGATCAACAACACCACCGCGCTTTGCTGCTACAACCACACCTGAATCGACAGCTACTGTTCTTTCCATGCCGGTACCAACAAGTGGTTTTTCAGCACGCAAAGTTGGAACTGCCTGACGCTGCATGTTTGAACCCATTAATGCACGGTTCGCATCATCGTGCTCAAGGAATGGAATCATACTCGCTGCAACTGATACGATCTGCTGCGGTGAAACATCCATATATTGAACCTGATCTGGCGTGGCCAACATAAACTCACCCTGGAATCGAGAAGGTACCAAATCATCTGAGAAGGTTCCGTTCTTATCCAGGTTGGCGTTTGCCTGTGCAATGACAAATTTGCCTTCATCAATCGCAGACAAATAATCCACATCGGCAGTAGGCTTACCATCAGCAACACGACGATATGGTGTTTCAAGGAAACCATACTGGTTGGTTCTGGCATAACATGCCAAAGAGTTAATCAAACCAATGTTTGGACCTTCCGGTGTTTCAATCGGACACACACGACCATAGTGAGTTGGGTGTACGTCACGAACCTCAAAGCCCGCGCGCTCACGCGTCAAACCACCAGGGCCTAATGCCGAAACTCGACGTTTGTGAGTAATTTCAGATAATGGATTATTTTGATCCATAAACTGAGACAACTGACTTGAGCCAAAGAATTCTTTAACTGCAGCAGAAACTGGTTTTGCGTTGATAAGGTCTTGCGGCATCAAGTTTTCACTTTCTGCTTGGGACAGACGTTCTTTAACAGCACGCTCAACACGAACTAAACCAACACGGAATTGGTTTTCTGCCATTTCGCCAACACAACGAATACGACGGTTACCTAAGTGGTCAATATCATCTACTGTACCACTACCGTTACGAATTTCGATCAATGTTTTAATGACATCAATAATATCTTGGTTGGAAAGTGTTCCCTCACCTTCAATCTCATCACGACCAACGCGACGATTGAACTTCATACGACCAACGCGAGATAGGTCATAACGCTCAAGGTTGAAGAATAGGTTTTCAAATAATGCTTCTGCCGCATCTTGCGTTGGCGGTTCGCCAGGACGCATCATGCGATAGATTTCAACTTTCGCCTCAAGTGGAGTACGGGTTGAGTCGATACGCAATGTATCTGACATATATGGGCCATGATCGAGATCGTTGGTGTAAAGTGTAGGAACTTCAGTTACACCAGACTCAATCATCTTTTCTAGAATTTCTTCGGTAATCTCTGCGTTTGCTTCAGCAATAATTTCGCCCGACTCTTTATCGATAATGTCAGTAGCTAATGCGCGGCCGTAGATATACTCCGTTGGAACGTCTAGCTTTTTAACACCAGCTTTTTCAAGTTGTGCAATATGTCGAGGTGTAATACGACGACCTTCTTCTACAACAACTTTACCCTTAGCTTTGATTTCAAAAGTAGCCGTTTCACCACGTAAGCGTGATGGGATCAGCTCAAGCTGAACCTCGCCTTTCTTAGTGATGTAGAAATTATTACGCTCGAAGAACATGTCAAGCATGTCCTGGGTGTTGTAACCCAAAGAACGAAGAATAATCGAAGCAGGCAGTTTACGGCGACGGTCGATTCGCACATAAAGCATATCTTTTGGATCAAATTCGAAATCCAACCATGAACCACGGTAAGGTATAACGCGAGCTTGATAAAGTAGCTTACCTGAGCTGTGTGTTTTACCTCGATCTGAGTCGAAGAACACACCAGGACTACGGTGTAACTGAGACACAATAACACGCTCAGTACCGTTAATTACGAAGGTACCGTTTTCTGTCATTAACGGTAGTTCACCCATGAATACTTCTTGTTCGCGAATATCTTTTACTTTTTTGGTCTTAGAGTCTTTATCATAGATGACCAAGCGAATTTTGACGCGAAGTGGTGCAGCATAGGTTATGCCACGAATTTGACATTCTTTAACATTAAAGACAGGTTCGCCCAATGAATATCCGACGTATTCTAATGCGGCGTTACCTGAATAACTTTCAATTGCGAAAATAGACTTGAACGCTGAGTCCAAACCTGAATCTTCATCGCCTCTTGGCTCAAGAAATTCACGGTATGAATCTTTTTGGATTGCCAAAAGATAAGGCACATCGAGAATATTGGAACGTCGACCAAAATCCTTACGGATTCGCTTTTTCTCAGTGTATGAATATGCCATGCGGGTTCCTCGGCTAGCTAGCTTTTAACCAGTGATATATTGCGTAGAAATTTCTACTAAGTGTGGCTCTTAACCACTTGCCGTTAAAACGGCAAAAAGGCCGGTGACAAAGTCACCAGCCATTTTGGACTGTTTGCTGTCGAAACTGACACCAAGTAATAGACTTATTACTTGACTTCAACTTCTGCGCCAGCTTCTTCCAATTGCTTCTTGATGTCTTCTGCTTCAGCTTTCTCAACACCTTCTTTAACAGCAACAGGAGCGCCTTCAACCATGTCTTTAGCTTCTTTCAAGCCAAGACCAGTGATGCCGCGGATAGCTTTAATTACAGCTACTTTGTTACCGCCAAAGCTTTTCATTACAACGTCAAACTCAGTTTGCTCTGCAGCTGCACCAGCGTCACCGCCAGCAGCTGGGCCAGCTACTGCAACAGCAGCGGCAGCAGAAACACCGAATTTTTCTTCCATTGCTTCAACAAGTTCAACAACTTCCATTACGCTCATTTCAGCAATAGCGTTCAAGATATCATCTTTAGATAGAGCCATTTCTAGTCTCCTGGGTATTTAAATTTAAAATTAACAAAATGTTAAAACTACGGTTAAACAGATCTCGAACTATAGAGTCTTAGGCCGCTTGTTTTTGATCGCGAACTGCAGCAACCACACGAGTAACCTTGGTCGGTACTTCTTTGAAAGTACGAGCAAGTTTAGTGATAGGTGCGTTCATAACCATCATCAATGTAGCAAGTGCTTCGTCTCTTGTTGGCAAGGCAGCCACAGCGTCAAGACGCTCAGGGCCATGTAACTCACCACCAATAGCAATACCAGTTACTTCAAGTTGTTTGTTCTCTTTTGCGAAGTCTTTAAATAGACGCGCCGCTGCACCAGGTGCATCGATAGAGAACGCATAAACCAAAGGACCAGTTAATGCATCTTGCATACAAGCGAACTCAGTCTCTTCAACAGCACGACGAGCTAGCGTGTTACGAATAACGCGCACATAAACATTGCTTTCACGTGCTTTCACACGAAGCGCAGTCATTTGCTCTACTGTTAAACCGCGGTACTCAGCTACTACGGCTGAAAGGGCGTCTTTTGCTACTGTATTTACTTCAGTAACAATCGCCTTTTTGCCTTCAAGTCTAAGTGCCACTAGTTCACCTCCAGTTTTTCGAACCTTTGCTTTCGCTCCGGTCGAGTTTTACGTTTGATAAGGCAAGCCTTATCCTTTGAGTTACGGTGAACGATTCCACTTAAAAAGTTTCATCAAGGTCTCACCGTCTGCGTAGGCAATCATTAAACCAGTTGGTCGTAATCTCTATATCTACTGAGATAAGCGATTCACCAGTACCTACGGTCTTTGACGGTTCCCTGAATTGCTTTCACACCCCAGGAAACCCAAAGCCTTTATAATCAGTCCTTAAGCGATAAGCTCGACTGATCGATTGCTAAACCAGGACCCATAGTTGAAGAAAGAGAAATCTTCTTCATATAGGTGCCTTTTGATGAAGCGGGTTTAGCTTTTTTCAATGCGATTAGTAAACTGGTTAAGTTTTCTAGAAGCGCATTGCTTTCAAATGTTACTTTACCAATTGCAGCGTGAACGATACCGTTTTTATCTGCACGGTATTGAACCTGACCAGCTTTGGCGTTTTTAACTGCAGTTGCAACGTCAGGTGTTACCGTACCCACTTTTGGGTTTGGCATTAAGCCACGAGGACCTAAAATCTGACCTAATTGACCAACCACACGCATTGCGTCTGGACTAGCAATTACAACGTCAAAGTCCAAGTTACCTTTCTTAACTTCTTCAGCTAAATCTTCCATACCGGCAATATCTGCACCCGCAGCTTTTGCCTCATCCACATTATTTGTGAATACAGCAACGCGAACGTCTTTACCTGTACCATTTGGAAGAACGGTAGCGCCACGAACAACCTGATCAGATTTACGTGGGTCGATACCAAGGTTAATTGCAACCTCAAGACTTTCGTCGAACTTGACAGTAGAAACTTCTTTTAACAACTGAATAGCTTCTTCAGCTGAAAAGACTGTGCGACCAGCAACTTTTTCGTTGATAGCGCGAATACGTTTTGAAATTTTAGCCATTACCTTAACCCTCTACGTCGACGCCCATTGAGCGTGCTGTGCCAGCGATTGTCTTAACGGCTGCATCCATATCCGCAGCAGTTAAATCAGGCTCTTTAGTTGTAGCAATCTCTTCTAACTGAGCGCGAGTAATTTTACCCACTTTCTTAGTATTAGGAGTTGCACTACCAGACTTGAGGCCTAATGCTTTTTTGATTAGAACAGACGCTGGAGGAGTTTTAGTAATGAATGTAAAGCTACGATCATTATAAACAGTGATTACTACTGGAGTCGGAAGACCTTTTTCCAGTTTTTCTGTTTGCGCGTTAAAAGCTTTACAGAATTCCATGATGTTCACACCATGCTGACCCAAAGCTGGGCCAACTGGTGGACTAGGATTAGCCATACCGGCTGCTACTTGTAGCTTAATATAAGCTTCGACTTTCTTAGCCATGTTTCACCTCTATGTGGGTTCAAACGCTAGCTTTAACTAGCTCCCCGTTTTAACAAAAATATCTTTTTTACAAAGACAATAAAGCGCTCCCCGTGTTGGTTTCCCAAACAGAGATACGCTGAATTCGTTTTGCTGCCTAGCCTTTTTCGACTTGGCTGAACTCCAATTCTACAGGAGTTGAGCGTCCAAAGATAGAGACAGACACTTGTAAACGGCTTTTCTCGTAGTTTACAGACTCTACAACACCGTTAAAGTCCGCGAACGGACCATCAGTAACCCGCACCATTTCGCCGGGTTCAAACAAAACTTTTGGCTTCGGTTTATCGCCACTGTCTTCTATACGATTCAAGATCGCATTGGCTTCTTTCTCACTAATTGGAGCTGGGCGATCTGAAGTACCGCCGATAAAGCCCATGACTCGTGGAGTATTTCGAACTACTTGCCATGATTCTTCGTCCATATCCATCTGAACTAATACATAACCTGGGAAGAACTTGCGCTCACTACGTCTCTTTTGACCAGCTCTCATTTCAACCACTTCTTCAGTAGGAACAAGAACTTCGCCAAACTTGTCTTCTAAACCCGCTAACTGGATACGCTCTTCCAGCATGGTTTTTACTTTGTTTTCATAGCCTGAAAAGGCTTGTACAACGTACCAACGTAGTGCCATGCAAGAACTCCTAGCCGATAATCGGACTAATTAAGAAGCTATTTATGAGCCAATCAATCAAGGCTAAAAACAAACCGAGAATGATAACCATGATGATTACCATAATAGTTGTCTTTACTGTCTCGTTCGACGTTGGCCAAATAACTTTGCGCAGCTCAGTGCGCGCTTCACGAGCAAACTTCCAAAACGCCTGACCCTTTGCAGTTGCCATAGCAGCAACAATTGCTAGAATCACTGACACTAGAACTACGGCTGTGCGAATTAAAATTGACTCTTCAGACAAATAATTGAAGCCATAAATCCCTGCCGCGATTAATGCAAAAGCAAAGAACCACTTCAAACCGTCTAATTTAGAACCTGTATTTGTCGCCTGTGCGCTCATGAAATAAACCTTTATTATCAGCCACTTAAACTCATTACAATAGAGAAAGTGGCAGGCCAGGAGGGACTCGAACCCCCAACTTTCGGTTTTGGAGACCGACGCTCTACCAATTGAACTACTGGCCTAAAACTGATTGTCAAAAATTAAGGCAGGGAATTATACCCTGCCTTATTTGAATTGCAATTGATTATTCAAGAATTTTAGCAACAACACCAGCGCCTACTGTACGACCGCCTTCACGGATCGCAAAGCGCAAACCTTCGTCCATCGCAATCGGAGCGATCAACTCTACGTTCATTTTGATGTTATCACCTGGCATAACCATCTCTACGCCTTCTGGTAGTTCACAAGCACCCGTTACGTCAGTCGTACGGAAGTAGAACTGTGGACGGTAGCCTTTGAAGAATGGAGTATGACGACCACCTTCTTCTTTTGATAGAACATACACTTCAGCTTCGAAACGAGTATGCGGGTTGATAGTGCCAACGTGTGCCAATACCTGACCACGCTCAACTTCATCACGCTTAGTACCACGTAGTAGTACACCTACGTTGTCGCCTGCTTCACCTTGGTCAAGCAATTTACGGAACATCTCTACACCAGTTACCGTAGTCTTCGTTGTATCTTTGATACCAACGATTTCGATCTCTTCACCCACTTTGACCACACCGCTCTCAACACGGCCGGTTACTACCGTACCACGACCTGAGATTGAGAATACGTCTTCGATTGGCAACAAGAATGGCTTGTCAATCGCACGCTCTGGCTCTGGGATGTAAGTGTCTAGTGCTTCGCCTAATGCTACGATAGCTTCTTGACCTAATGGGCCTTCGTCACCTTCCAACGCTTTCAACGCTGAACCACGGATGATTGGCGTGTCGTCGCCTGGGAATTCGTATTGGTCTAGCAATTCACGAACTTCCATCTCGACAAGCTCTAACAACTCTTCGTCGTCGACCATGTCGCATTTGTTCAAGAATACGATGATCTTAGGTACACCTACCTGACGTGATAACAAGATGTGCTCACGTGTCTGTGGCATTGGGCCGTCTGCAGCCGATACTACCAAAATCGCGCCGTCCATCTGTGCAGCACCGGTGATCATGTTTTTAACATAGTCAGCGTGGCCTGGGCAGTCTACGTGTGCATAGTGACGGGCTGGAGTTTCGTATTCAACGTGTGAGGTTGAAATCGTGATACCACGCTCTTTTTCTTCTGGAGCGTTATCGATATCTGCGAAAGCTCGAGCGGCACCGCCGTATACTTTTGCCAATACAGTACAGATTGCTGCAGTTAGGGTCGTTTTACCGTGGTCAACGTGGCCAATGGTGCCGACGTTTACGTGCGGTTTGTTACGTTCAAATTTTTCTTTAGCCATTATATAGCCTCCCGGAATATCCGCGTTTTAAGTTCCAATGTTAAAACGGGTGTCTACCGGGTCGTACGTTACTCGTACCTGCACCCTGCACCCTATTGTTTGCCTTGATATAGCTACCCAGGCAAAGCTGGTGCCGATAAGCAGATTTGAACTGCTGACCTCTCCCTTACCAAGGGAGTGCTCTACCTACTGAGCTATATCGGCAAATTGTTTGATACAGTAATTGGAGCGGGTAGCGGGGATCGAACCCGCATCATCAGCTTGGAAGGCTGAGGTTCTACCATTGAACTATACCCGCGCTATATCCACACTGTGATAAAGCATACGAACAATCGTTCGCTACCAGTCAGCCCTGACTCAGTTGTCACTGATGAGAATTGCTGACCGGGTGAAAAATGGTGGAGGGGGCTGGATTCGAACCAGCGAAGCTTTCGCGTCAGATTTACAGTCTGATCCCTTTGGCCGCTCGGGAACCCCTCCAGGACTTGAGCAAACATGTCTGCTCAAAAGAGCGCGCATGATGCCAATTTGTTGCAGTAATTGCAAGCAGTAATCTTTACTCTACCTGCTTAATACTAAGGGTTGCAATGCAACCCTTAAGAATAATGGTGCCGGCTGCCGGAATCGAACTGGCGACCTACTGATTACAAGTCAGTTGCTCTACCTACTGAGCTAAGCCGGCTTAATCATCATGCCTGGGGCATGTCATTAAGTGGCGGGAATTTTAGCTACCTCATTTTGGTTTGGCAATGCTTTTTTATGATTTTTTTAAAATTGGCTATGAATTGGCTTTATCTGCCGTTTTTTTAGTCAGATTATCCAAGAACCAATAGAAAAGTCCCTGTAAAACCAGATCTTTTTGGTATTTAAGATACTTTTTGAAACCTGTATTGAGCAAACTGATTAATTGTTCTGCATCGCCCCCGGTCACAATTACAACGTCCAGTTGAAGCTGGTGGCACAATTTGTCTATCAGGTGTTCCAAATAAGCGACACTGGCACACAATGTCCCCTGCTCAATTGCCTGCTGTGTGTTAGTCGCTAGCCATTCACTATCCAATTGGTCATCTCGGTTGTGCTGTGCGCTCCAGGCAATGCGGCCTGTATCACCCAATAGGCTCGACTGCATCAGCCTGTGGCCAGGAATAATATGGCCACCCAAGTGCTGCCCGCTACTATCGATCACATCTAAGGTGATAGCTGTCCCAGCATCAATAACAGCAAATGCCTGTGTTGTTAACTCTGTTCCAGCGATCATTGCCAACCATCGGTCAACACCTAAGGCCTCAGTGACTTTATAGCTATTAAATAATCTGCCCCCCTGTTGGCTTCGATACTCTCGTGAGGACTGCGGTAAAATGGGGAGCATCTCAAATACCTGCTCACAATAATTTTGCAGCAACTTCCAGACGTCTTCATTCGCTACACAGCTGATGGCAATGGCTTCAACCTTAGCTTCAAACTCTTGGCTCACTGTTTCTTTAATCGCTTTAAATCGAGCCAACCAATGGGCTTCGGAAAAGCCTTGATTACTCCATTGTCCCGAAGCTTGCCAATTAATGCCAGACGCCTCATTGGTAAGCACCCACTTACTACGAGAGTTACCTATATCAATTAGCAGAATCATTCTTGGCAAACTCCTTAGCTAAGCTCTGAAACGCAAGCTAACTTCGCCAGCATAAATAGGGATCACGCCCTGCCCCGTTTGCAATAACAATGCTCCGGTATCATCAACCCCTGCACCAATTCCTTTCAACTCCTGATGTTGCTGCAAAATACTCACCTTCTGGCCAAAACACTCATCAACCTCTTGCCATAACTCCTGAAAGGCCGCAAAGCCCTTTTGTTCAAAAAGCTCTAGCGCTTGATTGAATTCAACAATCGTCTTCGCTAAAACCTGCTGACGACTGACATCAGGAGCTAGATCATTAACATTCATCCACTCTTGCTCAATAGATTGAGCCAGCGTGCTTCCCATCTGCATATTTAAACCAACTCCAATAACCACCTGCAAAGCACCTGCCACATCACCAGACAACTCAATCAAAATACCGCCCAGCTTTTTTCCTTGATAGCGAATATCGTTTGGCCACTTTAACTGCACGCCTTCAATGTCCAAACTTTGCAATGCCTTAATGATCGCAAGACCAACCACCAGACTCAAACCACCTAGCTGTTGTACTGGCATCTGCGTTTGCCAACCCACGGACCAATAAAGGTTGCTGGCTAGTGGCGACACCCATTGTCGGCCACGACGTCCTCGACCTGCTGACTGATACTCAGCTGCAAGCACCTTTTTATGGCAAAAACCGGCACCTTTAAGTTGTTCGTTGGTTGAATCGGTTAATAAAAGAACCTCAGATTGCCAATCCTCCAAGCCTGTAGATACCATCTCTTGCTGTAAACTTTGCGCATCCAAAAGTTGCAGCGACTTAATCAATCGATAGCCCTTGCGTGTAACCGACTCGAACTCAAGGCCAAGAGCTTCTAGCTGTTGCATCAACTTCCAGACATAGGCACGACTGACCGATAGCTCATCCGCCAGTTTTTGCCCGGAATGAAAGTTTCCATCCTTTAATAAGGATATCAACTGTCTTAATTGCTGATCGCGATGCTCTGTCATGATAAAAATATCTGCTGTTCGCCAATAATCCACACTTCGGGTTCTAGCTTAACGCCAAATAACTCCAAGACCTTATCTCGCACCTGCCCTGCTACCTGCAAAATATCCTGTCCGCTTGCATGTCCATAATTAACCAGAACCAAGGCCTGCTTTTCATGTACACCCGCATCACCCTGACGATAGCCTTTTAAACCAGCCTTTTCGATTAACCAGCCCGCGGCAATTTTATAGTGTCCAGAGCCCACTGAGTAAGCGACCAGCTCCGGAAAAGCATCAAGTAACATCTGATATTGCTCTTCAGTAACGATTGGATTTTTAAAGAAGGAACCGGCATTGCCAAGTTGAGCAGGATCGGGCAATTTACTTTGCCTTATCGCTATCACAGCATCGCTTACTTTTTTTGCTGTGATAGATGTTTCACCTTCAAGTTCCTGTTTCAGAGGGCCGTATTCTATGTGCGGCTGAAGATTCTTATTTAACCGCAAGGTTACCTGAGTAATAACAAAACGCCCCTTCAATTCCTTCTTAAAAATACTGTCCCGATATCCAAACTGGCAGTCTTCTGCTGAAAACTCTTGAATATGGCCAGTAGCTAACTCGATTGCCTGCAAATTTATAAAACGCTCTTGCAGCTCAACACCGTAAGCGCCAATATTCTGAATTGGGGCGGCACCGACATTACCGGGAATTAATGACAAATTCTCAAGACCCGAATAGCCTTTATCCAAAGTATCTAACACCAACTGATGCCAGTTGACCCCAGCTCCCACTTTCACCCACACTTCATCTTTGCCATTATTCTGCTCAAGGTATTCAATCCCCTGAATATTAGCCTGTAAGAAGATCAGCGGGATATGTCCCAGCAACAAGAGATTGCTGCCGCCACCGAGAATAAAGAGCGAATCAAGCGCTGGCTTTTCTGCTTTAAGCCAGCTTTGAATAGACGGTTCATCGTTAAAACTGATTAACTCATTACAAGTGGCCTCAACGCCGAAGGTATTAAAAGGCTTTAATGAAGCAGGGACGGAGTTAGCCAAGGATATTGCCTGTTCGATTTAGAATTTAAGTTGTCTGCATTGTACCAAAAGCTGTTTGAAATACTATTCTCCTGCATTTCTAACATTCACAGTTAGTTACAGTTTTTTAGAAATGGCTTTATAAGCCTGATTGCACTCTGCTTTGAATTAAGGTATTCCTGTATCCACAAACTGAATGGGGAGTAGTATAAAGATGACCAAGACAACTTTAGCGATAGCGGCTTTGATCGCATCCACGGCCATGAGCCCAAGCTCAGCTAATGATGAAACAGCCAATACAAAATGGTTGCATTGCGGTAACCTGATTGACACTCAAGCTGGTAAGGTTTTAGGTGAGCACTTTATCCAGATCACGGGCAATAAAGTTAGCGAAGTAACCACCAACAAGCCTTCCACCAATTCTTTCATCGACCTGAGCAACAAAACCTGCCTACCTGGCTTGATGGATATGCATGTTCATCTCGACGGTGAAATGAGCCCAACGGCTTATGTCGAAGGTTTTACTCTCAATCCTGCCGATCTGGCCTTCCGCGCTCAAGAATACGGTATGCGCACTTTGCTCGCTGGCTTCACCACAGTGCGCAATCCCGGCGACAGCTATAATGTCACCATCTCTTTGCGCAATGCTATTAACCAAGGCTGGGTTGATGGACCTCGAATTTATTCAGCAGGGAAATCGCTTGCCTCAACTGGTGGTCATGCCGATCCAACTAATGGTGTAAATGCTAAGCTTATGGGCGATCCAGGCCCCAAACAGGGCGTTGTTAACAGCGTCGAAGATGCCAAAAAGGCTGTCCGTCAACGATACAAGGAAGGTGCTGATTTTATCAAGGTCACTGCAACTGGCGGTGTGCTCAGTTTGGCTAAGAGCGGCCAGAATCCTCAGTTTACGGTGGAGGAATTGAAGTCCATTATTGATACTGCCAAAGATTATGGCATGCATGTCGCAGCCCACGCCCATGGTAAAGAGGGCATGCTCCGCGCTATCGAAGCAGGCATTACTAGTATCGAGCATGGCACCTACATGGATAAAGAGGTCATGCGAGCCATGAAAAAGAATGGTACTTATTACGTACCCACCGTAATTGCCGGTAAGTTTGTCGCAGAAAAAGCGGAAATTGATGGATTTTTTCCAGAAATTGTTCGCCCAAAGGCACGTGCCGTAGGACCTTTAATCCAAAACACTTTTGGAGAAGCCTATGATTATGGCGTCAAGATTGCCTTTGGCACCGACAGTGGTGTGTCGGCACATGGCGATAATGCTAAAGAGTTTGAATATATGGTTGAAGCAGGCATGCCAGCCATGGCCGCCATACAAAGCGCTACTGTGACCTCAGCAGAATTATTAGATAACGATCAAATCGGTGTAATTGCAAAAGGGAAATTAGCCGATATTATCGCGGTAGACGGTAATCCAGCAGAGGACATTAAACTGCTGCAAAATGTCTCATTTGTCATGAAAGACGGCACTATCTACAAACAATAAGTTACACACAGTAAGGCCTTACAAAGAAAAGCCGGCTAATTCTGCATGGAAAGCAGGCCGGCTTTTTAAAGGCTCTTTTTTACAGCGAAACGGTATAAACATCATCCTGATTAACCGTACCAACTTCTTGCACTAAGCTTCTGTTCTTATCGAATACGGTTGCCGTATTAGCAATCGAGTAATCAAAATAAAGCTTTCGATAAACGTTTTCCTCATCCATCCGTGGCGTCAAAAACTTGATTTTAACTTCACTAGAGTTACGCGATACAATCTCATAAAAAGATGTTTTTTGACTAACCTTTAATAAATTGCCGGTCAGAACATACTGTAAATCATACTCGCCACCAGAGCTCCCATCAGTACTTTTTTGGACCGTCCAGCCCGCTTTACGCATTTCTTGCTCATAGGCACCAGCCCTGGACTCCACTTCATCCCTTGATGTGAACTCCCAGTCAGGCATAACGATGATAGCCATCGACACATCACCGTTTTTCTGAATACGCAACATTTCATCTTGTGACCAGCAGCCACTCAAGGCTAGTAACAGTACAACAATCCCCAATAATTTCATAAGCTCACCCCATCTATGATTTTTTTTAAAGAATGTCAGATTGCACCATTTAAAGCAATCGCATTTAATCAATTGACTTATGGCAATAGCACTAACATATGGATTAAATTGTGTGTATAATCGCCCCCGTTAAGCAAGTGGTCAGTTCAGTACATCCTTTCTACGATTATTCCGCGATTGTTGTATCTTTTGAAATTGGGTTTTCAGTTGGCCTACGCTTATTCGAGCAAATTCGCTCTTCATGTTTTTATAGGTAACACTGATGACACAAGATCAAACCATTACCAGTTTTGACGAACTGGGACTTTCGCCTGCCGTATTAAAATCCATTAAACAAGTTGGCTACGAACAACCTTCACCGATCCAAAGCGCCAGCATTCCTGTGCTTATGGCTGGTAAAGACATTATTGGTCAGGCCCAGACCGGTACCGGTAAAACAGCAGCTTTTGCTTTACCGATGCTTTCCAGATTGGATGCAAAGGACAACAACACCCAACTTTTGGTTTTAGCTCCAACACGCGAGCTCGCCATTCAGGTTGCTGAAGCCTGCCAAAGTTATGCTAAAAATATGCCAGGCTTAAACGTATTGCCAATTTATGGCGGTCAAAAATACGATATTCAGTTACGTCAACTTAAGCGTGGCGCGCAAATAGTAGTAGGGACACCCGGCCGTGTGATGGATCATATTCGCCGCGGCACACTTAAACTCGACAATTTAAAAGCGCTGGTATTGGATGAAGCCGACGAAATGTTACGCATGGGCTTTATTGATGACGTTGAATGGGTGTTAGGCCATACGCCTAAAACTCGCCAAATCGCACTATTCTCCGCAACCATGCCAAAAGAAATCAAAAAAGTTGCCGAGAAGTATTTGCATGAGCCTGAGCACATCAAAATTCAAACTAAAACCAGTACCGCAACCACCATTAATCAGCGTTATTGGTTAGTTAGCGGTATACATAAGCTGGATGCGTTAACACGAGTTCTTGAAACCGAAGAATTCGATGGCATGATCATTTTCGTGCGCACTAAAATTGCCACGACAGAACTTGCTGATAAATTGACGGCGCGCGGTTTTAGAGCAGAAGCATTAAATGGTGACATCGCTCAGACCACACGCGAGCGAATCGTAGAAAAACTGAAGAAGGGTCAAATCGACATTCTTATTGCAACCGACGTTGCTGCACGTGGACTGGATGTTGAACGCATCAGTCACGTTGTTAACTACGATATTCCCTACGACACCGAGTCTTATGTTCACCGTATTGGTCGAACCGGCCGTGCCGGCCGAAGTGGTAATGCTATTTTATTCGTAGCACATCGCGAACGCCGCATGCTGAAAGCTATCGAACGCGCTACCAACCAACCAATAACAGAAATGCAGATGCCGAGTATTGATAATATCAATGAGCAACGCATGAGCCGTTTCGAGCGTAAGGTTTTAAGTACTATTGAGAATGATGATTTAAGTTTCTTTAAACAGTTTATTACTAAGCTCGAAGAAAAAACGGATACAGACCCACAAATCATTGCCGCAGCATTGGCTAAATTAGCGGGTGGCGATGAGTTAATTCTTAAAGAACTTCCAAAAGCTAAGAAAGAGCGCAGTGAAAGAGCAGATAGACCTGAAAGAAGTGATAGACGCGATCGCAAAGGACGTGATGAAGGCTCAAAGCGCAGTAGCGATAGAAGTTTTTCACCCTACGCCCAACCATTAAAGTCTCATCCTGATATCGAAATGGAACGCTTCAAAATCGAAGCAGGCCATAGCCATAACGTCAAAGTCAGCAACATCGTTGGCGCCATCGCCAATGAAGCTGAAATCGACAGCGAATATATTGGCCGTATCGACATCTTCGACGAATTCACCACAGTCGATCTTCCAGCAGGCATGCCAAAAGAAGTACTACAAATTCTCAGTAAAGCATATGTTGCTGGCAGGCCAATGAGCTTAACCGTAATAGGTGATCAAAAAGCCAGTAAAGGCGATAGTAAATTTAAAGGAAAAGATAAAGGCAAGCCCAAGAGTAAGGCCGGCAAACCTAAATTTAAAAAGTAAATAACATAAATAAAAAAGGCCTCACTTGAGGCCTTTTTTATTAACTTCGGTACTTTCTTAAGCTTACATAAGCAACTAACATAAGTAGTAGCCACATTGGTACGGAGCCACCTCCACCAGAGTCGCTTGAAGGTGGGTTACTGTCCCCTCCCCCGGAATTATTATTGCCTACCCTAGGATCTGTGCCATTAATATACTCCTGATAATTACTTATACCATCATTATCAAGATCAGTATTCCTATCTAAAGGATCGAAAGGGTTAAGTCCATACTGTTCCTCCCATTCATCAGGCATTTCATCATTATCATCATCTGGATCTGCATTATCTCCTATGCCATCACTATCGAAGTCTGCATTCTCTGATGGTTCTAAAGGAAAGGCATCTTCACTATCAATGAATCCATCTCCATCAGTATCTGAATTATGAGGATCAGTGCCTATATCTTTTTCTGCTCTGTAACTTAATCCATCTCCGTCAGAGTCTCTTAAATGTAAGTCATAGCTTCTAGGATCAAAACCCAAGTCTATCTCAACGCCATCATTAAGCCCATCGTCATCAGTATCGTCTTTTAGTATACTAGTTCCTAATTTAAACTCTTCATAATTTGAAAGACCATCGCCATCAATGTCAAGCGCACCATCGTGAGCCGACGTCGGGTCCATGTCATAAGCTAATTCATAAGCATCCCAGATTCCATCCCCATCTGAATCAACGCCTTCAACTTCCTGCTTATAGAGCTCCTTTCCGTACTGAGTGGAATAACCTATCAAATAAGCAGTATCAATATTTTTTAGGATATACTCCTGCGGATCCACATAGGAAAATTCTTGTTCGATATTCTCTAAAGTTACATCAAACTTATAAGTAAAATATTTTGTAGGTTCATCCCCCTGTTTACGCCAGTAATATCCCCGAACATAACAATAGCCATATATACACTCAAGTGGCTTACTAAGTTTTATCCCTTCTTCCTGCACATTAAGTGGTTCTTCGCCCAAGTTCTTGTAGTTAACAATGTCTAGTTTTTTGTTAAAAACCAATACATATGTAGAATCAGTATTATCACTTAATAAACCCAACCTATAATCGCCAGCATTTACCAACCATGTTCTTGCATCTTTTGCATGCACTAAATTTCCATCTGCGATGTTGATAGTTACGCTTTTCGTAGCATAATCATCAAGAGAAACCTTAATAAATTTTGTTTGTGACCTCTTATCAACTATCTCTTCTGCTCCAATAAGTAAAGCTTCATTTGTCAAAGCTAAAGGACCGTTTTCTGGAAGTCCGTTCCCTCCAAGTAATTCCAAACCTAGCTCATAAACACTAGGTGATTGATTCAATTTCACAATAAAGTTCTTTTCATAATATGTGTCAAATGATGACGAAGTACGCGTATGGCTAACAAGGACAGTGTCCTCTTTAAAGTAGACATATGGTTCTGTGCAACTCGCACTGTCATCTACGCAAGGTATACTAAATGTATTGCTAACTCCTACTCTATCGAATACTAAGAACTCAATTGTCTCTCTCTCTTCATCCCATCCGTAAGCCAAAGATGCCCCATCACCTCTGACTAGTTTTTTATAGACAGCGCCTATTTCAAATTCCCATATCCCATCAATCCCTTTTTGACGTACAACCCCATCGCTTAAGTAAGTTAGTACCCCATCATGCAGATTCAAATAATCAAAATTTTTATAGACAGCTTTATCAACAGTGCCCATATCTACTATTTCATTTGATAATGTGTCGTACAATTTAATATATACACTAGATATGTCAGTGAGATGATAATAATCATAAATTTCGTCAATACCTACTTGTTCATAATTATGTCTGTCCGGTGGTATATAACCCGTAAAAAAATCATCTTTTAGGCTGAATAGATTATAATTCTGCATATCATAAAAGGGAAAATAAGATATAACGACTCGAGTTACAGAACTAAACTTAGAGACTATCGAGTTACCTTGTGTACGGTTATCCTCATTAAAATCAGCTAGTTGAAATGCATTACCAAGCTGAGCATTGATCTTCCATGGTTCTGCACCGGTTTCTATTGTATAAGCGAAAACTATGTCTTTGCGACTATCATGTATTGGGGCATAAATACCTAGATTCTGTTGTTCCCACGATAAAGTAAAGTTCGAGTAAATATCCTCCCACTCATAAACCATTGTCTTACCTACAACAAATTGATTACCAGCCTTAGCCATCACCACAGTGAATAAGTTACCATTATCTTCAATCAGCCTTAGCCCACTGCCGTAATCGCTTTGTGGTAAATTCAACTCTTTATATTCATAGACTTTTTCTATACTAGAATATAGGTCAGTTTTTAAAAGATGCTTCTCACCTGTTCTTATATGAGTATACTCGTAACCAATAAAGTAGTACTCGCCGTTAAACATCACAAGGTTTGTTGATAAATCCTTATAATCAATCGCGGAACTTTCGGGAAAGTCAATAGCGTAAAAGCTATCTGCACTATCGTTTCTTATAATAAAACTAGTTAGATTATTATAGATGAGCTTATTATCGATAACCTTAAATGAATGCGAGGGTTTACTATTAAATTTTGTAACAGGGCCAAACTCTTTTTTTATGTCTCCTGAATCTGGGTCCAGGCTATAAATATAAAATAGATTATCTACATCTTTGTTTACATAGTAGACACTTCCATTATATATAAAATGAGATGAACCTATTCCTTGAACATGCACCTGTTCAACCGTCTTTGTTCTTAGATTTAGTCGATAAACAGGATTTTCCGCATTAGAGATACTAGGTTCATAATAGAAATAATCACCCAAAATAAAACTCTCATAGCTTACATTGTGGGAGTACGAGTCAGCAATAACTGGTAGATCAAGCTCTTCAATGCTCGATGTTTCTGAATCATAGATTATCAAATCTCTAGATTGCGGTGAAGTTAATACCAACTTGTTCTGTGTATAATAATGAGCAATAACGCCGTAATTAAAATCATTTGGATATAAGAATGTTGCTACCTTTACTGCTTGATTTGTTTCTTGAGCAACTTCCCAAATTTCAAATTCATGCGAAGACTCTCCAGACAACAAGATAACTAGCTTGTTATTAACCGTATAAAATGCCCTAAAGGTGCCTTCCAAATTTTTATCTTCGAGTCCTTTAACAAGATGAGTGCCGTTTTCAGTACCATCTGTTACAGCTAATCTTCGCCCCTTGATTCCGAACCACATATCGCTTGGAACTTCTACTTCAAAGTAAATCTTTTCATTCATACTTATAGAGTTAACGCCCCTTAATGTATGAGTGAATGAGTCACTATCTTCAACTTCGTAATTATAATCCTGAAGAACCTGAAAAGTGTCTGCATTTACCATGCTACTTATTATTAACAAAAATCCCAAAGTGAATATGCGCATTTTCGTAATCTTTCCTTATATTTAATATTGTCTTTTGCTTTAATTCATTATGTCATCACTTAACTATAATCTTGCCTTAAGATTACAAGGTTAATCGACGTTGTTTGAGTTCTATAAAGACCACGCATATTACATGAATCTATTTTCATTCTCCAATAATGCCTAATGTTGCCATCAGGCATTATTGTTATGCGGCGCGATAATCTATAGGGACGCAGGAGATGTGGCAGCACAGGAGTAATTCCCGAAGTAGTAGTTTCTGGTTGACCAATCAACACTACTTTTTCACTTAATTTCAAGCAATAAAAAACCCCGACATTACGGACGGTTTTTTCCATGAAGCGCTCGCGCGCGCTTCATGGTATGGCGATAATCGACAGGGATGTCATAAATAACAACGACCTTTGGAAGTGTCTTTGGTAAAACGCTAGGAGCAGTTTTGATATCTAAAGGTATTTCCTCCAGCCTTGCATATCAAGGCTGTCAGTCGCCTACTCTACTTTACCCCAAGCAAGTTTGTCCCACGACCGAAGGAAGTCCCTTTAGGGGTGGAGCCCAGGTAATATAACATTAGCTTTTCGATGGGGTAATAAAAAAGCCCCAGCATTGCTGCTGGGGCTTTTCAGTATAAGCGCTTGGCGATGACCTACTCTCACATGGGGAAGCCCCACACTACCATCGGCGATGAGTCGTTTCACTTCTGAGTTCGGGATGGGATCAGGTGGTTCCAACTCTCTATTGTCGCCAAGCATAAAAAATTGAGTATCTATGCTCGGACAAGTCTTTCAATTCGGTAGAAGCCGTATGCAATCTGTATGCAGTATTCATCACGTCGGGTGTTAATAATTATGTCTAAGTTATTGCCTACATAACAAACCACTTGGGTGTTATATAGTCAAGCCTCTCGAGCAATTAGTATCAGTTAGCTTAACGTCTCACAACGCTTCCACACCTGACCTATCAACGTCGTAGTCTACAACGGCTCTTCAGGAGACTTAAAGTCTCAGGGAGATCTCATCTTGAGGGGGGCTTCCCGCTTAGATGCTTTCAGCGGTTATCCTGTCCGAACATAGCTACCCGGCAATGCCACTGGCGTGACAACCGGAACACCAGAGGTTCGTCCACTCCGGTCCTCTCGTACTAGGAGCAGCTCCTCTCAAATCTCCAACGCCCACGGCAGATAGGGACCGAACTGTCTCACGACGTTCTGAACCCAGCTCGCGTACCTCTTTAAATGGCGAACAGCCATACCCTTGGGACCGGCTACAGCCCCAGGATGAGATGAGCCGACATCGAGGTGCCAAACACTACCGTCGATATGAACTCTTGGGTAGTATCAGCCTGTTATCCCCGGAGTACCTTTTATCCGTTGAGCGATGGCCCTTCCATACAGAACCACCGGATCACTATGACCTACTTTCGTACCTGCTCGACGTGTCAGTCTCGCAGTTAAGCTGGCTTGTGCCATTACACTAACCTCATGATTTCCGACCATGATTAGCCAACCTTCGTGCTCCTCCGTTACTCTTTGGGAGGAGACCGCCCCAGTCAAACTACCCACCACACACTGTCCTCGATCCGGATAACGGACCTGAGTTAGAACTCAAAACATACCAGGCTGGTATTTCAAGGTCGACTCCACACACACTGGCGTGCATGCTTCAAAGTCTCCCAGCTATCCTACACAAGCAGGTTCTAAGTCCAGTGTGAAGCTGTAGTAAAGGTTCACGGGGTCTTTCCGTCTAGCCGCGGGTACACAGCATCTTCACTGCGATTTCAATTTCACTGAGTCTCGGGTGGAGACAGTGTGGCCGTCGTTACGCCATTCGTGCAGGTCGGAACTTACCCGACAAGGAATTTCGCTACCTTAGGACCGTTATAGTTACGGCCGCCGTTTACCGGGGCTTCGATCAAGAGCTTCTTCCGAAGAATAACCCCATCAATTAACCTTCCGGCACCGGGCAGGCGTCACACCCTATACGTCCACTTTCGTGTTTGCAGAGTGCTGTGTTTTTGATAAACAGTCGCAGCCACCTGGTATCTTCGACCGGTCTCAGCTCAAGGAGCAAGTCCTATCACCAAAACCGGCGCACCTTCTCCCGAAGTTACGGTGCCATTTTGCCTAGTTCCTTCACCCGAGTTCTCTCAAGCGCCTTAGTATTCTCTACCTGACCACCAGTGTTGGTTTGGGGTACGATCGGTGTATATCTGAAGTTTAGAAGATTTTCCTGGAAGCCTGGCATCAACCACTTCAGTCCCGTGGGACCTCGTCATCAGCTCTCGGCCTTAAAGCAACCCGGATTTACCTAAGTCACAAGCCTACCACCTTAAACGCGGACAACCGTCGCCGCGCTGGCCTAGCCTTCTCCGTCTCTCCATCACAATATACACCGGTACAGGAATATTAACCTGTTTCCCATCGACTACGCATCTCTGCCTCGCCTTAGGGGTCGACTCACCCTGCTCCGATTAACGTCGAACAGGAACCCTTGGTCTTCCGGCGTGCGGGTTTTTCACCCGCATTAACGTTACTCATGTCAGCATTCGCACTTCTGATACCTCCAGCAACCTTCTCAAGTCACCTTCAACGGCTTACAGAACGCTCCTCTACCAATATACTAAAAGTATATTCCGCAGCTTCGGTGTATCGCTTAGCCCCGTTACATCTTCCGCGCAGGCCGACTCGACTAGTGAGCTATTACGCTTTCTTTAAAGGGTGGCTGCTTCTAAGCCAACCTCCTAGCTGTCTAAGCCTTCCCACATCGTTTCCCACTTAGCGATAACTTTGGGACCTTAGCTGGCGGTCTGGGTTGTTTCCCTTTCCACGACGGACGTTAGCACCCGCCGTGTGTCTCCCACGCTGTACTCCTAGGTATTCGGAGTTTGCATCGGGTTGGTAAGTCGGGATGACCCCCTAGCCGAAACAGTGCTCTACCCCCTAGGGTAATACGTGAGGCTCTACCTAAATAGATTTCGAGGAGAACCAGCTATCTCCCGGTTTGATTAGCCTTTCACTCCGATCCACAGTTCATCCCCTCATTTTGCAACATAAGTGGGTTCGGTCCTCCAGTTGGTGTTACCCAACCTTCAACCTGACCATGGATAGATCACCGGGTTTCGGGTCTACCTCCAGCAACTGAGCGCCCTATTAAGACTCGGTTTCCCTACGGCTCCCCTATTCGGTTAACCTCGCTACTGAAGAGTAAGTCGCTGACCCATTATACAAAAGGTACGCAGTCACACGACTAAATCGTGCTTCCACTGCTTGTAAGCATGCGGTTTCAGGGTCTATTTCACTCCCCTCACTGGGGTTCTTTTCGCCTTTCCCTCACGGTACTGGTTCACTATCGGTCGACAGAGAGTATTTAGCCTTGGAGGATGGTCCCCCCATGTTCAGTCAAGATAACACGTGTCCCGACCTACTCGTTTTCACTTCCAATTCGCTTTCGTGTACGGGGCTATCACCCTGTATCGCCAGACTTTCCAGACTGTTCCACTAACTCATTAGAAGCTTAAGGGCTAATCCGCGTTCGCTCGCCGCTACTGACGGAATCTCGGTTGATTTCTGTTCCTACGGGTACTTAGATGTTTCAGTTCCCCGCGTTCGCCTCAATAACCTATGTATTCAGTTATTGATAACCAGCTTATACTGGCTGGGTTTCCCCATTCGGAAATCCTCGGATATAACGTTTGTTGTCAACTCCCCGAGGCTTATCGCAGACTACCACGTCCTTCATCGCCTTCTGTCGCCTAGGCATCCACCGCATGCTCTTAGTCACTTGACTATATAACCCCAAATAGTTTGAGATCACATAATGCAAACAACCTAGTTATTACTTCGATATCTATCCGACTTATGATAAATATCGCTAACATGATGAATACAAATTTTACTTACAAATTTTTTTACTAGCTTCTACCAAATTGTTAAAGAACTTGTTCTGGTCATAAATACCCAGATGAATAAGTCTTCCTATTCATCTTGATACTTCAGAACACTTGATCGGAAATGGTGGAGCTAAGCGGGATCGAACCGCTGACCTCCTGCGTGCAAGGCAGGCGCTCTCCCAGCTGAGCTATAGCCCCATTTGATATCGGTGAATTTTGCATTGAGGCAAGGCAGATAAAAAGGAAGCTTAGTCTGCTAAGCGACGTTTATCTAACGTGGCATCAATCAAAATTGGTAGGTCTGGGCAGACTTGAACTGCCGACCTCACCCTTATCAGGGGTGCGCTCTAACCAGCTGAGCTACAGACCTATTATCTGTCTTGTTACAGACACTATATGGCCTGCACAACCGATCAAGTTCAGTGGATAAGACAATTTGTGTGAACACTTATGAGATTTACGTAATCTTAGTCTGTAAGGAGGTGATCCAGCCGCAGGTTCCCCTACGGCTACCTTGTTACGACTTCACCCCAGTCATTGACCACACCGTGGTAACCGCCCAATGTTAAGCTAGCTACTTCTGGTGCAAACAACTCCCATGGTGTGACGGGCGGTGTGTACAAGGCCCGGGAACGTATTCACCGTGGCATTCTGATCCACGATTACTAGCGATTCCGACTTCATGTTCTCGAGTTGCAGAGAACAATCCGGACTACGAACAGCTTTATGAGATTAGCTCCCCCTCGCGGGTTGGCAACCCTCTGTACTGCCCATTGTAGCACGTGTGTAGCCCAGGTCGTAAGGGCCATGATGACTTGACGTCGTCCCCACCTTCCTCCGGTTTGTCACCGGCAGTCTCCTTAGAGTTCTCAACTTAATGTTAGCAACTAAGGACAAGGGTTGCGCTCGTTACGGGACTTAACCCAACATCTCACGACACGAGCTGACGACAGCCATGCAGCACCTGTCTCAGAGTTCCCGAAGGCACCAATCCATCTCTGGAAAGTTCTCTGGATGTCAAGACCTGGTAAGGTTCTTCGCGTTGCATCGAATTAAACCACATGCTCCACCGCTTGTGCGGGCCCCCGTCAATTCATTTGAGTTTTAACCTTGCGGCCGTACTCCCCAGGCGGTCTATTTATCGCGTTAGCTGCGCCACTAAGTATTTTAATATACCCAACAGCTAATAGACATCGTTTACGGCGTGGACTACCAGGGTATCTAATCCTGTTCGCTACCCACGCTTTCGCACCTCAGCGTCAGTATCAGACCAGGGGGTCGCCTTCGCCACTGATGTTCCTCCAGATATCTACGCATTTCACCGCTACACCTGGAATTCCACCCCCCTCTTCTGTACTCTAGACGACCAGTCTCAAATGCAGTTCCCAGGTTGAGCCCGGGGCTTTCACATCTGACTTAATCATCCGCCTACGCGCGCTTTACGCCCAGTAATTCCGATTAACGCTTGCACCCTCCGTATTACCGCGGCTGCTGGCACGGAGTTAGCCGGTGCTTCTTCTATAGGTAACGTCAATCTCAATGGGTATTAACCATCAAGCCTTCCTCCCTATTGAAAGTGCTTTACAACCCGAAGGCCTTCTTCACACACGCGGTATTGCTGGATCAGGCTTGCGCCCATTGTCCAATATTCCCCACTGCTGCCTCCCGTAGGAGTCTGGGCCGTGTCTCAGTCCCAGTGTGGCTGATCATCCTCTCAGACCAGCTACAGATCGTCGCCTTGGTAGGCCATTACCCCACCAACAAGCTAATCTGACGCAGGCTCATCGAATAGTGAGAGCTTTCAAGAAGAGGCCCTCTTTACACCGAAGTGCACATGCGGTATTAATCCGGATTTCTCCGGGCTATCCCCCGCTACTCGGTAGATTCCTACGTGTTACTCACCCGTCCGCCACTCGTCATCAAAAAAGCAAGCTTTTTCATGTTACCGTTCGACTTGCATGTGTTAAGCATACCGCCAGCGTTCAATCTGAGCCATGATCAAACTCTTCAGTTTAAGTTTTCTTGAAGGCCGAAACCTTCGGTATATCTTGACTCGACGAATCACCAACTTTGAATTACATCTTTGTCCTATAAATAGAACGAATTGTCTTTCAGGGTGTTGGTCACTCAATCGATAAATGGATTACATCATCGACATAAGTGCCCACACAAATTGTCTTATCTATCTGTTAAAGAACGTCTTGACGAAGAACCAGCTCCGCTCAAGTGGGCGCACATTATATATCGCCCCAACCTCCTGTCAACATCTTTTGATAATCTTTTTTAACTTTCTGTTAAACAAACAATTATCAACCATTTCACTCCTTCGAAATGCCTCCGAGTTTCCTCAGAGCCGGCGCGCATTATAGTGCGCCTCAACTTCCTGTCAACACCTTTTCAAAAACATTTTTTTAACACTTTTGAAACCGCCCTTCCTAGACTTGCCTTCCGCGACTTATGCCTCGAAAGTGGTGCGCATTATAAGCACCATTTCGCACTTCGCAAGCTCTTTTTGAAGGTTTTATTAAATTTATTTTCAACCGCCTGTTTTGTAATCAAAATGTCTATAAATCAGACGGTTATCGTTTACTTTTAATACAAATATTAAAAAAGGCCACCGTAGTGGCCTTCTTATTGGGTTTTCCTATTGGGCATTAATAACCAGAAGAAGCCCTGCCGTGCCCAGTATCATCATCTTTTCCGGGTTGGTTGATGTCATCTGAGCGCTTAATTAATTCGCGTGTAACTTCAACCGGCGACATATCACCACCATTTTCACTGATTATCAAAGCTGCAACGCCGGCGACATGGGGCGCTGCCATACTGGTACCAGCATTCCAGCCCCAACCTGTTGGCGTCGTACTTAGTACCATGTCATATACATAACAAGTAAAGCCCGGCAATACAGGACCGTTACAAGGCGCATTTCCGTAGGTAAAGAAGAGATCATAGTTGCCGCCAGGGCCTGCAAGGTCAATACCATTCTTGCCGTAGTTTGAGTAACTGGCCAAAACATCGAGATTAGCGGAAGTATCTAAACCCCAGCCGACCGGCCCTAATGATGAAACCGATATAACGTGATTTCCTTCTGCGGGGAATGCTTTAAGAGTCGCATCATGGTTAAGATCGCGAGCATCGTTACCAGCCGCAGCAATAATGACACTACCTTTCTTATTTACATAGTGTGTTACACGGTTCAGGGCAGTAAATAAATCTGCACAATCTTTGGCAGGTTGGTGAACGCCATCAAAAGTGCAGTTGCGCGGAATATCGGCTCCCAGACTCATGTTAATAACATCAGCATCAATATCAGCGGCATAAACCATACCCTGGAATATTGATGAGAATGGGCCACTACCGGATACACCAGATAATACTTTTACCGTTACAATTTCTGCTTCAGGTGCCACCCCTATTGTGCCGTATGCATTATCGGCTGCTGCAATAGTGCCTGCCACGTGAGTTCCATGAGAACCAGCTGGACTGTTATAAGCTTCTCCATTAATAAAAGAAGTACTCAACGCAGTATTCAGGTTGGGGGCTAAATCAGGGTGAGTTGACATAATACCGCTATCTAATACCGCAACACGCACCCCCTGACCTTTAACGCCAGCTTGCCAAGCTTCTGGTGCATTGACTGCATCATGGCCCCATTGCAGATCAAAGTAGAAATCGTCATCTCCTGACGTTGGCGGGTTGATTGACTGCTCCTCGAAACTAATTTCCGGTAAAGCCTGCTCGGAAGGACTCACATATTGCAGATCCATATCCGCAAAGGTAGTTTGAATTTTTGCGTTACTGCTTAAGCGCTCACGAATGTCTCCATTGTCACTGTCGAGCATTAACATGCCCACTTGTGGCAGTTGAGCAGTTACCGTTGCACCTTGTGCTTCAATCTCCTGGATCAGTGACGAGTCTATCTTGTTGCCTTTGGTTAAGACAATGTAGGATTCTGCTAACAAAGTAGAAGGTAGTGTAAGAGTGGCGCCGAGAAGAGCCAGGCTAGATAATTTAAACTTGTTGTTCATTAATTGTTCTCCAGCATTAATAGTTCCATATTTCCGTGTTGCCCCATGCAACTGAGCTAGCCTATAAAATACTGAAGTTTTATTGAATACTTTCTGTGCTATTTTCGGAACACTAAATGCAAAAAAGCCCGCCATTGGCGAGCTTCTTGTAAAAGACTTTGACGAAAACGACCTAAACGTGAACTACTTCAAAGTTACATAGGCAATCTTTTTCTTGCCGGCCTGGATAAGATATTGACCAGGTTTAAGCATCAATGATGGCTCGACTACTTCCCAGTCAACCTTAACACGTCCATTTTTCAACATGTCTTTTGCCTGTGCTGAATTACTCGCCAAGCCTGCACGATTGATGGTTGCTCCAATAGGGAATTGCTCGGCTCCCTCCATATCCACTTCAACTTGGGGCGTGCCCTCAGGCACTTCGCCTTCTTTAATAATGTTGCCAGCTGCTTTATGAGCGTTATCAGCAGCTTCCTTATCATGGAAGCGCTCGATGATTTCTTTGGCCAGTTCAATTTTAATGTCGCGCGGGTTAGCACCCTGCTCAACTTGCTTCTTTAACTCATCAATTTCTGGCAAAGGACGGAATGATAGCAATTCAAAGTAACGCCACATCATGCTGTCCGGAATAGATAGCAGCTTCTGGTACATGACTCCAGGAGCTTCTGTGATGCCAACATAATTTCCCAATGACTTGGACATCTTCTGCACGCCATCCAAACCTTCTAATAAAGGCATCATTAATACAGTTTGCGGACGCTGCCCATAATGCTTTTGTAACTCACGCCCCATCAGCAAATTAAATCGCTGATCGGTGCCACCCAATTCCACGTCGGACTCCAACGCGACAGAGTCGTAACCTTGAACAAGAGGATATAAGAATTCGTGAATAGCAATCGGCTGTTCATTACCATAGCGCTTTTTGAAATCATCGCGCTCCAGCATACGAGCCACAGTAGTATGTGATGCAAGCTTGATCATACCGGCGGCGCCGAGCTTTTCGCACCATTCAGAATTAAAGGCAATGGTGGTTTTTGCTGGGTCCAAGATTTTGAAGACCTGCTCTTTATAGGTTTCTGCGTTTGCCAACACATCATCTCGTGTTAACGGCTTACGCGTGGCATTTTTACCGGTTGGATCACCGATCATGCCGGTAAAGTCACCGATCAGGAAAATAACCTCATGCCCTAATTGCTGGAATTGACGCAATTTATTGATTAAAACCGTATGACCCAAGTGCAAATCAGGTGCGGTCGGGTCAAAGCCAGCTTTAATTTTCAATGGCTTACCGGATTTCAGTTTCTCAAGTAATTCGTCTTCTAACAGAATTTCTTCGGCGCCGCGCTTAATTTCTGCGAAAGCCGCTTGAACATCAGTCATTGTCTCGTATTTCCTCTATTTACATTGGGCACAAAGATACACGAAAACCTCAAGGATGCAACGAATTTGCACTAGTAAGAAGCTCCGCGACACAGTTCACAAAACATCGTCTTTTTCACACTTTTCGATCTTGGATCAAAAAAACGGCTCGTTTTCATCATTTTACATTGACCAAAACACCTATTATGGTTAAGGTTATTGCGCAAAATATGTTCAACCAACTTCTTAACTAATGCGATGATTAACCGAGATTACAAAGGCTTTAACAAAAGCAAACCACTCTTTGCGCGTAAAAAAACGCGCCGAAAGGGCGTTTTGCTATTTTCTGCCACTTTTATCGCTCTTTTAGCAGTGACCAGCTTCATAAAGATGACTCCGGGAGAAGAGTCAGAGCAAAAAAACCAGCAAGATACTGAAATCCTTCAACTAAACCTTTCACCGGACGAAACTCAAACCAGCTTATCATCAGACATTATGACTGATGAAGGTCTGCCTATGGAAAACCAGTCTTCGAGAAGCCACTCTTTAGAATTAGAAAAGCTGTCACTGACTGAGATTGCACTAAAAGCAAGCCGTGAAAACACAGCTTTTGAAAATGAAGTTGAAGAAGAAGTTGTTGAGCCAGAACCGCAAGAGCCACAGATTAAGTGGGAAAGCCTTACCGTCGAAAATGGCGATAGCCTCGCTAAAATTTTCAAGCGCAAAGGTTATAGCGCATCTGACTTGCACTATATGATGCTAAGCGATGAGAAAATTGATATTCTCAAGAAAATTCGTCCAGGCCACACTCTTGAATTTGCCAGTAACGATGACAGCAGTTTCCTCGGTCTTCGCTATCCTTACAACATTAGCGAAACCTTACAAGTCACTAAATTAGCAGACAAAGAATTCGACGTTGCCATCGACGAAAAAGAAATTGAGTTTAAAACTCGCTTCGCAACCGCCACTATCACCAGCAGTTTTTATATGGCTGGCAAAGAAGCTGGATTACCTGACGGCGTAATCATGGAATTAGCTGGTGTATTTGAATACGACATCGACTTTGCATTGGAAATCCGCAAGGACGATAGCTTTTCCGTACTTTATGAAGAAAAATTTATAGAAGGTGAGAAAGTCGGTTATGGCAATATCCTGTCTGCTGAGTTCACCAATCAGGGCGATTCATTTGCAGCTGTGCGCTACACTGACACCAATGATCGTACGGCTTACTACACTCCTGAAGGTAAAGCCCTACGTAAATCGTTCCTTCGTGCGCCATTGCAGTTTAACTACGTTAGTTCGAACTTTAATCCAAAACGGTTCCACCCAATTCAAAAACGCGTCAAGCCACATCGAGGTGTTGATTATCGAGCGCCAATTGGTACGCCCGTGCGTGCGGCTGGAGATGGTCGTGTAACCAACTCAGCTTACAATAAATACAATGGTAACTATGTGTTCATCAAGCATGGCAATAATATTACCACCAAGTATTTACACTTCTCTAAGCGTTCTGTAAAAGCTGGCGAGAGAGTAAAACAAGGACAAATTATTGGTTATGTTGGCTCTACCGGTATGTCGCAAGCACCGCACCTTCACTATGAGTTTGTAGTAAACGGAGTTCATCGTAATCCTAGAACTGTGAAGTTGCCTCATGCAGCTCCTGTTCCGAAAGACGAAATGGAACGCTTCAGAGAGCAAAGCAAACCATTAATCGCACAACTTGAAACTGAGCGTACAACTTACTTCGCTCGCTTGAACGAGCCTAGCGCAAGCAGTAACAACGGCAAACTACAAAAGTAACTTTTAAATGGCCTATTACATTGGCTTGATGTCGGGTACCAGCGTCGACGCAATCGACGCGGTACTCTGTAACATTGACGAATCTTCAGCAAATCCCATACAGCTTCTTCATAACAAAAGTTTGCCCTTTCCTAACGTTATACAGCAACAGATCCACTCAATAAGTAATGCCGAATACGCGCACGATCCGATAGAAGAAATGGCGTTATTGGATCGAGAATTGGGAGAGCTATTTGCTGAAGCAGTGGACGATCTGCTTAAAGATAGTGAGTATTCAAAAGATGACATCACAGCCATTGGCAGCCATGGCCAAACTATTCGCCATAGACCTGATGCCTACCATCCCTTCACCATCCAGATTGGTAATCCGCACAGCATTGCAGCACGAACAGGCATCACCACGGTAGCCGATTTCCGTACTCGAGACATGGTCTATGGTGGTCAAGGTGCACCCTTAGTGCCAGCCTTCCATCAAGCCATATTCCATGACCCACAACAAGACCGCATGATCGTTAACTTAGGCGGTATTGCCAATATCACCTACTTACCAGCAAATGGCGAATTGCTTGGCTATGACACAGGGCCAGCTAATACCCTGATGGATCAGTGGATCTCGCGGCACCAAAATAAAAGTTATGATCAAAATGGCGAGTGGGCGCAACAAGGCAAAGTTTTACCTGAACTATTGAATGACTTTATGAGTGACCCTTACTTTTCACAACCCAATCCGAAAAGCACTGGTCGTGAATATTTTAATTTAAATTGGCTAAAACAATTTTCACTAGATGACTTTGCCCCACATGACGTTCAAGCAACCTTACTCGAGCTGACTGCACAAAGTGTTAGTCAGGCTATACAGCAACATACCCAGACCGGCACAGTTATTTTGTGTGGTGGCGGTGCCTACAACTCGGTATTGCAACAAAGCTTAAAGACACACTTGAGCAATTTTGAAGTGACAACGTCACAGGAATTTGGCGTTGCACCGGATTGGATTGAAGCCATGGCCTTTGCCTGGTTAGCGCATCGCTGCCTGAATAACTTGTCAGGCAACCTACCCGCCGTGACAGGCGCAAAACAAGAAACTATCCTCGGCAGTATTTATCCAGCCTAGTAAGCAACTTTAATTACTTACTCACTCAAGCCAGCTATGTGGCAAAAAAAATGCCAATGACCTTAGGCCATTGGCATTGTCTATTCTGACTCCGCTATAACTTGTTTATAACGAGAAAGAGGAACCGCACCCACACGTAGTTTTAGCCTGTGGATTGCTGATTAGAAAACGAGAACCTTGCAGCCCTTCCGTATAATCGACTTCAGAGCCCATTAAATACTGGAAGCTTAACGCATCAACTAGAATCTTAACGCCATCCTGTTCTATAGCCATGTCGTTATCATTCTGCTTTTCGTCAAAGGTAAAGCCGTACTGAAAGCCAGAGCAGCCACCACCCGTTACGAAAACTCGCAACTTAAGCTGGTCATTTTGCTCTTCGTCGATGAGTTGTTTCACTTTTCGACTTGCAGCTTCTGTTACTGTAATTGACATTAAAATCTACCTAAACACATGAATGTTTCTATTATACCAGAATATGGGGGGCTAACTTCAAGATCTCAAGAGGATAGTTGGTATGCAAATAAATGAAATTGGAAAAGAAAAAGACGCCACCTATAATCATTTCGATCAGGGTAAGCGCCTTATTATCAATGAAATTAAGCCCTTACAGCTTCATTATCATTAGAGTGCATATCATTGTCAGACTTTTTCTGGTTAGACTTACTGTCACCAATTTTTGGCTCTGTTTTTGACTCAGTGTCTTTGGACTGAGCAACCTTTGGTTCAGAGATAACTTCACTCCGCTCAGGCTTATGCTCCAATGCATGCGGCTCACCCAGGTTAACCATCTTGCCGTTAACGGTTGCGCCAGCATTCATTTCAATGATTTTATAATACAAATCACCGTTTACTCTAGCGCCAGGCTTAAGTTCAACCTTTTGCGACACACGCACATCACCATCGACCTGACCAAAAATGATAACAAATGGTGCTTCAATATTACCTTCAATTCGACCATGAACTCCTACCGATAAAACCGATTGCTCATGGTTCGTACCGTGAATATCACCTTCAATCACTCCATCGACAAATAAAGCGCCTTCAAAACTCAAATCGCCTTTGATGCTGGTTCCTTCCGCTATCAGTGTATCCACATTGTGTGATTTACTTTTATTACCCCACATTATTGTCTTCTACCTCATTTGGAGTGTTCTGTTGTGAAACGGCTTGCCAAGGAAAATCCTGCACAATGGTTTCACCACCACGACCAGAAGATGTGACTTGCACCCGAACCAGCTCCGGCTCAAAACCTTCTGGAATATTAAATGCTCCTCTGTGGCTTCCCACATAACGGAACTTGAACTGTGTTTCCTGCTGTGAAAGAGCTTCCAACTCCAACAAGCTGTAAGTTTTCTCTTCACCCTTTTCCTTTCCTACCAGAATAATGGAATAGGTTCCCGAGACATCTCGCTGCTGTTGGCCAGCCTGAATCAGCATTAACCGGAAGTTAAATTGATTAACTTTTCCTGCTACAGACTCCCATACAAAGCTAGCGATTTGCAAGCCACTTTCCACAGCATTGGGATCGAATATACGTAAAAAAGCTTGTTTTTCTTTTTCCAGGTTATGGATTTTGGTATTCAGCTTTTGAATTTCATCTTTTAGCTGACCAGTTACCTGATGTTCAACCTGGTATTGTTGTTGCCAATGAATTCTACTGTTATTGGCTTCGTCTAATTGTGTGCGCAAGTTTCCTAGGCGATCATTAGCCGATCCAAAACCACTATACTGACGTTCGCTGAGCCAGTAACCGAGACCTAACGCGACCAGCAAAACGATCAGCACGAAGCCGGCCCAACTCCAGTACCAACTGGCTTTGCGGCGTTTACGAATAATATAATCAGGTTGATGGGATTCTTTAGTCATAAATCGTTGAAATCATTTGTTCTTGAGGCTGCATTTTCTTATTATGTAACTAATTGAATACAATGGCTAATTTTTTTAGCCAAAGCCGAAGCGACGATAGTTTGCGATTAAAGCAAATTTATACATCGCAGGGAACAAAACTTATCACAAACTCACAACGCCAATGACACTGATCGACCGCTTACGATTACGACTTGGGGGCTTTGATGCATTAGCCCTTATGGCGCTTATTGGTTTGATCTGCGGTTTGCTCGCTGGCGGTTCAAATATACTGTTCAGACTCTTCACCGAAAGCTCATTGGTTCTTTGGGCAACCGATCCTAACAGCAACACTGATTACGAAACCATGGACTGGTTGTATCGACTATTATTGCCAACCATTGGTGGTTTAATTGTTGGCCTGTTATTGCAACAATTGAAGCCAGAACATCGACAAGTCGGCGTGTCTCACGTATTGGAACGCATGAGTTATCACCAGGGACACCTGCCGCCACAAAACGCTTTTGTGCAATTTATTCTCGGTGGCTTGACCATTGCCTCTGGCCAGTCGGTAGGTCGTGAAGGCCCCGGCATTCACTTAGGTTCGGCATCAGCCAGCTGGGTTGGGCAAAAGCTCAAACTACCCAATAACAGTACCCGTATTCTGGTCGGCTGTGGTTGTGCTGCCGCCATTTCTGCTAACTTTAATACACCGCTGGCCGGGGTGATTTTCGCCATGGAAATCATCATCATGGAATATGCGGTAGCCAGCTTTATTCCGATCATTCTGGCGTCCGTTGCAGGCGCTATTCTGACACGACTGGTGTTTGGTGATGGCGCTTCTTTCGATGTGCCATCTAAGCTTGATATTCAGTCACTCTGGGAAATGCCCTACTTCTTATTGGTGGGATTTGCAGGCGGTGTCTTTGCCAGTGTGTTCATCATGGCTACGCGCAAAGTCAGGCAGATATCCCGAGAATGGCCAGTTTGGCTTAAAACCACCGTTGCCGGAACCAGCGTAGGCATAATCGCCATCGGTATCCCACAAGTGATGGGCATTGGTTACGACTCAGTTAACGGCGCCCTGCAAGGAGAGTTAGCATTAACAATTCTTGCTCTGGCTTTAGTCGGAAAGCTTATTGCGACCATCATCTGTTCGGGCCTATCTCTACCAGGCGGTGTAATCGGCCCGGCCCTATTTATGGGCGCAATGCTAGGTGGCGTCATGGGTAACATTGGTGGGGAGCTATTCCCTGACCAGGCCAGTTACACCGGCTTTTACGCCATGATTGGCATGGCAACCGTGATGGGGGCTGTATTGCAAGCACCTCTGGCTGCGCTGATGGCTTTGTTAGAACTGACCAACAACCCGAACATTATTTTCCCAGGTATGTTTTCAATCGTGATTGGCAACTTGGTTGTGACCCAGCTATTTAAACAGCAGTCTTTCTGGGAAACTCAGATGACCGATCGCGGCCTCGATTTACGCGTCAGTCCAATCAAACAGGTACTACGCAGTATTGGGGTGGCTGGCGTAATGTCGCGCAGTATTGCAACACTCAACTTCCGCTCTACTCCGGATGAAATAGAAGTTGCTCTCAAGGACAAGCCGCGCTGGGTTCTGGTCTTGGAAGATGAGCATGTGACTTCGTTGATGGTCGCCAGTGATCTAGTGCGCTACATGATGGAGCGGGAAGAAAAACAACGCGAAGAAACGCCAAAACCTGACACAGAGCAAAAACGTAAAGTCATTAATCTGTTAAAAATACCCGCTAATCGCCAAAATCTTGTCTCCATTACACTACAAGCTACGCTTGAAGAGACTTTTGACAAGATGGAACAGGCAAAAATGTCAGCGGCTTATGTGTACCGGATCACACACGACGGCCAAGAGCGTATTTATGGTGTTATCACACGCGATATGATTACCGACCAATACGTCTATTCAAAAAAACCATAAGGCAAAGCGCATGTTGTGGATTAAAATGTTTCATATCTTTTTTATGGTTGCCTGGTTTGCCGGCATTTTTTATTTACCGAGAATCTTTGTCAATCTGGCGATGACAGAAAACGATGGTGCCTTTAATCAGCTCAATATAATGGCGCGTAAGCTTTATCGATTCATAACACCTTTCATGATCCTGACCGTCGTCTTTGGTCTATGGCTCGCCTCCTATAACTGGAGTTATTACATGAGCTCAGGCTGGTTCCACGCCAAGATGACACTGATTGTTTTATTGATCATTTATCACTTTATCTGCGGTATGTATCAAAAACAATTTGCCGATGGCAGTTGCAACAAAAGCCAAACCTACTTCCGTGTCTTTAACGAGTTGCCGGTTCTGATTCTGTTAGGGGCTCTGATTCTGGCGATTGTGAAACCGTTTTAGCACCAGTCGCCCGTATGGCTATTGATATTGGCACTTTAATTCGATTCACCAAAGTCACCAGTACAAAACTCAACAGCATCAATAAATACCATGATGATAGCTTGGCAAGCGGTACCATTTGCCAGGCTTCTTTTTGATTCGGATAGAGCCAGATATTGGCGTAAGTGGCGATATTTTCAGCGAACCAGATAAAGATCGCGACCAAAAACCAGCCAAATAGCAACGGCATTTTGCGGTGCGTTTTAATCACTTTGAAATGGATCTGAGTAGTCAAAAAAAGATAGAAGGTAACAGCCAATATGACCCAGCGTAAGTCATACCAATAATGATGGGTGAAGAAGTTAACATAGACAGCGGTTACTAAAATAACCGTTGTCCATTTAGGTGGATAATTGGTGAAACGAAAATCAAAGATTCGCCAGACCCGCGCCAGATAGCTACCCACCGCACTGTACATAAAGCCGGTAAACAGCGGCACATTAGCGATACCAAAAATAAACTCTTCAGGATAGTGCCAGGACTGGATGGCATCAGAAGTCTTGAATAACTCCATCACCGTTGCGACAAGGTGGAAGACGATAATGACCAGCGCTTCTTTCCAGGTTTCCAGCTTGAACACCAGCATGAAGACCTGAAAGGCAATCGCAGCAATGAAAATAAAATCATAGCGATGCAGGCCTTCAATCGGATACCAGTATTTGGTCACCAGCATCACCGCCAGCAAGAAACCACCAAACATACAGGCATAGGCCTGTTTTAGGCCAAACATCCAGAACTCATGCACAAACTGTTTTAAATTTTTCATTTCGGCAGTGCCATTCCCCGTTAGATGAAATGATACTACCTAATTTATGCGACAAAATCCTGCGCAATTATGACTAATTCTGTTAACAGCTATTACAGCTTTTCTCGCGGCACAAACTCCAGCACGGTGGCATTAATGCAATAGCGTCGCTTTCCATTCGGGCCATCATCAAACACATGCCCAAGGTGAATCCCGGTTGAAGCAGATCGGAGCTCAGTGCGCTGCATACCGAAACTATTATCTTCATGATAGGTCACCGAGCCATCAACGGGCTTGGTGAAAGAGAGCCAGCCTGTTCCCGAATTAAATCGATCACGGGTATCAAATAATGGTTGCCCACTGAGTTTATCGACGAAAACACCATCAGGCGTATCTTTGAATATTTCATATTGCTTGCAAAAACGACCATCGGTGCTCTTCTGGAAGGCAACATTAAATGCCTCTGAATCACCTAACTTAAAATAACCAAGAGCCTTGTAAAACTCTTTCGCAGACAAGTAGCCCTGATAGCCTAAAGTTTCTGTGCCATTTTCAATAAACAGAATAGTTGGCGTTGCCCAGGTTGGCGTTTTGGTTTCTAAGCCATCCAGTTGAGAGGCGTAACGGAAAGTCATTGGAATGGTTCCCTGATAATCATTCGCCACGTCTTTTTTGAATTTTTCACAATAAGGACAATAATCCTGCGAATCTACAATCACAATCTGCTTACCGCTAAGCAACGATGAATTATCCACTTTTTCAGATTCAGGCTTGCTATCGAATGTGACACCAGTAGAAAAATCAGGGCAATAACCATTGGGATTTTTGAGTAAATAATCCTGGTGGTATTCCTCTGCAGGATGGAACTGGTCAAGCGGCTTAATCACCGTCACAATTTTTCCATAGCCCGCCTTGCTCATCAGCACCTGAAATTCGTCTTTTAAGCGATTGGCTACTTTTGCTTGTTCAGGACTATTGGTAAGAATGGTTGAGCGGTATTGAGTTCCAACATCATTGCCTTGACGGTTCAATTGAGTGGGATCATGCGATTCAAAATAATCTTTAATGATGGTTTCGAGGCTAATTTGCTGTGGGTTAAAAGTCACTTTAACCACTTCCGCATAATTATCCGGGTTCGATTTATGTTTGGACTTGGTGATTTCAGCATAAGTGGGCTCATGACCACGGCCATCAGCGTAACCAACTTCTGCGTCGATAACGCCCGGTAATGCTTCAAGTCGCTTTTCCGCACCCCAAAAGCACCCTTCACCCAGCACAATGGTATCCACCTGCTTGGTAGCAGGCATATCCTGCTCAAGATTTTCTGGTTTTTCTTTATTAACAAAGGGTTGCTTGGATAAGCTTGCTGATTGAGCTCGCATCATCACAAAAGCCAATCCAGCAACGACCAGCACCGTGATGATAAAAATTAAAAGGTTTTTCATCTAACTCACACCATTATTCAGGGATGGATTCAGTATGCACAAGAACCAATGAAAATTTAGTCAATGGCCTTTACACACAATGAACGATGTAAGTTAGAGTTGTAATACCCTAATTTGTTACAGCTTGATTAAGCCTAGATCATAGGAGTTAACAAGATATATCTCACAGAAACTGCAATTCCTTAGATTCAACTTCGACTCAAGCTTTTCGCTCAAAACCTTAATTTCATTTAGGTGCAGAGACTTATAATGCTCAAATAATACTCCAAGCATATACTTACCTTCATAACCTTTCTTTTCTTTCATTTCGATTCTAGAAACTACTGTATCTACAATTTTCTGGATAATTTGTTCATCACTTCTTGTGACAACTTCATATTCAATATCCTTACTGCTATTACTCTTCCTTCTATGCGTTGAGGCTATACCACCAGCCTTACCCGTTTTATATATGGACTCCCTTTGTAGTTGTTCGCAAAAGCCAATCGTTGAAACCACTTCTATTTTAGAATTCAGATTAAGCCATCCATTTATAAATATTTCGGCATCGTACTTTTCTGATCCCGCATGGGGGCTGATACTAACGTCTAACCCAGGGCGGCACCAATGGAGGCCTATTGCTACTATTGCTGGCAACTCTTCAAAGTACTTTCTTCTTAGTCGGTCTTTCCTTAGTAGAAAGTCTTCTTTATCTAATTTCTCAATAGAAGTTTTCCAGTACTCATGTAGTTCCAGAGGGCTTCTAGTTCGTTCGTAATGTTCTTCCGGATTTTCCTGCAACTTTATTCCTTCTCCATCACTACCGCAGTACCAAAAGCCAACAACTCTGCGGCCATGTTGGCGATCATAGAGGTTTCAAAGCGCACACCGATTACTGCATTAGCGCCTAATATTCTAGCTTCATCACACATGCGATCGATGGCCTGTTCGCGACTCTCAGCCATCAGCTTGGTATATTCCTGCACTTCGCCACCGACCAGGTTACGCAAGCCTGCCAAAATATCTTTACCCACATGGCGAGTGCGCACCGAATTGCCCCGCGCCAATCCGATGACCTTGGTGACTTTATAGCCGGGCACCTGCTCTAATGTATAAACGTCGATATTACTCATAGTCTTGTCCTTCTTTTAAAATTTTACGTTTTTGTATTTGTCTGTTTTTAATGCGATAAGTCGTTGGCGCAGCACGCTTCCTAACAGCAGCAACACCCCAGCCTCAATCAAAAAGACACCCGCTTTTACCCACATGGGAACTGACGGCTCTGTGTAGAAGGTAAATAACTGCCACACCATAAAACCGGCGAAACCAATAATTAGAATAAACCAACCAATAATCGCCATGCCTTTTGCCACAGGTTCTTTCATAATCTTATCCAATTGCGCCTCCTCGCATTCAGGGTACTGCAAGTTACCCATCTCCTGCTTAATCGCCAATAAATCCTCATACACGGCTCGGCATTGGTCGCATGATTCAATATGCACGCGCACTCGTTGTCGATCCTGCTGGTTCAGTTCATGATCGATATAACCGCTGATAAGTTCCTGGGTTTTATCACACAGATTCATGATTCACCTCGTTTAATTCGTGTTTCAAAAGTTCGCGTAAAGCCATTCGTGCCCGATGCAATCTCGACATCACAGTGCCCGTCGGAATCGCCAGAATTTCTGCGATATCCTCATAGCTATTGCCATGATAATCGCGCAATACAATCAACTCGCGTTGCATCATGGGCAAAGCACTCAGTGCTTGCATGAGTCGCGTTTTAATTTGCAGTTGTTCAAGCTGTTTTTCCGGTGATTGAGCCGATGAGCTTTGCTGTTCGGTATCCAGCTCATCTTCTCGCGACAGCTGCCGAATGCGGTCAATAGATGCATTTCGCACGACCCGGTAAAGCCATTTCTGCAAGTCGATACCGCCTTTAGGCGCCTTTGGATGAGCCAATGCCTTTTCTACACTGGCCTGTACCACATCTTCAGCGTCACTCTGGTTACCCAAAAGCTGCACCGCAAAAATCAGGGCCTTTCGACTGTAATCAATCAATTCCTGCGACAATGACTTTACCCTCTTGTTGTCGTTCTTAGTGGTTTAACGAGGAGATAACGAATTTATTCCATGCTTTTTATCTTTTATACCATGACTGGCAGGCATATCCATTATTTCAGGGACTTGAATGGTGTTAATGATATGACGATGGCATTATGCTAGCTTTAGTTTTATCGAAAAACATCGAATAAACAATGTCAGGAGAATCCAATGAGCAACACTTCCGACTATACCCCACCAAAAGTCTGGAAATGGGAAAAAGAAAGCGGCGGTAAATTTGCCAAAACCAATCGTCCGATCTCTGGCCCTACACACGCGAAAGATTTACCGGTAGGTAAACACCCACTTCAACTATATTCCTTAGCCACACCCAATGGCGTTAAAGTGACTATCCTGTTGGAAGAATTGCTGGCTAAAGGACTTACTGAAGCCGAGTATGATGCCTATCTGATTGATATCAGCGAAGGCGATCAGTTCAGCAGCGGCTTTGTGCAGGCAAACCCGAATTCTAAAATCCCAGTGATGGTTGATCACAGCACCAACCCGCCAACCCGCATTTTTGAATCTGGTGCGATTCTTTTATATCTCGCTGAAAAATTTGATGCATTCCTGCCCAGCAAGCCTGAACAGCGTGCAGAGCTTTTATCATGGTTATTCTGGCAAGTAGGCAGCGCACCTTATGTAGGCGGAGGCTTTGGTCATTTCTATCAATATGCACCGATTAAGATCGAATACTGTATCGATCGATTCACCATGGAAGTAAAGCGCCAGTTAGATGTGCTGGATAAACGCCTGGCCAACAACGCCTATATTTGCGGTGATGAATACACCATTGCTGATATGGCGATCTGGCCCTGGTACGGTTGCCTGGTATTAAACGAAGTTTATGAAGCCGCCGAGTTTTTGCAGGCAGATACCTACAAACATGTTATGCGCTGGGCCAAAGAAATCGCTAAGCGCGATGCCGTCAAACGAGGACGCATGGTTAACCGCACCTGGGGCGAACCGCACGAGCAGCTGCATGAGCGACATGATGCCAAAGATTTTGATACCAATACCGAAGATAAGAAAAACGACTAAGAAAGGAAACGGCCATGCAGAATAATAGAGTAGCTATCAGCATTTGGATTATCATCTTCATGGCCGTACTCATCTGGTCAGGGATAGGCCCTAAGGATCGTGTCACCTGGGTGCTGGAAGTTGCCCCTGCAGTTATGGGTTTTGTCGCAATGGCCATCACCTACAAACGCTTTCCGCTGACGCCATTGCTGTATATTTTAATATTGATTCACAGCGTCATTCTTATTGTCGGCGGCCACTACACTTATGCCGAAGTGCCGCTATTTGATGACATGAAACAATGGTTTGGCTGGGAGCGTAACAACTACGACAAACTCGGCCATTTCGCACAAGGCTTTGTGCCAGCCATGATTGCGCGTGAAATCACCATCCGCCTCAACGTATTCAACAGCGCCAAATGGCGAACCTTTTTTATCATCAGTTTCTGCCTAGGTTTTAGCGCTTTTTATGAACTGATTGAATGGTGGGTCGCCCTACTATCCGATCAAGCCGCGGAAGCTTTCCTCGGCACCCAGGGCTACGTCTGGGATACCCAGTCAGATATGTGGTGGTGTTTACTGGGTGCCATAATTGCATTGCTAACATTAAGCAAATGGCATGATAAACAGTTGGGAAGTTTAGATTAAATCACGACATTTGTACGGGTGAGGGTCTGCCCCATAGGGTATTCATGAATCGCCCCTACGTATCAGTCACCTTACCCTTTCGGTAGGGGCAACCCAGTGTGGTTGCCCTAGTTTTAGATCTGGGCGGGCACATCGGTCCGCCCCTACCAAGGCACACTCCACTGCTAAGCTACGCGCTTCTGTCATACCGCGGCTAGACCGCGGACAAAATGGCAAGGAGCCATTTTGAACAGCGAAGCTGGCCCGAAGGGTTAAATACAAGGATGTATTTAATAATCCAGTGACTTTATATCTAACAAGAATAGTAAGGCAAACAGATACCCTCACCCAAAACAAACCTATTCCGGTATATCCCCCGTTTGCGTATAAAACACAATTTTGCCATTTGCGGGGTCTATGGACTCAGGCACAAACTTTATCTCTCTTTGTGCAAACTCTTGTGAGAGAGCTTCAACCGCTTCAACCGTATTCTGTGGACCTTTAACACTAAGATTAACCGTAACTTCGCAGGTCGAGGATCTACACTCAACCTCTGAATCTTTCACAAAAGCTTTCGCTCCAACAAACAGCACAATCGTCTGCAATTCATTTTCCCAATACCCTGACCAATGATAATCTTTGCTTTCACTATCAAACTGCGCTGCCACCTGCTCCTGATTCGTCATTATGTCCAAGCCAGAAGATGTAGCTTTTTCATTAGGCTCATTTAGCGACTCATCCGATGTACCATTAGCATCATTACCAACATTTTCTGTCTTAATGGTAGCTTCTTGGTTCTCAGGTGTCATAGGTTGGGATTTAGCAATAACGTGCTCACTCTCTATTTGATCAAACGAGGCGACAGACTCAGGACTTTCTTTATCTGAAAAATTTACAATTAACAGCGCAGAAGCTATTAGCAATAAAACAATAATTATCGCTATTTTTGTTTTTCCCATGAATAAATTCCTTTTAATTATTTAATATTTTTGACATAAATCTTGAGATTAAATCCCAGTGAAAAAGTTCTATGCAAATCCATAGGCTGTTTCATGACTTCTGTGAGGACAAGTCATGACTTGTCCCTACGTATGAGCAGTATTACCAACTTGCCATTTATCAAGGAGTTAATTACTCTTAATCACTTCGTTAAAAATAAGAGAGCAAAAACATGGAACAACTAAAACATTCAGGCTTGGGTATCACAACATTTGTCTTAGGATTAATCGCGCCTATCGGTTTGATTATTACCATTATCATGGCAGCCGTGGCAGAAGCTTCGTCTTACGGCGGCATGGACCCAAGCTCATCTGAGGCAATGGTCATTGGATTATTTCTGATTTTATTTGTGATCTTGGCATTGATTGCGGTGGGTATAGGCATCGGCGCGCTGGTCCAAAAAGGCTATAAGAAAATCTTCCCAATCCTTGGCGTTGTGTTTTCATCTGTTGTGCTTGTCATCACTATTGCGCTTATGGTTATTGGTGCTAACGCTGGTTATTAGCTACAAAAAAAGCCTCCAGTCGGAGGCTTTTCAATTCATCATTTATCTCAGTTACAGCGTCCCGACGAAACAGTCGCACTAACAACTTCTCCTGCACTGTGATCATCTGCCTGTACAGTATATTGATACTCTAAATTATCAAAGGTTAAGGACACTGCTTCGGTAGGAATTCCATCACCAGCAGTTCCTGATGCATCAAACCGGCTAATTTGGACATTCGTCATAGTAATCACCAAATAATCCAGATGGGCTTCCCCACTATCTTTTCGTACCGATAATACGGCTGTCGGATAGCGCGCTTGATTGGCCTGCCCGAGCAGTAACAGTGGTGAACTTCTATCGACGTATTTGACCAGCTTGATATCTTCAATACAGGCCGCTTTGCGATTGGATTCTGCGCCCCAGGACCATGAGATAATATCAATCTCATCCTCATGATCCACTCGCTGACTTTCGCCTTTAATGTCGCCAATTTTTAAATAGGCGGTGCTAGCGGCATTAGCCAATTGAGGGATAACGAGAAGGGATAAACAAATTAGACTAGTCTTTAACATAAATAACTCCTTTTAATTTATGGTCGAAAACTCACCATACTCCTTTACCCATGAAATCCTCAGACGCAGTTCATAAATCCACAAAAAAGCCTCCAATTGGAGGCTTTCTTAAATCCATTCATTCAAAACGAATTGCTTATAGACTTTTCTTAAATTCGTCGGTCATCAACTCAAAGTCTTCTTTGCCGACGCCGCAATCTGGGCAGTACCAGTCTTCTGGCACATCTTCCCAGCGGGTTCCAGGCGCGATGCCGTCTTCTTCCCAGCCTAGTTCTTCGTCATAAACAAAATCACACACCAGACATCGGTATTTTCTATATTCCACCAGCTAAACCTCTCGAATCTCTATCTGTATGGGCTTTTCAGGCCCACATTGTAAGCATTTTGCGCTGAATTGCTAGCAACTGAGGGGACAAATAGGCCAAAGATACACCAATTGGGTAACTTCATGTTAGAATTGCGCCAACTTAAAAGTCATAACAAACATTTGGGTGCACGCATGGTTTTTCAAGGCCAACATATTCTCTCCATTGACCAGTTAGACCGCGACGCGGTTGAGCGAATCCTTCAAGTTGCTGATTTAATGCACCCTTACGTGGCTCGCGAGAAAAGCTGTCGCGTCCTCGAAGGTGCGGTTCTGGCCAACATGTTCTTCGAGCCAAGCACACGTACCCGCATCAGCTTCGGCACCGCTTTCAACCTGCTCGGCGGCCATGTCCGCGAAACGGTTGGCATGTCCACATCATCTCTGGCCAAAGGCGAATCTCTCTACGACACCGCACAAGTTCTATCGACTTATGCCGACGTAGTAGCCATGCGCCACCCGCAGGCTGGCTCAGTAGCCGAATTTGCCGCAGGCAGCAAAATCCCAGTGATTAATGGCGGTGATGGCCCGAATGAACACCCGACTCAGGCATTGCTCGATATCTACACCATCTTCAATGAGCTAAACCGCATTCATAAAGGCACCGAGAATCTGCGCATCGCCATGATGGGCGATTTAAAGAATGGTCGCACGGTTCACTCACTGACACAGTTACTGTGCGTCTTCCCCAATGTGGAATTCACCTTTGTCGCGCCAAACGCTTTAGCCATGCCGGAAAAAGTCTTAGCAGTCTGCGATAAGTACAATCATCGCGTGACCATTACCGACAGCCTTGACGACGGCTTACACAGCCAGGATGTGATTTATCAGACGCGCATTCAGGAAGAACGCTTTGAAACGCAACGCGAAGCGGATCTGTATCGCGGTAAATACCGTCTGAATCAGTCTGGGTACGAAAAATTCTGCGACCCGAACACCATCATCATGCATCCGCTGCCGCGCGACTCGCGTCCGGAAGCCAATGAGCTCAGCGATGACATGAATGATAATCCTAATCTGGCCATCTTCCGCCAGGCTTATTTTGGCGTCAAAGTACGCATGGCTTTATTTGCCCTGGTACTGGGCGTCGAAGACAAACTCAGCCAGTTTGAAACTCCAGTCGCCTGGCACTCCAACAAAATTTAACCATTAACTCAAAGATTTCTATATGACCACATCTGATCAATTATTTAATCGCGCCAAGCAACACATTCCTGGCGGCGTCAACTCTCCTGTTCGTGCCTTCAACGGCGTTGGCGGCAATCCGATTTTCTTCAAGTCTGCGAACGGTGCCTACTTCACCTCTGCCGACGACAAACATTACGTAGATTACGTTGGCTCATGGGGGCCAATGATTTTAGGCCACAATCATCCAGCCATTCGAGAAGCCGTAATTAAAGCTGCCGAACGCGGTCTGAGCTATGGTGCGCCGACCGAAGTCGAAGCTGAAATGGCGGAAAAGATTTGTGAGTTGATCCCATCAATTGAAATGATGCGCATGGTGAACTCCGGCACAGAAGCGACCATGAGCGCGATTCGTCTGGCGCGCGGTTATACTCGTCGCGACAAGATCATTAAATTTGAAGGCTGTTACCACGGCCATGCGGACTGCCTGTTAGTTAAAGCAGGTTCCGGCGCATTAACCCTTGGCGAACCCACCTCACCGGGCGTACCTGCCGATTTCGCCAAGCACACGCTAACCGCTGAATTCAACAATCTCGATAGCGTTAAAGCCCTGTTGTCTGAGTTTGGCGATGACGTAGCCTGTATTATCGTCGAACCAATCGCCGGTAACATGAACTGTATTCCGCCAGTACCAGGTTTCCTCGAAGGCCTACGCGAACTGTGCGACCAGCACGGCGCCGTATTAATTTTCGACGAAGTGATGACCGGCTTCAGAATGGGCGTCGATGGCGCGCAAGGTTACTACAACATCAAACCTGACATGACCTGTTTAGGCAAAGTCATCGGCGGCGGAATGCCAGTCGGCGCTTTTGGTGGTAAAAAAGAAATCTTCGAACAACTGGCGCCACTTGGCCCTGTCTATCAAGCCGGTACACTTTCCGGTAACCCAGTCGCCATGGCTGCGGGTCTTGCCGCCTTGAACGAATTATCAAAGCCAGACTTCTACCAACCGCTATTCGACTACACCGAACAACTGGTAGACGGCATGCGCGCAATCGCTCACGAAGCCAGCATCCCATTCACCACTAATCACGTTGGCTCCATGTTCGGCTTCTTCTTCAACGATGCCGAAACCGTCACCAGTTACCAACAGGTAGCCAATGGTGATCTGGAACGCTTCAAAACCTTCTACCACGCCATGTTAGATCAACACATCTACCTGGCACCATCAGCATTTGAAGCCGGTTTCGTCTCCGCCGCACATGGTGAAAAAGAACTTGATCTAACCTTGAGTGCAATGAGAAAGGCGTTGCTTTAAGCCAACAATTCAATGCATGGGGTAGTTTGCTTGCAAGTTACCCCACTTGACCAACCGCAACCAACTTGGTTACAATGCAAAACACTAATAAGGATATTAGATGGCAATCAAAAGTTTTAGGAGCAAGAAGTTAGAGCGCTTCTATACCAAAGGAACCTTAAAAGGAATCAATGCCCAACACGCCGACAAACTTGGCCGCGTACTGGACAGGCTCAATGCATCAACAGAGCCAAACGACATGAGACTTCCCGGCTATCGCTTACACAAGCTCGAACCCAAAACAGCAGAAAGATGGGCAGTTGATATCAGCGGTAACTTTAGAGTGACTTTTGAGTTTGATGGAGAGGATGCCATCGTCGTCGATTATGAAGATTATCACTAACGGCACTAACGAGGTTTGTAACCATGAGTAAGTTTAAAGTTGAAAGGAAACCTACACACCCTGGTGCTGTGTTTAAGTACGACGTCCTTGAGCCACTTGATATATCAATTACCGCAGCCGCTCAAATGCTAGGCATTACACGCAAGCACCTATCTAATTTCGTAAACGGCAAAGTACCCTGCACCCCAGAACTCGCCCACCGCCTCGCCTACATGACCAATACCACTGTTGCATCGTGGCTCAATATGCAAAATGCGTTAAACATCTGGGAAGAAGAACAGAAAGAAGCGCCTGAAGGAGTTCAGAGACTGGAAGCGTTTGCATGAGCCCTACGATCAATTCTTGAATGAACTGGCTTCTATCAAGCTTCCATAAGAATCAGTTAAACACTCAGCTACATAGTTCTGCTCTACTCCAAAATCATTTTGTGCATCAAAACCCATATAAACTGTATAACGCCCATTCGAATGTTGTGTAACTTTAGTATCTGTTAAGTAATTTATATCAAGTGTGCTTTTGTTTCTCACAATGCTTCTGATGTACTCCATACAACTTTGTTTTGCCACAGTCTCTATACTTGTAACTGAGCCTTTTGAAGAGTCCTTGCTTTCTGGCCACAAAACAAAAGCTAGCAAAGCCACTACACCTATAACCAAAGCAACGCCCCACTCTGAAGCAGGGTAGCCTGCAATATCATTAGATTTCTTATCCTTAACATAGGTCTCCCTACTGATATTTTGTGAGTTTTTGAGATCATGCTGTGAATCTAGCCAGCCTTCTTCCCAATCCAAATACTCTTGAGTATGAGATTCATACGGATTATCGCCCCTCTTTTTTTCCTCCGAATGAGCTTTAACCCCTTCCAACCATTCTTTACTTTTTTCCATTTATCCTCCCACAATAATTGCAGCATCTACCTCAATACCCTGCCAAATCCATTAATAATCTACCACCAAACCCCACACTCACCAAACCGATTAAAATCCCCCTCAAAATATGCTTAAATGCTTCTTTTTACAGAATTCGATGATTTCCTATGATGAATTTAGATTTAACGGGTAAGAATGCTTTGGTCTGTGGCTCCAGTCAGGGCATGGGTAAGGCGATTGCAGAGCAGTTGGCGTCGCAGGGTGCGTCGGTGATTCTTCTGGCGCGTAATAAGGCGAAGCTTGAGGCTGTGCTGGATGGATTGGAGACCTCGAAAGGTCAGCGGCACGCGGTTCTAGTGGCGGATTTTGCCTATCCTGAGCAAGTTAAGGCGACGGTTTCTGAGTTTTTGAAGCATGGTCAGTTTATTGAGATCTTGGTCAATAATACGGGTGGGCCACCACCGGGGCCTGCTAACACTGCGGAGACGGATGATTTCCTGGCGGCTTTTAATCAGCATCTGATCTGTAATCATGAGTTGATGAAGCTGTTGGTGCCGGGGATGAAGGAAGCCAATTACGGTCGTATTATTAATGTGATTTCAACGTCGGTTAAGCAGCCTTTGCATGGCCTTGGTGTTTCCAACACTGTGCGCGGTGCGGTGGCTAACTGGGCTAAGACGCTGGCCAATGAGCTGGGTCAGTTTAATATCACGGTCAATAATGTGTTGCCGGGCGCGACCAATACGGTTCGCTTGGAAGCCATCATTCAAAACAAGGCGAACAAAAAAGGCGTTTCCATCGAGGAGATGGAAGAAGAAGAAAAGTCGATTATTCCGATGCGTCGTTTTGGCGAGCCCGAAGAATTCGCCAATGCCGTGTCCTTTTTAGCGTCGCCCGCAGCGGCTTATATTACCGGTGTTAATTTGCCAGTTGATGGCGGACGCACCAGCTGTCTGTAGCCGTTCATTAGTCTAAATAGATTGCTGGAAGCACTTGAGAATCACTTATGCAAATCATCAAGAACTACGTTAATGGCCAATTGCTCGATCCGTTTGCCGGTCAATACATTGATAATGTTGAGCCGGCTACCGGGCAGGTTTATAGCAAAATCCCGAACTCGGATGAGCATGACTTAGAACAGGCAGTTGTTGCCGCTGAACATGCGCAGAAAGGCTGGGCCAATACCTCCAATGAAAAACGCGCGGCGATTTTGTGTCGCCTGGCGGACATCATCGATGCCAATGCGGATATGCTGGCGGAAGCTGAGGCGATTGATAACGGCAAGCCGATTACTTTGGCCAAGAATGTCGACATTTATCGAGCCTCGGCCAACATCCGCTTTTTTGCGCAGGCCATTACCCAGTTCTCCAGCGAAAGCCATGCCATGGAAGTTGTGGCGATAAACTATACGCTACGCGATCCGATTGGAGTGGTTGGTTGCATCTCGCCATGGAACTTACCGCTTTATTTATTCACCTGGAAAATCGCGCCAGCATTAGCCAGCGGGAACGCGGTTATTGCTAAGCCTTCGGAAATCACTCCGATGACAGCTTTCCTGTTTTCCAAGCTGTGCGTAGAAGCTGGACTGCCTGATGGCGTGCTGAATATTCTGCATGGCACAGGCCCAAGCATAGGCGGCCCATTGACTACTCACCCTAAAATTAAGGCGATTAGCTTTACCGGTGGCACAGCAACCGGTGCGCAGATCACCAAAGTCACCGCGGGTATGTTCAAGAAGTTGTCGCTGGAGTTGGGCGGCAAAAACCCAACCTTGGTGTTTGCCGACTGTGACTTTGAAGACACGGTCAATAATGTTGTTCGTGCAGCTTTTTCCAATCAGGGACAGATTTGTCTATGCGGTTCGCGCATTTATATTGAACGTCCTATTTACGACAAGTTTAAGCAGGCTTTCATCGAGCAAGTGAAGCAAATCAAAATTGGCGATCCGCTGGAAGCCGACACTCAACATGGTGCATTGGTCTCCAAAGCGCACATGGAAAAAGTTCTCTCCTATATTGAATTGGCACAGGAAGAAGGCGGCACCGTTTTAACCGGCGGTAATCAGGTGACATTAGAAGGTCGTTGCGAGAATGGTTTCTTTGTCGAGCCAACCGTTATCGAAGGCCTGACCAATCACTGCCGTACTAATCAGGAAGAAATTTTTGGTCCGGTTTGCACCATCATGCCGTTTGATACTGACGACGAAGCCATCATGCTCGCCAATGGCACAGAATACGGTCTAGCATCCAGTGTATGGACCAATGACCTGAAACGTGCGCATCGAGTAGCGAAAGAAATCGAAGCAGGCATTGTCTGGATTAACTGCTGGTTATTACGCGATTTACGCACGCCCTTTGGCGGCGTCAAAAGTTCAGGCGTTGGCCGCGAAGGTGGACTGGAAGCGTTACGCTTTTTTACCGAAGCCAAGAATGTGTGTGTGAAGTACGGGTAAATCAAGCTTGTCATTCCGGCCATTGAGCCGGAATCCAGTTTTTTTTCATATAGATTCCCGCCTTCGCGGGAATGACATACCTTAAATCTAATCCTCTTCTGACTTCCAAGCGTCAACATACGCATACTCCAAAATAATAAACGCCTACATTGGGTCAGGGTTCACCCAACGATAAAAAGCAGATTCCGGCTCGGAGGCCGGAATGACAAAATATTGAGTTTGTGCCACAGAATGAATACGAGTCGTGCGATGGATGAGAATCCCAACAGCAGTTCAATTCAATAGATATTTGTTGGGATTCACTTCGTTGAGCTAAGCCTGCCCCTTGGGTACGTCACCAACCTACATCCAACTCAATCAATACAAAACAAGGGCGGCCACATTGGGCCGCCTTTCTTTTATTTAACTACCTATTAATTCACGCGAATCGGAATGTAAGTAGCATTGTTGCTTTCCTCAACTTCAGCGATGGTATTGTTAGGATCTAATAGGCCACCTAAGAAGTAGTTTTGACCAGAATTTAAAGTCGACGGAATGGTTACCGTTCTAGTTGATGTATAAACACTTCCTTCTGGTTGCAATGCAAATGATGTGCTTGCAATCAAAGTATCAGCAGTACTGATGAAGTTATTAGTTGAAACATAATAGTAAATCGTTGGTGCCTGACCTGATTCACCATTATTTTCGTAGGTTAACTCCATTCGAACTTGCTGCCCTTTGCTGACGTTGTAACGACGCTCGCCATTCACAAAGCTATAAGGCAATTCGACGCCTGAGGTGTTATATAACTTAGTGCGAATGTGCGAACTGTAGGCGCCACTTGCTCCGTTGTATTTCCAGTGAACCAGGCCTACGTCCTGCACATTACCTGCATTATTACCATACAGTTGACGCAGACCATAGTTAGCATCTTCACCCATGTAGGCTAACGCATACACATAGTTACGATGGATGTGATCCCAGTCCTGGCCCATGATGCTGTAGCGACCATTTTCATGACCTAAACCGGCACCATGGCCAAACTCATGCAATGCAGTCGTTTTAAATGGACGTGATGCACCACCATATGGAGTTAATGTATCAGCACGTGCACGAATACCGTACTCAACACCCGGTGTATAATTTACAGTGTTTTTGAACACAATATCTGATTCAGAGATATTATTACTCCAACCAAAGAACCAGGTACATGAACTCCAGGTGTAGGCAACTGCTGGGGCGCTGATGCTGCTTGACCACCAGACTTCATTCTGACCATTGTTCATACCTACGGATGTATCGCCATATTGCATGGAAAAGCGAATCTTACTGGGATTCTTGTTGAATTGAGTAATAACGTGTCCAAGCGCTGTACGGTAGTCGTTCCCGGAAGGGAAACCTACAGAGCTTGCACGGTAAGTCACGCTATTGGTGTTCCACTTTTTATATACACCATTACATGATGTATCCAAAGTTGCTGCTTGCGTTTCCATACCTAAAAACGATGCAGCGATTACGCTAGAGATTAAAATTAATTTCTTCATTGTACTTCCTCCGTGAAGTAGTGATTATTGGTGGTCAACATCATTCATGATGTCTTGTGCAGATTGCTTAGCGCGCGCTGGCACAGCCGGTGCAGGCATAGCGACAGGAATTGCAGCCGAAAATCTTTGCGCCATGTTTGCGCTTTTGATTTCTTTAGCTGGCTTTCCTTTCATCATTGATTGAACAGCTTTCTTGAACTGCTTAACTGATGCGCCTTTTGCTTGAGCCTGAGCTGGCATTGTTTTGCCAGCTATTTCACCTTGCTGGTCATCCATTGCCACTGGACGTTGCGAATGTTCTGCAGACTGTCCCAATTGAACTGGACGACCGCTTTCAGTAAACACTTCGCCGCTTTTCACTTTGAAGAAACCTTCTGAACAACGAACCAATGGGCATTGGCCATCGTCTTTTTCAGCAAGCATAAGAATGTTCTCTTCGCCAAGATTAAACTCAGGAACATTCGATACTTCGAGTACATCATACTGAGTGTCGCTGATTTTTTTGATACCGCCAATAAAGCGCAGCGTTACCTGACGACCTTTTTGCAGACCCTGCAAGTCATCTTCAATTTGGTAGGTTACGAAAGTGTGAGGAATGCCTTCAACAGAATCCTTGTAGTCAATTTTCATGACTTTTCCCTGGAGAATGCTTTGGGCTTCTTTAGCTAATGATTCAATTCCTTTTGAGTCATTCATGGATGCCATGGTGGGCAGTGATGCAAATGTTAGCGCAGAAAATACTGCACCGAACACTGCACATTTTTTTGTATTAAGGTAACTTTTTTTCATAAAACTTACTCCTTGTTGATTGATCGCTTATTCCATATAAGCAGGAGTTATATTATGAATTTTAGGAGTCTTGACAATATGCTAAATCCTGTAACTCATTGATTTTCATATTTGCATTGGATTTTTGGTGCGTTTTCAGCGATTGCAGGAACGATTGTGAGATATGTCTTACACAGGAACGGAAGAATTGCTGTGGGCTAACTCCATGCTTGGGAAAGTACTTCAGGTTCAAACGTATCATTCCGGCCTCCGAGCCGGGATCTAGAGCCTTTCTTTTTTGGGTAGTGTGCATTAAATCTTAGGAGACAAAAGCAGATTCCGGCTCGTAGGCCGGAATGACAAAACATAAAGTGAGTGCCAACCCTGCTAAGAACGTTCATGTTTCGGAAGCGGCAGCCCCGCGTGATGACAACGAAAAAAGGCGAGCACATTGGCTCGCCTCAACTCGATTACTACTGTTCTTAATACTTCGGTTTCTTGCTTTCAATCCACGCAGCAATTTTGTCATTGAGCACTGACATGGGGACGGCACCACCGAGTAGAACTAAGTCATGGAACTCTTTGATGTCGAATGCTTCACCAAGTTCTTCCTTGGCTTTTTCACGTTGCTCGACAATATTTAACATGCCAAGTTTGTACCCCAGCGCCTGACCCGGCCAAACCATGTAACGCTCAATTTCTGAGACTACGCTCGATTTTGCAGACCCCGTTTTTTCAGACATATATTGAATCGCCTGCTCGCGCGTCCACTTCTTGTGGTGTAGACCAGTATCAACAACCAACCTGACAGCTCGGAACAACTCTGCTTTCAGTCGTCCTAGATCACCATAAGGATCATCTTTATACATGCCCATTTCCCAGGCCACTAATTCAGAGTACAAAGCCCAACCTTCCACGTAAGCATTGTAAGGTGCGATGCGACGAATCAAGGGCAAGCTTTCCTGCGCCATGTTCAAGGCAATCTGCCAATGGTGACCTGGGTTTGCCTCATGATAAGTCAGCGTCTTTAAATCGAAATTAGGATTGGCTTTCATGTCTTTAAGGTTGATCCAGTAAACACCTGGCTCAGAACCATCCAGTGGCGGCGGGGTATATTGACCACCCGGTGCACCATCCTGACGCTCAACAGGGATACGGCGAATTTCTACATCATAAGGTGGGATAGTCGCAAAACGTGTTGGCATCACTTCATTTATATCTGCCAGCATGCCATTAAGATCATTCAATAATTTCTTGCGTCCTTCGTCTGAGTCTTCATAGATGAAACGCTCCTCGTCATTAAGCGATGCCATACGCTCGCCAACAGTGCCTTTGTCATACCCTTCTGACTTTAAGATGGCGTCCATTTCGGCGCTGATACGCTCAACTTCATCGAGACCAATTTGATGCACCTCTTCTGGCGTTAGATCGGTATCACCTAATTCACTCACCGCATAACGATAAAACTCCGCACCATCAGGCTGCGCCCAGATCCCCGATTCTTCGGGAGCCTTTTCCAGCAAGTCTTCCATCACCATAGCGAGGTTTTTATAAGCAGGATAAATCGTTGTTTTAGTGATGCTGACCGCATCAAACATCATCTTTTCTTTTTGCTCAGAAGGGATATCGAGTTTATCCAGCTTGCTCTGCAGGTTGGTCACCAGTGCATGTTTTTCTGGCTCAGCAGCAATAAAGCCATTCAGGAAGTTAAGTGCGCCATTGATGATGACCTTTGGTGGTACCCAGCCTTTATCAGCATCAGCCAGCACCTTAGCCTTAACACTTTCCATCATCTCGCCCATGCTCTGGAGGCGGACAAGATAATCCTTGGCATTCTTCTCATTTTTAATCGGATGATTGTTTTGCAATAAATTAGGAACATCAATCGCCGGGCCATTAATTTGGCTGACGATAAAGGGCGAATGGCCCATCCAGCCATCAATAAATCCAATGTCAAACTTCTTGTCGCCTGAATAGTAGTGAGCCAGATCGATGACTACTTGACGGTTTTCTTCGCCTTGAACTGTATCTGACTTCAGCGTAGCTAGCTGATCTGCGTAGTGACGTAAGCCCTGACGTAATGCCTTTTCGGCTGCGGGAGAATAATCCGGTAGCTTGTCCTGATAGTAGCCACCCGCAACTTCCTGACTGACACCGTACATGGTAGCGTCCATTGGGCGAGCAGCGAATAAGGTGGTGGTGATTTTGTCGAACAGCATGCCAGGCGTTGCTTCTTCCTGTTGCTTGATGGACTGCTCCTTAGAAACGGCAGAATCAACCGCCGCCTGTTCCTGCTCGACGACATCCTGAGTCTCCTGATTCTCTTCCTCTTGCTGACAGCCAGCGCTTAGTAAAGCAGCGCTAACCAGTATGCTTATAATGGTTTTACGATTTACTCGTTGTGTGAAAGACATAACCTACACCCTATTTTATGATTTATGTGCGATTGATTATTAACAATTATCGGACAAAAGTCACACCCGGCAGTTCAAGGCCAATGGAAAGGTTTGCCACTTGTTGCGGAGTCGGTCACAGATTCAATGGTGGTAGCTATACGCAGAGTAGAGCAACAAAGCATACCCTAGGCTGGCCTGCTGATAATTTTGCCTTATAATAGCGGCTATTCTTTATTTAACTGACAGGATTGGCCATGCCATCGTTTGATATTATTTCTGAAGTGGATAAACACGAGATTACGAATACTGTTGATAACGCAAACCGCGAATTATCAACCCGCTTTGACTTCCGTGGCGTCGACGCCAGCTTTGAGCAGAATGATGAGACCATCAAAATCACTGCCGAAGCTGAATTTCAGGTCGAGCAGATGATCGATATTCTTTATAAGGCCTGTGTTAAACGTGATATTGATACCAATGCTTTGGATATCAGCGATGATGCGACCCACTCCGGCAAGACATTCTATAAAACTGCTAGCTTCAAGCAGGGCATTGAAAAAGACATTGCCAAGAAAATCGTCAAATTAATCAAAGATTCTAAGTTGAAAGTTCAGGCTGCTATTCAAGGCGAGGAAGTGCGTGTAACTGGCAAAAAGCGCGATGATTTACAGCAAGTCATGGCACTGGTCAGACAGGCTGAGTTAGGTCAGCCGTTCCAGTTTAAGAATTTCAGGGATTAAAGTTATTTGTTTATAAAGCCGCTGGATCCCGCGGTTAAACCGCGGGATGACAAAAAGGGTGCCCCTTGCCTATCAAAAGCTTTTCAGCTATAAAAGACCCCATGCACTATTTCCCACATCAAAAAACATCAGGATTTATTTTTGCCCACCAAGGTGGCTGCAAATGGATCCTCGATTGAATACGCATTCCTTTCTTGCGCCGATTGCGCGCGCCTGTTTTTCCTAGTATTTTCGTTTAATAATATCGTTAAAATTTTAGCTCTAGCGTTACTTATTGAGGCTAACCTATTGAATAGTGGTTACGCCCTTCGCTAGCTAATCTAAGTTGAGGTTTTTTATGAGTGAGAAATTCGTATCTTCGACAGCCCCTGAGCCCGTCGGTTTGTATCCCCATGCGCGGCGCGTTGGCCACCTGTTATTTTTATCAGGTGTTGGGCCACGTAAAAAGGGTAGCAAGGATATTCCTGGCGTAACCTTGGATGCTGATGGCAATATCACTGACTATTGTATTGAAACTCAGTGCCGGAGCGTCTTTGATAATGTCCGCGCCATTTTAGAAGAATCGGGATCAAACTGGGATCAGCTGGTGGATGTACAGGTTTTCCTGACCAACATGAAAGATGATTTTAAAACCTACAATAAAATCTATGCGGAATACTTTGCCGATAATCAGCCTTGCCGCACCACCATTGAAATCAGCTCATTGCCAACGCCGATTGCAATCGAGCTAAAATGCATCGCCACTATTTACGATGAATAAGGAGAGCCACGATGAGTGAAAAAACATTAACCCCGGTTCCGCCTTTTAACTTCCAGAAGTGGATTGATGAAAACCGCCATTTATTACAGCCGCCTGTTTGCAATAAACAGGTTTTCGAACAGGATGATTTTATCGTGATGGTTGTGGGCGGCCCCAATGGTCGTCGTGATTTCCATTATGATGAAGGGCCTGAATTTTTCTATCAGCTTGAAGGTGAGATGGAATTGCGGACTATTCAAAACGGAGAGCGCGTTGATTATCCCATTAAAGCAGGTGAAATTTTTCTATTGCCACCGCGAGTGCCGCACTCCCCAGTTCGCTTTGAAAATTCAATTGGATTAGTTGTAGAACGTAAACGTTTGAGTCATGAGAAAGATGGCTTGATGTGGTTTTGTGAAAACTGCGACAACAAACTGTATGAAGAGTACTTTCAACTGACCAATGTGGAAAAAGATTTTCTGCCGGTCTTTGAGCGCTTTTTAGAAAGCGAAGAGCATCGTACCTGCGATAAATGCGGCACCGTCATGCCAAAACAAAACAAGTTGGATCTCTAGTTTATGTCTGATTTAAAGATTGATATTCATACTCATATTCTGCCCAAGAACTGGCCTGATTTAAAAGAACGTTACGGCTATGGCGGTTTCGTTCAGCTAGAACATCATAAATGCGACTGTGCGCGAATGATGGTGGATGGAAAATTTTTCCGTGAAGTCCAGGACAACTGCTGGTCACCTGAAGTGCGCATGAAAGATTGCGACCATCACGGTGTTCATGTCCAGGTATTATCGACCGTACCAATCATGTTCAACTACTGGGCCAAGCCGGAAGACACACTGGATTTGTCGCGCTTCCTTAATGACCACATTGCGGAAGTGGTCGAGCGATACCCTACTCGCTTTATCGGCTTAGGCACTTTGCCTATGCAATCGCCTAAATTAGCCATTCAGGAGCTGGAGCGATGTGTTAAAGATCTAGGCCTGGCCGGTGTACAAATTGGTTCGCATATCAATGACTGGAATTTGAATGACGAAAACCTGTTTGAAGTATTTGCTGCGGCAGAAGAGTTAGGTGCCGCAGTTTTTGTTCACCCTTGGGATATGGTTGGCAAAGAGAAAATGCAGAAATACTGGATGCCTTGGCTAGTGGGCATGCCTGCGGAAAGTTCTTTAGCGATTTGCTCTATGATTTTTGGTGGTGTCCTAGAGCGCCTTCCAAATTTGAGAATTGCTTTTGCCCATGGCGGAGGAAGTTTCCCTGCAACATTGGGCCGAATTGAGCATGCTTATGAAGTTCGCCCTGACTTGATGCGTGTTGATAATGATCATCATCCGCGAAAATATCTTGAGCAAATTTATCTAGATACGCTAGTACATGATCCAAAAATGCTCGAATACCTTGTGGATTTGATGGGGCCACATAAATTGGCGCTTGGTACCGACTATCCATTCCCATTAGGCGAGCTTGAACCGGGTAAATTAATCGAGTCCATGAATTATGATCAAGCAATCTCAGATCGCTTGTTACATGGAACAGCGCTTGAGTGGCTTAACCTTGAGAAAGGACGGTTCATCAAATGAACACGTTCAACTTAACCACTGAGTTTATGGGCAAACGCTACCGAGTGGATATTGAACATCCGCACTCGATAGCCATTGCGTTGGACTTTGATGGCAAGCAGCCTAACCATTTTGGCGCGGAGCCAGCCAAACGACAACCACTGCAGGGTGGTGACTTTATTGGCGACACCACCAAGGGAGGCAGTTGTAATGCTGACTCGATTCAATTAGTCCCTCATTGCAATGGCACTCATACCGAATCTATTCATCATATCAGCGACCAAAAGGTTTCGGTTGGTTCTCTACTCAATAATAGCTTGTCATTTGCTTGCGTCATCAGTATCGAACCAAAACTGGCAGAAGAAAGCAGCGATACGTATCGACCAGCGCTTGAAGACGCTGATCGAGTCATTGATAAAGCACAGCTGCAGGATGCGATTGACTCAAGCACGCTGGATAGCATTGAAAGTTTGGTCGTTCGCTGCATGCCCAATCATGATGTAAAAAAGTCCTATTGCTACGATGAAACCAATCAGCCTCCGTTTTTTACCCAGGAAGCGATGCAATTTTTAGCCGATAGTCCGATAAAGCATTTATTGGTAGATTTCCCTTCGGTTGACCGTATGTACGATCAAGGCCACTTAACCAATCACCATATTTATTGGGACCTGGAAGCTGATAGCCATCAGCTGACCGATTCAGCGCGTTGCGATAGAACCATTACTGAAATGATATTTGTTTCCGACGCTATTGATGATGGTATTTACTGCTTGAACCTGCAAGTTCCAGCCTTTGAGTTAGATGCCGCACCAAGCCGCCCCGTACTCTATCCATTAATCGAATGTTCTGAAACACATTCAGAGCAAGAACAATAAAGCATTAAGAAGAATCCATTATGAACAATTTATTTTCACTTGAGCATGCGCAGCAACTCGATCAACAAGATCCGTTACATCACATGCGTGATCAATTTCATATTCCCAAGCAAGACAATGGTGATGATGAAATTTATCTGTGTGGCAATTCCTTAGGATTGCAACCCAAGCGCACACAGGAATACCTAAACTATGAGTTGAACCAGTGGCAAAAGCTGGGCGTTAAGGGGCACTTCTCTGGCGACTTCCCGTGGATGCCCTATCATGAATTTTTAACCGAAGAGTCAGCTAAATTAGTCGGCGCAAAAAACACAGAAGTGGTTTGTATGAACTCTTTGACCGCAAACTTACACTTCATGATGGTCAGCTTTTATCGTCCATCCAAAACACGTAATAAAATTTTGATTGAAGACCATGCCTTCCCTTCAGATCATTACGCAGTAGAATCACAAATTCGTTTCCACGGCTTTGACCCAGACCAGGCTATGCTGTTAGCCAAGCCACGTGAGGGCGAAGAGACATTACGCACTGAAGATCTGCTCAACTTGATTGAGATGCATGGCGACGAGATAGCGTTAATTATGCTGCCTGGCGTTCAGTATTACACCGGCCAGGTTCTGGATATGAAAACCATTACCGAGGCTGGGCACGCTAAAGGCTGTATGGTTGGTTTCGATTTGGCACATGCTACCGGTAACATACCAATGAACTTGCATGACTGGAACGTCGACTTTGCTGCCTGGTGTACTTACAAATATTTGAACTCTGGTCCGGGCTCAGTTGCCGGTTGCTTCGTGCATGAAAAGCATCACTCTAATTTAGAACTTCCTCGATTTGCAGGCTGGTGGGGACACGACAAAGAGTCGCGTTTTCGAATGGAGAATCGGTTTGTGCCGATGCAAAGTGCAGAAGCCTGGCAAGTTTCAAATCCGCCAATTCTGTCATTAGCCGCTATTCGCGCATCACTGGACACAGTGAAAGAAGCTGGCGGTATTGATGCCTTGCGTGAAAAGTCGTTAAAGCTGACTCGTTACCTGCGCGATCTGTTAGAGCAGGAGCTGAGCGAAGAAATCAATATTCTAACTCCTGCCGATAACAGCGCCTCCGGTTGCCAGCTATCGTTAACCGTAAACTTGCATGTCCTTGATGGCAAAACCGTATTCGATCGTATCGAAGCAGCAGGCGTGACTTGCGACTTCAGACATCCAAACGTAATTCGCGTCGCTCCGGTACCTTTATACAATTCTTTTGAAGATGCTTACCGTTTTGTATCCATCTTGAAAGACAGTTTACAGTGAGACCAGCTATGACAGTTACTCAAGATAAACACATTACTCTAATTGGCGCAGGCCTAGTTGGCTCACTGGCCAGCATCTATTTAGGATTGCGTGGCTATAAAGTCGACGTTTATGAAAAGCTTCCGGATATTCGTCTGGAAGATATTCCGGCCGGCCGCTCAATCAATTTAGCACTGGCTAATCGTGGTATTCGCCCATTGCAACAGGTTGGCATCATGGATCAAGTAGAAAAATTGCTGATCCCCATGAAAGGTCGAATGCTGCATGATGAAGCAGGCGAACTACAATTCCAGGCTTATGGCCAACGTCCTGAAGAAGTGATTTATTCAGTGTCACGCGCAGGCTTAGTCAGTTTATTACGCGATGAAGCCGAAGCCACTGGCAATGTCACTTTCCACTTCAAGCACCCATTGGTCGACGTCGATTTCGACAAACAAAATTTTACGGTTGAGGATGCCATGACTGGCAAACAACAAACCTTAAGCTATGATATTTTGCTGGCGACCGATGGCGCTGGCTCTCCTGTACGTCAATTTATGGAAGCTGCTAAAGTGGGGAGTTTCAGTTCCGAATTGCTGGAGCATAACTACAAAGAGTTAACCATTCCGGCTGATCAGGCTGGTCATTTCCAGATTGAAAAAGAAGCTCTGCATATCTGGCCACGAGGTGGTTATATGGTGATTGCGCTGCCGAACCTTGATGGTTCCTTTACCGTCACTCTATTTATGCCCACCGACAATGGCGAAGCGAGTTTTGCCAATCTGAATACGCCTGAAAAAGTCGAAACCTTTTTTCAGACCTATTTCAAAGATGCCTATAACTTAATGCCAAATCTGACGGATTTATTTTTCGATAACCCGACAGGTGTTTTGGGTACGGTGCGGAGCGAAAAATGGTTCCATGGTAACGCGATGATTTTTGGCGATGCGGCACATGCCATCGTGCCCTTCCATGGCCAGGGTATGAACTGCGGCTTCGAAGATTGTGCTGAGTTGAATACCTTGTTGAATCAGTTTGACGACAACTGGGAAAAAGTCTTCCCAGCCTTCAATGAGGCTCGTCGTGAAAACGCCAATGCAATTGCTGATATGGCGCTGGATAATTACATTGAAATGCGTGATTCGGTGCGTGACCCTAAGTTCCATCTTAAGAAGTCAATTGCCTTCGAATTAGAGAAACGCTTCCCAGAGCAGTTTATTCCACGCTACTCCATGGTTATGTTCCATCATATTCCTTATGCCCAGGCACAAAGTCGTGGGGTAATTCAGGCAAACATTTTGCAACAACTTGCTAAAGATATAGACAGCCTGGATCAGGTAGACTGGCAACTTGCTACTCAATTGGTTGAAGACCAGTTAACCGTAATACCGAAGGATTACCTACAATGAAATCAGTTTTAGTCTCCAGCCTTGCTCTGCTATTAAGCCTAACAATATCCGAGACAGTCAACGCTAACAATGTTCCACAATCTGCAGAACAAGCTCGAGTTGAGCGTGCCCAGCAGTGGATCAATTTTCTTGCCAGCGATGAACTTCAAGGTCGTAAAACAGGCACACCAGAAATGGACAAGGTTCATGCCTGGCTTGAACAACGGTTTACCGCCATTGGTCTGAAACCTTTACCAGCAGCAGACACTTATCGTCAGGAGTTTTCTTTTGAACGTAAAGGCAAATCTATCCAAGCCGTTAATTACATAGGTTACCTCGACTGCCAGTGTGACAACGATAAGTACATCATGATTGGCGCTCATTATGACCATGTTGGTCAGAATCCGGCGCTGGAAGGTGATATCACCTTTAATGGGGCCGATGATGACGCCAGTGGTGTGGTTGCCAGCTTGGTGATTGCCGAACTGTTGGCTCAAAAAGAAAGTTTGCCATTTAATATTATTATTGCTGCATGGGATGCCGAAGAAATGGGCCTGTTAGGATCGAAGCATTTCGCTGACAGCCCATTGGTTCCTTTATCAGACATTGAAACAGGGATTATGTTTGAACTAGTTGGAGTTCCTGTTGATGGCTATCCCAATAACGCCTGGATGACAGGTAATCAGTATTCAAATCTGTTTGATCTATTACAGGATGATTTTGAAAAGGCCGGTTGGTCATTGGATGCTGACCCATTTGCGCAGATGGGTTTATTCATGCGTTCAGACAATGCACCTTTTGCTTTGATGGATCTCACTCAGCAAAAAGCGGAGCAGGTTTTTAAACATGGGCAGCAAGCTGATGTTACTGGAATTCCAATGCACGCGATTTCCGTTTGGCGCGGTCAGGATCATTATCATCAGGTTCATGACGAAGCTGAGTTAATTGATGTTCCAAATTTAGTGGCTCTTTCAGAAGTGATTGCTGAGGCTATTGCTAACTTGCCAGTAGACACCAAGGTTGTTTGGAAAGAGAACCCACACTTTAAGTTTTCACGTCCTTAGATAGCCGTGTAGGTCAAGGGCTGCCCCAGAGCAGCCCCTACCATTATCATTTTCGTGGGCGTTATGACCTAAACCTCTTTAAAGCCAAAATTATCTTTCAGTTTGGCTAACAATGGACTGACTTCTTTAATCATCTCATTCTCACCATAGTGAATTGATTTATTCACACCCCATACTGGGCCGGGCCAGGCAGGGTCATCTTTGTAGCGTGCAATGTGATGGATGTGGAGTTGCGGCACCATGTTTCCTAGTGCCGCTACATTCATCTTATCGGCCTTAAAAACTTTGGCCATGGTTTGCAGTAGAAAATTAGATTCTTCCATGGCATTAATTTGTTCGGCCACTGATAATTGATACAACTCCTGAATATCATTTACCCGCGGAACTAAAATGGCCCATGGATATTGCTTGTCGTTCATCCACAACAACTTGCACAGATTAAAATTTCCCAACTCTACTGTATCTTTGGCCAAAGTTTCACTCAAAACAAAACTCATAAAACTCCCTATTAGAATGATTTAGTACTAATGCTGACGGCTTCTTGTTAGCTTTACTGTTGCGAAAAAGCGGGCTGACAGTCAGCAGTCGCTTTCGGTGCGGTACCTCGAAGATAAGGTACGCTCACAGAATTCTGGCACTCATCAGTTGCCAGTAAGCCGCTACGGTAATCCACCAGCTTCCACTCAATATTGTCATGGTAGCCCATATCTATCGGGCTTGTATTGATGCCAGAGAATATCTCCGAGAATACAGGTAAAGCAGCAGTCGAACCGGTAATATTTGCATCCTGATTATCATCTCGCCCGACCCAGACCACCGCCAGATGCTCACCGGACAAACCGACAAACCATGAATCCTTAAGGTCGTTGGTGGTTCCCGTTTTCCCCGCAAATGAAGTGAATGGATTCGCTCGATGTAAGTATTTCGCTGTGCCCTGCTCAACAGCAAGTTGCATCGCAGCTTTAACCAAATACACATTCATTTCACTAGCAACCCTTTCAGAGTCCACAGGATAGCGCTCCAGTAGTCCGCCATTTTTATCAGTTACCGCGATAATAGATGACGGCTTAATGCGTAACCCATTACTGGCAATTGACTGATAGAGCTGTAATAACTCTAGTGGCGTTAGTTCAAGCACTCCCAACGGCAAGGCATCGAGAGGACGTACTTCTTTCTCAACCCCGGCACGCTCAATAAAGTCCGCCAGGCGTTGCATTCCTACTTCCTGGCCCAGACGCGCCATCGCCACATTATAGGACTCGCTCAAGGCACGATAGAGCGGTACCATCCCATGGAAGTTGCGATCAAAGTTTTGCGGTTGCCAGGTGCTACCATCACGCTGTTTTAGTGATAGTGGGAAGTCACTAATATTTGAAGATAAGGTGTACTCCTGATTCTGCTCCAGGGCAGCAAGCATGACAAAAGGTTTGATAACTGAACCAATCTGACGTCTTGCATCGATCGCTCGGTTATAACCAGCAAAGCCAGCTTTGCGATCACCGATAACCGCCAAAATGTGGCCACTTTGGCTGTCGCTAATAATTGCCGCAGCCTGCAAAGTACCCTCTTCCTGTTGTCTTTGCTTCTCAATATCAGCGATCGACTTTTCAACCGTACGCTCACTATACATTTGAATCACCGGATCCAGAGTAGTGAAAACATTTAGGCCTTCAGAGTTTAACTCTTGATCAGAGTAGGCATCTTGTAGTTGGTGGCGAACCAGATCCATAAAGGCTGGTACATTAGACAGATGGATGCTGGGCTTTCTGACCAGCGACAATGTAGTCTGCTTTTCTTGCTTGAGCTCTTGTTCGCTTAGTACATTAGCTTGGTGCATCAGCTCTAACACCAGGTTCCGGCGTTTCATGGCATTCTCTGGATGACGCCTTGGGTCATAAACCGACGGGCCTTTTAGAATAGCGACTAACAATGATGATTGAGCTGGAGTTAGATTCTCAACTTCCTTATCAAAGAAAAACTTACTGGCAAGACCTACGCCATGAATAGCTCGCGGGCCATCCTGACCAAAATAGACTTCATTTAAATAGGCTTCGAGAATTTCTTCTTTTTCATAATGAACCTCAAGCAACACTGACATCACCGCTTCACGAAATTTACGCCATAAACTTCGCTCGTTGGTTAGAAAGTAGTTTTTGACCAACTGCTGGGTAAGAGTACTACCGCCTTGAGTGCCACCATCTGAAGTGATGTTGTGCCACAATGCACGCGCAATCGCCTTCGGCGAAACACCACTGTGCTCATAGAAGTCACGATCCTCGGTAATAATTAATGCCTTGATGAGATGCTCTGGAACCTGCTCTAGTTTAACCAAAATGCGGTCTTCCAATCGATTCGGATAAATTTGGCCAATCAACAATGGATCCAGCCGTGCCATTTGCAATGGCTCCCCCAAAACATGGTCCTTCAATTGACTGACTCGCCCATTACGCAAGCTAAAAGCAATTTGGCGACTAGCTTGTGACTCATCCCAAAACACGAAGGGGCGAACATGAATATAGTAATAATCGCCATATTGCTCATAATCACCGGCTCGGGTGGTTTTTATTGTTTTGCGATAGCCCAGGAGCTCTAACTCCTGCTCAAGTCGGGTTGGTGTCAATGCCTTACCATTCATAAGCTCCAGCGGTTGCGCATAGACTTTAGCCGGTAACTGCCAACGGTTATCGTCAAACTCACGCTTAATCACCATGTCGCAATAAATAACAAAGGCAATAAATAAAGCGGTAAAGATCAAACCACCTCTCCAGAAGACCTTTTTCCAAGGGGTTCTACGCCAGAAGGACTGATTAGCCTTGTTTGATTGCTTCTTTTTAGAAGGTTTTGCGCTTTTCTTAACAGGTTTTTTAGCCATTTCACTTTATCGTTTTCAATCTCATGACTATGATAGTAGCAAATTCAAGGGTACAAATGTTATGCCATCTCTAACAAAATCTGACAAAATATGACTCGCCTATTTTTCGCCATTGATCTGCCCCAGGCTCACAAGAACCAACTTGAGCTATTACAAAGGCAGTGCCCCTTTGCTGGACGCCCCGTCAGCCCTCATAACTTTCATATCACATTGCTATTCTTGGGCGAACTTCCGGATAACCAGCTGGGTGATATTCTTGACGCCATCGAAGTTCCCGTGATTAAGCCCTTTGAAATTAAATTAAAACAGTTTGCTTATTACCCAAAGGCCGAGGTGGGCTGTCTTGAAGTCGCTCCAAATGAACAATTGATAGAGCTGCATCAGCACATTCGCAAAAATCTGAAACAAGCCGGTATTCATATCAAGCTACCCAATAAACCTTTCCGGCCTCATATTACGCTATATCGCGATGCTACCGTGCAGTCGGATATCAGTCATAGCGTTGATTTTCAGCTTAAAGTTGATCATTTCTGCTTAATGGAATCGCAGTTTAATCAGAAAGGTGTTTACTATGAAGTCATTGAAGAATGGCCAACCTATGAGCCGACCATAAAAGAACAATTCTTTGGGATTAAAGATTAAGTATGGGGCATACTTAAATTAGGCGAGTTAAGAAATTAATTTCTCAAACTCTTTAACCAGACCATCAACCACCACGATCTGATTGCGACCATTTTTCTTAGCGCTGTACATAGCCTTATCGGTATCTGCAATGAGATCCATTAAGTCAAAGCCGGAAAGCTCAGTACTGGTAACACCAAAACTGGATGACACATCAAAACGATATCCGGTTTCTGAGGTATCGATTTGCGATACTGCTCTACGACATATCTCAGCCAACTGTTTAGCTTTTTCAAGGTTGCATGCTGGTAGAAATATCGCAAACTCCTCACCACCCAAACGACCGGCTAAATCATTCTGCCGACAGCTAGCTTTAACCACTTCCGCCGTTTTCTGTAGCACCCAATCACCGACTAAGTGGCCGTACTTATCATTGACCGATTTAAAATAATCCATATCGAACAATATGAAACCCACATCCTGCTTTTCTTGCTCACTGCGATGTAAAATTGCTTTTGCAGTTTCGTAGAAGTGATGACGAGAACTTAGACCGGTTAACTGGTCGGTTTGCGACTGTTTTCGGAGGCGAATTTGATGGCGCTTGATTCGATATGTCCAGAAGGTCAGAGTGGTCAATAAAACTATTACTAGTGCTAAAATTAGACGGTTGTTAGTAGCATCTTTCTTTGCCAGTTCCTGCTCAAGCTTGAGTAGCTCATTTTGCTGATTTAGTTGCTCTATCTTTTGTTGCTTACTCTCTGTTTCATGTTCGACTAATTGGTATGCCAATTGCTTTGAAGATTGATCGTTATTATAGCGATTCACTTTCACCAGGTATTCTTCTAATAGCTCAAGCGCTTTCTCCAAATCACCTCGCTCTTTGAACAGTTGAGCGTTTAAATAATAAGCTTCTAATAACCAGGTTGTAATTGTTTCTCTGTTATTTTTTTCACCTAATATAATTGCCTTGCTTGCATATTCAGTAGCACTTTCTTTCTCCTCAACTCCATTTAAGGTCAATGCATATAACGTATAATAACCCAGTGTTAAATAACTGTAACCTAAGTCTTCAACTGTTTTAATTTCTTTATCAATACTCTGTTTTGCAGAAGAATATTTTTCCTTTTGTATTTTATCAGCAATCAAATAAAACTTAGCAGAAAGAGCAAACACAGGCTCTTTTTCTTTACACCTGGCATAGGCACTCTCAATATATTCTTCTTTTTTTGTCGAAATCTTTGCTAGTTCATACCAGGTCTGAGCTTGGACAGCCGCAAGTAGACAGCCTTCCTTAACATTCATGACTTGTTCGCTATTTTCAGGAAGATAGCTCAAGACTTGCTCAGCTAATTCAAACTGTCCCACTTCGTTGTAGACAATTGCAGCAACCTGATAAATGTAGTGGCGAACTGAGTCATCAACGGTATTAGCCTCACTTAGGCCTTCACGCACTAACTCAAGTGACTTGACGTAGTCTTTATTGAGAACAAGCAAGTTTGCTAAAGCTAACTTTGTTCGTAAAATGAGAGGTTTGTTTGCTTTACTGCTTACGACTTTTTGGTAATGTTTGATTGACTTTTCTGAGTTCCCTTTCAAGGCTTCCGCATATCCTAGCAAATAATCTCTTAATGCTTTATTTTCTTTGTCGGCTAGCTCTAACTCTGAAATATAACTGACTTGCTGTAAGAACTGTTGGGGATCTGTTGTTCTAAGATGATTGGCTATTTTAAGCTCTTCAATATAAGTAATCTCGGTGGCTTGCAACAAGCCACCGAGAAAACCAATTAATATTATAGAAAGCTTATAAATCGATCGGGAGAAACTATGCGATCTTGATTTCTTCTTCCCTGGAATCATCTTCTGCGGCATCCTCATCATCTTCTGCAGGAGCCAAGATTACTGAAACATTGGTATTAGCCCCTAATAAACTTTCTAATTTAGCGATATTTTTTTCTTTTATCGCTTTCGCAAGCTCTTCCTCAAAACCTAGCGCTTTTAATTCAGAAACTGACAATGACTGCTCTGAAGTAAGGTTAGCAATAGTTTCAAGAAGTTGTAAATTGTGGCTCATAGTAATCTCCTTTAAGTGTTGATAAGACCATTAGTTACAATTTTTTATTCCTTAACGGTGGTATTACAAGCGTTGTTTCCAAGCTGGTCTCAACATTTGCTAATTCTTGTAGTTTTATTTTTTCTATTCTTGATTCTTTTAATAATACCGTTGACGACTCATAAAGAATCACTTCATGATCTTCAGGGTATATGCCAAATAATTTATCCCGGAGCGCCCCCAACTTTGTTTCTGTTGTCGAAAATTGAGTTAACTCTTGATCCCCAGCGATTCCTATTTGCCAAAGCACCAAATATGCACTCGGCTCAATATTTTTGTTATGTACCATAAACTGGGTCGTTTCGTAATGCTGACAGCCGAACCTCCCTGGGTCAATAGCTAAATCAGCATATAAGCAGTCTTCTGCAGAGATTCCAGCTTCCATATGGGCTTGATAGCCTTCTTTTTTTGCTATTTCTATCACTTTGTGCGGAGCCAAAGCAAAAACACCTGGATGCCCATAGAATGCTGCGCATACATTCTTTCCGGATCTCACTTCCTTCATTATGGCAGCGATCATTTCTTTATAGGTATCCAGTCTTGACTTGCCTTCCCCATAATACTGACCCAAATCATGAATATTCGAGTTTAGTTCCTTTATCCAGCTTCCCATCAAGCTACTTGCGACGGCTATGAATACGATATCAGCCTGCTCGATTTGCTGTTTTGATATGGGGGTCATGTGCACCATGAGCTTTATTCCAGTACCAACACAGACCAGCCGACCTTTCTTGTTCAAAACTTATCCCCAATTCTTTTTTTTGTACACCCAGTAACCATAGTCTTCATCATTCTTATAATTCTCAAATCCAAGACTTTTGACCATGCTGATACTGACATAATTTTTATGCTTTATACGACCATATAATTCGTCTATTTTCAGCTTGCCTAGAAGCTTTCTGGTCAGGCTCTTAATAGCTTCTTTGGCAATTCCTTTATCGACAGCCTGTTTTGCTAAAATAACCCCAAGCTCCCAGTTACCATTAAAAATGCTTCGCTGGCTAATCCCTATGAGACCCATTTTTTTATCTTCTGCTTCGGTTGTGATAATCCACAGCATGTTTTTTGATGGATTCTGATTTGAACTTGTTAGTTCCTTTTTAAATCGTTTTACAGCCTCGCTTTGATTGAGCGGATCACCAATATGATGCATGGTCTCAGAATCAGTGAATAGTGATATATAAAAAGACTGATCAGATTCAGTGATTAACCTCATACAGAACTGATTGCTTTCAAATGATGTAATACTGTTCTCGCCAATAACCATAAGCTACTTGAGTAGTTCTTATTTCCCCCAAACATTCCTGATAATACCCATCAACAGATTGAATAACCACCACTTTATTAGGTTTAATTTAGCCACTATCGTAGAAAAAACCGTATGCCTTACTTAAGTAATAATTGCTACAGCATAACTATTTACATTTTTATGTTAGTGCCATAAAGTTTGCAACCTATCTTATTTAATAGATTAATCACCCACTTGATGGAACTACAATTCGAAAGTGAGCATTTTGCCTAAAAGCCAACGTCTCCTGAGGATGAGGGTTTATTCACACAAATATACACTAACGCAGAGCTTATGAGGTATGTCGCGGCTCCACTTTCTTTTGAGGAGGCCACAAAACTATACCAAGCAAGTCTTTTAGGATGGTCATTTCAGTCAGTAAAGCTACTTAACTTTGTAATCCATGATAGAAAAAAGGGCAAAGAATTAGTCTTTGCGGTGTAAAAACTTCGGATACTTATACTAAGCAAGGACATATCGGGGTTATGTTACTAAGAAAGTACCAGTCTATGGGTTTCGGAACAGAAATACTTATTGCTTTAAGTAGTTTTTGTTTTAGCACTTTAGGCTACCACAAGCTCCTAGGTCCACCAGTACCCGCAAATACTAAGTCTATAAATATGCTGTTGAATGCAGAATATCAGAAGGAAGCAGTCTTAAGAGATAATTGGATTCTAGATGGAAAGTATATAGATACACCTCTATATACATTGGTAGAAACAGACTACAGGAAACAATTTACCTCTGAGTAATATTGACAGCTCAGAGGTAAATTCTATTAGGCATCAGGTGTAAGCAGTAAAAGCTTATGATCTTGACCATTTGTTGGCTCTAATAGTAATAGCTTAGAGCAGTTTTGAATTTCTTGTTGACCAGTAACACCATAAAGCTCAAGTACTGCTTCTGGATTATCTTTATATACCCTTTTTAGCTCAGAGTTAGTCGCTAAATCAGTTAACATTTTTACAATTTTAGTATCCATATTACCCTCTTTGTTTTATTACCAATCACTAATAGTATATTGAAGTGGCAAGTTGTCAACTAACTCACTGTAGTATTTTTGTAACTCTCCACCGTTAGCCCGAAGTGTTTTAAACCCTCTTCATCCAGCTCTAACTTATGCAGAGGCGGTATAACCATTGTGCTACTCATATTTAATTCTTTATCTGGCAAACTACTTAATGGGAACCGCTCAATTCTTGCTTCGTGAGTCGGTAAAAATGGCGCCTCGTATATAATCACTTCATGTGACAATGGATACCACCTACTCAAATAAGACACTGTTTTTTCAAGATTGCTTCTTGAGGTACTAAAGGATTGCAATGTCCACTCCCCCGCAAGACCTATCTGCCACAAAATTACATATGAATATAAGTCTAAGGTATGTTTATAGAAGAGAAATTGAGTGGTCTCATAACCCTGACAACCGCTCGCCCCAGGATCTATCCCTAAATCAGCAAATAGACAGTCTTCTGCTGATATACCAGGCTCCATAAAGGCATCATAACCAAGTGCTCGTAACTGTCTGATAGCTTCATGAGGGGCCCAAGCAAACACTCCGGGATGCCCATAAAAAGCACCAACAACTTTTTTACCTGACTTTACTTCCCTGACGATGGTCGAAACCATATCCTTATAAGTTTCTTTTCTTGACCTCTCTTCTGAATATAAGTTCTGTAAACTTACAAAATTAGAGTTCAACTCACTTATCCAGCTCTCTGCAACTGGATCTGGCAAAACACCAAATACAGTGTCTGCTTCTTCAATATAACTTTTCCCGATAAGCGTAATTTGCCCCGCCAATTGAATACCTGTTCCCACGCAAACTAAAGAGCCTTTCTTGATTTCCTCACTCATTATCTTCTCCCATAAATAAAACAAAATTCGGACAATAGAACTCTATAGTTCTTATTACTTAAATTTGCGACTCTCCCCTTTTTTGAAATTATCCCTTTCTAAATACCAAATTTGATTATCTCCCCCTTTTATCTTACCAGAGAATTCAAAACCTAACTTTTGCACAGATTTTTGACAAGGTATATTCACCGTTGGAATTGTTCCTACGACTCTTTGGAGGGAATACTGCTCAAAAACTTTTGCTAATAAAGCCGACATAACTCTGGTCCCATTGCCTTTTCCTAAACAGGTCAAAGATAAGATTGCTCCTATATCCCATAAGCTATCTACTTTGGTCAAACCTACAAGTCCAAGCGGCTCAACACTATCCCCAACAAGCCAGACATATCTATTTCTTTCATATTTAACCTGCTCACTAATTTTATTTTCAAATAGTAACTCCGCCTCTATTTTTGAAAAAGGCTGACATATGTACCTCATAACCTCAGGGCAAGTATAAAGGCTTACAAAAAATGATTTATCTTTTTTATCAAGGAACCGAAACTTAAAACCACTGCTCTCAAACTTGTCTAATGACTCAAACATACAGATATTTACTTTGATTTTTTAAATAAAGCCTAGCACAAAAAAGGGAGCCATGGGCTCCCTTCAAACAAACACTGTTATTATCACTTCAACAACTTGGCGGCTATGGTTCTAAAGCCATGTCCTGTTCCACCCGCTGCGAAGTAAGCGGTTGGACTGTCGTTGTAGGCTCCGGCGAGATCGACGTGAATCCAGCCTTTGCCGTCATTCGGTACGAAGCGTGACAGGAAGCCGGCTGCATTGCTTGCGCCACCGGGACCGCCACCTTTTACGGCACGGCTGTTGGCTGTGTCGGCAAAGTTGGATGGGCATTTGGCGGCATGGAATGGTTCCAGCGGTAATGGCCAGTGGCGTTCATTTTCGCTTTGAGCAACATTAAGATAGTCGTTACGCTCATCGTCATCTAGTGCAAAAACAGCATTATAGTCTTCGCCGACTGCGGTTACTGCCGCTCCGGTAAGCGTTGCTGCATCAATAATCAATGGCGCTCCCGTTTGACCTGCTAGCAACAAGCCATCAGCCAGGACCAGACGACCTTCGGCATCGGTGTTATGAATCTCAACTGATATACCATTCGGGTAGGTAATGATGTCGCCCAGCTTGTAAGCATGGCCACTAATCAGGTTTTCTGCACAGCATAAATACAGATGAACCGGCTTATCCAAGCCCCGTAAGATGGCTAATGCCAAGCCGGCTGTAACAGTGGCAGCACCACCCATATCAGCTTTCATGTGCACCATCCCAGCGCTTTGCTTGATACTGTAGCCGCCGCTGTCGAAGGTAATTCCTTTGCCCACCAGTGCTGCGACTGGTGCGGAGCTATCATTTTTAGGATCAAATTCAAGTTTGAGAATTGCGGGAGGACGGGTACTGCCACGGCCCACTTCCCATGTACCGACGTGACCCTGCTTTTCAAGATCTTGGCCAGAGACAATCTGGTAACGGACATTGTCCGGTGCCAAACTTTGGATAAAGTCTGCGGCTTCCTGTGCTAACACTTGCGGCGCTAATACTTCAGGAGTTTCATTAACGATGGAGCGCATCCAGCGACTGGTTTGAATACGCGCTTCCAATTCTTTATTGTCATCATCAGACAAGTCAGCAAAATCGATCTGCACATCAATTTTCGGCTCATAAGAACCCTGGAAAAATGCCCATTGCTGTTCTAATTCCCAGTCACCTTGCAAGGCGAAAAATGATAAGCCCTGGCTAACCAACTTTCTGGCCGCCATTTGCACCAAATCAGCGCCTTCTGCGTGAATAGTAACCGCGTCTTCTTTATAGCTTAATAATGCACCTTCGCCCCAATGCGCAGGCGCGCTATCCTTCGATAACAAAACTTTTAATGTCATACCAATCCTTATCAAATTGCGAGTCTATATTGTGTTTACCTATGTCAGTAAACAACTTTAGAACAAATGCCCCAGTTTCGATTGTTTCGTCGACAAGTAAACTTCATTGTGTGGATTATGACCATACTTAAGTGATACACGCTCGACCACATCAATTCCCGCATCGATCATCGAACTGACTTTACGCGGGTTATTGGTCATCAAGCGAATTTTTTGAATCCCCAACTGATCTAACGCATCTGAAGCGACTTTAAAGTCACGCTCATCCGCACCGAAGCCTAAATGCTCATTGGCCTGCACCGTGTCCATTCCCTGATCTTGCAGTGAATAGGCACGAATTTTATTGGTTAGGCCAATCCCGCGACCTTCTTGACGCAAGTAGAGTAAAACGCCCGCGCCCTCTTCTGCTATCTTTTGCATCGCAGCTTTCAGCTGAAAGCCACAATCGCAGCGTAAGCTAAATAAGGCATCACCAGTTAAACACTCTGAGTGAATGCGTGCTAGCACTGGCTGTTTACTGTTCCAGTCACCAAACGTTAAAGCCACATGCTCTTTCCCATCATCAGCCTCAAGCGCGTGAATCATGAAATCGCCCCAAGGCGTGGGTAAGCGTGCGCTTAGACTATCTTTATGCGTCATTAAACCGTATTCCGGGGTATTTAATTGAATGAATGCATCATTTTACACCATGTTCAAAGCAGAAACAGCATGATAATATTCGATGGCTACTATAATCCGAGGACATATAATGAAACTCACTCAATCTCTGGCTTTATTTTTCTTTGTTATTTTAGGCTCAAGCGCTTCATTAGCGAATGACCAAGGTCAATCTAATGATGCTCATACACAAGCTATTATCGACATTCTGGATGCGATTGATACGCCTAATATCACTCGTCGAGCAATGATGAACTCCTTCGCACAAGATACATCTGGCGATATCTCCGATGAATTTGCTAACTGCGTTAATCAGAACCTTACTGATGATATGCTGTATGAGATGTTCATTCCTGTCTACCGGACAAATCTTGATCAAAACACTACAGCTAATCTTGCTGAGTTCTTTCAAACAGAGACAGGCAAAAAATTCGGTATTATTGTCCGCATCCAGACTGGCGAAGACTTGCCAATGCCCAATATGACGGCTGAAGATATGCGAGTATATACCCAATATGAAAACGATATTCTCAGCCTGGGTAACGATCAACTGGTAGCTGATGCTGAAGCTGCAGGTATGCAGATGGGTATGCAACTGGGATTAGATTGCGCAGATTCACTTTAAAACGTGTCTGATAAAGGAAAGCCGGCTAGTCCGGCTTTTTTATTACTTTATCAATCCTTAAAAACCACTGGCTTGAGAAACTTTTCCAGCTCCTTCCAGAATTCATCCCAGTCGCTGGGCGTATCTGCATGCGCTGTTTCATACACTTTATGAGTCGCGTCATCCTTGACAGTTAAGAGTTTATTCAAGGCATCAATTGGGACGGTTTTATCAGCTTTACCATGAATCAAATAAACCATTCCCTTGTATTCCGATAGCGCTTTTACATTGTCAAAGGGATGCTGCACCAGAAATGCTGGAAGCAAGCGTTTATAAGCCAAATCAACAATGCTGGCGTAGGTGGACATTAAAACAATCGCCATCGGCTTGTGTTTCGGTACCAAGGTTAATACTGCGCCGCCGCCCATCGATCGGCCCAGCAACACGATACGTTCCTTATCCAGCTGCTCCTGACTCTCTACCCATTCATAGCCCAGATTCATGCTTTCAGAAATACTGTCAAAGCTGGGTTTACCATCACAGCGGCCATAGCCAGGATACTCCACCAACACAACTGCATAGCCATGTTCCCGCATGTAATCCACTCGTGGCGCCCAATCATCAATAATATTGCCATTACCATGAGCAATCATTAGTACCGGAAATGGTTGTTTAAATTTCTGTGTTGGTGGCAAATAAGCCACTTCAAACTCTCCTTGAGAGAATGTTATGCGATAGATTTCACCACCCGCATCCTCGATTAGAGTAGGATCAGAAGGTGGTAATTCGTGTACTGGAAACAGCATCCGATGCTGGATGAAATAGAAGGAGACGAGATACAAAAGATAAGCCAAAAGCGGGGTGGCAATGAGCCAAAGTAAGGTTGTCATAGAACTCCAATAAGCTTTTTATTGCGTCTGTTTTTTATACTGTTAGAATCAATTGCATTCTAACATTGTTTAGAAACTTTTGACCCCGATTTTAATATAACACTTCGAGTAGTATTGATATGTCACACATTTGCTTAGTTACCGATATCCAAGATGGCCAGGCCAAGGCTTATCCTTATAAGGATCGCGATCTGATCGTAGTACGACGAGGCTTGAATGTGTATGGCTATGTCAATCGCTGCCCCCATGCAGGCACTGATTTAAACTGGCAAGATGATCAGTTTATGACCGACGACGAACAATATTTAATGTGCTTTACCCATGGTGCTTTGTTTGAGCCTGAAACTGGAAAATGCGTTGCCGGTCCCTGCGCAGGTGCGCATCTGAGCGAAGTTTCTCTCGAAGTTGAAAACGGCAAAGTATATCTCGCAGGCTAGTCATATTGTGAGTTAAGCGACATCCTCAAGACTCAAAAAGCAAAAAAATCCAATCCCCTGTTGCAATTCAAACTAATATTCTTAATACTGTTTTTTGTGAGACGGTTCACAATTATGAAGCCGTAGGGAGAGCATTATCCGTGTACTTTGTAACCTTGGCATTCTCATCAACCTGGCTACCCTTAATACTAATTTTAATGTTAGCCACTGGCTTAATCATTGCCATTTATGCTTGGCGCAGAGCCAGCGATGACGCGGTTGTTACTAAGAACCAACTCAATGCTCAATACAGAACTTTAAACTCTGTAGTTAAATTTAAATCGCTTGAAGACAAACTTGACGACGTTTGCTCACTAATTGAAAGTCAGATTGATGACGCTCTGTGCTCAGTTATGTTGGCCGATGATAAATATGAGTCGTTAATTCCTATTGCATCACCACAACTACCTCAAAGCTTCCTACTTTCACTAAAAAACTTGCCCATTGCCGATGGCGTGGGAGGATGCGGCACTGCTGCGGCTACCGGCAAAGCCGTTATCGTACCCGATATGCTGGAGGATCCTCGTTTTGATCAGTTTCATGACCTGATTCATGGTTATGATCTTCGTGCCTGTTGGTCTCACCCCATCTTCATTAGTGAAAGCAAGAAAGCGGTAGGGACTTTTGCCGTCTACTTTAGAAAAGTCCGTGAGCCGAAAGAGGATGAGTTGGATCTCATACTAAGAAGTCGCGATCTTGCAGCTCTGATCATTGAACAGCATCAACAAAAAATAAAGCGTGAACGTTTTGAGCAACAAAATCGGTCACTATTTACGCACAATCCTGAAGCCGTTTTCACTTTTGATTTAGAGGGACACTTTACCAGTGTTAACAAAGCAACTTGTGAATTGATGAAATGTAGTGAAAACGAGCTGTTGAACCAACACTATAGCGTAGCAGTTACGGAACAGGATCTGGCCAGAACTGATGAGCACTTTTATGCCGCAAGAAGGGGGATACCGCAACGTTACGAAATTCTCACCCCGGATATGCAAGGCAACATCCACTATCTTCATGTTACCAATATGCCGATTATCGTCGACGGCCAGGTGACTGGGGTACATGGCATTGCGCTGGATTTAACTCGTGAGAAGCAACATGAAGAGCGTGCGAAGATACTAGAGCGAAGCGTCGAGTCCAGTACACATGGTCTGTTAATTAGCGACGCGCGTGCAGATGACTTTCCTACCATATATGTAAATCCTGCCTTTGAAAGAATTACCGGTTATAGTAAAGAAGACATTATCGGCAAGAACTGTCGAATACTACAAGGCCCCGACACGGATCAAAAAGTACGCCAAGCTATCCATAATGCTCTTGAACAACAAACTGAAATTTCAACCATCATTAAGAACTATAAGAAAGATGGCACGCCTTTCTGGAATGAGCTGCTAATTTCACCAGTCAAAGATGATAATGATAATGTTACCCATTTTATCGGCTTGCAAAATGATATTACAGAGCGAATTCAACGCCAGGAAACATTAGAATTTCATGCATCACACGACCCATTGACTCATCTTAAAAATCGCTCAGCTCTAGAGCGCTACTTAACCAGCTGGGCTAAAAATAAAGACCAAATCTCAAATACGTATATCTTATTCATTGACCTGGATGGCTTTAAACCTATTAATGACAGCCTTGGGCATGAATTTGGTGACCAGATTCTGGTTGAAACCGCTCAGCGCCTTAATTCAGAAATTGTGGAGCCTAATATGCTGGCTCGCTTTGGCGGTGATGAATTTGTCGCGGTCATTCAAGACCTGACTGACTCCCATCAAGTAGAAGCCTTGGCGCGAAAACTACTGGAGCGCGTTGCCGAATCCTACAAGGTCGATGATATTGAAGTATCGCTTTCTGCAGCGATTGGCATTACTTCAAGCCAGGAATCCTTCAAGCACCCAATGGAACTCATTCAACGTGCAGACATTGCGATGTATGAAGCTAAAAAGCGCGGTGGCAGTTATATTTATTGGCATACCGCCGAACTGAATACCAATATCGATCAACAAGTCGCTGTTCGAGCTCAATTGCAAGATGCAATACTGCAAAATCAGTTTGAACTCTTTTATCAACCCATTATGAGCCACGACAACAATATCGGGGGCGTGGAAGCACTTATTCGCTGGAAGCACCCGATCAAAGGCTATGTTTCGCCAGCAGAGTTTATCCCCGTTGCCGAAAGAACTGGGCAAATCATCCCCATCAGTGAATGGGTATTAAACCGGGCTTGCACTGATATCCAGGAGCTCAAGCGTTTTGGCATAAACTCAGTATCAGTAAACTTTTCACCGATTCAATTCTATCGTGAGGATTTTGTTGAAAAGATTGCCGAGACCCTTAAACATCACAATATTCAACCTGGCGAAATTACCGTAGAAATAACAGAGAATGTTTTAGTACACGATACCGACCATATCACCGAGCTTCTTAACGAACTCCGCCAATTAGGATTGGATGTAGCGATTGACGATTTCGGTAGCGGCTTTGCCAGTTTGCGTTATCTCAATATGCTACCGGTAAATAAACTTAAAATTGATCGTAGCTTTACCGGCAACATTCATCAGAACAAACATAACGCAGCTATCACGCGCGGCATTTTAGGCATGACCACAGAGATGGAGATTGAAGTGGTCGCCGAAGGTGTCGAAACCGATGAAGAATATCAATATCTGCGCGAACACAAATGTGACTTTATGCAGGGCTATTTATTCTGCCGCCCTATTCCAATTAAAGAGCTGATAGAATGGGTGAAAAATCGCTAACAATTTTATTCTATGAAATTTTCACCTTCACTCGAAAAAGCCACTCTTAAAAAACGCTATAAACGATTCCTGGCCGATGTTCATAATAAAGAGCATGGTGATTTCACAGCCCATTGCCCAAATACCGGTTCGATGAAGAACTGCTGGCAGGAAGGTGATACCGTCTGGCTGCTCGATTCTGAAAATCCAAAACGAAAATATCGCTATACCTGGGTACTGGATGAGACTCCCGCCGGTGACTTTATTTGTATAAACACTCACCTTGCCAATCAGATTGTGATGGAAGCTATTGCTGATAACAAAGTCCAACAACTCAAGGGCTATGATTCTGTAAGACAAGAAGTGAAGTATGGCGATGAGAACAGTCGTATTGACCTTTTACTACAGGCCGATGGTAAAGCTGACTGTTATGTAGAAATCAAAACGGTCACGCTTCTTGAGCATGGAGAAGAGTTTAAAGCTGGTGCTGGTTTTTTCCCCGATGCGGTAAGTACCCGCGGGCAGAAGCACCTGCGTGAGTTGATGGCGATGGTCGGGCAAGGCAATCGTGCGGTGCTTTTCTTTCTGGTCCAGCACACGGGCATAAAAACTGTCAGCCCCGCTGCGCATATTGACCCGCAATATGCTAAGTTACTAGATCAGGCAGCCAAGGCTGGGGTTGAAATCATTGCTTATAACACCCATATAAGCCCGGCTGAAATATATTTAGGGAAAGAACTACCGGTTATTATTCCCTAATATTCAACACCTTAAGTAAAAAAAGCCTATTTTTTGCACTTTTTTAACGTATTTTGCACAGATTAGGCTTTTCAATTGCTAGTCATAGGGATAATATCCCTGTTTCACTTTTTCAAAGCCAGCCTTATAAGGGCTTGCTTTTTTTGCCAAGTGCGCGCCGTGAGGCGTCTGGTTTTAATACGAAATGGAGCGTTGCTTAGATGCCACGTAAACAATCAGTAACAAATAGCACTCTCGAAAAATTAGGCCTTAAGCCTTATAAAGAGAAGAAAGGCGAAGAGTACATGAATGATGCTCAATATGAGCATTTTCGTAATATTCTTGCCGCATGGAAAAAACAGTTGATGGAAGAAGTTGATCGTACTGTTCACCATATGCAGGACGAAGCTGCAAACTTCCCAGATCCGGTTGATCGTGCTGCCCAAGAAGAAGAATTCTCTCTTGAATTACGTACTCGCGACCGCGAGCGTAAATTATTGAAGAAGATTATTCAGTCGCTGAACAAGATTGATGATGATGAATACGGTTACTGCGAATCATGCGGTATCGAAATTGGTATTCGTCGCCTTGAAGCGCGTCCTACTGCTGAGCTTTGTATCGACTGTAAGACGCTAGCAGAAATCAAAGAAAAACAATACGGTAGTTAATTTATATGGGCAGATATTCTAGTCTGCCCTTTTCTACTGTGTTATTGACTGCCACATTAGTTGTTTTAAATAGATTGTCTTAAAAGGCTATGGCAGGACGTTTCGCACCCTCACCTTCTGGCCCCCTTCACTTTGGTTCGCTGATAGCTGCTGTCGGCAGTTACCTGATCGCAAAATCTCGTCATACTCAATGGCAGGTACGCATTGAAGATATCGATCCCCCGCGCGAAGTTGAAGGCGCTAGCGATTTGATTTTACGCCAACTGGAAGCCTTTGGTTTGTACTGGGACGGTCAAGTCACTTATCAAAGCCAGCACCTGGATCGCTACTCTGAGATTATTGAGCAATTAAAATCACAAGGCCTGGTCTATGCCTGTAATTGCACCCGCAAGAAAATCAAATCAATCAGCAAAACCGGATACTATCCCAACATCTGTGCCACAAAACAATTGAGCTTTAATGGTGAAGTAGCTATTCGCCTTCGTCATGGACAGGGCGACTATAGTTTTGTTGATCAGATTCAAGGTAGCTGCCAGTTTGATAACTCTCTCTACGCTGAAGACTTCGCCGTTCGACGCAAAGATGGCTTAGTCGCCTATCAACTGGCGGTGGTAGTTGATGATATTGAGCAGGGAATCGATCATGTAGTGCGCGGGTGTGACCTGCTGGACTCAACTCCACGCCAACTACGTTTGTATGAAGTGCTCAAGGCCAAAGTACCTGACTGGTATCATTTACCACTAGCAATCAACCCTGACGGCAATAAATTATCCAAGCAAAACCATGCACCGGCAATTGATAGCCAGCAAGCCTCCAGGTATTTATGCTGTGCACTGGAGTTTTTGGGGCAGCCTATTCCAAGTGAATTGCAGCATGAGGATTCAGATGTCATCCTCGATTATGCATTGTCCCACTTTCAATTGCCCCAAATCCCTGCCAGGCAACAAATTCTTTATTTAGATTAATTAGATAGGCGCTTGTGCTATGATCGCCCCATACTGTCAAATTAACACTTTATGAGTTCAATAATTAAGTCTGTAAAAAGTTGGTTTGCTTCTCCGGCTACTGAAACGCCCGGTGCAGGCACTAGCACCCAAATCATCACGCGCGATCAACATTCGATCTCACGCAAAGATATCAGCGACAATGCCTTAAAGGTTCTATATCGCTTGAGCAATGCTGGCTATGAGTCATTCCTGGTCGGCGGTGGCGTGCGCGATATATTGCTTGGGTTGCATCCCAAAGACTTTGATATTGCGACCAACGCGACTCCTGAGCAGATTAAAGAGTTATTTCGCAACTGCCGTATTATTGGCCGCCGCTTTAGGCTGGCTCATATTTTGTTTGGTCGCGATGTGATCGAAGTGGCCACTTTCCGCGCTCATTGCGATGATAATATTCAGCAAGCCAAAGAAGGCATGATCTTGCGCGATAACGTCTATGGCGATATTGAAGAAGATGCCATTCGTCGCGATTTCACCATCAATGCGCTTTACTACAATATTAAAGATTTTTCAGTTCACGATTTTTGCGATGGCTTGGCGGATTTACGCAAGCGCCAGCTGCGCATGATTGGCGATCCAGAAACACGGTATCGCGAAGACCCGGTTCGCATGTTGCGGGCGGTGCGCCTGGCCTGCAAACTGAATCTGACCATTGAACCCAATACACTTAAACCGGTTGCTGAACTTTCCCATTTTTTAGAACAGGTTCCCGCTGCTCGCCTATGGGAAGAATATCGTAAGCTATTTTTGGCTGGCGCCGCAAAATTGACGTTCCAGAAGCTACGTGAATATGGCTTGTTCCACGCTCTATTTCCGGCTACCGACCGCGCCCTAAAGCACGATGATGAGACACAAACACAAGCGATTGAACAGTTAGTACTTGATGCACTGGAAAATACAGATACTCGAATTGCTTCTGAACAAACTGTCAATCCTGCTTTCTTGATGGCAGTGATGCTTTGGCAACCGTTGTTAGAGAGCACCGAAGCTCTGCAACAAAAAGGCAATAACTTTAATGATGCCTTTTTCAAAAGCATGGCGCGCGTGCTCAATGCACAAAATCAGCATATTTCTATCCCTCGTCGCTATGCACTGGTGATTCGTGATATCTGGAGTATGCAACTACGCTTGCCTGCTTATCATGGCAAAAAAGCCTGGAGTATTTTTGAACATCCGCGTTTTCGCGCCGCTTACGACTTCTTACTGTTACGTTCGCAGTCCGATCCACGCCAGAAAGAACTGGCCGATTGGTGGACCAAGTTTCAGGAAGCCGATGCCAGCGACCGCCGCCAGATGTTACAGAAAACCGGTAGCGGCAAAAAACGCAAACGACGCAAGCCCCGTAATCAGAAGCGTCAGCCAGCTAACAAAAATAAACATTAAGTCACTACACCGATGGCAAGACTCTCTATTACAAAGCACTCTATTGCATACATTGGTCTTGGTAGTAATTTGAACCAACCCATTCAGCAAATTGAGCAAGCTCTGTTGGCGCTCGATTCTTTGCCGGAAAGTTATCTTCTCGGTTATTCCAGTCTTTATCAAAGCGCTCCAATGGGCCCACAAGATCAACCGCCTTTCATCAATGCCGTAGCCAAGCTAGCCACCAGTTTTACTCCATTAGAGTTGCTCGACCAGCTACAAGCGATTGAAAACCAACAGGGACGAGTTAGAGAAGAACGCTGGGGTGCCCGCACATTAGATTTGGATCTCTTGCTCTACGATCATACAATCATGCAATCAGACCGTTTAACCCTGCCCCATTACGGTATTAAAGACAGGGATTTTGTATTAAAACCATTGGCTGAACTGAGTCCTGAAATGACGCTTCCCGATGGTAGTATCGTCAGTGAATTGCTAGACCATTGCCCACAGTATGACTTAGTGGCCTTGAAATATGACCAGAATCATCATTGGCACCTCTAAGAGCAGTCTCAAATAAAGAGAACTCTAAGAAACAAGTGCCTGAGCCAGGAGTATTTGAGTGAGTGTAACTTTATCCATACCGCATAACTTTATTGCTGTCGAAGGCCCGATTGGCGTGGGCAAAACCACACTGGCTCGTAGATTGTCCGAAGCATTAAGCAGCGACTTAATTCTCGAGCAGGCGGAAGAGAATCCATTTCTTGAGCGCTTTTACCAGGATCCTAAGTCTGGGGCTCTGCCCACCCAGCTGTATTTCCTGTTCCAGCGTGTGCGCCAATTGCAAGAAGTGCGCCAATCAGACATGTTCAGCCCGGTTCGTGTGGCAGATTACTTAATGGAGAAAGATCGCCTGTTCGCGCGTTCAACTCTGGATCAGGACGAGCTCAGGTTATACGAACAGGTTTATCAGAATTTGACGATTGATGCACCGAAACCTGATCTGGTGATTTATTTGCAAGCTTCTGTGCCGGTGCTACTTGAGCGCATCAAGAAGCGTGGCCGCGCTTCAGAAAGTCCTGTGACCAAAGAATATTTGCAAACCATATGTGAAGCTTATACTGATTTCTTTTATTATTATGATGAGTCACCATTGTTGATTGTTAATGCTTCGGGCATTGACCTGGTTGAAAATGAAGCTGACTTTAATCTGCTGCTCGACCAAATCAAAAGCACCACCACTGGCCGTAATTACTTTAATCCTCATCCTGCATAACCTGAGAGCAATCCCTGAGAGTTTAACCATGAAAACCTTAACCATTAGCGATATCGAACAACTGAAACAAGAAGGCAAAAAATTTAGCTGTATCACAGCCTACGATGCCACCTTTGCAGGTGTTATTTCTGATGCTGGTGTCGATGTCATTCTGGTGGGCGACTCATTGGGTAACGTCATTCAAGGCCAAAAAACAACGGTGCCGGTAACCATTGAGGATATGGAGTATCACATAGCCTGCGTCGCGCGTGGTAACAAGCGCTGCCTGCTAATTGGAGATATGCCCTATATGAGCTATGCCACGCCTGAACAGGCCTATCACACTGCTGCCTTGATCATGCAGGCTGGCGCACATATGGTTAAATTAGAAGGTGGTGACTGGCTACACGATACCATCGCTGGCTTAACCGAACGTGGCATTCCGGTATGTGCTCACCTCGGCCTAACGCCGCAATCGGTGGATGCACTGGGCGGATTTAAGGTTCAAGGACGTGATTCAAAACAAGCCAAACAAATGCTTGCCGATGCTAAAGCCCTTGAAGAAGCTGGCGCTCGCATGTTGGTACTGGAGTGCGTGCCACAAGGCCTGGCTAAGCAAATCGCTCAATCAATTAACATTCCAGTGATGGGCATTGGTGCAGGCGTTGATGTGGACGGCCAAGTATTGGTGTTGCATGACATGCTCGGAATTTCTCCTTTCCAGGCTAAATTTGTTCGCAACTTTATGGCAGATGCCAAAGGCGATATCAAGGCTGCTTTTGAGTTGTACCACAACGAGGTTCGAGCGAAAAAGTTTCCCGCTGCTGAGCACTCTTTTGATTAAAAGCGAGCATTACACATGATCGTTGTTAACTCTGTTCAAACCCTGCGCCGCCTGATTCAGACTCACCGAGATATGGGACACCGTATTGGTTTTGTACCCACCATGGGCAACTTACATGCGGGCCACTTGAGTCTGGTGCAAAGCGCTAAACAACAGGCCGATATTGTCATAGTCAGTATTTTCGTTAACCCCACTCAGTTTGGGCCCAACGAAGATTTTGACTCTTATCCCCGAACATTCGAACAGGATCAGACACTTCTTGAGCAAGAAGGCGCTGATATTGTGTTCGCCCCTGAACTTAAGGAAGTTTATCCGAACTGGCCGAACCTGACCAAAGTTCAGGTGGCCGAGCTTGGCAATAATCATTGTGGGGCATCACGCCCTGGGCACTTTGATGGCGTCACCACCGTAGTTAGCAAACTGTTTAATATGGTGCGCCCCGATTGTGCTGTGTTTGGTCAAAAAGACTTTCAGCAGCTGGCGATTATTCGACGCATGACCAGCGACTTGAACTTTGATATTGAAATTATCGGCGCGCCAATAGTGCGCGAAGACAATGGTTTAGCCATGAGTTCACGCAATGGATACTTGAGCAAAGATCAAAAACAGCAGGCGTCGTTTATCTACCAAACTCTAGGCTGGATGAAGCAGCAAATCAACAAGGGAGAGCGAGATTATCGTTCGCTAGAACAAGCCGCCATACAACGACTGGCAGGGCAAAACTTCAAGCCAGACTATGTGCATATTGCTCGGCAGGATAATCTTGAACTGGCTAAGGAAGGCGATGAGCAGCTGGTTATTCTGATTGCAGCATTTATGGATAAGGTACGGTTGATTGACAATATCACCCTGGATACTAAATGAGCCTCACTAACGCTTTTTAACTAATAAGACTCAGCTATTCTTATCCGTTCGCCCTTTATTTATCAGTCAGTTATTCACAATAACCACAACTGATAACCACTATTCCTGTCAAACTCTTTAACGCTTCTGACTTTTGTTTTATGCTGGTCTGATAAATGATTAGGAGCAAGTTATGTCTGATACAAAAACCTATCCCATAAAACAATTCAGCACCCATACCCCACACATTAATGAAGAAAAGTATTTGCGCATGTACCAGCAATCGGTGCAGGAGCCAGAGAAGTTCTGGTCACGAATGGCGCATGAATTTATTGACTGGTTCGAACCGTGGAAATCCGTCAAAGAGGTGGATTATAAAACTGCATCGATCAAATGGTTTGAAGGCGGCAAATTAAACGTCAGCTATAACTGTATCGACCGTCATTTAAAAGATAAAGCAGATCACACAGCCCTCATCTGGGAAGGTGATGAGCCTGATCAACAGCGTTACATCAGCTATCAGGAGTTGCATGACGAGGTCTGCAAAATGGCCAATGCCTTGAAAAGTCGCGGGGTCAAAAAAGGCGATCGAGTTTGTATCTATATGCCAATGATCCCGGAAGTTGGATTTGCCATGTTGGCCTGCGCGCGAATCGGTGCGGTTCATTCCGTTGTATTTGGTGGCTTTTCACCTGAAGCTTTGAAGAGCCGCATTTTAGACAGTGATTGTCGTGTGGTTATTACCGCTGACGCAGGTGTTCGTGGCGGCAAAACCGTTCCTTTAAAAGCGAATACCGATAAAGCCCTCGAACATTGTCCTGATGTGCACAGCGTTTTTGTGGTCAAACATCGCCTGGCCGATATTCAATGGAATTCCGAACGCGATATAGACTACAACGAACTTAAAAAAGACATGGAAGCGGAATGTCAGGTCGAAACCATGGATGCCGAAGATCCTCTGTTTATTCTTTACACTTCAGGGTCAACCGGCAAACCTAAAGGCGTATTACACACCAGTGGTGGCTATTTACTCCATGTGGCAATGACCCATAAATTCATATTTGATTACCATGAAGGCGACATTTACTGGTGTACCGCTGATGCAGGCTGGATTACTGGCCACTCCTACATTTTCTATGGTCCGCTGGCTAACGGAGCAACCACACTTGTGTTCGAAGGAGTACCAAGCTACCCGACGCCTTCACGCTTCTGGCAAGTAATTGACAAGCATAAAGTCAATATTTTCTATACTGCACCAACCGCAATTCGTGCGCTGATGGCCGTCGGTGATGATGCAGTCACTTCCACCTCTCGAAAGTCGCTACGCTTATTAGGTAGCGTTGGTGAGCCTATTAATGTAGAAGCCTGGGAATGGTATTACAGGGTGGTTGGTAACGAGCGTTGCCCAATTGTTGATACCTGGTGGCAAACCGAAACCGGAGGTATTTTGATTTCTCCTCTTCCCGGAGCCACTCCGTTAAAACCCGGCTCGGCCACTCGTCCATTCTTTGGTGTACAGCCTGCGATTCTCGATCAGGATGGCAATGAGCTGGACGGTAAAGCCAGCGGTTATCTGGTCATGAAAGATTCATGGCCGGGTCAGATGCGCAGCGTTTATGGCGACCATGACCGCTTCTTCCAGACTTATTTCTCTCAATATTCAGGTTATTACTTTACTGGCGATGGCGCTAATCGAGACGAAGATGGTTACTACTGGATTACTGGCCGTGTCGACGATGTACTCAATGTTTCAGGGCATCGTATGGGTACGGCAGAGGTAGAGGATGCTTTGGATCGTCATCCATTAGTTGCGGAGTCTGCTGTAGTTGGCTACCCACACGATATTAAAGGCCAGGGCATCTACGCTTTCGTGATATTCAAAAAAGGAGTCGAGTTTAGCGATGAAATCAAGCAGCAGTTAATCGATATTATTACTGAAGAAATCGGCCCAATTGCCAAGCCTGACAAGATTCAATGGGCACCCGATTTACCGAAAACTCGATCGGGAAAAATTATGCGCCGTATATTGCGTAAAATTGCAGAGAATCAGGTAGACAGCATTGGTGATACTTCCACACTAGCCGATCCATCAGTGGTGCAGCACTTAATTGATAACCGTTTGAAATAAGCACTTTCTCTTTGCTTGACAGCTCTAAATAAAAAAGCCCCTATGATATTAGCATTGGGGCTTTTTCTTATAAGCAATGATGTGCGCTACTCTTCTGTCAGCACTCTTTGTTTGGCTCGCTCTAACCATTCATCAGTCACCACAAAGCCGCGCATCATTTCTTTACCTTCTTTCATCGCAACCAGCTTGACCAATTGGTTGTCACTCAACTGGCTGACCTTGCCTAGATTCTCAAGGTCATGAGCTGTGATGTCTGAAAGCCAATACATTCTAGGCAATTGAAACCAATCATAGTCTGACTGACTTTGATACTCCTGAAACTCATGGTGTGTCATCCAGAAACCTCTCAAGTGATCGCTTTCAACTTCTGCAGGATGCTCGAGTTCTTGCCGCTCATAGTTTTCCATTGAGTAGAACAAGCGTCCTTTGGTAAAAAGGCCAGTCTGATCAATGCTTATACTCTCCTCTCTAAGCCATTGCTGTACTTCAGGCTTTGATGCTAAAGCTAACTGGTGATTAATCAAGCGCAAAAATTTTCGATCAAAACGATCACGCAGGTTGGGGCCTACCCAATCCGCCATCCGATTACCATGGCCAATCTGCAAATAAAACTTCACCGCCAATTCAAAGTGACAAGTCTGTTCAGTTGAGAGTTGTTGAATAATCGAATCAAACTCACCCAAAGTATGTTTGTTAATAATTACTTGTTGATTCGATCGTAGCAGCTTGAGCGATAGGTTCGAGCGAACCAGGTGATGCCACAGTTGCTCAAAATATACACCCAATCTATGGGTCGGCTCGAAGATAAATCCATCACTTTCTATAACCGCATTCTGTAACATTTCACCTGCATTCAGTAGTTCATGGTTATGCAGCAAATTCACTTCAGCTACAGACAAAAAATCAGGGCTCGCAATGAGCCATTTTAAATCGCTGTGAATTCGTCGTTTATCCTGCATTATTTGTTCTGGTCGATAATTTGCGTTTCATGATAGCAAAAAAAAGCCACCCGAAGGTGGCAACATTTCAGAGAGACTCTGAAATAACGTTAGCGTTGATGAGCGAGCCTCGTTACTAGAGGGGATATCAAAAGACTCAAATACTCAACACTAAGGGGGAGAGGTTTATGAATTAGCCACGATTGTCCTTTCTACGCTCCTGAGCTTCTTCACGCATTTCTTCACGCATCTCATACATTTCATCTCTCAGCTCTTTCATTTTTGCCCGCTGCTCTTCATTAAGATGCTTCTGCACTTCCATATAGTGCTGATGCTTTCCTGCCATCATTTCTGCTTTAATATCAGCCTGTTTACGTAAATTGCTGTGTAACTTAGTTTTATCCAAAGTATCTTGTCGCATCATATGGCGCTGTTGTTGCATTAATTCCTGCATCTGCTCCTGATGGGATTTAACCGCTTCTCTTCGTTGCTCATAGAGCTTGTCAATTTTCGCACGCTGCTCATCATTGACACCTAATTTTCCCATCATCATCTGATGCTGCTTCATGGAATGACTGTCATGCATTCCACCATGGTTTCGAGCTTCCACACTGACATTAAACATCATTAATGATGCTCCTAGTGCTACTGCAAATAGTGCTTTATTGAGTGACATAACCAACTCCTGTTCTGGTTGTTAAATTTCATAAGCCATTCATTTAGTTAGCGTTTGCTACAAATGAAATGCTTTTGCTAACCCTAATACTCAATATAGACTCGTTGTACCATTAAAAGTTTATGAATATAACGCCTGTGCGCGTAAAGCTTGTGTAAAAAAGTGCTGACCAATCTTTACACTTTAATTGCTGGTCCATGCTAAACTTCTTATCACATCCAACGGTTATGTAAGCTATGCCAAAACTACTACTTGCAGACGACGATACTGAATTGTGTCAATTACTTCATGAGTACCTGACTCAGGAAGGCTTTGAAGTTGCGCTTGCCCATGATGGAGCCACTGCAGCTAAATTGATCCTTGATCATAGTTTTGACCTGATGGTACTTGATGTGATGCTGCCAAATCTAAATGGCTTTGATGTACTGAAAACCGTACGTAAGGAATCCCAAGTACCCATTCTGATGCTAACAGCTCGTGGCGATGAAATAGACCGTATCGTCGGCCTTGAGCTTGGAGCTGACGATTACATCGCCAAGCCATGTAATCCCAGAGAGCTAACCGCACGTATTAGAACCATTCTTCGCCGTACAGAAAATGTTTACAGTACCAAACATAAGAAGCTGCAATCGGTGCATCTGGGAGATGTCTATATCAACCCAGCTTCGCGCGAAGTACTTTTAAATAATGAAGTGGTTAAATTAACCGCTACCGAATTCGATATCCTATATTTATTGATGAGTAATGCCGGCACTCTAGTCAGCCGCGATGATCTATCAGAAGGCTGTCTCGGCCGCACTCTAGAAGCATACGATCGCAGTATCGATATGCACATCAGTAATTTAAGACGCAAGCTTGGTCCTGACACTAAGGGCGATGAGCGAATCAAAACTGTCCGAGGCGTTGGCTATCAGTATGTTGCCCTGGATTCGTAATCTCATACGACCCAGCCTGTTCTGGAAGATTTTTCTTTGGTTCTGGTTGGCCACCCTCATTACCCTGACCAGTATTGTTTTTCTCTATAGCTTAACCGCCCAAGATAGCAAGCTAGTACCTGCGTCAGACGAAGAAGCCAAACAACTTCGCCAAGCAGCTATTAACATTCAATTACGTAAGGTCATTGATAAGCATCAGACCGATAGCCTCCTGATGATCAATAAAGTTGACGAGGAGCTCGACAATACTTTCATTATTGATAAAAACGGGGAAGATATAGCTGGTAAAGAAGTGCCGGATGTTCTCTACCATCTCAGTTCTTTTTATCGTAATCGAAATACGCCTGCGACAGTCATTATCGACAGTACTGCCTATACTGGTCCTGAAGTTGTTTTTAATCGTGGCCATTATTATCTGCTGTTTCTAAAGCAACAAAGTCCTCATCATTTTTCCGCCGTGGTTTCCTACCTTTACCATTCAGTTTCGGTATGGCATTTACTGATTGCGCTGGGAATGAGTGCTCTTGTCTGCTTTGCATTAACCTGGTACCTCACTCGACCTATTAGCCAATTACAAAAAACCACGCAAGCATTTGCACGTGGCGATCTGACTGCTCGTGCCCAACCAAGCCTTGGTAAACGTCAGGATGAGTTTGCCGATCTGGCTGAAGATTTTGACTTAATGGCAGAACGTATTGAGCGTGTCATTCAGTCACAAAAGCGTCTGTTAAGCGATGTATCTCACGAGCTTCGCTCTCCTCTGACACGCATGCAAATCGCTGCTAGCCTAGCACAAAAAACTGCCAGCCCAGCCTCACAAGGCCATATTGACCGTATTGAACTTGAAGTCCAAAGACTGGATGAAATGATTGGTGAGCTCCTTCAGATGGCAGCCTTAGAACGAGGTCATATCAATGAAGAACGTGCCAACTTTATGCTAAATGACCTCTTGGATATTATCGTTGAGGATGCCAGATTTGAAGCTGAAGCAAATAATAAAACAGTTGATTACCACAGCGATCATGAAATCGCGTTCAATGGTTACTACAGTCTGTTAGCGAGAGCAATAGAGAATGTATTACGTAACGCAATACGCCATACCCCAGATGATACTTGCGTAACGGTATCCACTTCTGAATCTGAGCTTGGTATTGAACTTAAAATCTGCGATTCAGGTCACGGGGTAAGCGAAGAACATTTAGAGAAAATATTTGAAGCATTCTATCGTCCAACCGATGCACGGGAAAGAACTTCGGGTGGAGCCGGCCTTGGTCTGGCGATTGCCAAACGGGGTATCGAAGCCAATGGTGGCAAAATTACCGCTTACAACCAAGCTGGTTCGGGTTTGTGTGTGGTATTTTACTTACCCAAAAATCGAGTTTAGTTAACGGTCGAAAAGAGTAGCATGATTGCCAGTATTATCAGGAAGGCACCGAGCACTCGATCAATCCAATGTCCGAATGAAGCAAAAAACTGACGCACTCTTTGTTGGGTCAGCATCAACGACAAGAAGACGAACCAGACGCCCGTCATTATCGACATCCAGACTCCGTACATGGCCTGTATGCCCATTGGTGTATCTGCACTGACTATGGTTGTAAATAAGGACAAAAAGAAGAGTGTCGCTTTTGGGTTTAAGACGTTGGTAATAAAGCCTTGTCGAAAAGCTTTCACGTTGCTCATGGTATCATTGCTGACTGGGTTAAAATCTTTGACCTCAGCCTTCTGAACGCGAATAGCTTGCCAGCCGATATAGAGCAAATAAGCTGCTCCAGCAATTTTGATTGTGGTAAATAACCATACCGTATCTCGAATCAGCAGCCCGATGCCTAATACCGCATAAGTCACATGCACCAAGATTGCCAAACCAATACCGATACTGGTGAGAATCGCAAAACGGCGACCAAAAACTAAACTTTGACGCATCACAATGGCAAAGTCCGGACCGGGACTCGCCACCGCTAATGCGTGAGCCGAGGCCATCAATAAAAACTCTTGCCAATAATCAGTGATCAGTTCATTTAACATGCTTTATAACTAGATAATGAGATGCCAGATTTTGTAGCCTAATTGCATCATCAGACTCCCGTAACTCGAAATAACTAAAAAGACAATAACCGACGAAAATACACCCAAAGCTAACAGGCTATTAATATGTCTCTTGAGGGGCAATGTGGTGTGGTGTTTTTTCGCGTGATGATGATCGATAGCGAAGCGCCCTAAGAGCCATAAACAAATGGCCATAATAGTAAGACTGCCCACTAACACCCCAACCTGAGTCTTTTCAAAGGTTAACGCTGCACCTAGGACAACCCCAGGCATCAAATACACCGGAGCCCAAATCAGGGTTGCGATAATAATTGCGGTGATGAACTTCTTGGGCGGCATATCAAGCACACCTGCAATCAAGGCAATAACTGCACGTATAGGCCCAATAAACTGACCTACTAATACACCAGCAAAGCCATGTCGCTGGAAAAAGTCTTCTGCTGAATGCAACATCTTCTGGTGACGTTGAATCCAGCCCCAGTGGTGAACTTTGTCCTGAAAATGATAGCCAAACCAATAAGAGACTATTTGGCCGCTGGCTGCGCCAAGAAAACAACTAAGGGACATTAACCAGAAGTTTAATGTGCCGCCACCGATTAGAGTACCCACCCCAACTAACAATAACCAACCAGGCATAGCCAAACCGACAATGGCTAAAGATTCTAAAAATGCAATTAGAAATACAGCCGCGCCAGCTAGATGAGGATGATTGGAGATCCAACCAAGAATGTCATTAACAATTACTTCCATCGGCGCTAATAATGACGAATGTTTCTGTAAAAGTCGATAATAAATCTTGTCTCTGCTTATTCTTATTGTACTTGCTTGTTATTGTCCGGTCGTTTATCGTCATTAAAACTTCAGACTAATTCCCTTTATTATGAGCAGTCCTTATCAAACTATTATTCAACAGCGTCAACCAAATGATGTTGAGATATTCCATAATATTCATCCAGATGTAAAACCTCCGTGTCTTGGTGTTGAAGAAATGGGATTATCTCATCAGGATGTTAATGACTATAGATCCGCTGGTGAGCTGATTAAAAGCATCGCCAAAACAATCCATCTATGGCGTCAACGAATGCCCAAAGATGCTGAGCCAACCGTGGTCGCCATGCTTAATGGCGGTTTACAAATACACGTGTCGCGGCTTGCTCAAGAATCATTCCACGGCATTCGCATAGAAGGAACTGCTGGCGGTAATCCCTGCATGGTACTCACCCACCAAAGTAATGTAGAACTACTCTGCTACGTTCAGAAGGTTGCCGAAGACGAGCCTGAGCGCCGGATTGGCTTTGTTATTGATGGACACGAAACTCAGGAATAATAATCCGGATAAAAAAATAGCGCCAAATGGCGCTATTTTTAAGATTTACACATCAAATGGCTTCTTTAATATCTTCTTCTTCTTCATCAAGCATGCTCATATAAAAACCTTCCCGCTCAGCAACGGCTTGCAAATCACGCTCGACCATATCCATGTCAATCACATGATCGGTAGAAACTTTGAAGTGCAAAGTATAGCCCTGACGATTTGGCAAGGTGTTTGTTTCAATAGAGTCCACCCGTAAATGATTACGCGATAATATTCTCAGTAGCTCAATACTAGCTGCCTGATTTTTTACTTTCCAGATGTTAATGCTGAAAGTGACATTTTCAGGATCAAATGGATAAGAAGACTGGCAGCCGTCTGTACTATGAAATTCGAATCTAAGCTTTGTGGACTCTAAGCTCTCAAGACAAGCCATAAATGGCTTGAAATACATGCTATTTATCGAAACCGCAAATAAACCACTAAAGTGGTCTTTCACTCTATTGAAGCGCGAAACCTCCATAGAGCCTTTGAAGCGGTGGAGAATTTCAGTAATAGTGGTAATTATTTCAGGATGATCGGAACCGGTCACCGTTAAGATGAATTTTTTATCTAGCTTTAACTTGTGATGCGCATTCATCAAAATACTCCATATATTGCGTTAGCGCTACTCCCAAACTACTATAACTGCCATATTTCGAGCAAGCACGAGTGATTAAATTTCATACAATTATATTGATTTTGTTAAATGCAGCATGTTTGTACAATGTGTTACACATCGCTTTTGTACTAGAATACTGCTAACTATCTGTATTTCACTGGAATTTGTATGAAATCTCTACTCTCGGTCAGTTTGACATTGTTACTCGTGGCCTGCGCTACCTCCCCTACAGGAAGAAGTCAGTTAACCATTTTTCCCGACTCTCAAATGGCAGAAATGGGCGCTGCAACTTTTACTTCAATGCAAAAAAGTCAGAAGCTCGATACCAGCTCTAGAAATGCCAGTTACGTCAATTGCGTGGTCAATGCCTTAATCCCTGAGTTAAACGCCATAGCTCCTGCTATGCGAAGTACACAATGGGAAGTCAAAGTGTTTGCCGACGAATCCCCCAATGCCTTTGCCTTACCAGGCGGCAAGATTGGTGTTCACACCGGTATGCTCACAGTTGCTCAAAACCAGCATCAGCTCGCCTCGGTGCTCGGCCATGAAATTGGTCATGTCTGGGCAAGACACAGCAACGAACGAGTATCTCAGGGGTTTGTGGCCCAAAGCGGAATGCAACTCGCTGCTGTTGCCGCAGGTGATATGACTTCAGAAAAGCAACAATTGCTGGGCTTACTAGGAGTAGGCGCACAAGTTGGCGTAATACTACCTTTTAACCGTAAACACGAGTCAGAGTCTGATGAGATTGGGCTAGAGCTTATGGCAAGAGCGGGCTTTGATCCGCGCCAAAGTGTCGAGCTATGGAAAAATATGCAAAAAGCAGGTGGAAGTTCAACACCAGAGTTTTTATCAACTCACCCTGGCACTGACAGTCGTATTAGAGACTTAAATACAAAAATGGATAGAGCCTTAAAAATCTATCAGCAGGCACAAGCATCCGGCAATCGACCTAATTGTCACCTATAAGACATTTATTCTACGGACTCAAAAAAAAGCGGACCTTATTGGTCCGCTAAATATCCGCCTCGCTCATATATGGATTCCATATACAAATCCTCAAAATCCTTAACCACGGATTTCTTAACTTCGGGCAAGGATAATAAATTTTCGCGCCACTTTTGTAGTTTCTTATAATCGCTGACAGTATCAACACCCGTATTTTCAGCAAGGATTTTGGAGCGCATCAAAAATGGTGCGAATGAACTATCAACCAGGCTGAACTCTTTGCCATTAAAGAATCCTTTGTCACCGATACGTTTTTCAAGATGTGCCAGCTTTTTGTTTAAATCTTCTTCAATCTTAGAAAAGGTTTCTTCGCGTCGTGCCTGGGTCAATTGGAATTGAATATTATTGATGCTACTACTAAATTCGATCCACGAGCGGTGCTCAGCTTTTTCCAGTGGATCCTTTGGTAGCATAGGCTCACCATGAGTTTCATCAAGATACTCATTGATCACTGCAGACTCAAATAGCACAGTATCTTTAATGCGCAACAAAGGAACTTTACCTAATGGCGATATTTCAACAAACCAGTCAGGCTTTCGCTCCAGAGAAATATATTCTATGGTGAAGTCAATTTTTTTATGCAGCAATGTAATGACCGAACGTTGCACGAACGGGCATAATTTATGGCTGACTAATATCGGTTGTTCTAGAGCACTCATAATGTCCACTCAGACTTAGTAACTAGTCGTAATGTAAATCGTTCTTTTTAGAAAAGCAACAACAAGGTCGTCACAAACTCATATCTGATTCAGATATAAAAAAGGCCTTCGTGTGAAGGCCTTTCCATGTACTTAGTGTTCGTGACCACCCGGTCCATGAACATGACCATGCGACAACTCTTCTTCGCTCGCGTCGCGTACTTCGATAACTTTCACATCAAAGTTCAAAGGAACACCTGCTAAAGGATGGTTGCCATCCACAGTAACCGTCTCACCTTCGACTTTAGTGACCGTAATAAGCTGTGGGCCGTTAGGTGATTCAGCGTGAAACTGCATACCAGGCTCAATTTTCTCTACACCTTGGAACGCCTCTGCTGGCACTTCTTTGATCAAATCATCATGGCGTTGACCATAAGCATCTTCAGGCTGAACATTTACGGACAACTCATCATCAAGTTTCTTGCCCGCCAATGCATTTTCAAGACCAGGAATTATATTACGATGACCATGCAAGTAAGCTAATGGCTCATTCCCTTCTGATGTATCGACTAATACACCTTCTTCTGTTTTTACTGTGTATTCAATCAATACGACTTTGTTTTCTTCAATTTGCATAATCATCTCTCTTACTTTCTAGGTACATTGATGAAGCCAAAGTACACCGGCTTCAAACTTTCAAAAACTTTTCTTCAATATCTCGCTTCAAATATCTACTACTTTAAGTGAGGGTTTTGGCTTTAAAATCAAGCCCCAACTTTTAACTTTCTCCACCTGCTACTTGTAAAGTGGCGATTTTGGTCAGAGAAAATATTAAATTAAACTCTAGCACTCAACTTAGGAAATAGGATTTTGGCTCTTAATTCCTCTAATCCTTTATAGCACGACTTAAAGAGAGGATTTTTGCTCTAGAGCAAGGCGTTTGAATTTTGGACTTGAGGGAGCGTATATGAAATACGTGACCGAGTACAAAATTCAAATAACACAGCTATAGAGTAAAAAGACCACTTTAAGAGACTTTCTCGCCAGCAGCCTGCATATCCGCATGGTATGAAGACCTCACCATAGGGCCACTGGCCACATTGGTGAAACCTAACTCTTCTGCGATTCGACCGAGCTCGTCGAACTCTTTTGGCGGCATGAAGCGCATCACCGGATGATGATATTTACTAGGCTGTAAATATTGTCCGAGGGTTAACATTTCAACACCGTGGGCTCGAAGATCTTTCATCACTTCGATAATTTCTTCGTTGGTTTCGCCAAGTCCAATCATTAAACCTGATTTGGTTGGGATTCCCGGGTAACGCTCTTTAAAATTCTTGAGTAAGTCTAACGACCACTGATAATCGGCACCGGGACGCGCTTGTTTGTAAAGGCGCGGCACAGTTTCCAGGTTGTGGTTAAACACATCGGGCAGGCCATCGGCCATCAAATCTAAGGCAACTTCCATACGCCCTCTGAAGTCTGGTACTAGCACTTCCACCTTAAGGCCTGGATTTTGTTCTTTAGCAACACGTACACAGTCTGTGATATGGGCTGAACCACCATCACGCAGGTCATCGCGATCGACCGACGTTATGACGACATATTTCAAGCCCATTGATTTGACAGAGTCTGCCAAATGTTGCGGTTCTTCTGGATCAAGCGGCAATGGACGACCATGAGCCACATCGCAGAATGGGCAACGACGGGTGCAGATATCGCCCATAATCATAAATGTTGCAGTACCATGACCGAAACATTCAGGTAAGTTTGGACAGGACGCTTCTTCACACACGGTATGAAGCTTGTTATTACGTAGCATGTCTTTGATTTTGGTAATTTGATTACCATTTGGCAGACGCACACGAATCCAGTCCGGCTTGCGTGGCATCTCTTCGGTTGGCATAATTTTTACTGGAATTCGCGCCATTTTGTCTTCGGCACGCATTTTTTGGCCAGCAATGACTTTCTTAGCCTTGCCTGAAACCTTACCGGTCACACCACCACTAACTATTTGATTCGACTCGTTTTTTACCGATTCAGAATTTGACATTCACTATTACTCAATGGATTCGCTGATTGGCTCAGGTAACCCGGTCATTTCCAGGCGCTTAGTATAGCCCAATTTATCGCATAATTGATCGATGAGATCGGGTTTAATGCGCTCCAGATTGTCCGGACCACCCTTCTCGACTATCTGGGTCATTTGCATGCCCTGATAACCACATGGATTGATACGTGAGAATGGCTCCAGGTCCATATTCACATTTAAAGCAAGCCCATGAAACGACTTACCTTTTCGAATTCGTAAGCCCAACGAACAGATTTTCTGGTCATCACTATAGACTCCCGGCGCATCAGAACGTGGATAAGCCTCAATGCCATACATCGCTAGCATGTCAACGATGGCATTTTCGATGCCGGAAACCAAGTCTCTTGGGCCCATATTTTTGCGCCGCAAATCGATCATAAAATAAGCAACTTGCTGGCCGGGGCCATGGTAAGTAACTTGTCCGCCGCGGTCAACCTGCACCACCGGAATTTCCCCCGGAAATAGCAAATGTTCGGCTTTTCCAGCCTGTCCCTGGGTAAATACCGGATCATGCTCCACCAACCAGATTTCATCAGTAGTTGTGTCGTCTCGATTATCGGTAAATTCTTGCATCCGCTTCCAGACTGGAACATAGGTTTCATGCCCCAATTCGCGGATGATTACTGTAGATGGGTCGCTCATTGTCTATCGGTTGCCTTATAAGGTCATTTTCACGCCTTCAACGGTGAAGACTTCGCGGTACATGGCATCCACTTGCTCTTTGGTTTCAACCACAACCATAAATGACAAGGAGACATAATTACCATCACGGCTTAACTTGCTGGCTGGCGAGTAATCATTAGGCGCATGGCGATTGACCACTTCTGCAACTTCCATATCAATGCCGTCACGGTTTACGGCCATGACTTTAAAGCAGATCTCGCAAGGAAATTGCCATAGTTCATCACGATCATAATTTTGCGTCATAACGCTATTTCACCTTCACTATTACTGTCGATTTCACCACGATACAGCTGCGCTTTGAGCTGTTGATAATGGTCATACATTTGCCGCCAGACAGGACCCGCAGTGCCATCACCAATGATAACATCATTCAAGCGGGTAACTGGGCGGATTTCTTTGGTGGAGCTGGTCAACCAGATCTCATCCGCTTGCAGTAACTCGTGCTCTGGAACTGAACGCTGTTCAGTTAAGATCCCATGCTGTTCCGCTAGCCATAAGACAAAATCCCGGGTAACCCCTGAAAGTAAGTGTTCACTTAGCGGTGGAGTGATAATGACACCATCGCGGACCATGAAAAGATTACTGGAGGTTGCCTCCAATGCGACACCATTTCGGACTAATATGGTGTCATTCGCCCCACATTCAAGGGCCTGCTGCTTTAACAAACAATTGGCTAATAAGGTAATCGCTTTGATATCGCAACGTTGCCAGCGGATATCCTCCGCAGTGATAGCTGATATGCCTTGTAAATCTTCCTTGCTTGGTTGCGGCTGAATCTCTGGTAGCGGCGAGATCATGGCAAAAATAGTAGGGGTTGGATTGGACGGGAAGTCATGATTACGTTCGGGGTAAGCACCACGTGTGATCTGCAAGTAAATCGTGGCATTATCCAACCGGTTGGATTTTATCAGCTGATGGCAAATATCTGCCCAATTCTGCAATGTCTGCTCCAAAGGCAAGCGAATGCTACGCAGACTGTTTTCGAGTCTTTCAATATGCTGCTTAAAACGAAACAACTTACCTGCATAGACTGGTACAACTTCATAAACCCCATCACCAAACAAAAAGCCCCGATCGAGTGCCGGGACTTTTGCTTCTTCTATGGGTAAAAACTGTCCGTTTAGATAAGCGATGGACACATGCTTCTCCCTTTAGCTATTCCTGAGTCTTAATAAACTGAAGCTTTAATGAAATCATGGCCTTAGTGGAACCGTCATCTTAGTGAAACCAAAGCTTCATTGAATCCCACATACGACCGAAAAAACCGGCCTCTTCTACATTATCTAAAGCCACCAGCGGCATCCGTTTAATCTCTTTATCGCCTACTTTAAAGAAGACTTCACCGACTACCTGGCCACGACGAATAGGAGCCATCAATTGTGACTGGATGGTGTAATTGGCTTGAATTTGATCTTTTTGGCTTTTAAGTAGCGTTAACCCCGCATCCTGAGCTAAGCCAACCTTTACTTCTTCTTCCGCGCCCTTCCATACTCTCGCCGTGCGTAGACTTTGGCCTGCTTTAAATGGTTTGATGTTGGTATAGAAGCGAAAACCAAAATTAAGTAACTTGCGGGTCTCTGCGGCTCTTTCAGCTTCGCTATCAGTACCCATTACAACCGAAATTAAACGCATATCTTCTTTTTCAGCCGACGACACCAGACAGTAACCTGCCTCTTCCGTATGGCCCGTTTTTAGACCATCAACGTTAAGAGTTGGGTCACCTAGCAATCCATTTCGATTAGCCTGCTTAATACCGTTGTAAGTAAACTCTCGTTCAGCGTAAAGCTTATAGTCTTCAGGGAAATCACGAATCAGAGCTCGCGCCAAAATAGCCAAGTCTCGAGCCGTCGTTACATGCCCTTCAGCTGGCCAGCCTGTACTGTTCTCAAAATGTGTATCCTTCATGCCGAGCTTTGCCGCATATTGATTCATCAAATCAGCAAAGGCTCCTTCTGTGCCGGCAATATGCTCTGCCATCGCAATACTGGCATCGTTACCTGACTGAATGATTATTCCGCGATAAAGGTCTTCGACGCGAACGTATTTGTTCACCTCAATAAACATTAATGAACCGCCCTTCAATTTTGGGTTTTGTGCCCAGGCATTTTCACTGACCAAGACTTTATCATCCATGCTCAAATTACCTTTATGTAATTCGTCGCCAATAATATAGCTGGTCATCATTTTGGTTAAGCTGGCTGGTGGTAGCTTCTGGTCGGCATTATTCTCCATAATAATTTGACCGGTATCATAATCCATCAATAAATAAGAACGGGCATCAACATTGGGTTTACCCGGTTGTATTGCAGCATTTGCAACATTAGCCACGAAGGCCAAAATGAATCCAGCAGACAGTAAGATTTTTAGCGTTTTTTCTTGAAAAGACATTGGCGTAACAATCCCAGGAGTTTATAAAGTAATAAGTTATTCAGTAACAACTTTTGCTGTGCCAAAGTTGTACTCGTTTAATTGGCGTAAAATATTTTCAGCAGTGCGTGCATCGCGCAAAGGCCCAATACGAACCCGTTGCAACTTCTGGCCATTCACATCGACTGAACTGGTACTAATCGGTTGCCCAAAGTGATCGCGTAAACGGGCCGCTAAAGTATCAGCTCTCAGCGGATCGGCAAAAGCACCTACCTGCACAAACAACTGAGCATTATCTTTCTGCTCTTCCATTGGCGGTAACTCTAACTCGCCAGCTTGTGCTAATCGAGCTGAGCTAACCTGGCCCGTATTCCGTGGTGAAGCTAATACTTCGACTTCTACACGCGCCGTGCCTTGCGCTTGATAGCCGAGTTTTTTTGATGCCGCATAAGATAAGTCGATAATACGATTCTTCTTAAAAGGCCCACGATCATTAATCTTCACGATCACTGACTGGCCATTATCTAAATTGGTTACCCGCGCGTAACTGGGTAAAGGTAGCGTTTTATGAGCAGCCGTGAATTGGTACATATCATACACTTCACCTGACGAAGTACGACGACCGTGGAATTTCTGACCATACCAGCTGGCGACACCGACATCTTTATAACCATCACCTGAGTCCTTCACATGATAGACCACGCCATCCACTTCATAATAAGGAGGATTACCTAAACCGCTTTTAACTTCAACCTTAGGAGTTGGTTCAGCTATGGGCCCGTCGGTTAATGGTCCTGCGCTTCCGTCCGGTGCATAATCAGGACGCAAACGATCTGCCGGACTACCGTACTCATACTCATACTCTTCCGCTGGTGGCGTGCTAGTACAGGCAGATATCAATAACAAACCCAGGCTTGCTAACAACAACTTGCTGGAAGTTAAAACATTTTCAGTGGTCATTTTCGTTATCACAACAAATTCTCAACTTTTCTCAATAAATTTAGATTACTCAACTTCGACCAACTTTTGCTTAGCATGTTCCACAGCATCTTTAATTTCCAAACTGAGCTGGTGGACCGCCATCGCATACAAAGGACTGCGATTATAACGAGTAATAACATAAAAATTGTTGAAGCCTAGCCAAAATTCTTCTTTTGTTTCTTGTTTAAAGGCATAAATACCAGCGACATCGGTGTCTTTCAGAGTCCCTTCATACTCGAGGCCAGCCTGCTTCATCTGACCAATTGTAAACTGTGGCTTGAGTTTATCGTTGCGAAATTGTTCCACTAATTTAGCATCAGGCATCGACAGGTATTCTGCTACTGGCTCACCCATGCGCCAGCCATGTACGTGGAAATAATTCGCCACACTACCAACCGCATCGTCGATATTGTCAAATAAATTAATATTGCCGTCGCCATCGAAATCAACCGCATAATGGCGATATGAGGTTGGGATAAATTGCCCCATGCCCATCGCACCAGCATAAGAACCTTTTGGAGTTGCTAAATCCCACCCCTGCTCACGAGCCAAGACAAAATACTCTTCTAACTCACCAGCGAAAAACGCACCACGTTTCGGATAATGGAAAGCCAAAGTAGCAATCGCATCAACTACCGGGAAACTTCCCATAACCCGACCATAGCGGGTTTCAACGCCAATAATGGCGGTAATAATTTCTGCTGGCACTTGATATTTTTCTTCTGCGCGCTTCAAAGTTTCTTCATGCTCAAGCCAAAACTCAACACCTTGTTTGATACGTTTTTGCTCGATAAATATTGGGCGATATTCATACCAATCCTTACTTTCAGCAGGCCGACTGATGGCATCTAATATACTTTGACGAACTTCCACTTTATCTAAAACCATCTGTACATAGTCTTCAGTAAAGCCGTGTTTTTTATGCATGTAAGCAGCGAATGCTTTTGCCTCAGTAGGTGCCTTATCTAAATCAGAGTTCGCATTCGCAGCCGCACCTGAGAATACGCAGGAAATAGTCAATACCAATGAGTTGAAATGCCTTCTTATACTTGCTTTCATAAAGCCTCGCTTCAAAATTAAGTAGAGTGCAGCCGTCGATGGGTTTGTATTGACATTAATATGCCAAAGGCTGCCATCAGGGTGACGATGGAAGTACCACCGTAACTGATTAAGGGCAATGGTAGCCCGACTACCGGCAACAAACCACTGACCATGCCTATATTTACAAAAATATAGATAAAGAACGTCAAGATCAGTGACGCGCCTAATAATCGACTAAAAGTTTCCTGCCCTTGCAAGCTGATATATATACCTCGGACAATGACAAAGGCATATAGTGCCAACAACAGAACGATACCTACCAGGCCAAATTCTTCACCGATCACGGCAAAGATAAAATCGGTGTGGCGTTCGGGTAAAAATTCCAGCTGCGACTGTGTGCCGTTGAGCCAGCCTTTGCCATAAATACCACCAGAGCCGATAGCAATCTGGGACTGAATAATATGATAGCCCGCGCCGAGCGGGTCACGCTCAGGATTAAGGAAGGTTAAAACTCGGCCTTTCTGGTAATCGTGCATCACGAAATACCACATGAGTGGTATTAGGACTGCCGCCAATAATAATGCTCCCGCAATATAGCGCCAGCGAATCCCTGCAAAGAAGACCACAAACAATCCAGAAGCCGCGATCAATAAGGAGGTTCCTAAATCAGGCTGTAGCATAATTAACACCACTGGCGTTAATACCAACACAATACTTCCAACAGTTTGCAAAAAATTGGGAGGCAAAGCTTTTTCGGCAAAGTACCAGGCAAGCATTAAAGGCACCGCTAACTTCATAATCTCTGAAGGCTGGAAACGAATACCAATGTCTATCCAACGCTGGGCGCCTTTACTGGATTCACCAAAAAATATAACCGCTAACAGAAATATAATGCCTACTGTGTATAAAGCAGGTGCCCATTGCCTAAATGTTCGTGGCTCAAATTGAGCAAGTACAAACATCACCACTAGTCCTGCACCAAAGCGTACGGCCTGTCGCTTGACCAGAGCCAGACTTTCTCCACCAGCGCTATAAACCGCCAACAAACTAAACGCCATCAACAACATAATACCCAGCAACAATGGCGCATCAATGTGCCAGCGCCACAATAAACTGTATCGCTCTTTATGGCTGTTTGCGCTACTACTGAGTAGTGACATTGCTTGCATCCTCTGATTGTTGCTCGGAGTCTTCCAACAAATAATAATCCATCAATTCACGCGCTATCGGAGCTGCATTACTGCTACCGCCACCTGCGTTTTCCATCACTACCACCAGCGCAATTCGTGGACTATCAAACGGCGCGTAACCAATAAACAAAGCATTATCATGAAATTTCTTTTCTAGTGTTTCGGCATCATATTCTTCATCTTCGGCAATACTTTTCACCTGTGCAGTTCCCGTTTTGCCTGCTGCTTCATAAGCTGTATCGGTAAAAGCACCGCGAGCAGTACCTTTCGCTCCGTGGACCACATCATGCATACTTTGCTTAACCAGATCCAACCACTGCCCATCGCCGACTTCAATTTGATGATAAGCCATGACTGGTACATTTTGCTCATGGATAGCACCATCGACAAATTCTTTAACCAACTGTAATTGGTAACGAATACCATCATTGGCGAGAACTGCCGTGGCATTTGCTAACTGCAATGGGGTCGCTGTCCAATAGCCCTGGCCAATCCCAATATTCACAGTATCTCCGTTATACCAGGGTTCCTTACGCGTAGTACGTTTCCACTCACGAGAGGGCATAATGCCAATTTTCTCTTCTTCCATATCAATGCCGGTTTTCTGCCCAAAACCAAACTGCATCATGCCTTCATTAATTCGGTCGATACCGATTCGTACTGCAAGGTCATAAAAGAAGGTGTCGCAAGATTCAACAATTGAGCCAGCAACATCCATAAAGGGAGCGTGTCCCCACGCCTTCCAGTCGCGGTAACGACGATCATTGTTGGGCAATGAAAACCAGCCGGGGTCACGGACTTTGGTTTGTGGCGTAATCACACCTTCTTTAAGTCCGAGCCATGCCAGATGTGGCTTAATGGTTGAAGCAGGAGCATAAGTTCCCTGTACCGCGCGATTATAGAGAGGCCGGTCTGGGGTCAGTAACTTCTGATAGTCGCTACTGGAAATACCACCGGTAAATAGGTTGGGATCATAGCCAGGCTGACTGACCATAGCTAATACACCGCCAGTTGACGGCTCCACAGCCACAATAGCACCACTAGCATCAACCTCTTTCAGCAGTTGTGTTGCTTTGCGCTGCAAATCCAAATCCAAATGTAGATAAATATCCATACCGGTAACGGGATCGGTTCGTTCCAGTACTCGAATAATCCGGCCACGCACATCGGTTTCGACTCGCTGGCTGCCGACTTCGCCATGCAAAATATTTTCGTAATAACGCTCTAAACCCAGCTTACCCATTTTGGATGTTGCGGCATAACGTAATCGCGTTTCCTCATCCATAGCCTCTAGCTCTTGTACGTTGATTGCACCCATACGACCCAGTACATGAACCAGTTCTTCGCCATAGGGATAATAACGCTCGAGCCGTGCCTCAAGACTAGCGCCAGGATACATATGCTGAACTACAGAGAACTTGGCCACTTCATCTTCGGTAAGATTTGATTTTAAAACGTAGGAGTTAAACTTGGGACGAAACTTGATTTGCTCTAAAAACTTTAAGACCTGTTCATCACTAATGGTTAAAACTGTTCTTAGCTCATTAACTAATTGCGGCAGATCTTTGGTTTGTTCCGGTGTGATTTCGAGGGTGAATATTGAACGGTTTTGCGCGAGCAGCTTACCATGGCGATCGTAGATTAAGCCACGCACCGGTGCTATCGGCTGGATACTAATACGATTATTTTCTGATTGAGTTTGATACTTCTGGTAATCAATGACTTGTAATTTGAACTGGCGGCTGATCAATACCACCAACAGAATAAAAACAATAAACAAAGCCACGATGCAACGCGCGAAAAACATGGAAGTTTCGCGACCGACGTCTTTTATGGCTTGTCGTTTATACATACCTTATGGACTAACACCAGCTGAAATAATTTCATATCCCATTCATTAATCTTGGATCGACATTCCCAATCAATCTTTCGGCCTTACTTACAATGACACTACTTACTTTGCACGCTTATCCCGATAACACCCATTCTCTACGAGACTCACTCCCTGTGAGGCTTATTCCCTATGAGACTTATTCCCGATGATAAGGATGATTCACCGTCACAGACCAGGCGCGATAAAGCGACTCAGCGACAATAATACGCACCATCGGATGCGGAAATGTTAGAGCCGACAATGACCACTTCTGATTGGCACGTGCCAGACACTGTTCTGATAAGCCTTCGGGGCCACCAACTAACAGTACCACATTCGGATAATGCTGTTGCCAATGCTCAATCTGTTGCGCCAATTGTGAGGTTGAAAATGATTTACCTTTTACATCCAGTGCAATCACCCAGTCGCCGGATTGAATTTGCTCCAACAGCGAGCGACCTTCTTTTTCAGTAATCCGTGCAATGTCCGCGTTCTTGCCACGCTTTTCAGCCGGCACTTCGACCAGCTCAAGTTTAAAGTCATTGGGAAATCGTTTGGCGTATTCCTGAAAACCCTGCTCAACCCAAGCCGGCATTTTCTGGCCAACGGTTAATAGACGAACCTGCATCCTAAGGAGAGTTCTTACTTAATGCTGTGCGCTGACTTCTTTCCAGTTGGGGTCCCACAATTTTTCCAACTGATAAAAATCGCGAGTTTGCGGCATCATGATATGGGCCACAACATCACCTAAATCAACCAGCACCCACTCTGCCACATCATCGCCTTCAACCCCTAATGGTTGAACCCCTTCATCTTTAACGCTTGAAACAAGGTTATGGGCTACCGATTTGACGTGGCGGCTGGAAGTACCGCTCGCTATGATCATGTAATCAGTCACTGAACTAAGACCTTTTACATTGAGTACTTTGATATCTTTGGCTTTACTGCCTTCTAACTGGTCAACAACCAGATCTTTCAATTGCTCCGCTTCCATTAATTACCTTTGGGTGAATGTGTTTGATAGCCATAGAGGCCATGCTGTTGAATGTAGTCTAGTATAACATCAGGTAATAAAAAACGCGGTGAAAATCCGCTTTTTATTTGCTCACGAATATAGGTTGAGGAAATGTCCAACTGTGGCATTTCGCAAAAACCTATCCTACCGCATGAGTAATGCGCCAAGTCTTCTGGCTTACTGACCTTGTGCGCCTGATACAGTTCAGCAACAGGCCCTTGTTGTGGCAGCTCACTACTGGGGCGCCCCACCACTAAAATATTGCTTAGTTCTAACAGTTCCTGCCAATGATACCAGCTGTCGAGTTTAGCAAAGGCATCCGTTCCCATCAGGAAAATCAATGGGTTATCACCAATCTCTAAACGAATGTTCCGTAAAGTAACCACACTATAGCTCGCCTCTTCGCGCTCCAGCTCTCGGCTATCAAGATGAAAACTTGGGCTAGCACGTAATATTAAATCGAGCATTTCTATGCGTTGCTCAGTAGTTGCACCAGGAGTCGGGCGATGGGGAGGATAAGCCGCCGGCATTAAAGATACTTGCGCTTCAGGAAAGCGATTCAGCATTTCCTGCGCCATGCGTAGGTGGCCTAAATGCACTGGATCAAAGGTGCCACCAAGAATGATATGAACCATGCCACAGCTGGTACTCATAACTAATTCATTCCTAAGGACTTTTTCAGATCGGATAAACCTTGTTCTGCTGTAACCTTCGGCGCTGACGCTTTAGATGCTGCAGGTTTAGCACCACTTCCTCGTAACGGATTGCGATTGGTCATCAAACACACCACATGTGCCAGTTCCTGCCAGACATCGGCATCCGCCTGACCCTTTGCTGACTTATCAAGATAGGTTAGCCGTTGAACCAAGGCATACCATTTTTTAACACTGCCTTTGCCCATGGCCACTTGCAGAATTTTCTGTCGCTTTGGCCAGACTCGCTGACTCTGCATGATATTCGCCAGTGTTTCACCCTTAGCCATTTTTTCAGCCCAGTCCGCCAGTAGCTGGCATTCACGCAACAGTTGATTAATGGGTACTAATGGATAAACGCCTTCGGCCTGCAAGGTGGCCAACATGCGCAAAGCACGATCAGTTTGCCCGCTAAGACAGGCATCCGATAATTCATAGACAGAATAGCGCGCATTATCACCAACGTATTCTTTAATATTGTGCGAACTGACTGGCTGTCCATCGGACAACAAGGACAACATCTGCAAATCCTGCTGCGCTGCCAAAAGATTGCCTTCACAACGCTCAATCAGTGTCGCCAAGGCATCAGGCTCTAATGCCACTCCAAGTTTGCGTGCCCGTGTCGATAACCAATTACCCAGTCGCTCAGCCGGCACCGGCCAGGCTTCTACCACCAAGCCTTTCTGCTCAACAGTTTTATACCAGGCTAAGCGTTTTTCAGAGGAAAGTTTTGGCGCAGTGATCAGCAGTACATCCTGCGGTTCACTGTTGATAAAAGATTGGATAAATTCGCCGTGCGCTTTTTTGATACTTTTATCAAAGCGCCATTCAAGCAACCGACTCTCAGCGAATAAAGACATGGTACCGGCTTGGTCAGTCAGCGGATTGCTGGTTCCAGCTTCTTCAATAATTTGTCGTTCGAGCAGACCCTGTTGTTTGCAATAAGCGCGAATAGCATCAACTGCTTCCATCTTTTGCAAAGGCTCATCCCCAGCAACCAGATAAACCGGATACAGTGTATTAAGGTTTTTTTCCAGCTGTTCGGGATAAATTTTCACGCTTTACGATTTCTCCTAGCGACTCACAGTGCCAGCAATCTGCAATAATAAGCGACCAATCACTTCTTCGTGCATGTCAGCAATTAAACGCTGTTGCTCACGCTCCTGCCCAGACTCCAGGTTGCGCTCATAGGCAAACTCACGACGACTGGTCATGCGCTGCGTTTCTGGCTCTTGCTCGGTAACCATTTCAGGTGTCAACATTTGATACTCTAAACTAAAAATCAATTCCAGTTCTGCAGCACGACCTAAACTGTCCCGAGCGACGGTGCGACGCTCAACACCATAATTGACAATCGCCAGTTGCAGCTCAGATTGTTCAGGCTGTGCAACCAATTCAGCGCCCTGATAGGCAAGACGTTGTTGAAGGCGACGCTCAAAATTCGCGTTCATGTCCTGACTGATCAACCAGACCTTAGTGTTGGATAATTCAGCGCCCTGTCCACGCAATTGGAAACCGCAAGCACTCAGACCAATGACTGCAATCATCAATAGTAAGCTTAGATTTAATTGCTTCATCACTATCTTCCTTTGGTTTCATTAATCATTCGCTGTTCTAATGTTTAGCAGCTCATTAATTAGTAACAATGTTCACCAGTTTACCTGGCACCACAATCACTTTGCGAACCGTATTATCAGCAATAAACTTCTGCACATGCTCATCGGCCATCGCCAGCTTTTCGACTTCATCTTTGCTCGCATCAGCTGCAACGGTAATCTTGGCACGAACCTTACCGTTAACCTGGACGATGATCAGCTTTTCGTCCTGCACCATGGCAGATTTATCCGCTGTTGGCCAATCCGCATCGACCACATCAACACGCTCTTCATTAACCAGCCCACCTAGCGACTGCCATAAGACAGTACAGATATGTGGCACAATAGGCGCCAACATGGCTACTGCCGCATCCAACGCTTCCTGTACTACCGCACGATCCTGCTCGCTTGACTCTTCGGCTTTGCTGACATGATTGAGTAATTCCATCACCGCAGCAATCGCTGTATTAAAGGTATAGCGACGTGCATAATCGTCAGTGACTTTCGCAATTGTCTCATGAGTTTTACGGCGTAGCGCTTTTTGATCATTGTTCAAGCTTGTCACATCCAGCTTCGCCACTTGCCCTTTTTGCTGATGACTCTGCACCAGTTTCCACAGACGACGCAAGAAACGTAGCGAGCCTTCAACCGCTGAATCCTGCCACTCAAGCGCCTGATCCGGCGGCGAAGCAAACATGGTGTACAGGCGCATAGTATCAGCGCCATATTCATCGACCATAGACTGTGGGTCGATACCATTATTCTTGGACTTCGACATTTTGGTCATGCCAGCATGAGTGACCTCACGACCTTCGCTGTCCACTGCTTTAGTAATACGGCCTTTATCATCACGCTCGACCACTTCAACTTCAAGCGGTGAGACCCAGTGACGGGCACCTTTGTCATCGGTGTAATAGAAGGCATCAGCCAACACCATGCCCTGACACAACAACTGTTTAGCCGGCTCATCAGAATTGACCAGACCTGCATCGCGCAATAATTTGTGGAAGAAACGGAAATACATCAGATGCATGGTGGCATGTTCGATACCACCAATATATTGATCCACTGGCAGCCAGTAATTGGCCTGCTCAGGATCTAACATACCCTCGTCATAACCAGTGCTGGTGTAACGCGCGTAATACCAGCTCGACTCCATGAAGGTGTCAAAGGTATCGGTTTCACGAACACCTTCAACACCATCAACAATCGCTTTTTTCCACTCTTCATCGGTGTTCAATGGGCTGGTCACGCCATCCATCACCACATCTTCTGGCAAACGGACTGGAAGTTGATCTTCCGGTGCAGCAACCACCGAACCATCCGGCATATTAACCATCGGAATCGGCGCCCCCCAGTAACGCTGACGGGAAACACCCCAATCACGCAGGCGGTAATTGACCGTCTTCTTGCCCTTGCCTTCGGCTTCTAACTTCGCGGTAATAGCAGCAAATGCTTTTTCAAAATCCAGGCCATCGAACTCGCCCGAATTAAACAGAACACCTTTCTCGGTATGTGCCTGTTCGCTGATATCCAGCTCGGAACCATCGGCAGGCTTGACCACTGGCGCAATATCGATGCCGTATTTGGTCGCGAATTCATAATCACGCTGGTCATGCCCCGGAACCGCCATCACAGCGCCGGTGCCATAATCCATCAATACAAAATTTGCCACCCACACCGGCACTTTTTTGCCGCTTAATGGGTGAATCGCATAAACTCCAGTTGGCATCCCTTTCTTTTCCATGGTCGCCATGTCTGCTTCAGACATTTTGCTGTGCTTGCACTCATCAACGAAGGCCGCCAACTCAGAATTACTTTTCGCTGCTTTAGTGGCAAGCGGATGGGCGGCAGCGACTGCCAGATAGGTTACGCCGTATAGGGTGTCAGGACGCGTCGTATATACGTGCAACGGCTCAATGCCATTGCCATTTTCGCTTTCATCGCCTGTCTCTACAGAGAATTCAACCTCAACCCCTTCCGAGCGGCCAATCCAGTTGCGCTGCATGGTCTTAACCATCTCAGGCCAGCCATCCAGCTTATCCAGATCATTCAACAATTCTTCTGCGTAGGCAGTGATTTTAATAAACCACTGCGGAATTTCTTTCTGCTCAACCGGCGTATCACAGCGCCAGCAGGCACCATCAACCACCTGCTCATTCGCAAGCACCGTCTGGTCATTCGGACACCAATTGACCGATGAGGTCTTCTTATAGACCAGTCCCTTCTCATACAGCTTGGTGAAGAACCACTGTTCCCAGCGATAATACTCTGGCTTACAGGTCGCCAGCTCGCGATCCCAGTCGTAAGCAAAGCCCAGCATTTTCAGCTGACCTTTCATGTATTCGATATTTTCATAGGTCCAGGGCGCAGGCGATGCCTTATTCTTAACCGCCGCATTCTCCGCAGGCAAACCAAACGCATCCCAACCAATCGGCTGCAACACATTCTTGCCCTGCATCCGCTGGAAACGCGAAATCACATCACCAATGGTATAGTTACGCACATGACCCATGTGCAAACGACCACTCGGATAGGGAAACATGCTCAGGCAGTAATACTTCTCACGGGAAGCATCTTCCACCGCTTTAAAAGTCTTATTCTGTTCCCACTTTTGCTGGATTTTTCCTTCAATTTCAGAAGGTTGATAATGTTCTGGTAGAGATTGTTCTGATAGTTGCATTGCTTGCAGATTCTTGAATTAATGACTCGTTACAGGCCCATCGCTACGGCCCACCGACACAAGCCTCTAAGGATACCTGAGTGACCCAATCGCAACAAGCGCAAATCCCCGTAAAATGAAGGTTTTAGCGGGATTTAATAACATCAGAATGACGCGGTCGAATAGTTGCGAGCTTATTGCATGGTCATGGTACATCGCCCAACCCGTTCCACAGTATCGGGTCAAAAAACATAATATACTTACCCCACTGATCACATTAATTCGGACAGGTGCTATGGATATGGATTCAGGTTTGCCCTCTTTATTTAACTTCTCCTCTAATGAGTCTGTGCAAAGGAGCGACAAAAGACTCTATTGGTTGAGAATATTGAGTCTTATCAGCGCAGTATTCTGCGTCCCGATTGTTAGTGCTACCTGCACAGCCCCTTCGGGTGTTGCCCCACCTCCCGGTGTCTGGGATGCTCATATGAACGAAATTGTTAATATGGGCACTCTCCAGCGTGCCGACTTTCAGATTGGTGATCAGGTCATCTACCGTATTCGCAAGCGTGGGGATGAAGGCACCAGAGATCCGATGCTCGAACGATTGCGGTCAATTGCTCCAGCGCTCAAAGAACTACAAGCCTACTTTGCCACCCCGCCAGATCGAGCGGTGTTATTGGTTGAAAGCGAACTTGATCTTCTGGGCGATACCTTAGCTTTCACGCAATGTGCTAAAAAAGATGAAAAACATGATCTATCAAATTACGTTGATGAGGGTGAAGACCTTGATGTTAAATTACCGGAAGGATTGTGTCTGATTGTGGTTCGTCCGCACACCATCGTTGGTGAACGAAAGACCCGTTTTGCGTTGGCTCATGAGTGGATGCATAGCATGCAGAATGGCGCCTATAGACCAGCAATGAGAGAACTGTGGTGGGTAGAAGGTGCCGCAGAATGGGCTGCACACAAGGTTGTCCCGGGCGCAACCGAACGTGACAACAAGATTGAACAATTTTTCGAACGTCAGCCGGAATGCTCGCTCACCCAGCACAGCTATGATGCCCAACCCTTCTTTTTCTGGGGTGATCAGCAATTTGATACCAGCTGGGGGATTTCCCTCGGCATGGGCGGGCGTGAATACCTGAAGGAGCCACGCCGCGCTGCCGAAATTCTGCCGCCGGAGCGCTGGCTGGATTGGGCAATTGCTCAGGCTGAGCAAACCATAACCATGCCGGATGGTCGCCCACTACCGTTTCAGGCAGAGGTCGAATCGCTGGAGCTTGGCGAAACCTGTGGCGCCAAAATTGAAGGACCACCACTATCAGTTCAATTGCGGGAAGTTACATTTCCAGAGGGCTCAGCATCACCATTAACTATCGCACCCGGTGACGCACAGCTCGCCTACAAAGACTCAGAGGACAACTGGATTAGGGTGACAGAAACGGTGGAACTGGAACCATCAAGCTCCCCGGTTTTATTCGCAACTATCATGCCCTCCGGCGATGATTTAAATGTCAATCTCACGCTGGACAACACCAATGGTTTAACCTGCGGCTGTCATATCGGCCGTTGGACGGAAGTGGCAACAGCCGACCCTGAAGCAGAAGATACTTTCGACGGTGCGCTTGAGGCGATTGAAATGTACCGAGCAATGGTTCCCCCCGAGCAGCTTGCAGACCTGGAAAAAGCCAAACGAATGATCGAAGCAGCAGATACCAAGGATAGATTTCGATTCAGGGGTGCCGCCAAACAAATATTCGAGATGGACGGCGGAACAGTAACCTTCGATAACGACGGCCCGATCGTGACTCTAGCAAGAGGCGGCTCATTCATCATCGAAGACCCACACATGATGAGCGATGGCAAAACCACTGTTGATTACAACACCTACACCCACTCCGGTCTTTGGAAAATTGAAGATGGGATTCTCAAGATTGATCTTCAAAAATTTACTTATGAAGGAACTGCTGAAGGGCCATTATCAGATGGACCACAAGAGATTTCAGGTAGCAACAAACATTCATCTTATGTCGGTGGTGGCGGTGATTGGGTTGTATCCTGTCAGGAAACAGGTATAAAGCTCGTTCCAGCTTATGAAGGGGAGCGCGGCCCAGGCCGCGATGCGGTATTAAGACCGCATTAACTATTCGGCCAAAACGGCCTACCTGCCTTCTATAGATACCTGTCGGTATCAAATCGTAACCCCTTACAAGATTACGGTGGAATGAGAAGTATGACAGGAGTTTAAAGTTATTAAATGTAATGTGCGTCGTGACTTAGACCCTGCTCTAGGAATGCCATAAACTAAATCAAACTTATAAATTCTAACGGTGCGTCACGACGCACCCTACTGATCAACTTTCAACTTTTTATACCAGTCATCATCGCGTAGATTAACAGGACACCATCGTTTAACTGACCCTACCCCTAACCCCACGAGTTCTGCAAAATACATGAACATAAGATCTGTAAATCCACTATACAGAACCCAGCTCAGATCCGTGTTATCTTTCAGCTCATCAATAATAGGTCTTAAGGGTGACTTTGTATGAACCTGCTTTTCTCTTGAGACTATTTGAACTGTCTCTGCGATGCTTTCTCCATAGTGAAACATTTTATTTCTTAACTCTACTATTAGTTCCGCTGTGCCAATTGAAACCTTTAGCTTTTCACTAACTTTCTCTTTACGCAATTTATTACCATCGAATAATGCTTCTAATGCAACGAAGCCATTTTGCAGCCTGTCATCAATTACCCCACTATTACCTGCCAACTCAACTAGGAAACGAAAGTATGTTCTATACGAAGGATTTTTAATTACAAAGTTTTTAATCTTTTGGAAGCTGTGCTGTGGGCTATTATTCAGAGGGCTATAACTCACTGTTGAGTGATCGATTAAATTGATATTAACTTTATTGTGCCCAATTTCCGCAAGAAAGCTCAGCTTCTGTCGTAGGTATAATTCAAGAGATATACGCAAAGCTGTCTCGTTGTCACCGTTCAGTTTGCTGTTAAACTCAGCAACTATTATTCCGGCTAAAGTCGGATGACAATTACCAAACGACTTTATCTTAATAGATTGATTTCCTAGAATAATTTTTGTTTTAAACGCTTTTAGACTTTGAGCTGCCCCAATAAACATTAACTGATAGCCTTCTATACTTTGCTTTACTTCAAGCTCGACTTGTAAAATTGACCTAGGTAATTCTAAGTATGCAGCCTCTAAGTTCAAAGTGTGTTCATTGTCTGGTGGTTTAGTCAGCTGCGTGATTAACTGGGGCGGCTGTTCATCAACTGACGTTAGGTAATTAATATAAACATCAGACAGGTGATCTGCTGAGAGCACTCCGGCAGCACTGCTAAAGTAAACATTTTTCAAAGCTATCTCGCTGTGGGAAAAAGCAAGCTTTGCTAAAGAAAAAGAATCGTTTGGTTGCAGTGGAGAGCAATGAAGACGCGTTCGACCATTTACTGGCGAAATTTTTAACTTAACTTTCGCAACACTTCCGGACTTTTTACAGTGTAGCTCCCCTTTACCAGTCAAGTTGAATACAGACATTCTCCTACTCCACAGTTTCTATTACTTCTAAATCACACTCTAAATCTGAATTCCTAGGGTTAGAGTCTGACGAATAACCCTACTTACTACTTTTCTCTATACTTTACAGAAATTATTACAGCTACTAACAGTAAAAGGAACATAAAGCTACGAATAGAAAGGTGAAGATAATAACGAAACGGATCACTGGACAATGCAATTTCTCTCGTGCTTCTCATGGACTCTATCTCTCCATGTAGTACTGCACTAATAACCATCCATCCGTAATATAGAAATAGCACAAGAAAAATCAATGTTCGTATCATTTTCTACCTAAACTACCTTTTCCTTAAAGCAAATGCTGTAATAATTAATAACATCACCAATATCAGCAAACTCCAATACCCATGCTCTCTAAACCAGGTATTGCGGTTTTCAAGCAGGAATGCACCGGCGAGTTCGCTGCTTTGGAAGCGGTCGATCTGGTTGATGACGCGGCCCTTGTCGTCGATGATGGCGGTGATGCCGTTGTTGGTGCTGCGAATAACGGGTAGGCCGGTTTCGATGGCACGCATTTTTGCGATTTGGAAATGTTGAATCGGGCCCCATGATTTGCCAAACCAGGTGTCGTTACTGATGGTGACGATGGCTTTAAATTGGTCTGGGTCTGTGCTGGTGGCCAGTTGCTGCATCAATCCTGAGAAGGCGATTTCATAACAGATTGCTGGCAGATAATCCGCTTTGGCGGTCTTCATTGCAGTTTGCGCGCTACTGCCGGGAGTGAAGCTGGACATGGGTAAATCAAAGAAATCAATCATTCCGCGAATCCATTCGCCTAGTGGAACATACTCACCAAATGGCACTAGCTGTTGTTTTTGATAATCGGCTTGTTGGCTACCAAGCATTTTGATACCGGCATAATATTCATCGCGAGTTTCCAGCATTGGAATGCCTGTGATGAATTGGCTGCCACTGCTTTTTGCCAGCTCATCTAACTCATACAAAATTCCAGGTACCTGTGTATCAAATGCAGGAATAGCCGCTTCAGGCCAGACAATCAGATCGGCTCCCCAATAATTTTCAGTTTGATCAAACAGTCCTTTTACAATCGGCGTAAAGTAATTGCGATCCCACTTTTTATGCTGATCGATATTGGGCTGAATTAATGCGATGGTCAGCGTCTTTTGTTGCGCTGTGTCTTTTTTGACTTCATACAAACTACTGCTTGTTCCCAACATTAAAAGCACGACCATAACCAGTATCGAGTGAGAGCGTGTTTTCTTGTTGTTGTGCGTCAATGCCAATGTAACCAGACAGGCGGTAATCACTAATAAAAAAGTAACACCGTGAACGCCTAAGTAGCTGGCGACACCTAGTAATGGGCCTGACGTTTGCGAATAACCTAAATAGAGCCACGGAAAACTGACAAAACCTGAGCCACGCGCGATATCAAGAATTAGCCAAGCAGTACTGAAGAATATGATTTGCGCGAGCAGGTTATAGCGATTGATAAATCTCGAATTAAACCAGCCGAGCAGGACAAAAAATAAAGAAAGTAAGGCAATAAATAGAATGGTTAATAATACAGCTAACGGCGGTGCAGCATTACCGAATGTATTAATGGACACATAAACCCAGGAAACCCCGACACCGAAATATCCCATGCCATAACTGAAGCCTATAGCCATGGCATATTTCTTTGTTTGTCCGTTCAGTAACCACCAGAAAGTAGCAACGGAGAAGATAGCAACTGGCCACCACTCGAGAGGTGCAAAGCCGAGCGGATAAATTGCGCCTGCGATGAGCGCCAGTGTTAAACCCAGCCAGCCCTGTGGGCTTTTAACCATTGGTATCATTGTTTGTCTCTTAGTTGTTATTTGAATGGGGGTCAGGCTAATCAAGTGCGCGTCACTTTAAAAGCGTTTTCAATCAGGGCTAAAAAATACGGCGTGCCAAAGCACGCCCTATTAACTTACCTGTATGACCATGATATTGCTATATCGGTTGTTTTTAAACTTCAACCGGCGCTCCTATCAGTGGTTTGACGCGCAGCAAGTGAACTCGGCGCTGATCGGCATTGAGTATCGTGAACTCAAACTCACCCATGGCAATGGTTTCATCGCGCTCAGGCATATGACCAAACTTGTTCACTAATAAACCACCAATGGTGTCAAATTCCTGCTCCGGGAAATCGGCTCCCAGACGCTCGTTGAAATCACCGATTTCAGTTTGCGCTTTAACAATATATTCGCCATTGGTGTGTTGCTTAATATTGCTTTCTTCTTCGTCTACATCGAATTCATCTTCAATGTCGCCAACGATTTGTTCCAGCACATCTTCAATGGTAACCAGACCCGATACACAACCGTATTCATCGACCACAATGGCCATGTGATTACGCTTTGAACGAAACTCTGTCAACAATACATCCAGACGCTTACTTTCAGGAATGATGTAGGCTGGGCGCAGTACGTCTTTAATATCAAAAGAGGCGCGCTCGCCATTATCGGAAAAGGCATAGCTCAAGAGTTCTTTGGCTAACATGATGCCTTCAATATCATCTCGATTTTCACCGACCACCGGATAACGGGAATGGCGCGAACCTTTGACCATTGGAATGATTTCTTCCAATGTCATGTCTTCTTGAATTACGGCCATTTGAGAACGAGGAATCATGATGTCGCGCACTTGCATTTCTGCAACCAGCAACACCCCTTCCATCATGGATAAAGAATCGGGTTTGATCAGCTTGTCGTCTTTAGCTGTCCGCAATAAATCGACCAGTTGCTGACGATCCTGTGGTTCAGATGTGAAAATATCAGTAAAACGTTGAAAGAAGCTTCTCGACGGAGGTTTGTCGTCGCTCATAGCAGTTTATCTTGTCCTCATGTTGCCTAAAGTAAATGTCTTAATCGCACACTGAAAACGCTAATCGCGCTCTTGGTAAGGATTTTCAACACCCAGTTGCGCCAAAATCTCTATTTCTAAAGACTCCATTTCCAGCGCTTCATTGTCTTTTATATGATCGTACCCTAGCAAATGCAAGCCCCCATGAACCACCATATGTGTCCAGTGTGAACGCAGTTCTTTTTTCTGTTCGGCGGCTTCTTGCTCAACCACTTCGGCGCAAATGGCCAAATCACCTAAAATTGATAATTCGAGCCCCTCAATACCTTCCGGCATTTCGAAGGGAAAAGACAAAACATTGGTTGGATTGTCCTTACCACGATAGTCGTTGTTTAGTGCCTGGCTTTCTGCTTGTTCAACAACCCGGACGGTCATCTCAAACGGTTGTGCTAAGGTTTTTGCACGCCCAAACTTTGCTGCTTCGACCTCAAAGGCAGTCGCCAACCATTGCTTGATATCGATTTCATCAGGGACTGTCGATGAGTCGCAGGCAACTTGCAGATCCAGATTAAATAGCGGATTAAAGTCCATCATAAGCCTTAATCATTGTCATCTGATGACTGCTGCTTTTTGGCCTGCTTTTGCTCTGCCTTGGCACGCTTGGCTTCTTCACTGACGTCGAAGCTTTCGTAGGCTTGCACGATGCGTTGCACCACCGGGTGGCGCACCACGTCTTTTGATTGGAAGAACGTAAAACTGATACCATCGACTTTTTGCAGAATGTCGATGACGTGACGAAGGCCCGAGCGCTGGCCGCGCGGCAAATCCACCTGAGTAATATCGCCAGTAATAACGGCTTTGGAGTTAAAGCCAATCCGGGTTAGGAACATTTTCATCTGTTCCGGCGTGGTGTTCTGGCTTTCATCGAGAATGATAAAGGCATCATTTAAAGTACGGCCGCGCATATAAGCTAATGGCGCCACTTCAATCACGCTACGCTCCATCAACTTGGCCACTTTTTCAAAGCCAAACATCTCATACAGAGCGTCATATAAGGGACGTAAATAAGGATCAACTTTCTGGGCCAAATCACCCGGCAAGAAACCTAAGCGTTCACCCGCTTCAACTGCTGGGCGAGTTAACAAAATGCGGCGTACTTGCTGCTTTTCCCAGGCATCGACGGCACTGGCAACTGCCAGATAGGTTTTACCGGTACCAGCAGGGCCAATACCAAAACTGATATCATGGTGCTTGATGGCCTGAATATATTGTTTCTGGTTTGGGCTGCGAGGCTTAATTAAACCACGCTTGGTCATCAACTTAACATCATCCGTTTGCGTCTTATCAGTTTGCAGTGATTCCAGATCCGCCGACGCTTCCTGGATCGCCAGATGCACATCGGCGCTGTCCAGACTACGCTTTTTAGTGGTGTCCTGATAAACCGCTTCGATCACCTGACGGGCTGCTGCTACGTGAACGCCTTCGCCAATCACATTAACCTGATTGCCGCGAATGTTCACTTCAACGCCAAGACGTCGCTCGATATGTTTAAGGTGCTCATCAAGGTAGCCACAAAGAGCTGACAAGCGATGATTGTCAGCGGGCTGTAATTCAAACGTCTGATTAGTAAGTTGTGACAAGTACTATCCTTTGTTTTTAAAACGGGCGGTGTAGAACCGGCTCACTGTATTAGTGAACCAGTCCGTCAGTGACAAAGTCACCGCGCAATGAATTTGGGAATGCATCAGTGATAGTCACTTCAGCAAATTTGCCGATCAAGCTATGTGGACCAACAAAGTTAACGATACGATTGTTTTCGGTGCGACCACGCAGCTCCATCGGATCTTTCTTCGACGGCCCTTCAACCAAAACTTTTTGCTTAGTACCGATCATGTTGCGGCTGATCGAAAACGCTTGCTGATTGATGCGCTGCTGGAGAATGGATAGGCGCTGCTTTTTCACATCCATTGGCGTGTCATCCACGATATCGGCAGCTGGCGTACCAGGGCGCGCGCTGTAGATAAAGCTGAATGAATGATCATAGCCAATGTCACCAATCAAATTCATGGTGTCTTCAAAGTCCTGATCCGATTCGCCCGGGAAGCCAATGATAAAGTCTGAAGACATCGAAATATCAGGGCGGATCTGGCGCAATTTGCGAATTTTCGATTTGTACTCAAGCACAGTATGACCACGCTTCATCATCGCCAGCACACGGTCTGAACCGCTCTGCACTGGTAAGTGCAAGTGACTGACCAACTCTGGCACTTCTGCATAAACTTGAATCAGACGCTCAGAGAATTCAACCGGATGCGAGGTTGTGTAGCGAATACGGTCAATGCCATCAATCGCTGCCACATAAGTAATCAATTCAGCTAAATCCGCCGTATCGCCTTCGTGAGTGATGCCACGGTAAGCATTTACATTTTGACCCAGCAGGTTAATTTCACGAACGCCCTGCTCGGCTAATTGCGCGCACTCTGCCAACACATCATCAAACGGACGACTCACTTCTTCGCCGCGGGTGTATGGCACCACACAGAAAGAGCAATATTTTGAACAACCTTCCATCACAGACACGAACGCAGTTGGGCCTTCGGCACGAGGCTCAGGCAAGCGGTCGAATTTCTCAATTTCAGGGAAACTGACATCAACCACGGCTTTTTTCTGGCCACTGGCCTGCATAATCATTTCCGGCAGACGGTGCAACGTTTGTGGTCCAAATATCACATCCACATAAGGCGCACGCTGACGAATGGCTTCGCCTTCTTGCGACGCCACGCAACCACCAACACCAATGATCAAATCAGGGTTGTTCTGCTTCAGGTTTTTCCACTGACCCAGCTGAGAAAAGACTTTCTCCTGCGCTTTTTCACGGATCGAGCAAGTGTTTAGCAACACCACATCAGCCTCTTCCGCTGATGCCGCCGCTTCCAAACCATGAGTTTTATTCAGCAGATCCGACATACGCGACGAATCGTACTCGTTCATCTGACAACCCCAGGTCTTGATAAATAACTTTTTGCTCATGCTTTCAATCACCGCTGTTTGGCACTTTGGCCGTAAAATCAATAAGATAAAACCAGGGTGGTAGACTCTAGCATCTACCACCCCGTATAAAATGGGCGCGAATTATACCATTAGCAAAAGGACATTAGCCAGTAGTGGCTGGCTATTTTTTAGGCAGTTTGAAAACCCTTTGCTGGTCCCGAAAAGTGTCTTTCAATTAAGGCTGCGACAATGTAAACGCCAAAGCCGGTTAATAATGAAATAAAGAATGGAGTCGCCCAGCCGAATACGAATTCTCCCAGAATCCAAATCGTTGCTGCGCTGACCAAGGTCAAGCCTGCGGTAATTTCGCCACCGAAGCGGGTGAACAGCCCAAAAGTGCCGACCACGAAGACACCCGCACTACCGAAAGCGGAGGCCGTAACCACCAGGTCGTAAACCCCTTTAGCATGTAGGGCAATATAATAAGCCAGCCCACCTAATATCACGATACCGATCCGTGCAAACAGAACTTTCTGACGCTCGCTGACCTCATGATTACGCTTGCTTAATGGCACTACAATGTTATGTGATATCAATGAACTGGAAGCTAGCAAGGCGCTGTCCACAGTTGACAGAATTGCTGAAACCAAAGCACCGGCAAACAGAATATAGAGCACAGTGGGCAAATAGGTTTTCGCCAGCTCAGGCAATAACTGTTCTGAGTCGGCCAGATCTGGCATCAAGTTCAAGCCAACCAAACCTAAATAGACAGGGATCAAGCCTACCAGCAAGTATAGGGTTCCACCTTTAAGGGTCGAACTACGCGCTTCTTCAGCACTACGACAAGCAAGCACCCGAGTAATCAGCTCCTGCGTTAACACCGAACCGAATATCGGAATCGACCATGCTTCAAATTTTTGTAGTAATGTGGAGTCTTCTGAGACAAAGCTGAAACGAGCGGCATCCACTGACGCAAGACTGGCATTCGGATCGCCACTGGCAAACACAAAAATACCGAGCAAAACTAATCCCACAATCAAGAATCCTGCTTGAATGACGTCAGTTACTGCCACCGCCAACAAACCACCGAGCATGGTGTAAATAATTACTACTGAGGCCGCAATGGTAATAGCGTATTCAACTTGTAGACCCGAAAGGGATGATAATATCTGGCCAAAAGCACGGATTTGCGCGGCTGCCCACAGCATCGAGGCAGGTACGAGGATAATAACCACCAATTTTTCAATGCGTACTGAATAGCGTTGCTTGAACAAGTCAGCGAAGGTAATGAATTTGCGTTTCCATAAGGGTCTGGCGAAGACAAAGCCCATAAACAGCAAGCACAGGGAGAAGCCAAAGGGGTCGGCGGTGCCGCCCGACAGGCCATTTTCATAGATGGAAGATGCTGCACCGATACAGGTTTCGGCACCAAACCAGGTCGCGAAAATGGTAAATACGGCCAAACTCGGATTTAATCGTCGTCCAGCCAGTAAAAAGTCAGTTTCATTCTTCGGTTTACGCGAAGCCCATAGCCCCACTGCAAACTGAATGAGTACAAAAAAGATAACCCCTAGAACAACAATATTCATGCCCTACTTGCCCTGCCTAAAAGTTAAACAACTAAAGTTCGCAAAATTAATCCTTTTTTACAGAAAACTCCAGATTTTTTTCACATCCAGTTTGCTAGAGTCTTAGTCATGCAATACCATATTTAGCCAATAGTGATCCTACGTGATTCAATAGAGTCACTTAAAAAGACAGGAGAAATAGTATGTCTAACGCTTTTTTTACTAAAGCCTTTATTACTTTGAGTGCAGTATTTGCTCTTCAAAGCACGCCAGCCATCGCTTCAGAAGACAATGAGTGGACTATTTATAATAATGCCTCGCACCTACATTTTGTGTCGGTCAAAAATAACCAAATTGGCGAAGTCAGCACTTTCGAAACCCTTAAAGGGCATTTAAGCGGCAATGGACAGTTTGCTCTGGAAATCCTTCTCGATAGCGTTAATACCGGTATAGAGATCCGCGATCAGCGTATGAAAGAGCATTTGTTCGACAGCAAAAAGAACATTGCCTTTATCGTTAATGGCAGCTTCGACTTAAGCGAGATCGAAGACCAGGAAACCGGCTCAAGCTCACAGCACACACTGGAAGCTACTATTCAGCTCGGTAACGAAACGGTGGATATCCAAGCACCCGTAACTATTCAGACATTAGCGGATCATCAACTGCGTGTGACCTCAGTCAGTCCCGTTGTGATTTCAATCAGTAACCTCAAGTTAGACAAAGGTGTGGATAAACTTAAATCATTGGCAGGACTGCGTAGTATTGATCGTGTGGTTCCTGTGACTTTTGATTTATATTTGCAGCCGAAGGGTGAGTAGTTTTTATTTCTGTCATACCGCGGTTTAACCGCGGACAAAATCGTAGGGAGCGATTTTGAACAGCTAAGCTGGCCTTTGGTGAAATACAAGGATGTATTTCATAATCCAGTGACTATAAGACTTTTTTTCGTTTTTATTTCGCTCTTCAGCGAGTTCCTTTTCTTTGCTTGTCCAAAGAAAAGGAACCAAAAGAAACGACACCCCGTGATTGAGGTTTCACTTCGTTCAACTACCTTCGTCTCCGCCAAGCCACTTAACGCACCGTAAAATACGTTCCATCCATGGCCCGAATTTTACTATTCAAAACTTCCTGTTTTGAATTGCTATGTCTTGGCTACTTCTCAGCTCAATCAAAGGGGGCATTGGTGCTATCTTTAAATAATATTACTCTCCTTCAACTTGTAACCTTCATTTAAACACTCTCACCCCTGCCTTTTTTCTGCCAGATTTATCCATAACCGGCCTTTTTCAATCGCCTTTCTCTGCATACTGTTGCGCTTTAATAACACCATCGAAAGACAAAACTTACACAAATTCAAAATTGATGGAGAAGCAACATGAAAACTATTTCCCTAAAACGCATTTTGGTCGCAACATTAATCGTTTCTGCTTTTTCTGCGGCAGCTGCAGTGGAAGCCAGTGAAATTGAACAGGTGCCTTCCGGCATCGTTAATTACACGTTGAATGATGAGACTTACTATCTTGAAGCAGAGTCATCCAATAGCCAAGTTCAAACTGTTGGCGAGTTAAAGCAAATCACTTTGACCGAAACTTTTACTAACTCTACTGATGATTTGATTTTCGCTGAGTATCAGGTTGCGATGCCTAACCCAGCAGCTCTGGTGAATTATGAAATTACAGTGGACTCGAGTCTGGGTTGCGAACCTGCCACTGCTGACAACATGGTTATTACGCCCGGACAATCGGTTACCGTAACTGTGACTTATAACCTGCTTGAAACCCAATTAGTCAGCTTTCATAGCACAGTACCAAGTCTCTACGCTGAAGAGGTCCTTGCACCTCAAGTCGCAGTGGCCCACTAATCACCATACTTTTAAAAGATAACCTTAGTCATGAGCCTAACCCCCAACCCCATAAGGACTATAACAAGGGCTCGGAAGCCCACTCCCACAGCTAGACATGACTCCTACTCTCTCCTCCGAAGCTGTGCTTAGCGCCGAAAGGCGCTTTTTTTATTCCTTGCCTAAATAATTAATAAAACTAATGCAAATATGGGAGTAAAGGTCGACTCCATCGCAAGCCAAGTTCACTTTCAGTCACATCAATAACTAACAATTCATCACAAGAATACAGAAGTCTACATTGTACGTCATATTTGCAATTGTTCAGTAATCAGTCAGTTGCTAGCTTGCTATTCGTCGCTGAAAAAATATTCACACACTAAGGGGATAGATTGTCTTATTACTAAAAAGATAAGCAGTGGCATTCATAATTATTTCTTATTCCATAAGGTTATATTGAAGGAGTTTCAATGAAAACAATCCATAAGTTTACGCTCAGTGCATTGTCACTTTGCGTTCTGGCTTCTGTTGGCCAGGCCGCGGAACGAAAATCGTTGCGCGATAACAGCAACCTACAAAACGCCATTGCTCAACAGCAAAGCATTCCATCGAGCTTAGCAGCCAATGCTGCACAGCTGGTGGGATTATCCGGCCAGGAAACCTTAAAGCCTCGAAAAATTTATCAAAATAATAATGGTACCGTGACCACACGTTATCAACAGTACTATAAGGGCATTCCTGTGATTGGTGATGATATTATTATTACCACCAATCAAAATGGTGTCTCGAGTTTTGCACACGGTGCGGTATTGCAAGGTATCGAGCTCGACATTAACAGTGTCAATCCTAAAGTCTCTGGTCAAAGAGCCTTGGCAATCGCTAAAGGGCACCAACACTCTACTACTGCGACCAGTAAACCGCCTGTTTATGAAAACGAATCGTCTCAACTTGCTATCTGGCAAGATCCGGACGGTATTGCACGTCTGGTTTACTCTGTCAGCTATGTATCACATAGTGATAAACCTTCTCGTCCGCAAATGTTTATTGATGCTAAAACAGGTCAGGTGATTCATTCTTATGAAAACTTGCAAACCGCTAATGCAACCGGTCCTGGTGGTAACCAGAAAACTGGCCGCTATGACTATGGTACTGATTTTGGCTATTTAGATGTCACCCAGTCTGGCAGCAGTTGTAGTATGAGTAGCAGTAACGTTGACACCATCAATATGAACAACTCCACTTCAGGCGGAAGCATTCATAGTTTCACCTGCCCCGAAAATACGGTTAAGCAAATCAATGGCGCTTACTCGCCGCTAAACGACGGTCATTACTTCGGTAACGTGGTCTTTAACATGTTTAGTGACTGGTTTAACGCTGCCCCATTGACGCAAAAACTGCGTGTACGCGTGCATTACAGCAATAACTACGAAAATGCTTTCTGGGATGGCCAGCAAATGACCTTTGGTGATGGTGCTTCTACTTTCTATCCATTGGTGTCACTCGACGTCATGGCGCACGAAGTCAGCCACGGTTTCACACAACAAAATTCCAATCTGGTTTACAGCGGCAAGTCGGGCGGCTTAAACGAGTCTTACTCGGATATGTCAGGTGAAGCAGCTGAGTTTTATATGAATGGTAGCAATGACTTTTTAGTCGGTGAGCAGATCTTCAAAGGTAATGGCGCACTTCGTTACATGAACAACCCACCGCAAGATAATCGCTCGATTGATCACCAATCAGACTTCACTTCAGGTATGGACGTTCACCATAGCTCAGGTGTTTATAATAAAGCCTTCTATCTACTAGCCACAACTTCTGGCTGGGACACTAAGAAAGCTTTCGAAGTTTACACTCAGGCAAACCGCAACTACTGGACTTCTAATACCAACTGGGATAACGCTGGCGATGGCGTTCTTGATTCAGCTTGTGACTTAGGTTATGACGTCAATGACGTACAAGCGACACTGCAAGCAGTTGGAGTCAGCAGTAATGTCAGCCCAGGCCGAGATTGTGGCGAAGACCCAACTGACCCACCTCCGGGCGATAACGTTCTAGAAAATGGCGTTCCTGAAACAGGGCTTTCAGCTTCTACAGGCAACGACATCGTTTACACCATGGAAGTCCCAACTGGAGCCTCTAATATTAACTTCTCAATTAGCGGTGGCTCAGGTGATGCCGACCTTTATGTCAAGAAAGGCAGCGTTCCAACTGACTCCAGCTATGACTGTCGTCCGTACCGGAACGGTAACAGCGAGTCATGCTCGGGCAGTGGTGGCGGCACCTATTATGTTCGTGTCAAAGCTTATTCAAGCTTCTCTAACGTCAGCCTAATCGGCAACTATGATGAAGCCAGTGATCCAGGCCCTCAACCAGTTGATCGAACCATCAGCAACATCTCGGTTGCACAAAATGCTTGGGCTAACTACACCCAGGAACTTGGGGAAGGTTACAGCAATCTGACCGTGACCATTACTGGCGGTTCAGGCGATGCAGACTTATATGTTCGTCGTGGCTCAGCGCCGACAACCTCAAGCTATGACTGTCGTCCATATAAATGGGGCAACGAAGAAGTCTGTACCTTCAATGCGCCTCAGTCAGGCACCTGGTACATCGGTATTCGTGGTTACAACGCTTCGTCGGGAATCACTCTTCGAATTGAAGCAACACCTCAGTAAGATAATATTTCAACCAACAAAAAAGGGAGCCAAGGCTCCCTTTTTTATATCAGTCAAACTGATTCTCGCAATAATTACTCAGCGTCAGCTGGAGCTTCTTCTTGCGCAGGTGGGTCGATCATCGCTTTCATACTTAGGCGGATACGGTTTTGACGATCCACTTCCAGTACTTTAACTTTAACCACATCACCTTCTTTCAAGTAGTCAGTGACTTTATTCACACGCTCATGAGCGATTTGTGAAATATGAACCAGGCCATCACGTCCAGGAGTGATTTCAACGAATGCACCGAAGTCCGCTAAACGGACAACTTTGCCTTCGAACTCCATGCCCGCTTCAATTGGCATAGTCATCAACTTGATACGACGTACCGCTTCAGCAGCACCTTCAGCATCCGAAGAAGCTACTTTGACCGTACCATCATCGTTAATTTCAATGGTAGCGCCAGTTTCTTCAGTCAAGGCACGGATAGTTGAACCACCTTTACCAATTACTTCAGAAATTTTGTCCACTGGGATTTTAATCACAGTGATACGTGGTGCATACTCAGAAATATCATCACGTGGCTTTTCAAGAGCCTGATTCATCACACTCAAGATATGTAAGCGACCGCCTTTTGCTTGATGCAAGGCTTGCTCCATAATCTCCTGAGTAATACCTTCAATTTTAATGTCCATCTGAAGTGCAGTAATACCGTTTTCAGTACCCGCAACTTTAAAGTCCATATCACCTAAGTGATCTTCATCACCCAAGATGTCCGAAAGTACAACAAAGTTATCAGCTTCTTTAACCAAGCCCATAGCGATACCCGCAACCGGAGCTTTCATCGGTACACCCGCATCCATCAATGCTAATGAAGTACCACAAACAGAAGCCATCGAGCTTGAACCGTTTGACTCAGTAATTTCAGATACCACACGAATGGTGTATGGGAATTCAGCAATGCCCGGAACCATCGCTGCAACACCACGTTTCGCTAAACGGCCATGACCGATCTCGCGGCGCTTAGGTGAACCCATAAAGCCGGTTTCGCCTACACAGTATGGAGGGAAGTTGTAGTGCAACATGAAGTGATCTTTCGCTTCACCCATGATGCTGTCTTTAATTTGTGCATCGCGCTCAGTACCCAAGGTTGCGAAAACCATGGCCTGAGTTTCGCCACGAGTAAAGATCGCCGAACCGTGTGTACGTGGGAATACCCCAGTGCGCACATCCAAAGCTCGAACCATATCTGGGTCACGACCATCGATACGAGGCTTGCCAGAAATGATACGTGTACGAACCACTTCCTTTTCAATCGAGTGGAACATATCTTTAACGTCATCTGCAGAAGGCTGACCTTCTTCGTCACCCGCTAAAGCTTCTACAGCAACACTTTGTAGCTCATTAATTTTGGTATAACGCTCAGCCTTATCGGCAATTTGATAAGCGTCTTCAATCGCTGCAAATGAATGGCTCTTTACTGCGTCATAAAGCGGTACATTTTTCTCAGGAGCAGTCCAGTCCCATTTTGGCTTAGCCGCTTCTGCCGCTAACTCTTTAATCGCCTTAATCGCAACTTGAGATTCCTGGTGGCCAAACATAACGGCACCAAGCATGACATTTTCAGGCAGTTCATTTGCTTCAGACTCAACCATCAACACGGCACTTTCAGTACCGGCCACCATCAAGTCTAATTTCGATTCTTTCAGTTGCGTAACTGAAGGATTCAATACATATTCGCCATCGAGATAACCAACCTGAGCTGCGCCTACAGGACCACTGAACGGAATACCTGATATTTCTAGAGCTGCTGAAGCACCTAACATGGCGACCACTTCAGTTGGAACGTCCTGGTTAACTGACACAATCGTAATAACAACTTGAACTTCGTTCATAAAGCCGTCTGGGAATAGAGGACGCAAAGGACGGTCAATCAAACGTGCAATTAATGTCTCTTCATCTGAAGGACGTGCTTCACGCTTTAAAAAGCCGCCTGGGATTTTACCTGCCGCATACGTTTTTTCAGTGTAATTAACTGTTAGCGGGAAGAAATCCTGACCTTCTCGAACTTCTTTCTTACCTGTTACAGCAACAAATGCTGTTGTACCATCACAGTCAATAACAACTGCACCGGTCGCTTGACGAGCCACACGACCCGTTTCGATAGTGACTGTACGGCCACCGTATTCAAAAGATTTTTTTGTATATTCCACAGTATTTTCCTATTTAAGTTTCAACACTTTCAGAACCTATCTCGTCTGAAAGTAAAGCCGTCTGATAGCAAAAAGGGGCCTAAGGGCCCCTTTAATTCTTTCTAGCGACGCAGACCTAATTTCTTAATGAGGTCAGAGTAGCGGTCTTGATCTTTACGTTTTAAATAATCAAGCAACTTACGACGCTGGCTAACCATGCGCAACAAACCACGACGTGAGTGGTGGTCATGCTTATGCACTTTAAAGTGATCTTGCAGATGGTTAATCTGCGCAGTCAATAACGCTACTTGAACTTCAGGAGAACCAGTATCGCCTTCACCGCGCGCGTGTTCTTTTACAATATCAGCTTTCGCTTCTGGACTTAGTGACATATTTTTACTCCAAATTTCAGGGACTTGCCCAAGATTTTAAACAAGACCGGCCAATCACTAATTCAGCCAGTCAAATGAATGCGGGATTTTACCTTAGTCACTCACCATTCAGCAAGTGATAAAGCGTGAAATTGCCCGATATTATTGAGTATTCTACTGATTTACCGCATCTTTAAGCGGCATATCTATACTTGATTCGATAAAACATTGACGCAGGAACTGCTCGAAGCAGGATTCTGTTTCGGAAAGTTTTTCGCGTAGACGATGGCCACCATCAAATATATGCAAGTTAGCACCTGCCGCCTGAGCAAATTTAATGACATTAGTGACCGGTACAATGTCGTCTTTCCAGCCGTGAACTATGGTCACTGGGCATTTTACGTTTTCTAATTCTGCTTCTGCATAACCATCTAGATAGATAGCCGGAGAAATTAGAAACATTCCCAATGGATGGTTTTCGATACCGGCGACAGCTGACACATAACCACCCATACTGGTACCGACCAATATATAGGGACGTTGCAAATTGGCTAAATGATTATTGAGCTTAACAACCCTTTCGTTAGTTGGTAAGCGGCGGTAATCCAATGATTCCACCTCAAAGCCCATGCGCTCAGCAATTTTTGATAATGCTTGGATACGACTTCCTTTCGGACCACTAACTTTACCGTGAGAAAAAATCACCAGTGGTTTTACAATATCAGTCATTACCCTAAATCCTTATTATTTGTTCTTTATACATTCGCTTCGTCAGTTCTGACTAAACGGCTCGGCGCAACGTTACCATCATCATTGATAGTTGCAACGCCAATAAATTGATTGTCATGTAGCAAGCAAACACTACCTTCAAGCGGTGAACCAGGAACTTGCACTGCTTGGCCCATACGTATGTAGTAAGCCTGATCATCACTCAAATGTACGATCGGAATGTGTTTCAGCGCTTGCTCTATCGGCAGTAACAGCTCATCCATTTCTAGCTTGGCATCAGCCTGCTTTAATTCTTCCAGATGCGCCATAGTTACGGTCTGCTCCAAACCAAAGTCACCGACTGCCGTGCGGCGTAATTCTAACACATGCGCGCCACAGTCCAATTCTTCACCAATATCTTCGACCAGATTTCGCACGTAAGTTCCCTTAGAACAGTGCACATCCAGCACAAACTCATCACCTGAAAAGCTCACCAGCTCTAGTGAGTAAATGTCCACTTCGCGCGCATCCCTTTCAACTTCAATGCCTTGGCGAGCTAACTTGTAAAGTGGCACACCATCCTTCTTTAAGGCTGAGTACATCGAAGGAACCTGGCTGATAGTACCTTTAAATTGTTGCAGCAGTTTGACAAGTTGCGACTCGCTGACATCAACTGGTCTGGTTTCAACCACTTCTCCTTCGCGATCGGCAGTGGTGGTCTTTTCGCCTAGCTTTGCAGTAACCCGATATTTTTTATCAGCATTCAGCAAATACTGCGAAAATTTGGTAGCTTCACCAAAACAAATAGGCAACACACCAGTGGCAATCGGATCCAAGGCACCGGTATGGCCAGCTTTAGCAGCAAAATATAAAAATTTGGCTTGTTGCAGTGCTTTATTGGAAGTGATGTCAGTGGGTTTATCCAATAGCAAGATGCCCGTAATATCGCGACCGCGTTTACGTCGTCTGCCCATGGTCTTTCTCCGGAAATTCTAAATTACGATTTCTTCGATTCGTCTTCTGAGATGGCCTTGTCTATCAAAGACGTCATTTTCTGGCCTTCAACAATCGATTTATCAAATAAAAAGCGTAGGCTGGGAACGCTACGCATACGAATAGACTTAGCTAACTGAGAACGCAGAAAACCAGCAGCGCCAGTTAAAACTTCCAGCGCCTGCTTAATTTCCTGCTCTTCATCTTTACCTAAAAAAGTCACAAACACTTTCGCATTCTGTAAATCACTGGTTACTTCAACACCGGAAACAGTGACAATCCCTAAACGTGGATCTTTCATTTCACGTTGTAGCAATACCGCCAAGTCTCGTTGGATCTGATCAGCAACTCTTTTTGCGCGTGCTTGTGACATTTTTCTTCCTAAACCAAGTTATAGAGTACGTTCAACGATAACAATCTGGAATACTTCGATCTTATCGCCAGGTTTAACATCGTTGTAGTTCTTAACACCGATACCACACTCCATGCCATTACGTACTTCATTAACGTCATCTTTAAAGCGGCGGAGTGACTCCAGCTCACCTTCATAGATAACTACATCATCACGTAATACACGAATAGGGTTATGGCGCTTAACGACACCCTCAACCACCATACAACCAGCAATTGCGCCTAGTTTTGGTGACTTAAAGACATCACGAACTTCAGCCAGACCGATAATCTCCTGACGAGACTCAGGTGATAACATACCACCAAGTGCGGCCTTAACTTCTTCGATTGCCTCATAAATAACGCTGTAGTAGCGAATATCTACCGCTTCTTTTTCAGCTAATTTACGCGATGCAGAATCGGCACGAACGTTAAAGCCGATAATGATGGCATTCGATGCTGCGGCCAGTGAAACATCAGTTTCCTTAATACCACCGACACCACTTGATATAACTTTCACTTCAACTTCATCTGTTGAGAAGTCAGTTAATGATTTATTCAAGGCTTCAAGCGAACCTTGTACGTCTGCTTTAATAATAATGTTGAGTTGTTGCGTCTCTTCTTCATTACCCATATTGGCAAACATATTTTCAAGCTTGGCTTTTTGCTGACGAGCCTGGAACGCTTCGCGTTGTTTAGATTCACGACGATCCGCAATCTCACGAGCAGTACGTTCGTCGGCAACGACCGTTGCTTCATCACCCGCTACTGGTACGCCAGACAAGCCTAACACTTCAACTGGAATCGAAGGTCCTGCTGACTCAATTGGCTCACCGTTTTCATCTAACAAGGCTCGAACACGGCCATAATGAGTACCGGCTAATAAAATATCGCCTTTATGCAACTGACCTTTCTGTACCAGGATGGAAGCAATAGCACCACGACCTTTATCAAGACGAGCTTCGATAACAAAACCTTTAGCAGCGCCTTCGTCGGTAGCTTTTAATTCTAATACTTCAGATTGCAGAAGAATTGAGTCGAGAAGATCATCAACCCCTTCCCCGCTTTTCGCAGAGACATGAACAAACTGCACATCACCACCCCAGTCTTCAGGGATGACGTCATGTTGCGACAATTCATTTTTAACTCGTTCTGGGTCTGATTCTTCTTTATCAATTTTGTTCACTGCCACAATCATCGGAACGCCAGCCGCTTTTGCATGCTGTACCGCTTCGATTGTTTGTGGCATAACGCCATCATCTGCAGCAACGATCAAAATTACAATATCAGTTACTTCCGCACCACGTGCACGCATCGCTGTAAAAGCTGCGTGACCCGGGGTATCAAGGAAAGTAATCATGCCCTTATCTGTTTCAACATGGTAAGCACCGATATGCTGGGTAATACCGCCCGCTTCACCGGATGCAACATGAGTTGCACGAATATAGTCGAGCAAAGACGTTTTACCGTGATCAACGTGACCCATAATAGTTACTACAGGTGCACGAGGCTTTGTTTCACCGGTTTCATCATGCGCTTCTGACAAGGCGTTCTCTTCCATTTGATTCTCATTGACGAGAACAGGCTTATGGCCCATTTCCTCAACAACCAAACTGGCCGTTTCCTGATCAAGCGATTGATTAATGGTGGCCATTACGCCCACTTTCATCATAGCTTTCATCAGTTCCGGTGCCTTAACCGTCATGGCTTTTGCAAGCTCTCCAACGGTAATAGTTTCCGGAATCTCAACTTCGTGAACAATAGTGTCCGTTGGTTTCTTAAAACCGTGTTTTTTCATAGCTTCTGGTGCCTGATATACTCTCTGTTCAATCACTACACCGCGCTTACTGTCTTCAAGTGCACGTGCGACCAAGTCGACGTCTGAAGTTTTCTTCTTACCTTTCTTGCGTTTCTTTTTGCGATGCCCGCTCTTCTCTTCAAAGTCAGCTATAGACATTGGCTTAACAGGCCCTTTTGGCTTGCTAGGCTTTTTAACAACAACTTCATCTTCGTCATCATCATTGCGTGACTTTGATTTAGGCTTAGCCTTTGACGGCTTGCCTTTCTTCTCATCACGAGCCGGCTCAGCTTTTTTCGCTGGTTTATCTTCTGGCTCGTCTGCCTGAGTTTCTTTCTTAGATTTATCAGCTTTTTGTTTAGCTTCTTCTTCTTTGCGTTTAGCCTCTTCTTCCGCCTGACGCTTAGCTTCTTCTTCTTTGCGTTTAGCCTCTTCTTCCGCCTGACGCTTAGCTTCTTCTTCCGCTTTACGTTGCGCTTCTTCTTCTTCCGCTAACTTAGCCAACTCTTCGTTAGAACGTTTTACATAAGTACGCTTCTTCTTTACTGCAACCTGCACTGATTTTCTTTTACCTTCAGAACTGGTCACACTCAAGGTACTTTTCTGGGTACGGTTAAGCGTAATTTTCTTTGGTCCGGTATCTTCAGAACCACCATGACTTTTTTGCAAATAAGTTAATAAGGTCTTCTTCTGCTCATCAGTGATGCCATCTTCCGGACCTTTAACTTTTATTCCAGCTGCCGACAATTGCTCCATAAGTTTTTCAACTGGAGTTTTTACCGTATCAGCTAGATCTCTTACTGTAATTTTCGACATTCGCTATCCCCCGCTATATTATTCCTGCTCCTCGAACCAAGGAGCACGCGCGGTCATAATTAACTTCGCGGCACGCTCTTCATCAAGTTCTTCGATTTCAATAAGCTCATCCACTGACTGTTCTGCTAAATCTTCCATAGTGACAATACCCTTGCTCGCGAGAACAAAAGCTAGGTGGCGATCCATACCATCCATTGTCAACAAATCTTCGGCTGGCTCAACTTCTTCTAACTGTTCTTCGTTTGCAATCGCTTTGGTTAACAGCACATCTTTAGCACGTGATTTCAACGCATCAACTAAATCTTCATCAAAACCTTCGATTTCGAGCATTTCAGATTGCGGAACATACGCCACTTCTTCAAGAGTCGTGAAACCTTCTTGAACCAGTATGTCTGCTAAATCTTCATCAACCCCTAAATCTGCAACAAACATCGAAACAATCGATTCAGTTTCCGATTGATTCTTAGTGGCAAAATCTTCTTCCGTCATAACATTCAACTCCCAACCCGTTAACTCACTGGCTAGACGAATGTTTTGGCCGTTTCGACCAATTGCTTGCGCTAACTGATCTTCATTCACGGCAATATCCATGCTGCGACGATCTTCGTCAACAACGATAGAAACCACTTCTGCTGGCGCCATCGCATTAATGACATACTGCGCTGGGTTATCATCGTAAAGCACGATATCAATACGCTCACCGTTTAACTCACCGGTAACTGCTTGCACACGTGCTCCACGCATACCCACACAAGCACCGACTGGATCAATACGCTTGTCGTTCGTTTTAACGGCAACCTTAGCGCGCGAACCAGGGTCACGGGCGGCGCCTTTAATTTCGATGACTTCTTCACCAATCTCAGGCACCTCAATACGGAATAACTCTTCCAACATTTCTGGACGAGTACGGCTAACAAATAATTGTGGACCACGATTTTCAGTGCTGATTGCATACAACAAACCACGAACACGATCGCCAGTGCGAACGGTTTCGCGTGGCATCATTTCTTCGCGCTGAATAACGGCTTCGGCATTGCTTCCCAAATCAATGAAGATGTAATCACGCGTAACCTTCTTAACAACACCAGTGACCAAATCGCCCACTCTGTCGCGGAAAGCTTCAACTGTTTTAGCACGCTCAGCTTCGCGAACTTTTTGTACGATGACCTGCTTTGCCGTTTGCGCAGCAATACGGCCAAATTCAATTGACTCGATCTGCTCTTCAACATAATCACCAATTTGAATCTCAGGGTCTTCAACCTGAGCCGCAGACAATGTTGTTTCTGTTAAAGGATCTTCAACTGCATCATCAGCAACGACTGTCCAAAGGCGGTAAGTATCGTAATCGCCTGTATGACGATCAATATCAACACGTACATCAATATCTACGCCATGCTTTTTCTTTGTGGCAGTGGCCAAGGCAGCTTCAATCGCACCAAAAATCACTTCAGGCTGTACATCCTTTTCGTTAGATACAGCTTCTACCACTAATAAAATTTCTTTATTGCTCATACGTGTTAACCTTTAATCAATACCTGATATTCATCAATTAAGACTAAAACTTAGGGACCAAATGCGCTTTATCTATCTGATGGCAATTGATCTCATAAACTTCACCATCGACCAGAAGCAATAAAACACCTGCTTCAACTTGCTCGATAGTCCCTTTAAATTTGCGCCGACCATTTAATGGCACTGACAACTTCACCTCAGCATCCTCACCCACATAACGCGCAAACTGTTGCTCATTAAATAGCGGGCGATCCATACCAGGCGATGAAATTTCCAGATTGTAGAGACCTTTAATTGGGTCTTCCACATCCAAAACACCGCTCACCTGATGGCTTACCTCAGCGCAATTATCCACTGAAATACCATTTTCGTGATCAATAAACACCCTAAGTACCGAATGCTTTCCTTGAGCGAGGTGTTCTAACCCCCAAAACTCAAAGCCAGCAGCTTCTACTGCAGGGCGGATTATTTTTTCTAACTCAGCGTTTCTAGCCATTAGTTACTCTATAACTCTTTGCTTTTTCAAGCTTTTTTACATACAAAAATGGGCCTAAACAGGCCCATCAGCAAAATCATTAATGTGATGGGTCAAAGGCAGCGCCATTGCCCACATGAGCCATAACATAAAAAATAGAACAGCTCAGAAAAAATAAGGCCCCTATGAAGGGGCCTTATTATTATATTCATCAATAAAGCTCAGTCAATTTATATTATCTGAGCAAATTAAGGAACTATTAGCCCTTAATATAAAAGTGGTAGCGGACACTGGGTTCAAACCAACGACCTTTAGCGGCTGCGCCGTATGAAAAGCTGAGACCGACATTCGTCGGGCATCCTACCAATAGCTTTTCACTTTAATTTGGTAGCGGGGGCTGGATTTGAACCAACGACCTTCGGGTTATGAGCCCGACGAGCTACCAGGCTGCTCCACCCCGCATCAATTCTTGGCTACTTATGAAATTAAAAGTCTTCTCATAAGTCTCAGGTCGTTCGACCTTCGCCTTTCAGTTTGAGAGCCCGACAATTATCAGTCTGCTCAACCTGTATCAATACTTTTTTGAGAACTTACTCATGAGCTTCTGGTAATGCTCATAAGCCTCAGGCTTTTCAGCCGTCATCTCTATAGATTGGGTTTAACCGACTTTTTTCAAGTCCCACCCCAATCGACAGAGCGGCATTATACGCATTTATAATGTTTTGACAAGGGGGATGAGGGTTTATATTTATTATCTTTTATAAGCAGCCAAATCGTAAGCTTCACTCTATGGCCAAGCCTACCATTTCACATACTTCTATAGATACTGGAAGGCCTGCCGACACACTTCAAGCAACTGTGCTGGAAACAAGCCAAGAACCACGACTGCCATGCCTGTAATACCCAATGCAAGTCGCAAGCCACGCTCTGCTTTAAGCTTACTTTCGTTTTCTGGTTTATCGAAAAATATGGCTTTAACTACTTTTAGGTAGTAGAAGAGTCCCACAATTGACATCACTGCGGCCAGGATAGCTAACCATACCAGTTCAGCGTCTAAAACCGCGCGGATCACTTCCAGTTTTGCCCAGAAACCAACAAAAGGGGGTAAGCCTGCCATAGACAGAAACAGGAAACTTATTAGCAAACCGCCCCATGGGCTGCGCTGCCCTAAGCCCTTCAGATCACTAATTAAATTAACTTCCTGCTTTCCCTTCGCTAAATAAATCAAGCAACCGAAGCCACCTAATGACATTATTGCGTAAGTGATGATATAAAAAAATGAGGCGGAATAACCTACGCCATTACCAGCAATGATGCCGAGCATAAAGTAACCCACATGAGCAATCGCTGAATAGGCCAATAACCGCTTTATGTTCTCCTGCGCCAGCGCAACCAGGTTTCCAATAACCATCGACAAAGTGGCAATGATGATCAACATGCCCTGCCAATCAATCAAAACCTGCTCAAAGCCATAACCCAAAATTCGAATAATTAGAGCGAAAGCAGCAATTTTAGGAGCAGACGCTATAAAGGCTGTAACCGAAGTTGGCGCACCATGATACACATCCGGCACCCACATCTGGAAAGGCACGGCACCAAACTTAAAGGCCATTGCCACCACCATGAAAACCAGGCCAAAACGCAAAGTCAGGCTGGCATCATTAGTTTCAAGAAAAGAGGCGATATCAGTGATGTGAATTTTACCAGTGACACCGTAAACCATCGACATGCCGTACAACAAGAAGCCGCTAGCTATGGCTCCCATGACAAAATATTTTACTGCAGCTTCCGACGACAAACTTGAATGGCGATGCATCGCAACCAGTGCGTAAAGACTTAGTGATAGTAACTCAAGTCCCAAATACAGGGTTAATAGGCTACCGCCACCTGCCAGCACCATCATGCCCAGTACTGCAAATAAGTGTAGGATAAAATATTCACCGCGCAATATTGGTCTTTGTAAGATGTAGGGTCGTGCGAACATCATGGCAACCATGGTTAAGGCAATCACACTGACCTTAACAATCCCCGCCATCGGGTCGAGAATAAAATGTCTGTGATAGAGGTGGTATTGCACATCCGGGAACTGGGCAATTACCATAACGCCCGTTAGCAGCAAACTCAGCTGTGCCAGTCGGTAGGTTAGCTGACGATCAAAATCTTTTGCGAACACATCAATCAACAACACTGCGCAAGTCGCTGTCAGTAGAAATATTTCCGGCAGCATTGGCATCAAATCAACTGTCATCCCATACCTCCGGTTTTACTTAAAGTTGCTGACTCAATAATCTTTTCCAGACTGGGTTGCATTATTTCAATCAGAGGTTGCGGGTAAATACCCAATGCTAAAATTAAAATTGCCAGGGTAAACAGCACCAATCGCTCACGCTTGGTCACATCGTCCAGACGCGCCACCGATTCATTTGCTGACTTACCGAAAATCACTCGCTTATAAACCCAGAGGCTGTAAGCAGCCGCCAAAATCAATGTTAATCCAGCCACTAAAGCGATTCTCCAGTCGGCCTGGAATGAAGCAATAATGACAAAGAACTCACCCACAAATCCCGATGTTCCGGGTAAGCCGGCATTGGCCAGAATAAACAGCATCAACAGTGCCGCAAATATGGGCATCGAATTCACCACACCTCCGTAATCGGCAATATCTCGGCTGTGCATACGGTCATACAAGACACCAATTGAAAAGAATAATGCACCAGAAACCAGGCCATGAGAAATCATCTGGATCATAGCGCCTTGTAGCGCCATTGATTGTGCTTGAGTTGCAGTGAGGAAAACAATAATGAAGGTGCCTAGAGTGACAAAACCCATGTGAGCAATAGAGGAATAGGCGACCAGCTTTTTCATGTCTTTTTGTGCCAGCGCTACTAATCCAATATAGACAATGGCAATTAATGAAAAGAGAATTAACCAGTAAGCGTATTCAGCCACTGCATCAGGAGTGATTGGCAAGCTGAAGCGTAAGAAGCCATAGCCGCCCATTTTCAACATAATCGCTGCCAGAATCACCGAGCCACCAGTGGGCGCTTCAACGTGAGCATCCGGCAACCAGGTATGCACTGGAAACATCGGAATTTTAACTGCGAATGCAGCCAGGAAGGCAAAGAAAATCCACTTTTGTTCGGTCAGGGATAAAGACAACTGCTGTAATTTACTAATCGCAAAACTGTCAGCTTCACGCCCCATATAAATCAACGCCACCAACATGAAGATTGAGCCGAAGAAGGTAAACAGAAAGAACTTAACGGTAGCGTAAATTCGGTTTTCCCCACCCCACACCCCAATCATTAAAAACATCGGGATCAGCATGGCTTCCCACAGGACATAGAACAAAATCGAATCCTGGGCAGCGAATACCCCATTCATCAGACCCGTCATCATTAACACCGCAGCGAAGTATTGCGACTGACGTTTCTTTATCGACCCCGTGGCGCTAATCAGCACCAGTAAACCAATTAAGCTGGTCAATACAATGAGAGGTAGAGAAATCCCATCAATAGCCAGGTCATAGCGAATATTAAGCGATGGAATCCAGCGTGCCGTTTCGGCAAACTGCATCTCGGCAGTATCGGTCGCAAATGCCCACGTTAGCCAGCAACTTAACAGTAAGGTAATAATGCCGAGCAGAATACCAATACGTTGGCTAACCGCAAGTAAGCGATCGCCCGGACCAAACATGATCACCAGGCCACCGATAATCGGTATCCAGATTAATAAACTGAGGATGGGTAATTGTTCTAACATAATAAGTTATTATTCATCCTTCTCTTTTCTGGCTTTGCTTTAACTGGGCTGCTGCCATCATAATTCTTCTCATCAACTTCTCAGGATTAGCCACAGTAATAGTCCGACTAACCCCAGGACCATCACCAGCGCATAATGATATAAATAACCACTTTGCAACTTTCGTAGCGCTTGACCAATCCGCCCTAACGTCTGAGCGCCACTATTGACGATACCATCATCAATCACTGCCTTATCACCATATTGCCAGAGCATATCGCCTAACGAATAAGAACCTTTGGCAAAGACCTTCTGATAAACCTCGTCAAAATAATATTTACGTTGCAACAATCGATTTACTGGACTCAACATTTTGCCCGCGGCGGCTCCCCAGCCAGGCTTAAGCCATACAAAGATCACCGCAGTCATCACTCCCGCCAACATCAGCCAGAACACTGGCGTCATAAAGCCATGCACCGCAAAGCTCATGGCTCCGGCAAATTCGTCGCGGAACGCCTGCATAGTGTCGTGGCTGGTTAGTACCATTAATGACTCAGCAAAATAGTCGCCGTCTAACATTGGCTTAGTCATAAACCAGCCGATTATGAGCGATGGCACTGCTAAGGCAATCAAGGGCCAGGTAATCACGCGAGGCGACTCGGTCAGTTGATTCAAATGTTGCTCATCAAGGCTACTTTTGCCGTGGAATACCACCAGCAGCATACGCATACTGTAGAGCGCGGTAACAACCACTCCGGCCATCACCGCAAAGTAGGCAAAACTGGCTGCTGGGCCTTGGGCCTCTGAAGCCGCCATGATGATGGCATCTTTGGAATAAAAGCCGGCAAAGAAAGGCGTACCAATTAAGGCCAAAGTGCCTACCAAAGTCGTCCAGTAAGTCAATGGCAATCGTTTATAGAGCCCACCCATTTTGCGTATATTCTGCTCATGGTGCAGAGCAACAATAACCGAGCCAGCACCCAGGAATAGCAGTGCCTTGAAGAAGGCATGAGTAAACAGGTGAAAAATGGCTGCCGAATAGGCCGATACACCAAGCGCCACCACCATGTAACCCAATTGCGACAAGGTCGAATAGGCAATAATGCGCTTGATATCATTCTGCACTATTGCTACCAGCCCCATAAATAGCGCGGTTATGGCACCAATTATGGTGACCATGGTTAAAGCTGTTTCGGAAAACTCGAACAGCGGCGACATGCGCGCCACCATAAAGACGCCGGCAGTGACCATGGTTGCCGCATGAATCAAAGCAGAAATCGGCGTTGGGCCTTCCATCGAATCTGGTAACCAGACATGCAATGGCACCTGTGCTGACTTACCCATCGCGCCGATAAACAAACAGATACAGATAAAGGTGATGATTGGCCAGCTGGTATCGCCCCATGCTACAAAGCTACCGTCTAGGCTCATCAGTCCCAGTGCGTTTTCAGCGCTACGCTCACTGATCTGCATGATTTCTTCGGCCTGCCCCATGGATTTAAAAATCGGTGCATAATCGAAAGTGCCGAATAGTAAAAAGATTGCGCCAATACCGAGAATAAAACCAAAGTCACCAACCCGATTGACCAGAAAGGCTTTCATGTTGGCGAAAATTGCGCTTTCCTTCTGATACCAGAAACCGATCAATAGATAAGACACCAGACCGACAGCCTCCCAACCGAAAAACAGTTGTAAGAAGTTATTGGCCATCACCAACATCAGCATTGAGAAAGTAAATAATGACAGGTAACTAAAGAATCGCTGGTAGCCATCATCATCGTGCATATAACCTATCGAATAGATATGTACCATCAAGCTGACGAATGTGACCACCACCATCATCAACGCACTTAGGCTATCAATCATAAAGCCTATTTGGATCGTCAGGTCTGAAAAGCTGGCCCAGTGATAGACGGTCATATCCACTGGAGTGGCATCACCGTACAGGAAGCCCCAGAAAATTCGTAATGACAATATGAAGGAAATGACGACACCAATAATGGTTAGTCGATGCGTTAAACGCCTACCCAGCCGCTTGCCTAACAGGCCCGCCAGCATAGCTCCTATTAAAGGCGCTAATACTATCAATAATAGCTGGGTTTGCATGCTCATCAGCCTTTTAACTCCCGCAAGTCTTCTACATCAATGTCCTTGTTGCTACGGAACAAGACCACCAGAATGGCCAAACCGATCGCCGCTTCGGCTGCTGCAACAGTCAGAATAAAGAACACAAAGATCTGCCCGACTTCATCATTCAAATAACGCGAGAAGGCAATGAAGTTGGTATTGACTGCCAGAAGCATGAGCTCAATACACATCAACAAGGTAATCACATTCTTACGATTAATAATGATCCCCACCACGCTAATGGAGAACAATATTGCGCTGACCATTAAATAATGCGTCAAACTCATGGTAATTCTCCCTTCGGTTTTTTATTTCGTTTGCTTTTGCGCTTGCCTTTTTCCTCAGGCTCACTCTCTTCGGGTTCTGCAACCTCAGCGTCCATTTTGACAATATGTAAACGCTCGTCTTTACTCGCTCGATGCTGACTGGGAACACTTTGTCCGCGACGTTCGCGACGTCCGCGGAAAGTCAAAGAAATCGCAGCAACAATTGCTACCAGCAAAATCACACCGGCAATTTCAAACGCATAAAAATAATCGGTATAAAGCAGTCTGCCCAGCACTTCAACATTACTATGCTCTGCGCCATGCTTGACAGGTTCCGGCATCGCCTCTAACCCAAAAACTTCACCACGCAATACCCAATACAAACCGATCAACAAACCAATCGCCACTAAAATGCCCAACGGGACATACCGAGTAAAGCCCTGATTCAAGCTGGCAAAATCCACGTCTAGCATCATGACAACAAACAGGAACAGCACCATTACCGCACCGACATAAACCAGCACTAAGGCTATTGCCAGGAATTCAGCTTCCAGCAACATCCATAACACTGCCGCCGAGAAAAAGGTCAGAACCAGACACAACACCGCCTGCACCGAATTGCGCACCGTCACCACGCCCAGCGCCGACACAATGGTCAGGGTTGCAAAAATGTAAAATACTATCTGCTCAGCGGTCATATCGGTTCTTTTTCACCTGTGTATATCCTAACGGTACTGTTATCGGTACTTAGCATCTTTCGCTCTATCCTCAGCAATCTGAGCCTCATAACGATCACCGATCGCCAATAATTGTTCCTTGGTTAAAATATTGTCGCCTCGTTTCTCAAAGTGATAGTCGAAAACTCGTGTTTCAACGATCGAATCTACTGGGCAGGACTCTTCGCAAAAACCACAATAGATACACTTAAACATATCAATTTCATAGCGCGTAGTGCGTCGTGTACCATCACTCTCTCGAGGGCCCGCCTCAATCGTTATCGCAGCGGCGGGGCACACTGCCTCGCATAACTTACAGGCAATGCAACGTTCCTCACCATTCGGGTAACGACGCAAAGCATGGATGCCTCTAAAGCGTGGGGATTGTGGTGTTTGCTCTTCTGGGTACTGGACGGTAACCTTTCTTTTCCACATGTGCGCCCAAGTGAGCCTTAAGCCACGGAATAATTCAGTTAGCAGGTAGCTACGGAAGATTTGGCGGATTCTACTCATAGCACACCCCGCCCAGTAAACCACGGACTAACACCCGCTTTAATCATAAAGGTCAAAATAATTAACCAAATTACAGTAACTGGAATGAATATTTTCCAGCCTAAGCGCATCACCTGATCATAACGGTAACGAGGGAAAGTTGCCCGCAACCAGATCATCATAAACAGGAACCAGGCCGCTTTAAGCAATAACCAGATTGTGCCCGGAATCCAGTCTGTCGCGCTTTCAAGATAGGGTATTCCTTGAAAGGGGTTGAGCCAGCCACCGAAGAAAAATAGTGCAGTTAGCACCGAAATAAGAATCATATTGGCGTATTCGGCAAGGAAAAATAAGGAGAACCCAATTCCCGCATATTCCACATGGAAGCCGGCAACAATTTCTGACTCTCCTTCTGGAAGGTCAAAAGGTGCGCGGTTGGTTTCAGCCACTCCCGAAATCCAATAGACCACTAGAATGGGCAACAGTGGAATCCAATACCAGTGCCAGAAACCACCATCCTGTGCCATAACAATGTCGCCCAGGTTCATAGTGCCTGACGCCATTAGCACCGCCACCAAAGCAAACCCCATGGCTATTTCGTAGGAAATGATTTGTGAGGCAGAACGCAGGGAGCCAATTAGTGCATATTTAGAGTTTGAAGCCCAGCCGGCAATAATAACGCCATAAACCGCGATGGATGTCATCGCTAAAATATAAAGTAAACCAACATTAATATCGGCTAGCACTATTTCAGCGCTAAAAGGAATCACCGCCCAGGCAGCAAAAGACGGTGCAATAAACAGTATTGGAGCGAGCAAGAAAAGCGTTTTATTGGCCCCTGAAGGAATAACGATTTCCTTCATCAACAGCTTTATAACATCCGCAATTGGTTGCAACCAACCTTTAGGGCCCACGCGGTTTGGGCCTAAACGCATCTGCATGTAACCGATCAATTTGCGCTCGGCAAAAGTGGTGTATGCAACCGCTAAAATTAATGGCAATAAAATCAGGTTGATTTTAAAACCAATAATGAGTGCGTCTATAATGATATCAATCATCAGACGCCTCCTAAAATATTATGGAATGGACTCAGTTTTGGGCGCTTCAGATCTTCTTGGCCTTTCGCTAAAGCTGTTTTTTGCAGGGCTTTCGACCGACGCGTCCAACAATCCACCTGATAGATATTTAATCGCTCCGGACAGAAGCCCTCATTTGGCAGGCTTTCAGGACACTGCCAGCGTGACTTGATGCGGTCACCTACGGCACCCATACGACCTTTAACTTCCTGCATCACATCCTGTGCAGAAACATAGTCAAAGTTCTTCAGTTCCAGCAAGTTACCCATCACCCGTAACACTTTCCACGCTGGCTTGGCCTGGCCCGGCGCACTGACACAGGCATTAAAATCCTGCCAATGTCCGTTTACATTGACATAAGAGCCAGGACTTTCGAGGTAGCTGGCAATCGGCAAAATAATATCAGCATATTCAAACGCTTCATCATCGGTATAGCTGCTGAGCGCAACCACAAACTCACTGGCTTGCAAGCTGGCTTTAGCCTGCTCGGCATTGACCGCTTCTTTGCCTATTTCCGTTTTCAGTAGAATGAACGCTTTTTTGCCCTCACTAAGCATTTGCTGAGCAGTCTGGCCACCCTCTTCCACATCCGCACCACCGGGCCCACGGTGCGGAATCGCGCCGGCCAGATAAGCACCAGCGCTGTTGCCACCATGAGTCATGATGCCAAAAGTTGCACCGGATAAGCCAGCGATTGCGCGACAAAGCATTCTCAAGGTTGCCGCGTGGCTAAACTCCAGCGCGCTCAAACCCAAGACCACGCCAGTTTTTTCCGCTTTGGTCAGCATCTTTGCGATATTAATATGCGCTTGTTCAACGTTAATATCTTTGAGCAACACATCGAAGCCTTCGTAGCCTAAGCTGTCCGCAGACACATCCTCAGAGGCCATAGCCTCGTCGAGTAAATATTTAGCCACTCCCGCCACCTGTTGCAACCAATCATCGGGCGTCGCTTCAATTTCATGCAGCACATTGAAGTTGTTATACAGTTTTCGCGCATTAATGATCGCGATCTGCCCATGCCGGGTAGCTTTACGCACCCGCAATGCCGCCAATGGTTGATCTTTGCGTAAGTCACTTCCAACCAGCAGGCAAGCATCTAAAGCTTCAAGCTCCGACAGCTCAATACTCAGCTCCGGGAACAATGATTCATTTTCCTGCATCGAGTAATCGCTGATACGAATGCGATGGTCCACATTATTTGAACCCAGCCCACGGATCAGTTTTTGTAACAAATACATTTCTTCGGTAGTTGCACTGGGGCTACTGATAGCGCCGATATGCTCAGGGCCATCAGTTTGCGCCAACATGTTTAATTTACTGGCCGCTTTTTCGAGAGCCGTTTCCCAGTCCGTTGGCTGCCACTCGCCATTGATCTTCATCATAGGTTCTAGCAAACGACGATTGTCATTATCCGGCATCGTCACCGCTTCATAAGAATAGCGATCACGATCCGATAACCAGACTTCATTGACGGCTTCATTATCTTTCGGAACAACTCGAATAACCTGGTTACGGTGAGTATGTACATGCAAGTTGGCGCCGATACAGTCGTGTGGCGAGACCGAATCATACTGAGTCATTTCCCAGGCTCTGGCACGATAGCGAGAAGGTTTTGCGGTCAATGCACCAACTGGGCATAAATCAATAATATTGCCGGATACTTCCGAGTCCACGGATTTCTCAATAAAGGTGGTGATTTCCATGTGCTCACCACGGCCAGTAGCACCCATTTCACGAATACCCGCAATTTCACGGCCAAATCGCACACATCGAGTACAGTGAATACAACGCGTCATTTCGGTTTCAATTAATGGGCCTAAGTCAGTATCAAAAACCGCTCGCTTACCTTCAGTGAAGCGTGACACATCACCACCACAACCCATTGCTAAATCCTGCAACTCACACTCGCCACCCTGATCGCAAATTGGGCAATCCAGTGGGTGGTTAATAAGCAGAAACTCCATCACTGATTTTTGCGCACCCTGTGCCATATCGGAGCCGGTTTTCACCACCATTCCATCAGAGATTGGGGTAGCGCAGGCAGGTAATGGTTTACGGACGCCATCAACTTCGACCAGACACATACGGCAGTTGGCGGCGATGGATAATTTTTTGTGATAACAAAAACGAGGAATGGTGATACCATTGGCATCCGCCACTTCGATAATCATTGCACCTTCTTCGGCTTCAATTTTTCGGCCATCGACTTCTATCGAAATCATAAAATTATCGTGCCTCGTTATTCATTAACAGCTTGCTTTGCGGCTTGCTCTTGTTCAGCAACCGCCTGCTCAATTTTCGCTTCAAACTCTTGTTTGAAACACTTAATAAAACTTTGCACCGGCATGGCTGCTGCATCGCCCAGCGCACAAATGGTACGCCCCATAATATTGCCTGCAATTTCATCCAAATCTTTGAGGTCGCTTTGCTTACCCTGCCCATTGGCAATGCGATGAATCATGCGTGACATCCAGCCGGTACCTTCGCGGCACGGAGTACATTGTCCGCAAGACTCTTCATAATAAAAATGAGCAATACGTCCTAATATTTCGACCATGTCGGTATCTTCATCCATGATAATCACAGCTCCCGATCCCAACATTGAACCGGCCTTGCCTATGGCGTCATAGTCCATGGTGATATCCATCATCACATCCGCTGGTAATACTGGCGCACTGGACCCACCGGGAATAACGGCTTTCAGTTTTTTGCCATCTTTCATGCCACCAGCCATATCCAGCAAATCCTTAAAGGGGGTACCTAAACCAATTTCATAATTGCCCGGCTTATTGACATGGCCTGACACTGAAAAGATTTTAGTGCCGCCATTATTTTCTTTGCCCAGCTCTAAAAACCATTTGCCGCCCTTATCTAAAATAACTGGTACAGAAGCATAACTTTCCGTGTTATTCACATTGGTTGGGCGACCATACAAGCCATAGTTCGCAGGAAAAGGAGGTTTGAAACGTGGCTGGCCTTTTTTACCTTCCAAAGATTCCAGCAATGCGGTTTCTTCACCACAAATATAAGCACCGGCGCCAATGTGGCTGTGTAAATCAAAATCCACGTCCGAACCTAAAATATTCTTGCCTAATAAGCCTGCCTTATAAGCTTCTTTAAGAGCCTGTTCAAAACGGTCAATGGGCTCGTAAAACTCACCGCGCATATAGTTGTAACCCACGGTCGCGCCCATCACATAACCACCAATTGCCATACCTTCGATCAGCTGGTGCGGATTAAAGCGTAATATGTCTCGGTCTTTAAAAGTACCCGGCTCACCTTCATCAGAATTACAGACCACATACTTTTGTCCCGGCGCATGTCGCGGCATAAAGCTCCATTTGAGCCCCGTGGGGAAACCAGCCCCACCGCGTCCACGTAGAGCTGACAACTTAAGTTCTTCAATAATCTCTTCCGGTGGCGTTTTTTCTGCCAGAATTTTGCGCCACATGCGATAGCCGCCGGCAGACTCATAGGTCTTAAGCGTCCAAGGCTTATCCAGGTGCAAAGTTCTAAAACAGACTTCATTTGCCATCGGTTAACTAACCTCTAATTCAGATCGCGAATTAAATCCGCCATCTTTTCCACTGTTAAATTTTCGTGATATTGCTTATCTACTTCCAGCATCGGTGCACCACCGCAAGCGGCCATACACTCCACCTCTTTTAAAGAAATGCGTCCATCTTTGCTGGTTTGTCCCGGCTCAATCCCTAGTTCATCTTTAAACCATTTCTTTAATGCTTCGCTGCCTGCCATCATGCATGACACATTGGTACAGAGAGACACCACATGTTTACCGCCTGGCTCTAAGCGAAACATCGAATAAAAAGTTGCTACTTCATAAGCTGCAATATGTGGGATTTCCAAATAGTCAGCCGATGCATCCATCGCCTCGCGACTTAAATGCCCTAACTCTTCCTGCACAATGGTCAGCACCGGAATAATCGCCGAGCGCTTGCGCTCGGTAGGGTACTTGCTAATCCACAAGTCAATTTTCTCGATTGACTCTGCGGACAACATACTTGTTAAGTCATTTGCACTCATGGTTATCGATCTATTTCTCCAAATACAATGTCCTGGGTACCGATAATAGCCACCACATCCGCCAACATATGACCTGCCGCCATTTCATTCATAGCGCTCAGATGGGCAAAGCCGGCAGCACGAATTTTGACGCGATAAGGTTTGTTAGCACCATCTGAAACCAGATAAATTCCAAACTCGCCTTTGGGGTGCTCAATTGCAGCATATGCTTCACCTTCTGGCACACAATAACCTTCGGTGAACAATTTAAAATGATGAATCAGGGCTTCCATATCATCTTTCATGGTTTCGCGGTCTGGCGGGGTCACCTTATGATTTTCTAACATGACTGGCCCTGGATTTTCACGCAACCATTCCACACACTGACGAATTATCTTATTCGACTGGCGCATCTCCTCGACTCGTACCAGGTAACGATCATAACAGTCACCGGTTTTTCCAATCGGAATATCAAAGCCCATCTTGTCATACACTTCGTACGGCTGTTTTTTACGCAGGTCCCAAGCGATACCAGAGCCACGTAGCATGGGCCCACTAAAACCCAGTTGTAATGCACGTTCCGGTGTCACCACACCAATGCCAACGGTTCTCTGTTTCCAGATTCTATTTTCGGTCAGCAGGGCTTCGTATTCATCAACTCGGTCAGGGAAGGTTTCGGTAAAGTCCCAAATAAAGTCCAATAGCGAACCTTGTCGATTTGCATTAAGTTCATCAACCTTCTTTTCATTACTAAAAGGCGATACCTTGTACTGTGGCATTTCATCAGGCAAGTCGCGATAGACACCACCGGGGCGGAAATAAGTGGCATGCATACGAGCACCACTGACAGCCTCATAGCAATCCATTAAGATTTCTCGCTCACGAAAAGCGTAAAGGAAAACCGTCATGGCACCAATATCCAGTGCGTGCGCCCCGATCCACATCAAATGATTTAAAATGCGGGTAATTTCCGAGAACAAAACGCGAATATACTGCGCGCGCTCTGGTGGTTTAATGCCCATCAATTTTTCAATCGACAGAACATAAGCGTGCTCATTACACATCATGGACACGTAATCGAGTCGGTCCATGTAGCCAATGCTTTGATTGTAAGGTTTACTTTCCGCTAACTTTTCAGTGGCGCGATGCAACAAACCCACATGTGGATCAGCTCGCACTACCGTCTCACCGTCCATTTCCAGAATTAAACGCAAGACACCATGCGCAGCCGGATGTTGTGGGCCAAAGTTAATAGTGTAGTTACGAATTTCAGCCACGCTTGCCTCCTTGCTCAGGACTGCTGACGTAGACCGCAGGATCTTTTTCTTTGCGAATGACTCTTGGTACTAGCACACGCGGCTCGATTGAAACCGGCTCATAAACACAGCGTTTTTGTTTAGCGTCATAGCGCAACTCAACATTGCCTATCAAAGGGAAATCTTTGCGGAAAGGATGACCAATAAAACCATAATCAGTCAATATGCGACGTAAATCCGGATGGCCTTCAAACAAGATACCAAACAGGTCAAAGGCTTCACGTTCATACCAGTTAGCACTATTCCAGACGGGAATGACCGAGGGTAACATTGGACGATTTTCTTTAACAAAACACTTAACACGTAAGCGCCAATTATGACTAATCGATAATAGATGATAAACCACCGCGAATCGATCTCGCTGCCATTCTTGGTGAACCGGCGAACTGATTGCCTCACGAGCACGTCCAAAACCTGTACCGGTTGCTTCAGTAGTTGCCCACTCGTCCTGACCATAAGTCATATAATCAACCACAGTCAGATCAATAAGCTGCTCAAACTTGAGTTCGTCTTGGTCACGCAATTCTTTGGCAACTTCCAGCAAATCATCTTGTGCCACTTCAATAGTCACCTCACCGAAAGCCTTATCGCAAGCAATTAGCTTGTCACCAAAGATGTTGCCCAGTGTGTTAACCAGTGATTCAGCCAAGAGACACCTCTTTGTTTGAGGAAATCGATTTCGCTGAGCCAGTCTGCGCAACAGAGTCTTCGTCGTGAGCCATAGAACGAGGGATTACTTTTTGACGGCGAATTTTATTTTGCAATTGAATAATGCCGTAAAGGAGAGCTTCTGCTGTAGGTGGGCAACCCGGCACATAAATATCGACTGGGACAATGCGGTCACAACCGCGAACAACAGAATATGAATAATGATAATAACCGCCACCGTTGGCACAGGAGCCCATGGAGATGACCCACTTAGGTTCCGGCATCTGGTCGTAAACGCGGCGCAACGCTGGCGCCATTTTATTGGTTAGAGTACCGGCCACAATCATCACGTCGGACTGACGTGGACTCGGCCTGAAGATTACTCCGAAGCGATCCATATCATAACGCGCCGCACCGGCATGCATCATTTCGATGGCACAACATGCCAGGCCAAAAGTTACTGGCCACATTGAACCTGTACGCGCCCAGTCAAAGAGGTCTTTGATACTGGTCGTTACAAATCCGTCACCCTGTAATTGTTGTTCCAGTCCCATTGTCGTACCTATTAATTACCGCACTTATTAATTACTGCATTTACTGAACACAGTATCGGTCGAATACACAATGCTTCTTGAAAAGACTCTACTAACAACTTGTTCATAGCATTCACTACTCCCACTCAAGAGCGCCTTTTTTCCACTCGTAGGCAAAACCAATCAAAAGTAATAACAAGAAGACCCCCATACTAACCACACCAAACCAACCTAAATCATCAAACACCACAGCCCAAGGGAATAAAAAAGCAATTTCCAGATCAAATATAATGAAAAGAATGGCCACCAGGTAGAAGCGCACATCAAATTTCATTCGGGAATCTTCAAACGCATCAAAGCCGCACTCGAATGCTTTTTCTTTTTCGGGATCAGGATTGGTTGGGCTGGCAAAATATCCGACTAACAATAGTCCTGTGCCGAATAACAGCCCAATGATGATAAAAACGAGGATTGGTGCATATTGTTCAATCATAGATTTATGAGTCTCATGCGCGCCCTGTTTCCTTATATATCAATAAGTTTTTACTTATTTTGAAATACCTTACCAGCAGTTCAGAGATTTGGCTAGTCCCCATACTTCGTCCTTTCAGCCCTGCTAATATGCATTACAACACAAAGTTACAAAATTGCGCTATAGAACGCTTTGCTATTTCGATGAATTATTTTAGTATGGTTTAACAAGACTCAAGTGATGTATCTCAATGATTTTTAAACGAAGCAAAAAAGAGCAAGACGATACTTCTACCACACGGGAGTCAGAGACCCAGCGCAAGAAGCGCACCCGTTTGGTCAAAATCAAGATCCCTGTCGACGAATTAACGCTTGGTATGCAAATTGCCGAGCTTGATCGCCCATGGACTGAAGTTCCTGTGTTGTTTCAAGGATTCCCATTACAAAATCAGGAAGATCTGGATACACTTGCTGTCTACTGTAATCATGTCTATGTCGAGCTTGACGAAGAGTACTGGGAGACCATCAAACACGATTATCCCAGCGCCGAATATAAACAGGCACGCTCTGAAGCCGAAGAAGCTCATCATAGCCTGCATCAGGAGTTACCCCGCGCTGAACGTATCTTTAAAGCTTCTAAGAAAAGCATTAAAGAGCTACTTGACGCGGTAAAAAACAATAAAGCCATTAACATCGATGAATCCAAGCACCTGGTTTCTGAATGTGTAACCAGTATCCTCGCCAACCCCAATGCCATGTTCTGGTTATCACGTATCAAGGACAGTGATGAATATACTTCCGAACACTGCTTGCGAGTTAGCATTATGGCCATTGCTTTCGGCCAGATGTTAGGCTTCAGCCATCAAGAACTTGAAAATATCGGCATGTGTGGGCTATTGCATGATGTCGGTAAAATGAAAATTCCACCTGAAATTCTCAATAAACCAGGTCCATTGACTGACGATGAATTTAAAGTCATGAAAGAACATACGGTGCTTGGTTACATTTTCTTAAAACAGCACGGTGGCTTTGATGAAATTGTCAGTGACGTTGCCCATGCCCACCATGAACGGGTTGATGGTAAAGGCTATCCACAACGCCTGGAAAGTGAACGTATCGGCATGTATCCTAAAATTATCGGTATCATTGACGCTTACGATGCCATAACCAGTGATCGCAGTTTCCGTGATGGCCTAGCTCCTCTTGAGGCACTGGGTATTCTTTTTAAAGAACGTGGCACACACTTTGATACTGATCTGGTGGAAAAGTTTATTCAAATGGTCGGCATCTATCCCCCAGGAAGCTTAGTTGAAATGACCAATGGTGAAACCGGCATTGTGTTAGCGGCTAACCCCGATCAAAAGCTTAAGCCCAAGATCGAGATTATTCTTGATACCAAAGGTAATTTCCGTCGTCCTATTGTCATTGATTTAACGAAAGAGCAATATGATCAAGACAATAACCTCTATGCCATTAAAAAACCGCTAAGAGATAGTTCGCGAGATATTAACTTAGAGGACTTTATCCGGGGTAATGGCTAAGCCCCTATTTTGTATAGGCTATTTTTTTCTTGCACCTTCCCTTATAAGCGAATAGTATAAAAATTCGACACAAGGAGGTTGCCATGAGTTTTTTGGACAAAATCACCCAATGGATGGGCAAAGCCGCACGTCGTGATCGTGATTCGATTCATGAATCAGCACACCACTATCAGTCTACCAAGACTCATAACCCCAACCCAAAACACCACCAAAAACTAGAAAAGAAGAAACTCAAAGTCACTGATCTACAAATTGGTATGACGGTTATACAGCTAGATCGACCTTGGACTGAAGTTCCGGTTGATTTCCAGGAAATCACCATTCACACTCGTAGCGATATCGCTTTACTCCAGCAATACTGTGAAGAGGTTTATGTTGATTACCTTTCTTATACCAGCGTCACCTCGGACAACCTTTTCCATAGCAATAAACCAAAGCACGCTCATAATAAAAAAGCTTTCAACGCCAAACAAACTAGTCAGGCTCTCAGGGCAGAATTACCCAAAGCTAAAAAGGCATTTGATCGTAGCTTGAAGCATATTCATCAAGTTCTTGAGCAGGTCGCTCGTGATAGCCAAATCGATATTGAAGCCGCAAGAGAAGTGGTGGCGGACTGTGTCGACAGTATTCTACGCAATGACACAGCAATGTTCTGGTTGAGTAAAATTAAAAATCAAGACGAGTACACAGCAGAGCATTGCTTACGGGTGGGAATTCTTGCCATAACTTTTGGTAAGTACCTGCAACTTGACAGGGAGCAACTAGAATTATTGGGGTTATGTGGCATGTTGCACGACGTCGGAAAAATGCAAATACCAACCACCGTTTTGAATAAAACCACCACGCTTACTCAGGAAGAATTTGACCTTATTAAGCAACACACAGTGTTAGGTTATAACTACCTATCATCTCATGGTCAGGTTGCAACAGAAGTGCAACAGGCTGCCCATAACCATCACGAACATATCAGCGGTGAGGGTTATCCCCGCAAAATATCAGATGAAAGTCTCTCTCTTTACGACCGAATGATTGCTATTGTTGATAGTTATGATGCCATGACCAGCGATCGCTGTTATCGACTTGGCATGCCCGCCTCTCAGGCTGTATCCATATTATATAATGAGCAACATAATCATTATGATAGCCAGCTAGTGCAGCTGTTTATCCAAATGGTAGGTATATACCCAGTGGGTAGCCTGGTGAAAATTTCTAATGGCCAAATTGCGGTAGTACTTTCAACCAATGAAGATCATAAACTTGAACCAGTTGTAGAGTTACTGACTGATCAGTATCGAAAATTAATTCCACCCGTTGCTGTCGACCTATCTAAACAAGTCTTCGACTCTTATGGAAATATCTTGAGAATCAAACGCTCTCTGGCCGATCATGAGGTAGACTTTGATTTAAAAGCAGTCTTATTACGTTCTTCCCCCTCATACCAGGTGGCCTAACGGTTACTAGATTATATGTAGCACTTTATTTTTGTCTATTTTTTAGTCAGATTTGCTTGTCATTTCCTTGCAATAAGTACTATCATTAAGTAGCAAGGGAGATTAGGATATGGCAGTATTCGACTTATTAGGATTTAAGCGCAGCAGTCAAAAAGCTCAGGCTAATCAAAGAGATAGTAACTTAAAACCTAAAAAAACTACAGAAAAAGTCATAGAAAAGCGGAAGATACTAGCTTCTCGCTTGCGGGTTGGTATGACGGTTGTTGAACTTGATAGACCCTGGACAGAAGTTCCAGTCATGTTTCAGGAACTCAAAATCTCCACCCAGAACGAAATCCACCTGTTACAAAAATACTGCCAACACGTATTCATTGACGCTCAATCCTATCGAACCTACTACAAAACCATCGTAGAATTCGATAATCAAAAAGTCATTTACCCAAAACTTGATTTACGCCCAACCCAAGCAAGTCAATTCCTACGCGAAGAACTCAAGAAAGTAAAAACCACCTTTGATCGTTCTTATAGCCACATTTATCAACTCATGAAGGACGTCCAGCGCGACAGTCAAATTGATATCGAAGGTTCTAAAGATCTTGTGTCACAAACTGTTGATAGCATTCTGCGTAATGAAACCGCAATGTTCTGGCTCTCAAAAATTAAGCACCAAGATGAATACACCTCAGAGCATTGTGTTCGCGTCGGTATTTTAGCTATTGCTTTTGGCAAACACCTTCAACTCCCGCGGGAAAACCTTGAAGTTCTGGGTATGTGCGGCATGCTGCATGATGTTGGTAAAATGAAGGTACGACAGGACATTCTCAATAAACCTGCGAGTTTAAGCCCGGAAGAGTTTGCTGAAGTAAAAAAACATACTGTTCTCGGCTACGACTTCCTCAAGCAACATGGTGGAGTCGATGAACAAATTTGTGCCGTAGCCCGCAATCATCACGAGCGAATGAACGGCGATGGCTACCCCCGAAATGTTGAGTCTCAACTACTATCACTCTATGACCGAATTATTGCGATAGTTGATAGTTATGACGCTATGACCAGTGACCGTTGCTACCATAAAGGCATTCCAGCCAGTCAGGCTCTTTCCATTCTTTATAAAGAGCAAACCAATCATTACGATGCTGAGCTGGTACAACAGTTCATCCATATGGTTGGCATTTACCCTGTTGGCAGTCTGGTCCAAATGAACAATGGGCAACTTGCGCTGATACTTTCGGTTAATGAAGAACATAAGCTGGAACCTGTTGTTGAATTGTTAACAGATACAGAAGGCAGGCGCATCCAACCAATCGCCAGTGACCTATCCAAGCATCCTACCGACACTGCGGGTAATATATTACGTATTAAAAAAGCTTTAGCTGATTCAGAGGTCGATTTTTGTTACGAATCCTATATCAAAGATGTTGTTTGAAGAACCTCAATAATCGACTGTAACAATGACATTTGCGCCTTTTTTGCTTATGCTTAAGGCCACCTTATTTGCCGATCATTTCTATGCAAGCTGAGTCAACAACTCCATCTCCCAATACTGTTAATTATAAAGCACCTACCTGGGCACAAAACCAACATGTTCAATCGCTACTGGCAACTTTCAAATTAAGACGCCGTTTCGTTCAGCATCGTGCTCAGCCCATGTTGCAAGCATCCAAAGAAGTAATCATTGAGTGCGACGATGGTGTTAAGCTACAAAGCTTTTACGCACAATCACAAGCTGATGCGCCGCTAGTTGTTCTGATTCATGGATGGGAAGGCAGTCATCAATCTCTTTACCTGATTTCCTGCGCTAGCACTTTATTTAATCATGGATACAATGTAGTCAGACTCAACCTACGAGACCACGGTGATAGCCATCATCTAAACCAGGAATTATTTCATTCCAATCGTCTTGATGAAGTCATAAATGCAGTAAAAAAAATTCAAACTAAATATCAACCCAGTAAACTATTTCTTACCGGCTTTTCACTAGGCGGGAATTTTGCATTACGAGTAGCCAAACAAGCTACCAAGCATGATATTCGGCTAGCTAAAACGGTTGCTATTTGTCCGGCCCTAGATCCTACAGACGTTTTAGAAAAGCTAGAGAACGGACTGTCGCTTTACATCAAATACTTTATGTATAAATGGAAGCGGTCATTGCGCAAAAAGCAGGAACTCTTTCCCCATCTATATGATATAGAAGAGTCACTAAGAACCGATTCAATGCGCAAACTGACCGAAGAGTTAGTTAATTTTTATGGTGACTACGACAGCATCAACGCGTATTTTGATGGTTACGATATCACTGGCGACTATCTTAGTAATCTTGATGTTGATACTACCGTATTGTTAGCCAAGGATGATCCCATCATCGATTATCGGGCTATCTATGACTTGCCCGTTAATCCTAATATTGAATACTTTTTGTCAGAACATGGCGGACATTGCGGTTTCATCAAAAACTCTAAGCTACACAGTTGGCTGGATGATTTCCTTTTAGAGCAGCTCAACCTTGAAGCTCAATAGAGCCCGTATTAATCCAGTATGGCATTGATCGCTTAGTCCATTTGGCAAATCGCAGCTTATCACCTCGATAAAAGTTGCGATAAGCATCAACTGCATTACCTCTAACCTTATACTCATTCGGCATGGCCTGAGCAAACTCAGTTAACCCCGAGTCTTCGAACTGCATTGCTTCTACTTCTTGCAATACACTCATTGATTTGTGGTCACCCGTTTTGTTAAACCGAAATCGATATTCAGCGTTCAATGCCCTGGTTAATTCAGTCAACCAAATAAAATTACTGTATGAGTGTTCGACCCAAAGCACACAAGGATGTTTAGCATGTGTTGACCTATAGGGCGTCACGAAGCCTTTTTTATTCAACGCGGTGCACAGCATTTGCACGCTCTCTAGAATCATCTTCACCACATGCTGATCGCAATGGTACTGCGCGCATAATTTTATATCCTTATCCAATACGAAAATATTCATTACAGTCAGTCATTAATCAAACAAAGATGCATTATCATCTGACTCATGTGAAATTGGCATAAAAAAGCCGCCACTATGGGCGGCTTTTTATAAACATTAATTTTAGTTATTCATTGCGGCTAACTCGATTCTTGCTGCTGCTCCATATAAATGACTGGCATCGCCTTCCAACTTACCTTTTGGATCCACACTTGGCCATAATTCTCTCAGCTCTAGCAGCCACTGTCGTGTATTGGCAATATCGTCTTGTGCTAATTCTTGCTGCTCACTACTGATAGAGTCTAATCTTTCAATCGCTATTTCGGTAAATCCAAAAGCATCCTGATACTCATGGACATTAACCACATCACCTTTTTTTACCCCAATAGCATACTCATCAGCAGCTGTTCTGATCATTAAACTAATGCTCAGCAAAATATCACGCGCTGACTTCACCTGGATTTCTTCACTTTGAGTAATTCTGCTTTGTAAGGCTCTATAGGCTTTTTTCACTGCAGCTTCGCCTTTCTCTTCATTGACGGCCTTCGCAAGAGTTTGCAACTCATTCGCAAAACCATTCACTTTTCGCGCCTCAAATACAGGCTTCAATCCAGCATAGAGCTCATCTTCAGGATGCTTCATGTGCGTTTTAGCCATGTCTATATGGCCTTCTTGATACAACTTATAGCCAACCCATAAATGACCACGAATCAATCCTAATTGGGCCAAGAAAGCTGCATCATCTTTAGCTAAATCGATATTAGTTCCACCTTCACCTTCGCCGGCCTCGCCTTCACCACCTTCTCCTACGCTAAGTAAAGACACGCTACTTATTGCTGTGACGAGTTGATTTCCATCAGATGGCAACGATTTCGCATCCACTTCCGTTGAAGCCACGCTAGTTGCCAGCAAGGCTGAACTGACTCCAAGCCATATTTTTCGCTTTTCGTACATAGAATTACCCTTTGAAGTTTCTTTTCTAACTTACATTGCTTTATACTGGCTATCATTCCATAGATGCGATTGATTCTCAATAACATATTTATGATACTTCAGCTTTCTGACATCATCGAACCGAATACCCTCAATGTAATCTGTGAAGAGGTAGCAAAGCTCGACTTCCATTCCGGCCAGCAAACGGCTGGCAAAGCAGTACGCTCGCTTAAGAATAACCAGCAGATTCTGCTAGTGGATGATCAGCCTGCACCTTTAGCCATGCTCTTCAGGCACCTTCAAAAAAGCCCAATCTTTCAAGCGGCCTGTTTACCCAAACAGTTTGCCAGAGTGATGCTCAATCGGTACCAGCAAGGCATGCAATACGGTAATCATATAGATGACGCCTATATCGCAGGCGTGCGTACGGATGTATCTTTTACGTACTGCCTGTCCTCTACCAGCGACTATAATGGCGGAGAACTGGTGTTATGTGATTCTACTGGAGAACGCTCATGGAAGCTCGACAAGGGTGAAGTCCTAATTTATCCAAGCAGCTACTTACATCGAGTTAACCCTGTAACCGAGGGTACACGCATTGCCATGGTCGGTTGGTTACAAAGTAAGGTTGGTGATGCTAGCCAGCGAGAATTATTATTTGATTTGAAACAAGCCGTGACACATGAGCTCGAGACCCAGGGAAAGTCAGAACAGTATGATCGGCTCAGCAAATCATACAGTAACTTATTACGGATGTGGGCTGACTAATCCGATAATATCCTACTCATTTTAACGCCAAAAAAAACCGCCCCAAGAGGCGGTTTTTTGTCTGACTTTTTAGCTGTTTACAGGATGTAAACGAAGATAAACAGGAATACCCAGACCACGTCAACGAAGTGCCAGTACCAGGCACCGGCTTCATAAGCAAAGTGATCTTGTGGGGTAAAATGACCTTTAGCACAACGAATGGTTAGGATAATTAGGAAAATTGTACCTACCGTTACGTGCAAGCCGTGGAAACCCGTCAACATAAAGAAGGTTGAGCCGTAAATACCGCTACCTAAGGTTAATCCCATTTCAGTGTATGCATGAATATATTCCCAAATCTGAAGCCCCATGAAAATAACACCCAAAGCTGCAGTAATTGCAGTGAACTGGATTAAGGTCGCACGATTCTTTTCAATCAATGCGTGGTGCGCAATGGTCAAAGTGAATGATGAGAATAAAAGAATCGCCGTATTGATTGCCGGCAAGCCCCAGGCACCCATACCTTGTGTGGTTTCACCAGCAGGAGTCTTCTCCATAGGCCAGTTAGGAATAAATTCAGGCCATAAGAACTCATGAGTAGCAGCGTTATTGCTAGAACCGCCTAACCACTCCATGACTAAAATACGTACATAGAATAATGCGCCAAAAAAAGCAGCAAAGAACATTACTTCTGAAGTAATGAACCATAACATGCCTTGACGAAATGAACGGCTCATTTGTGCGCTGTATAAACCGCTCATAGATTCGCGGATAGTGGCAGCCCACCAAGTTGATAACATGTAAACCAGTACTGCTAAGCCAAGGTACAAGATATAACCCTCAGGGTAATTTCCTTGGACCATATTGCCTGCACCAAAAGCAGTTAGGAACAAGCCGATAGAACCGATAAACGGCAGCTTGCTCTGCTCTGGTACATAATACTTTTCGTATTCTGTATTTGTTTGTTCACTCATCGTATGTCTCCGTTAAAGACCGTTGCGCTGACGTCTTAGTCAGCAGCCTGTGTTTGTTGTTCGGCAGGGGTCACATTATGCAATGTGTAAGCCAATGTAATGGTGTCATACTTTTCCGGTAGATCTTTATCGACAAAGAAACGCATCGGCATTTCTTCAGTTTCGCCCGCAGCCAATGTTTGCTGATTAAAACAGAAACACTCTGTTTTATTGAAATATTGGCTGACCAGGTTTGGCGAAAAGCTCGGAATCGCTTGTCCTACAATGGCTTTACCTGCGCGATTTTTAACTCGGAAGTTCACTTCATATTCCTTGCCAGGATAGACCTTTATTTGTGTTTGTACTGGCTGAAAATCCCAAGGCATGTCGTTCTTGGTGATTGTCATAAATTGAACGGTAATTTCACGGCTGGTATCCGGTTCTTGCTGTTCGTAAACAGCAAGACCGTTTGATTTACCATTTAAGCCCGTGATTTCACAGAACACATCGTACAAAGGAATCATGGCAAAACCGAAAGCCAGCATAATCAACACCACCATGACCAACTTACGGGTCATGACCTTGTTTTTGTCTTGCTCTGGCTGTTGGTTAATATCACTCATAATCAGTTACTTCGTCAGATTAATCACTATTAGTCGACTTTAGGTGGCGTACTAAATGAATGGTACGGCGCTGGTGAAGGTAATTGATTAAATTCAAGACCCTCTGCACCTTCCCATACTTGATCAGTCGCTTTCTCACCTTTCTTCAACATGCAGGTTTTAACCAGAATCCACAAGAACAAGAACTGAGTCAAACCTAAGCCGAATGCACCAATACTTGACCACATATTGAAGTCAGAGAACATGATGTTGTAATCAGGAACACGACGTTGCATACCCGCCAAACCTGAGAAGTGCATTGGGAAGAAAGTTAAGTTAACAAACACGATTGATAACCAGAAGTGGATTTTAGCCAACTTCTCATCATACATACGACCAGTCCACTTAGGCATCCAGTAATAAACCGCTGCCATGGTACCGAAAATAGCACCCGGGAATAGTACATAGTGGAAGTGAGCTACCACGAAGTAGGTGTCATGATACTGCCAATCCACCGGAGTTAACGCCAACATCACGCCAGAGAAACCACCGATAGTGAATAGAATCACGAAAGCAATCGCATACAACATAGGCGTTTCGTAGGTGATTGAACCCTGCCACATAGTTGCAACCCAGTTAAATACCTTCACACCGGTTGGAACCGCAATCAACATGGTCGCAATCATGAAGAACAATTCACCTTTAACTGGCATACCCACGGTAAACATGTGGTGCGCCCATACGATGAATGATAGGAAAGCGATCGATGCTGTAGCGTAAACCATTGAAGAATAACCAAACAGTTTCTTACGAGCAAAGGTTGGAATAATCGCAGAAGCGATACCAAACGCAGGAAGAATCATGATGTAAACTTCAGGGTGACCGAAGAACCAGAAAATGTGCTGGAACATCACTGGGTCACCACCACCGGCAGCATCAAAGAATGATGTACCGAAGTGACGATCTGTCAGCATCATGGTTACCGCACCAGCTAGTACTGGCATAACCATGACCAGCAAGAAGGCTGTAATCAACCAGGTCCATACGAACAATGGCATTTTCATCAAAGTCATGCCAGGAGCACGCATGTTGAATACAGTCACGATAACGTTGATAGCACCCATAATGGATGAGATACCCATCAAGTGCACACCAAAGATAAAGAAGTCAGTGGATGGAGGACCATAAGTGGTCGACAGTGGCGCATAGAAAGTCCAACCGAAGTTAGGCGCACCACCTTCCATAAACAGTGATGACAACAACAGGATAAAGGCTGCTGGAAGAATCCAGAAACTCCAGTTGTTCATACGTGGTAAGGCCATGTCTGGCGCACCAATCATCATCGGAATCAACCAGTTAGCAAGACCAACAGTCGCTGGCATCACAGCACCGAAGACCATGATCAAGCCATGCAGGGTTGTCATCTGATTGAAAAAGTTAGGTTCAACAAACTGTAAGCCTGGTTGGAAAAGCTCGGCACGGATAACCATTGCCATAGCACCACCAATCAGGAACATGATGAACGAGAAGACCAGGTACATGGTACCAATGTCTTTATGGTTCGTAGTAAATAACCAGCGTGAAATGCCGGTTGGTTTATGATCACCCATAATTATTCCTCCTTACCGGCATTTTTGAAGTCGTAGACGTCTTGTGGCTGAGCTTTATCGCCCTTATCGTTGCCCCAAGCATTACGCTCATAAGTGACGATAGCAGCAATTTCAGCTTCAGTTAACTGTTGCCCAAACGCCTGCATCGCAGTTCCAGAAACGCCATTTACCACCACATCAATATGCTTCTCGATATCGCCTTCAATGATCGGGCTACCAACCAATGATGGGAATGGACCGTTACCTTGGCCGTTTGGCATGTGGCAGGCTGCGCAGTACTTGTTATAAGCTGCTTCACCTTCAGTCATCAGCTGAGCCATAGTGCGCTCATTCAAGTCAGGACCAGATTTAGCCTCTTCAACTTTAGAAGCCATCCAAGCGTCATATTCAGCTTGTTCTACTACGTGCACCACGATTGGCATAAAGCCGTGGTCTTTACCACATAGCTCAGCACAGACACCACGGTAAATACCTGGCTCATCTACTTTTGTCCACACTTCATTAACAAAGCCTGGAATAGCATCTTTTTTGACGGAGAAGTCAGGTACCCAGAAAGAGTGGATAACGTCTTCAGAAGTAACCAAAAAGCGAACTTTTTGACCAACAGGGATAACCAGAGGGTTATCAACTTCTAAAAGATAGTTTTCATAATCAATAGGAGTACCAGAGAAGTTTTTACCTGAATTGTCTCTAGTTTTCAGAGACTGCTCATCAAGGTTTGAGAAGAAGCTGACATCGTTGCTCGGGTCATTATCGCCATCGATGTACTTATATTCCCATTTCCACTGCCAGCCTTTAACCATAACGGTCATGTCTGAATCACTGGAATCTTCCATCTTTATCAACAAGCTAACAGCAGGAACTGCTAAGGCAATAAGGATAATGAAAGGAATAACGGTCCAAATAATCTCAACGGTGGTACTGTGAGAAAACTTAGCTGGAATAGGATTTTTGCTTTTACGATGCGCAAACATCGAGTAAAACATTGCGCCAAAAGTTAGGACTCCGATCACTACACAGACCCAGATCGCGATCATGTGTAATTCGTAAACTTCTTTACTGATCTCAGTCACACCTTCACGCATGTTATACGCCTGTTCACTACAACCGGTTAGCACTAAAACAGCTAGCGCGGTTACAGCGAGAGCGACTTTGCGGAACAATGACATGCTCTTCTCTCCACTAACGTTAACCCGCAAAATGCGGAAATTGTTATTAATTTGATAATAAAACCAGGTATCCCCGTCTGCCCTAACAGGAATTTGACCAATCAACCTTGATCCGAATCAAGATTTAAGGGCGGCCATTTTATCTGAGAAGATAGGGAAAAACTAGACGGATCTGTAATAAAACCCAACACATCTATGGGTTTTCTCGTAGTTTTTGTAGGGTTTTTATACGCTTAAGCAACTTTTCATCAACTTCGTACTCAGGATAGGTGCGCTTAAACTGCCCCCACTCATCCAACGCGGTAATCTCATCGCCTGCTTCTAACGCCTGTTCAATTTCCTCGATCCAGACTTCCGGCAAGGGATAACCGAGGACCGCTTCATCTAATACGCCATGCTCATCAAAGCCTGATGTTTGCTCGATTTCTCCGTCGATAACTGTCACAGGCTCTGCTTGCTCAAGGTCTACAGCACGTATTCTCGAACCGGTAACTACTATCGATTCTTCAGCCATATCACTGACTTTAGGCGGCTCAAATTCCAGTACCGGCTCCTGCGGTGCTGCAGGCGCAGCCAGCATTCGCTGTTTGCTTTCACGCTTTGCTTGAGCGTTGACCTGCTCTTGTTTCTGACGCTCCCTTTCTAAATAAGCCATCTCGGCATCCATCTCAATCGCATAACGCTCTTCTAGTGGTTTTGAACTGGCTACCTGCGCCATATTATTCATGTCTTCGCCACTTAAATTGACCATCAGACGGGCCACACCAAGGGTCACCAGTAACCCAGCAGCCACTGAAACAGGCACGCGCAAACGATGCCACCAGCTGCCACCGGCAGCCTTCTGCTCTTTTTGTTTGAGATGCTGTTCAGCCATGGCCAGGATATTTTGATCCAGTTCTGGACTGGTTTCTTCCTCGCCCTGCCATTGTTGCAACTTTTCTATGTCTTTATCTTTACTCATAATTCCACCTCAAGCTTTGCTTCATTGATTAACTGCTTGAGTTTCTGTACCGCATACCGCAAACGGCTTTTCACCGCCTCCGCATCATCCTGAATGGTTTCTGCAATGTCTTGCACCGTCATGCCACTCTCGATTTTCAACACCAGCACCTCGCGCTGCACCAGCGGCAATTGATTCAAAGCCCAAAAAAATTGCTGTTTGGATTGAGCCTCGTTGAGCTGCTGCTCAGGCTCGCTGGCTGAATTCGCCACCGGCTGCATATCAGTATCATCATCCAATGATAAAACCTCACCTCGGCCTTGTTTGCGGTAATGGTCAATCAATTTGTTACGCGCCATGTGATAGAGCCAGGTGGTAAATTTGGCACTGACCTGATAACCGTCGCTACCTTTTATCACGCTTTGCCAGGTTTCCTGAAACAACTCTTCAGCCGTGGCACGACCATCTACCTGTCGTAAAAAGTAACGTAACAAAGGATTTTTGTGCCGCAAATAAAGTTGCTCAAAAGCACGCATATTGCCTTTGGTATAGCCAACCATCAAAGCCTCATCGCTCAGTTGGTCTGAGCAAGAGGCTTGGCGCTGTTGATTGCTGTTAAAGGTTTCGTTACTTCTGGTCACGCTTGATCTCTTATGAAACACATCCCCAGCGCCATCATGGCTTTTTAGTGTAAGGCTTTCAAGCATATTGTTACCTGTTCAATGCCTGGGTTAGCCACAACTTATTGGTTACTGACTTGTTCATCAACCTGGTCATTCTGCTCATCCAGTAGCTGCGCCATCTTCATCAGTTGAATCATTTCGCCACGGTAACCGTTTTTATCAGCGCCTTTGCTATTCTGCGCCAGCTCAATCGCCTGTTGCCAATCCCAGCCATTCAAGTAGCGTCCGCCACGCAACAGTTGTGCAAATCCAGCGACACTGGCTGCAAACTGACGGTCACCAGCGATAGTATCGCCGTGGTTAAACTGCTTGCGATCAATGACATGGCTAATGAGTTTACTGTCATCTTCATCCGGCATCTTATAGCGCAATTTCACCAGCGCTGCCTCATCGGCCAGCTTTTGCTGCTGCACTTCTTTCTCGCTATAACGCAATTCATCCACACGACGCCCTTCGGAACCTACCAACACCACTTCATAGAGCGCTGTTACGGTATGTCCTGCTCCGATTTCACCTGCATCGACCTTGTCATTATTGAAATCTTCGCGGTTCAAGGCACGGTTTTCGTAACCCAGTAAACGGTATTCAGCCACCACCTGCGGATTAAACTCCACCTGGATTTTGACATCCTTGGCAATCGTCATCAGGGTTCCCGCACGCTGCTCGACCAATAATTTACGCGCTTCCTGCAAACTATCAATATAGCCATAATTACCGTTACCCTTGTCAGCCAGCTGCTCCATCAAGTGCTCATTGTAATTGCCGCTGCCAAATCCCAGCGTGGTGAATGAGATACCGCTTTCGCGCTTACGCTCAACGAGATCGATCAGCTGCTCACGATTGATCGTTCCCACGTTAAAGTCACCATCGGTGGCTAGAATCACACGGTTAATGCCGTCTTTAATGAAGGCTTGCTCAGCCAACTTATAAGCCAGCTCAATCCCAGCACCACCATTAGTCGAACCACCCGCGCTCAATCGATCGAGAGCCTGCTCTATGGCCATGCGATCATTACCCTTGGTCGGCTCAAGCACCACACCACTGGCACCGGCATACACCACGATTGAGATCCTATCCTGATCACTACTTTCCTGCGCTAACAGTTTTAATGACTTTTTGACCAATCCCAATTTATCTTCGCTATTCATCGAACCCGATACATCAATCAGATACACCAGATTGGATGGCGGTAATTCCTGCTGCTCAGGCTCAAAACCTTTGATACCAATTTCCATCAGGTAGGCATTAGAGTTCCAAGGCGCACTAAATACATGAGTGTTCACCGCAAAAGGTTGCTCAGTACTGTCGGGCGTTTGATAGTCATAGTTAAAATAATTAACAAACTCTTCTAGACGTACCGCATCTTCCGGTGGCAAATAACCATCATTTAACATACGGCGGACATTGGAGTAAGAACCGGTATCCACATCAATACTAAAAGTCGATACTGGCTGCTCTTTGGCCAGAAAAATACCCGATTCATCAAGGTGCTGATATTGTTCGCGATTCACTTCAGGCTGCTGCCAGATCCCAGGCGACTGAGGGGCAGGCATCGCCATATCATACATAGGTACATTTCTTTCTTTGGCCTCTGACATGATCCGAGCTCCAGTCACAACAACTTGCTCCTGCTCTTTTTTTTGTCGCTGCAGCTCCTCAGTTTTTGCAATCTCGACTCGCTTGTCTTGCTCAGCTCTTTGCTCACCGGTATCCGTGTTTTGGCAGCCGGATATTGCCAAGGCAACCATGCTGGCCAAAACGCTGATCTTTAATGATGTTTTCACTGTATTTGCTTTATCAGTATTCATTTTCGTGCTCCATCCATTTGATTCGCATTTATGTTAATGACATTGCTATAAACGCCGACCAGTTGGAAAAGGGTTAACTTTTTCGAAAATATTGTTAGAGTAACCTCTTACCATCTGTAAACCCTTGTGTACCCATGGAAGCCGCTGAACTGCAACAACTGCTGTATAAAGAAATTCCGATCACCCAGGCACTACAAATTCAGGTCGATAGCCTGACCAGTAACAGTATTCAGGTATCGGCACCGTTTGAAGCCAATAAGAACATTCATAACACCGCATTTGCCGGTAGCATCTACACCACCGCAACACTCGCCGGCTGGTCATTGGTGACGCATATGGTTCAACAACGGCAACGTCACGGTTCTGTAGTCTTGGCTAGCGCCACCATCCGTTACAGCAAGCCTATCAATGGCGATATCGTTGCCAGCTGCCAAATTGCAAATCCAGATATTATTGAGCACTTTCTTAAAAGATTTGATTCAAGGGGACGCGGCCGACTGTCGCTTGAGATTGATGTGATTGAAGCTGGCGAAAGCAAAGCTACCATGCAAGCCGACTTTGCAGTACTCCGACAAGGCTGAATTTATTTAAAGCTCCACCTTGTCATGTTGACGAGCAAACTCAACTGTAATGTCATAAAACTGTCATTTCCCACTCCCTGTTAGATCTTATAATCCTGCGGACTTGTTTCTAACCGCTCGATTAACACTATCAGGAGTGATCATGACATCACTTGCGCGAATCCTTGTTACTGCCATATTACTTAGCACACTATTGGTACAGCCCTTAATTGCCAAAACTACCAAAAATCAAAGCCAGACACTTTCTGAGAGCGATATCAGCAGAGCAACCATCCTGTTTGAAATGAAAGGCTCAAACACCATTGGAGAATCACTCGCCCCTGGATTGGTTGAAGAATTCTTGAAAGCAGAAGGCGCCACTAATACAAATATCGTGGTGACCCATGCGGTAGAAAAAACCGTACTTGGCCAGTTCGCTGACGGCTCGATTAAAGGGGTTGATATCAAGGCGCATGGTTCTAGTACTGGCTTTAAGGCTCTGTCAGCTGAAGACACCGATATCGCTATGTCATCTCGCCGCATCAAGGAAAAGGAACGTGGGCAATTGCGCGCTTTATATGGTGATCTCAAATCAGTGGATAGCGAATTGACCATTGCGGTCGATGGTCTGGCGGTGATTGTCCACCCACAGCTTGTCATCAACACCCTGGACACGGAAACATTGGCCCGCATCTTTGCCGGCGAGATTCGCAACTGGCAAGAAGTTGGCGGTATCAATCAAAAAATCAGTTTGTTTGCCCGCGACGATAATTCAGGAACCTTTGATACCTTTAAATCACTGGTCCTCGATCATCATCAAGTCAAACTATCCGAGTACGCCAAACGATATGAATCTTCAAGTGAACTATCTGATATGGTGTACAAAACACCTGGTGCTATCGGTTTTATTGGTCTTTCCTATGTTAATGACACCAAACTACTAGCTTTGTCAGAAACTGGGGTTGCTCTTTCTTTCAAACCTAATCTTTTCACAGTCAGTACGGAAGACTATGTGCTAAGTCGCCGCCTGTATATGTATTACCCGAGTAACAATACCAATCCGTATGCGCGCCGTTTTATGCAGTTTGTGCAACAGGATCAGGCGCAAAGCGTAGTTGAAAATACTGGGTTAATTTCATTAAAAGTAAACGATGCAACGATTCGCTTTAATCGTAATTATCCACCACGCTACCTCAACATGATCACCGACTCCAAACGCCTATCTATCACCTTCCACTTTGATGAGGGCACTGATGAACTGGATAATAAAGCCAAGCTAGATATTCAGCGGCTGGTTAAATATGTTGAGCAAAACCAGCTCGAAGACCTGTTTTTGTTCGGATTTACCTATGAATCAGGTACCGAAGAAACTGATAAAGATGACTCTAAACGACTTGCGCGGATCATTGCTCGTGAGCTTGAAAAGGCAGGTGTAAAACCGTTTTATGTGCAAGGCTTTGGCAGCAAAGGGGCCATTGCTTCTAACAGCACCGAAAACGGCCGTAATAAAAACCGTCGTGTTGAAGTGTGGGTTGGACGCTAACCCTTATTTAATAAGTGTTTAGTCAAGGCGTGGCATAAAGCATCAAAGGCTTTATGGTATTCCATTGGAGTTATCGATTCTGCCAATTGATATTTCGCAATTATCGCATCAGTTTTATTATCACCTAACTGAGTCAGCAAAGTTTGCAACCGAGAACTGTCAACTTTGCTTTTACCCATAAACTCTTCGAACAAAATCAGCGCGTCCAATAAAAACAAAACCGCTTGCTGACTAAATTGAATGTGGCAGCTATTTTGATTACTCATCAGCAAGCTTTTACAAATCAAATTCAGCAGCCCGTTATTGGTTTGATATAAAACATCAGATAAAAGGTTAAATTGGTGTATATCAATCAGGTCAGTAAAAGTGCTGTATAAAGTGCCGCCTAAAATAATTGGTAATGAGGCCCCTTTAGCATTCTGATAGAGATCAAATTCAGGAATAGTTTCGCCACTCTGACGGTAGTGCTCTGAGAGCTTGTGCTTAATATCGAATTGAAGTTGTTGCCCAGTTATTTGATAACTGCGTGACTCAAAGATGTGTTTATAAGGGAAGGGATAAAGCTTTAAAAAGCCTTTGTCGTCATTAACTGATAACAGCATCGCCAACATAAACTTTAAATCATAAGCTCGGCTACTATTCTTAAATGCCAAAGCAATCAGATCTTTTTCCACTATCAGCTGCCCCAAAGGAGAGCTCAAACTCTGGGCTGGATAAGCCCCTAGTGGTGAAAAAATCCGATAAGTAAAGTGCTGTTCTGCTGACTGACTAACTTCACCAACAGATTTATCCTTATCACTGCGCATCCCCCCTCCTATTGGTATCAGGCTGTTCTGACCCATCAATTTTTTTGTCGAACTTTTTAGTCAGGTTGTGATTCCCCAAAACCACAGCCTTCTACAGCTTACCGCTTATTCTTCGTAATTGAAAATATCTGGTACCTGGTCTTTTCCGCTAATAGTCGCTTTCAAGTCGGTGATCAAGCCATTTTTCAAACCATAGCACCAACCGTGTACACTTAAATCCTGACCGCGATCCCAGGCATCTTGCACCGTTGTCGTACGACAAACATTGCTGACCTGCTCAATAACATTCAGTTCGCACATCAAGTTCGAGCGCTCCTGCTCATCTTTTATCGGTTTAAACTTGGTTTCATGCTTTAAGTACACATCCTTAATATTGCTCAACCAGTTATCGATAAAGCCATGTTTTTTATTGGTTAAAGCCGCATTCACACCGCCACAGCCATAATGACCACAGACGATAATGTGCTCAACCTTCAACACCTCAACCGCAAACTGCAGTACTGATAAACAGTTGAAGTCGCTATGCGATACTACATTAGCCACATTGCGATGGACAAACACCTCTCCAGGCAATAATCCCGTGATCTGGTTGGCAGGCACCCGACTATCGGAGCAACCAATCCATAAATACTTCGGCGACTGCTGCTCCGACAGCGTCTTAAAAAAGCCAGGGTTTTCCCTCTCAACCTGCTCAGCCCACTCTTTATTGTTTTTTAATAATTCCTGAATGTCACTCATTGATGATAAACCTTGTTATCTGTCTGAATCAGTTAATGGCTGAATAATACCACGATTAATCTTGCGAGATCTTCCGACCTCTAATTTGCTTTCTCCACACCTTGATTCCGCTGCAGTATAGTTACAAATAGCAAGTTACCATTAGAATCCGTCGAACTTGTGGTATGAGAACCTATAAATTCCCACCAAGCCTGATTTCGCATCTGTCCAGTAACCTCTGACCATATGTCTCTCTCAGAAGGGTGTTCAGTCCCTATGATTTCACACAGGGTACTACGGCAGTCTACGCGATGTATAATGTACTGAGCACTATCTTTATAGCTCATAAGGAAGTGATTGATCTGTTGCTCTTTCATCGTTGCCCAACTGATGTCTTCCTCCTCGCTAGTTAAATCATTGTGTAGCTCATAAGTAGCTTTAGGCGTCGACTCAGGACGGCTTAATAATGAATGGTGTGATTCAGGAATACCCTCAAACTTATTCAAGCCGCTAGAACTCTTATCATTTGCGCTGTTTTGGTTTAATTTTAAATCATCAAGACTAGCATCATCGCCTTTTATAATTGCATTCAATCGCTTGCTTTCTAGCTTTGAAGACAGCAGCTCCTGATTTTTGATTTCCATTTCTTGCTTTAATGACTCAATTTCATTGGTTAAACTTTCTAGCTCCCCTGCTTCATCTTTTTCCTGAGCATTAGATACTTTATTATCTTGAGCATGACTCAAATCATTTCCTGACATTGGAACTTCCTGCTTGATATTGCCAGTCTGTTTTGTAACTAACGCGCCTTCAATAACATATTGATCTAGTGTCCAAAAACCCACAGCTCCAATAATTATTCCAATGACCACTTTAATTATAGTACCCATCCTACTTCCTCTATTTTTATTCAAATCGAACAGCATCAAAATAGTGCCCGATAAAAGACAAGGCCAACTTTATCTTTAATCATAATCATTTGCCACAGTAAATAACCTTCGGTAATTCTATAACCCATCCTATTTCCCGCTTTTGATGCAGGCATAAAAAAGCCCCGCTTTCGCGAGGCCTTTAAAGTATGGTTTTAACGGAGGAATTTTGCTTCAGTTCGAGGCAGGTTAACGTTTTAAGTGCGGGAGTTGGCTACTTACTAGCCAATGACCAAACGTAACAGTTAACCTAACAAAGAAATACCACAAAAGAAAAAGCCCTAGCATTGGCAGGGCTTTTAGATTCAGGTGAGTATTTAACGCCGATGTTTTGCTTTGTAACGCGGCGCAAGTCGTAATGAGAAGCCCTTTTCTATGCAAAATCTGGGTAATAAACCAATGAGCATCGCAATAAGACCTTAAAATGAAAAGCCCCGCTTCCGCGAGGCTTTCAAGGTATGGTTTTAACGGAGGATTTTTGCTTCAGTTCGAGGCAGGTTAACTTTTTAAGTGCAGGAGTTGGCTAATAGCCAATGACCAAACGTAAAAGTTAACCTAACAAAGAAATGCAGCAAAAAGACCCGTTAAATTACATCATGCCAGGCATACCGCCCATACCACCCATACCACCCATATCAGGCGCACTATCTTCTTTCGGAAGATCAGTGATCATGGCTTCGGTTGTGATCATTAGAGCTGCAATCGAAGCGGCATTTTGTAGGGCGCTACGAGTAACTTTGGCTGGGTCCAAAATACCCATTTCAACCACGTCACCAAATTCACCGGTTGCGGCGTTGAAGCCATAGTTATCTTTACCTGCTTTAACTTTGTCTACGACGACTGCTGGTTCACCACCAGAGTTTGATACGATTTGACGTAGTGGTGATTCCATTGCGCGTAGTGCGATTTTGATACCAACGTTTTGTTCTTCGTTGTCGCCACGTAGTTCGCCTAGTCTTGAAAGCACGCGTACTAGGGCTGTACCGCCACCTGCTACAACGCCTTCTTCTACGGCTGCGCGAGTTGCGTGTAGTGCATCATCAACACGGTCTTTCTTTTCTTTCATTTCAACTTCAGTGGCTGCGCCAACTTTAATTACTGCAACACCGCCGGCTAATTTAGCAACACGCTCTTGCAATTTTTCGCGGTCGTAATCAGATGAAGTTTCTTCGATTTGTGCGCGAATTTGTTTTACGCGGCCATCGATTTGCGCTTTATCACCTGCACCATCAATGATGGTTGTGTTTTCTTTGGTGATTTGTACGCTTTTCGCTGTACCCAATTGCTCAAGAGTGGTGTTCTCCAGGCTCATGCCGATGTCTTCTGAAATCACTGTCGCGCCAGTCAGGATCGCAATGTCTTCTAGCATGGCTTTACGACGGTCACCGAAACCAGGTGCTTTAACGGCAGCAACTTTAACGATACCGCGCATGGTATTCACTACTAGCGTTGCTAGTGCTTCGCCTTCAACATCTTCTGCAACAATCAATAATGGACGGCTTGCTTTGGCAACGCCTTCTAATACTGGAAGTAATTCACGGATGTTTGAAATTTTCTTGTCTACTAAAAGGATGTATGGGCTTTCAAGTTCAGCCTGCATGCTTTCTGCGTTAGTCACGAAGTAAGGAGACAGGTAACCGCGGTCAAACTGCATACCTTCAACCACGTCTAATTCGTTGTCTAGGCCTGAACCTTCTTCAACAGTGATAACGCCTTCTTTGCCCACTTTGGCCATCGCTTCAGCAATAATTTTGCCGACGCTTTCGTCAGAGTTTGCTGAGATGGTACCTACTTGTGCGATTGCTTTCTGGTCTTCGCAAGGTACTGAGATGTTTTTCAATTCTGCAACAGCAGCGATAACCGCTTTTTCGATACCGCGCTTAAGATCCATTGGGTTCATGCCGGCGGCAACAGCTTTCAAGCCTTCAGTAACGATTGACTGAGCCAATACAGTTGCGGTTGTAGTACCGTCGCCAGCGATGTCATTAGTTTGCGATGCTACTTCTTTTAGCATCTGAGCGCCCATGTTCTCGAACTTATCTTCTAGCTCGATTTCTTTCGCAACAGAAACACCATCTTTAGTGATTGTTGGAGCGCCGAATGATTTGTCTAGAATCACGTTGCGGCCTTTAGGACCTAGAGTTACGCGTACTGCGTTAGCTAGCGTATTTACGCCTTTAAGCATGCGTTGGCGGGCATCATCACCAAACCTTACTTCTTTTGCCATGATAAATTTCCTCTAAAATTAGTTTATTTTCGGTTAATTTCTGTTAATTAGCCTTCAATTACGGCCATGATGTCGTCTTCGCGCAATACTAGAAGCTCTTCGCCATCGGCTTTCACTTCAGTACCGGCATATTTGCCGAACAATACTTTATCGCCAACCTTTACGTCGACTGCACGTACTTCGCCCGAATCAAGTGGCTTACCGTTACCTACGGCAAGAATTTCACCACGACTTGGCTTTTCCTTGGCGTTATCAGGAATAACGATACCGCCTGCAGAGGTTGTTTCTTCTTCTAAACGGCGCACGATGACGCGATCATGTAATGGACGTAAGTTCATGTTTTTCTCCTGATATAGAAAGTAGTTAACTGACTATAGAAAGTTTGTTTTTAAGAAATAACCTAATAGAAATTAGTTGCGGCTTTATATGGGGGCTTTTTGCTAGCACTCAAGGGGCTTGAGTGCTAATTTTTACATTTTTTTATTCTTTTCTTCGAAAATATTTATAACCTATTGTTTTTCATCATCTTTACGTTCGTATTCACCTTCAATCACACGGCTGCCACTGACTTTGGTTTGCTCTTCGGAATGGCTATCTTGAGTGGAGCTGGATCGGGTTTCAGTGTGTTGATGATATTCGTAGTGGAAGTTTCCCTGCCCATTCATCTTCTGGAATTTGAACCAGCCAGCCTTCACCATGCCTTTGGCGAAAGCACTGCGAGTGACCGGGATCAGCCATAGAAAGCCAATGGTGTCAGTGACAAAGCCTGGAGTGATTAAGAAGGCTCCGGCAATAATCAATAATACGCCTTCAATAATTTCCTGCGCAGGCGCCTGTCCTTGTTGCATCTTGCCTTTAAAGCGTTCGAATACTGATAGGCCCTGGTGTTTCAATAGGCCAACACCAATGATACCGGTCAATAGAATTAAACCAATAGTCGCAGGAGCGCCAATCCAGTTGCCGACTTCAATCAGCACATAGATTTCGAGAGCGGCTAGAACAATAAAAATTAAGAAAAAGAAACGAAAAAACATAGGTCTGTCTTTGTTAAACGATAGCTTTATAATGGGGACATTCGAGTAAATCACAAGTTCGATTGATATGTCACGACTTTCTGAGCAAGAAGACTTTCAGGTCGCCTTATGTACCGCACCCGATCAGGACACTGCGGAACGTTTAGCAGAGTTAATGGTTAATGACCAATTGGCTGCCTGCGTTAACATCGTGCCCAATGTCACTAGCGTTTATCGCTGGCATGATTCGTCTGGAAAAGCTTCTGTTGAAAAAGACTCTGAAGTATTGATGATTATTAAAACCCATGCCGAATTAATGGCCGAACTCGGTGACCTACTGGAGCGAGAACACCCTTACGATGTTTTCGAGCTGATCAGTTGCAATATTGAACAGGCATCAGCGGCTTATCTGGAATGGCTGGAAAACAGTCTTAGATTCTAGTCACAGTTTCATTGCTCTTTTTTTGCGACATAGACCACAGATAAGCTATCACATTGAAATAATTGACTTTATATAACCGACTTGCTGTTGTTATAGACATATGTCCCCTGCCTTTTCTTCTTTTAAATACTACTAACGCGCATTTGTTCGTTGTTCCAGATCAAGCCTGCACTCATATTAGCCAACATTAATATGACATATTTAGGCTTGTTCCATGCGACTTAATATACCTCAGCTTTTCCCGAGCCTGCTACTGCTGGCCGTTAGTTCACTCGGATCATCTATCGCCACAGCTAATGATGCTGGACAAAACAACGATTTGTTAGAGCAACTCAATCTCGAGCAATATCACGGCAAAGTGGTTTATGTAGATTTCTGGGCTTCCTGGTGCGGCCCCTGTCGACAATCCTTTCCAGTCATGAATGAATTACAGAAAACCTATGGTGAAGATAATTTTGTCATCATTGCCATCAATGAGGATTCCGAGCCAGGTGCCGCAAAGCAGTTCTTAGAACAGTATCCAGCCAGTTTCACCATTTTTTACGATCAGGATGGCGAGTTGGCCAAGTACTTTAAAGTTGACGCCATGCCAACCAGCTATCTGCTCGATCAGGCTGGTACAGCCAAATACCGTCATCGAGGATTTCACCAAAAAGATGTCGCCAAGCTGGAGCAACAAATTGAAACCTTACTTTCCGCTCAATCATTCAATGCTGGGCCTTCCAATACCAGCAACTCAGGAGATACAGAATGAAACAAAAATCACTACTGTTAGTCGCCATTCTCGGTTTTAGTTTGCTAAGCGGCTGTTCAACCATGGGCGTCAATGCGTGGGAAAAAGATCTTCTTGCCAAGCCAGAAATGGCGCTTGATGAGCAACCCCTGACTGATGCGCTGGATGACCACATCTATTTCAGTAAGGAAGCCTCCAGCGGTGGTCGCGCTTATGCTGGCGGCGGTTGTGGCTGTAATTAATTTCAAGATAAGAACACTATAGCGAGTACTCACCTATGAAGAAAAATCTATTCCTAAAATCAGCACTGGCTACCGCAACGCTAACCCTCATTACGGGTACTGCACATGCTGAAGAAGAGCAGGATAAAAGCGAACCAGTCAGCAAAGAACAGGCGATTGGCGACTGGAAATTTGATGCCGCCTTTTTGTTTTATTCAGAAAGCGATAGCCGTGTTTCTGCAATAGAACCCGTTTTCAATGCCAATAAACGTCTGGATGAAGATGAATACCTGAACCTAAAGCTGACCGTTGACTCCCTGACTGGTGCCTCCCCAAGTGGCGCAGTAGCCAGCGATCAGCCACTGACCTTTACGCGACCCTCGGGCAACGCCAGTTATACGGTTAACGCTAATGAATATCCGTTAGACGACACTTTTAAAGATACTCGCGCGGCACTTGCAGCAAACTGGACTTTCCCAGTATCCGATATGACCAAAGCCGGTCTAGGCGCCAATATTTCTAAAGAGTACGATTATCTGTCAGCGTCTATCAACGGCAACATCAGTTACGACTTCAACAATCGAAACAGCACCCTGTTTGCCGGACTATCTTATGCTTTCGACTCGATTGATCCGGTTGGTGGAGCACCGATTGCTTTTGGCCGGATGCAGCCTGTTGGCGACCCGCAAAACAAATTGAGCGATACTCAGGATAAAGATACGTTGGATTTATTGCTTGGGCTCACTCAGGTGATTGATCGCGAAAGCCTGTTCCAGTTCAACTACTCTTACAGCATGTCGGATGGCTATCACAATGATCCTTACAAGGTACTGAGCGTGCTGGATGATCAGGGTAACTACTTTGATGATGGGATTCCGGTTGCTAACGTTTTATTTGAAAGCCGTCCAGACAAGCGAACCAAGCACGGCTTATTCGGTCGTTACAAACGCTATATTGATGGTGACATTCTTGACGTATCCTACCGTTATATGACCGATGACTGGGAAATTGATTCGCATACTGTCGATTTCAAGTATCGCTTTGGGCTGGATAATGGCGATTATTGGCAGCCGCATGTCCGCTATTACACACAAACTCAGGCTGATTTCTACCAGCCTTATCTGCGCCAGGATCAAGCTTTGCCACAATTCGCGTCATCCGACTATCGACTGGCTGAATACGATGCGATCACGGTGGGGTTGGAATACGGTTTGAAGACGGCGGCGGGCAATCAATGGCGCTTCTCGCTGGAGATGTATAACCAGACGCCAACCGAGCCGGAAAAATACGGTGCGCTACAGCAGCAAACCTTGTTACCGGACTGGAATGCCGTTATGTTAAGAGTCAATTACTCCTTCTAACGACAGTTTCACTCATGAATGAGGCATTGCACTCGATTGCCTATAAAGACTCGCAAGGTTTCGTCACTGGCCACTTTACGGCCATGGCGGGGCCATGCGAAGTCATTATCGAAACTTCGGATCAGGAGCTGGCCGAAAAAGTGACCAAGGCTATTGCCGACGAAGCCTGGCGCATTGAAAGCACCTTCAGTCGTTACCGTGCGGACAATATCATTTACCGAATCAACAACGCGGACGGAGAGCCCGTTGAGGTCGACGCTGAAACAGCGCGCCTGCTGGATTTTGCCGATCTGTGTTTTGAGGTCAGTGATGGCATGTTTGATATTACCTCCGGTTTGCTCGGCAAGATCTGGAAATTCGACGGCAGTTCCAACATCCCTGACCAGAAGGATATTGATAGGCTGTTGCCGAAAATTGGTTGGGAAAAGGTGTCCTGGTCAAATCCGATGCTGCAAATGCCAGCGGGCATGGCACTCGATTTTGGTGGCATTGGCAAAGAATATGCAGTCGACTCGGCAGCACAGCTGGCTCGTCAAATTACCGAACTGCCGATATTGATCAATTTTGGCGGTGACATAGTCGCGACCGCACCACCTGCCAGTCGTCAGCATTGGCTCATTGGCATTGAGCCACTGGCCTTGGGACAGAATAGCGTACCTCCGCAGGTAGCCTTAAAGCATGGAGGAGTTGCAACCAGTGGTGACAGCAAACGTTTCTTGCAGCATAAAGGAAGAGTGTTAAGTCATGTGCTTAACCCGAAAACTGGCTGGCCAGTTGCCGATGCACCGGCATCAGTAACCGTTCTGGCCAATAACTGCACCCAGGCAGGCATGCTTTCGACCCTGGCTATGCTGCAAGGACCAGGAGCTGAAGAGTTTCTGGCTACGCAGGAAGTTGAGCATTGGATACAGCGCCGATAAGCGCATAAAACATAAATTTAAGAGCATTTAGCAGATTATTTACAGAAAGCTGACATTGGCTTTCATGAATTTACATACAGTTCACCTGGCATTGCGTAAAATAACGTCTTATCTCAGTGATTGAACTGTAGTTAACCATCATCAATAGGTCATTCTTGACATGAAAATCGGCATGAACAATTTAATCCAATCTTTTCTCTTACTATTAGTTAGCTTTTTAGGGCTGGGGTTTGCGCCTTCAACTCAGGCTGCCCAAATTGATCTCAATAGCTTGCTGGGCGAAGAAGAAGAGTTACTGCGCGTTGACGATGCTTTCGTACTGCAGGCAGAAATTCTCGACAACACGGTTCTGGTGAAGTTTGAAATTGCCGAAGGCTACTACATGTACCGTGAGCGGTTTGGTTTCCAAAGCGACGATGCAACTCTTGGCGAACCGTTGATTCCAGAAGGCCTGGAAAAAGATGACCCATATTTAGGCCAGACCGAGGTTTACTATAACTTTATTGAAATTGCCGTGCCTTATTCGAATGCAACCAATCCGATGGCACTCAGTATCGACTTTCAAGGCTGCGCCGAAGATCGCCTTTGTTACCCACCGACCACTCGCGAAGTCGTCCTTGAGGTTCCAGCCTCCACCCTTGCGCTGGCAAATACTGGTACGGTCGCAGCTGATGGCGAGCCCACTGCTGAGAATGGCAAGAAAGCTTTTGTCAGCGAACAGCAAAGCTTAATTGAAGACCTTGAACAAAAGAACGCTTTCTGGAATTTCTTTAAATTTATTCTGATTGGTTTAGGCCTTACCTTTACCCCCTGTGTCTTCCCGATGATTCCTATCATTTCGGGCATTATTGCTGGGCAGGGCAAAAATATTACCACCCGCAAAGCCTTTGGACTTGCATTGAGCTACACGCAGGCGATGGCCATTGTTTATGCCATTCTAGGTGTACTGGTTGCTCTGGCGGGACAGTCCTTATCCGGTTACCTGCAAAATCCCGTCTTTGTCATTGGCGCAGCGATTGTCTTTGTCCTTTTATCGCTATCCATGTTTGGTTTTTACGAATTGCAACTTCCAGCAGGATTACAGGCAAAGCTTGCTGCCAAAAGCAATAGTCAAAAATCAGGCAGCTATATTGGTAGCGCCATCATGGGTGCAATCTCAGCGCTGATCGTTTCACCCTGCGTTACTGTGCCGCTGATCGCCATATTAATTTACATCGCACAATCGGGCGATGTGGTTCTAGGCGCAGCTTCACTCTATGGACTCGGCGTCGGCATGGGGATTCCCTTGATTCTGATTGCCGTCACCGAAGGGCGCTTCCTGCCAAAAGCTGGCAACTGGATGAACGCCATAAAAGCAGTGTTTGGTGTCGCCATGTTGGCCGTTGCTTTGTACCTGGTAAAACACCTACTTCCAAACAGCATTTATATGTATGGCTGGGCATTACTGGCGCTTATTCCAGGTTATTACCTGTTCAAGAACCAGCTTCCTAATCTTGGCTGGAGAAATCTTTTTGCCGGACTCGGTCTAGTCTTAATGATCTACGGAGCACTATTAGTGATTGGTGGGGCACAAGGTAACCGCAACCTGCTACAACCGCTTGGCCAATCCTACTCCATGATGACCACCGAATACTCACAGATGGCAGAAGGCCCGGCACAAGCACAATCAAAAAGCACCCTCACCAATCCCTCAAAACCCCATCTGCAATTTGACCGTATCAAAACTCTTGACCAATTAGAGCAACGAGTCGCCCAGGCCAACGCTCAAGGTCAAACCGTCATGGTCGATTTTTTTGCCGAATGGTGCGCTGCCTGCTACGAATTCGAAGAGCTTGTATTCACTGATCCAGCCGTGCATCAAGCCCTCGCTAACACAGTCCTGCTGCAAGCCGACGTCACCGCCAATGATAAACTGGATGTAGAACTCATGAACGCTTTTAAAATACTCGGCCTGCCCAGCATTATATTCTTCGACCTGCAAGGAAATGAGCTATCGCAATACAGAGCCAATGGCTTTGAAAAAGCAGATGTTTTTGTCAGAAGAATAGAAGCGGCGTTTGGGTTGTAGTTTCTTTTTTATTACTTGTCATACCGTGGTTTAACCACGGTATCCAGTGACTTTCATCTTTCCTTCATTTGTTGTTTCGCTACTCAGCGAATTACTTTCTCTTGAGTGGCCAAGAGAAAGTAATCAAAGAGAAGGCCACCCCGATATTGAGGCCACGCTTCGCGTGACTTCCTGCGCCACTCCCAAAATACTTAACGCACCAGAATTTACATCACATCCCTGTGCTGAAAATTCTTATCAAAATCTTCCACGATTTTGATTGCTATATTTTGTCCGTGTCTTAGCTCAATATAAGGGGATTATTGGAGCAAGCCGACCGGCAACAAATATCCTCACCTTCATCTCTCCTCATGTTCTATAGAATTTTTTTATATATACTTTACCAAACACACTCAACGGAGTTCCCACTTTGATTACCGAAATCATCTCTCTGCTTGCCGTTATTGTTGCTGGTATTTCTGCCTTGTACTCTAAAAGGGCTGTTGACACAGCTAGTCGTTCAAATGTACTGCATAAACTTAAAATACTTTTAGACTTAAAACAGTCCTACCTTAATGAAATGATGCAGCAATCAAAGTCGGCCAACAACTGGGGCACAAACGATAGTTTCTCGCAAGCATGCAGAGAGGCTTATGCAAACGCTCAAATAAAGTACAAAGAAGTAATAGCCGAACTAGACCGCTATCATAAGAAAGTTATTCATAACAAACCTGAGTAGCACACAATATTTATACATCTCAACTTTATTTCTACATAAAAAAAGCCGGCTTGCGCCGGCTTTCTCCTTTGGCTTAACACACACTAAGGGGTTTCTACTAAGCCAAAACTTTTACGGATTTTCTGCTTTGCTTTATGGCGCAATGAGCGGGTAACCATATCCTGTTCGATGAAGACTGTTTTCGGACGCGGCTTGGTCTGTGACCAGATGACGCCGAACAGAACCAGACCTGCTGCCAGGTATTGCATGCCGCTTAAGGTTTCGCCCAACAAGGCCCAACCGAAGAACAAGGTACCTAAAGGCAACAGGTTCATTAAGCTGCCAACCTGGCTCGCTGGCATAGTTTTAAATGCGAAGTTGTAGCAAGTGAAGGCGAAGATGTTGACGCCGAAGGCGAGGAACATGATCGCAAGTACCGCTTCTGCTGAGACATCAAAATTCAGCGGCGCTCCCTGCACGAATATTAATGGCAGGAAGAAGATACTACCCATTACAGTTTGCAGTAAGGTTAAGAATATTGGCGAGTAGCGCTGCGCCAGTTTCCGAGCCAATAAGCAATAGCCAGTGGCGGCTAATATCGCACCAAACTCTAGTGCGTTACCGAGCATTGGGTTCGAAGCATGTTCGCTGGATGTGCCGGCCAATGTTAGCCAAACGACACCAACCACCGCGATAATACAACCAATCAGCAAGCGGCTATTGAGCTTTTCTTTCAATAGGTAGTAAGCGCCCACTGCCACCATAAGCGGCTGTAATGCTGTTACCATTCCAGCTTCTGATGCGGTGGTGTACGTCAACGCGTAGCTTTCAAAGATGAAGTAGAGGCATGGCTCACACAGCGCCAATAGCAGTAATAACCACCAGTCGCCTTTTTGATACTGCTGTTTTTTGGCCATAGGTGGCAAAAAGAAGATCAGTACGGCGGTGGCCAGAATCATGCGCAGGAATACCGTCATAATCGGCCCAAACTCGGCAATAGCTAGTTTCATAGCTACAAACGATGCTGACCATAGAACGACTGCCAGGATTAACCCTGCCATCGCCAGTTGCTTTTGAGGTAATTTTGTCATGATATGCCCTGCCCAAAACAATCAATCTGTTAGAGCCGCGCATTGTATGAATTTCGTTCAAATAAGAAAAACGATCTTTTTTCATCCCTGTAATAAGTTTAAGTTATAGCAGTCCTTAAAAGGCAGACCGGCATCTCATTGAAATTACCAAGTGTACGAAGCTAATCGTTGTAGGTAAGCAAAAAAGTCTAGTCCCCTTTTTCAAGGCAAAAAGGGTGGGGAACCAATAAGTTAATGTGCCATGGCAAAGACTCAGGCCACCGCTTCTGTTTCTTCCAATAATTCCAAGCGGTATCCGTGCTGATAAACCGTTTTAATCCGATAAAGGCTATCACCTTTAATGTTCAGTTTCTTTCGTAATGAGCTTATATGAGCATCAACCGTTCGAGTACTGATGTCACAATCAATGCCCCATACCTTCTTTAACAGAAATTTTCTTGAATAGAGTCGCCCAGGATTACGTAAGAATAAGACACCCAACTCGAACTCTTTAGTGGTGAGATTGATCGGTTTTCCTTCCAATGAGATTTGTTTTAGTCCCAATGAAACCTGATAGGGTCCGAACTCAAAACAATCCTGATGCATGGTATAACGAGCATTCTGCACCAATTTATTAGCACAGCTCAGCAAAGTATTGGGTTGTATGGGGCGCGTCAGGAAGTTATCTCTATGATGTGCACAGGCTTGATGGAGCCCCTCTTCATCGTTTTTATCAGCGATAAAAAGTATCGGTCCATGCCATTGCAAGAATTCACGAACCTGTTCTAACATCCAGTCAGTTGTGTCGTCATTCCGCCATTCGATGATCAGCAGATCGAATTCTTCGGCCTCAAGTTGACTGAGAAGATGCTTCCTATCTCTACCTATATAGCATTGGTAGCCTGCTTCTCTCAAAACATTAAGATGTGGTTCGTCAAACTCCAGCTCTTGAGCCAAATGTAATACTTTTGGTAATTTTGACATAGTTCCTTTCTCCCTTTGTCATTACTAGCTCTGCTCGCTCTGTGGCTCCTTGCAATGATCGGCTCGAATCTATACTGACTGATGCCTACTCTTTAATTCGTATATTTTTTATACGCTTTAACTACACTAGCAGATTTTAATGAAATGTAAAATCTTTAAGTAGCCAAATATAGCACCGCCCTTAAGTCGGCTTGTCTGCAATAAAACTACTCCGACCATTAAGATTAAATGTGGTTATTTGCTTCTAAATTACTGTAAAATGCACCATCTTATTTTTTGCTTACTGCGTCACAATGGATCGGCTTTAAAATGCCGCTCCAAGTCGATAAACTGGCTTTTCAGCGAAAATAACCGAAAATAAGCTAACTTTACTGTTACTTTTCTCTTACTTGGGTAGTGATATGGCTCATATTTTGCTTTTACATGGTCCAAACTTGAATCTTCTCGGTCAACGCGAGCCTGAAGTTTATGGCAGCGACACCCTGGACAGCATCAATATGGCCGCAAAAAAGCAGGTTGAAGCTGCCAACCTACGCTTTTCAAGCTTGCAAAGTAACTCCGAAGCTGAGCTAATTAACGCTATTCAGCATGCAAAAACCGACAATGTGTCGCTAATTGTTATCAACCCTGCTGCTTTCACTCATACCAGCGTTGCTTTACGTGATGCTTTGTTGGCAGTCGATATTCCTTTTATTGAAGTGCATCTATCCAATCCCCATCGTCGCGAAGCTTTTCGTCGTCACTCCTATTTTAGTGATGTCGCTCTAGCCGTGGTGGCAGGTTTTGGGGCGGACAGCTACCGCTACGCCATTGATGCAGCCATTAAAACCCTACAACATTAATAGGTAGTTATTTATGGATTTACGCAAAATTAAAAAACTCATCGAATTGGTCGAAGAATCAGGCGTTGCCGAACTTGAGATTCAAGAGGGCGAAGAGTCGGTACGTATTTCACGTCACAGTTCTACAGCTCCTGCGCCAGTTCATTACTCAGTCCCGCAAGCAGCACCTCAGCAACATTCGCCAGCACCTCAACAAGAGAGCGCTCCGGCTGAAGCGGCTGAGCCAGAAATGAGTGGCCATATTATCCGTTCACCAATGGTCGGTACCTACTATGCCGCTCCATCTCCTGGCGCTAAAGATTTTGTCCAAGTTGGCCAACAAGTTAAAGCAGGCGACGTTCTGTGTATTGTTGAAGCCATGAAAATGATGAACCAAATCGAATCGGATGTTACCGGTACGGTTAAAGCAATTCTTGTATCCAACGGCGAGCCTGTTGAATACGACGAGCCAATGTTCATCATTGAGTAAATCCTGCGGCTAAATTTAGCCCGATGAATTAATAGGACACTGAATATGTTAGAAAAAGTGGTCATAGCCAATCGCGGTGAAATTGCCCTGCGCATTTTACGCGCCTGCCGCGAGTTGGGAATCAAGACCGTCGCCGTGCACTCAACCGCTGACGAAGACTTGATGCACGTTAGACTGGCCGATGAGTCAGTGTGTATCGGTCCCGCTTCAGCGCAATTGAGCTACCTAAATATCCCAGCGATTATTTCGGCGGCTGAAATTACCGATGCTGTTGGTATTCACCCAGGTTACGGTTTCCTTGCCGAAAACGCCGACTTCGCCGAACAAGTTGAACAAAGTGGTTTCACTTTCATCGGCCCTAAGGCAGATACCATCCGACTGATGGGCGATAAAGTCTCTGCAATTGCTTCGATGAAAAAAGCTGGCGTGCCTTGTGTACCTGGCTCTGATGGTCCACTGGGCAACAACGAGAAAGAAAATATTGCCATGGCCAAACGTATTGGCTATCCAGTGATTATCAAAGCTGCCGGTGGTGGTGGTGGTCGCGGTATGCGTGTTGTGCGCCAGGAAAGCGAATTAATAAAAGCGATTGAGTTAACTAAAGCTGAAGCCGGTTCTGCATTTAATAATGACATGGTTTACATGGAAAAATTCCTTGAAAACCCACGTCATATTGAGATTCAAGTATTAGCAGACAGCCACGGCAACGCGATTTATCTAGGTGAGCGCGATTGCTCGATGCAGCGTCGCCATCAGAAAGTGGTTGAAGAAGCTCCTGCCCCAGGTATTTCTGAGCAAATGCGTCGACATATTGGCGAACGCTGTGTGCAGGCCTGTAAAGAAATTGGCTATCGTGGCGCAGGTACATTTGAGTTCTTGTATGAAAAAGGCGAGTTCTTCTTTATCGAAATGAACACTCGTGTTCAGGTTGAGCATCCAGTGACCGAACTGATCACCGGCGTTGATATCATCAAAGAGCAATTGCGTATCGCTAGCAACCAGCCATTATCGTTCAAGCAAGAAGATATTAAATTGAACGGCCATTCGATTGAGTGTCGAATTAACGCCGAAGATCCGGATACTTTCATTCCCTCTCCAGGCGTTATTCAGCGTTACCACGCTCCAGGCGGTCCCGGTATTCGTATTGATTCGCACATTTATGCAACCTACAAGGTTCCGCCCTATTACGATTCGATGATCGGTAAACTGATCACGCACGGCGAAACTCGTGAAGTTGCTATTGCACGTATGCAGATGGCGCTGGAAGAAATCGTGATTGATGGAATTAAAACTAATATTCCATTACAGAAGCGAATTCTTGCTGATGCTAACTTCCAAAAAGGTGGCACTAATATCCACTATTTGGAACAGCATATGTTCGCTGAAAAAGAGTAAGCATCTTTAGCTCACATAGCACGATCTTAAGCCGCTCACTGTCTCATTAGAATTAGTCGAGCGGCCTTTTCCATTCTTCTTAAGAAACCTTAGATCTATCAGCCTCAAACCCTGCCTCTTTCTGATAGGCAACCAATAATAAATCTCTTACATAATGGTTTCGCGCTGACGACACTTGCCGGCGACGCGATTCTTCTGCGGCAGTTTTCCAGTCTTCAATTTTCATAGCGCCATTAAATTTCGGCCAAGCTGAACGTAAGTTAGTCATACCTAAATTAAAAATCATATCGAACAAGGCCATTTGCACTTCATCGGGTAATTCATCGAAGTCTCTGTAAAAGCCATTTTTTCGATTATATAGCCGACATAATTCGTCATGAAAACTATTAATATGATTTAACAGTAACTTCTCGATATCCTCATCCAGCATGATGAGACGAGTAAATTGCTTGTAGTAGCTGGCTTTATAACGGTGCAGACTTTCAGGTCCATTCAATTGCACAAACTGGTATTCGGCTTGTTTCTCTTCCACGGTAGCCTTACGCAACCACCAACCGAACATTCGAGGTATGTAAAGAGGAAGTTCTGCGGCGGTGGCCTCTGAAGCAACGTGATGACCAATCCCAATCGTTACTCTACCTACAGAATCTAAATAGAAATGATTAACGCGACCTTCAAGCCTTTCAATCTGCTCGAGCAATGCATCCTTTACGCTGTCCTTAAGCGACATAATAACTCCTTGTTCCTTTTGCAACCTTCACTTTTAATGAAAGCGACTAACCTTCTCTGTTAGTCTTCCTTAAGTTATAACAAGTTACCCTTTCCAATACAATTAGCCGATTAGTAGATCCTGCGCTTTCCCTCTATAATAGCCACAAATTATTGATTTACTTTTCTCATGGCCTGGATTCAACTCAAATTCGACTATAAAAACCCTGATGCTGACTCATTAAGCGACTATTTAATGGAGCTTGGTGCGTTAGCAGTAACCTTTCTGGACGCAGAAGATAAACCGATTCTCGAACCAAAGCCAGGCGAAACTCCACTATGGGAACACCTTGTTGTCCTGGCGTTATTTGAAGCTGATATTGACACTAACTCTATTGATACTGCCATTCAATCTCACCAATTTGCGCAGCATATCGGTGACCAATATGAATGGGAAATCATTCGCGATCAGGACTGGGAGCGCTCATGGATGGACAATTTCAAACCGATGCAGTTTGGGCAAAGAGTCTGGATCGTACCCAGCTGGTGTGAAGCGCCTGAACCTGATGCGGTTAATATCAAACTTGATCCCGGCCTTGCCTTTGGTACTGGCACTCATGCCACCACCGCATTATGTCTACAATGGCTGGATGGTTCTGATCTCACAGGTAAAACGGTGATCGATTATGGCTGCGGCTCTGGCATTTTAGCCATCGCTGCTTTACTGCTTGGTGCGGAAAAAGTCTACGCGGTTGATATTGATCCGCAGGCGATAGAGGCTACTAAACAAAACCTTCAACGTAACGGCATTAACAGTAATAGACTGGTGTTAGGCTTGCCTGAGCAAGTTGAACTACCGCAGACGGATATTCTGGTCGCCAATATTCTGGCCGAACCTTTGCGCCAGTTGGCAGAATCTATTGCAAATTCGGTGCAAGTAGGCGGTAATCTGGTATTATCAGGCCTGCTTGAAACTCAGGCTGCTGAATTAAACAGCCTTTACAGTCAATGGTTCGAGATGGATGATGCCAAAGTTCAGGAAGACTGGGCACGTTTATCAGGAACCAAAAAATCTTAACTCTTAAATGTTGTTTTGGGCTTTTCACTATTAAGTTGTTCTATGGGGTAGTCATTTCAGAGCTATGAGCGAAACCTTTTTAACCAACTGTCCACACTGTAAATCTGTGTTCAAATTGCGTCGTGAGCACCTTGAAGTGGCGTCCGGGCATGTCCGTTGTGGTAATTGCCATTCTTTATTTCTGGCAACCGATTCCTTGGTGTCGTTAGATAAAGAAACGCAAAAAGCGCAAATGGAAGAGACGGTTGAACAGGCAGAAGACAAGATCATGGATAGCGCTATCCCAGAATTGACCGACGAAGATAAAAGCGAGCATTACGAGCTGGCGATTGAGGCTACTCACAGTTCTGCGCCACACTTTTTCAAGTGGTTCATCTATTCCTTGGCCGGGCTGATCTTAATATTCCTGGGAATATGGTTTCTATATATTTGGCCAAACAAAGCAGTATTGTCACAGGATGCAAGCTGGCGCCCTGTGCTGCAGACTTCCTGTAAAGTATTTCAGTGCGTAGTACCACCATTGCAGGACTTAAAGCAGTATCGTGTTAGCTCTATTGATGTGTCTGAAAGTCCTGGTGGGCAAAAAGAAGTCAGCATGGTACTAAAGAACTTGGCAGACTTTGCCCAACCTTTCCCCAAAATACAGGTTATTTTGAGCGATATTAAAGGTAACCAATATAAAAGCCCAGTTTACTCGCCCGAGCAATATTTGCCCGAAGTGAACCACAATGCCCTGATCCAGCCAAACCAATCGGTACAAATTGGCTTTAGTTTTAATAGTAGCCTGGAGCATTACAGTGGCTATCAAGTGCAGCTGGTTCAATAAATACATCGAGCAAATGCATATAGGTACCCATTGTAAGCATATCCAATGACCAATTTAATATAGTATTTACGAATTACACGTAAGCCGTTGACGGCTATATTGTCAAGCAAAAAATTGATGCTTTTTTATACAAATTCCGTTCAAAAAGCTATTTAAAGCGTGTATGATCGGCCACCTTAAATTCAACCCTGATGGCGCTTATGCGAATTGGTCCTTATCAACTAGACAATCCGTTGATCCTGGCGCCGATGGCGGGTGTGACTGATCGTCCCTTCCGTCAACTTTGCAAAGAGCTTGGGGCTGGCCTGACCGTTTCTGAAATGATCGCCGCCAACCCACAGCTTCGTAATACGCGTAAAAGCATGCAGCGTAGCAATCATCAGGGAGAGCCAGGCATCCGCTCTGTGCAGATTGCCGGTGCTGAGCCAGAAATGTTAGCTCAGGCCGCGCAATACAATGTGCAAAATGGTGCTGAAATTATTGATATTAATATGGGATGTCCCGCCAAGAAGGTCTGTAAAAAGGCCGCTGGTTCAGCACTTTTACAAGATCCTCAGCTGGTGGAAGACATTCTGAATGCCGTTGTGGCCGCGGTTGAGGTTCCGGTCACCCTTAAGATCCGCACTGGCTGGAATCATGACAACCGAAATGGTGTGCAGATTGCCCGGATTGCGGAACAGGCAGGCATTCAGTCGCTGGCGGTTCATGGCCGTACCCGCGCTGATAAATATCTGGGCAACGCTGAATACGACACAATTGCGACGATTAAGCAGTCAGTATCGATTCCAGTGGTTGCCAATGGCGATATCACCAGCCCCGAAAAAGCCAAGTTTGTATTGGATTACACCGGCGTTGATGGGTTGATGATTGGTCGCGGCGCACAGGGCAATCCGTGGATTTTTCGCGAGGTTTGGCACTATCTGCAGACTGGAGATAAGCTCGCACCACCCAGCTGGCAGGAGGTGCGCCAGGTGTTACTCGGCCATATTGCCGCTTTACACGAGTTTTATGGCGCTGTGATGGGACCTCGCATCGCACGCAAGCATGTTTCCTGGTATTTGCAAGAACAGGCAGATGCCAATGAGTTTCGTCGAACCTTCAATGCCATCGATGATGGTGCTGAACAGTTGGGCGTTTTAGACCGTTATTTTGAACAAAAGCAACAGGCTATAGCAGCATGACTATCTTTGATACAAATCTAACTCGAGAAAGTAACAACCAAGACAACCCTGTAGACGGTAACTCGTTTGCATCAAACCCAACTTTGCGTGAGCACGTTGCCATGTCAATGCAGAACTATTTAAAGCAGATGCATGGTCAGCCGTTAAGCGAAGTGTATGACTTGGTTCTAACGCAAGTAGAAGAACCATTGTTACGCGCCATTATGGACTACACGCGCAACAATCAGACTAAAGCCGCCCAGGTGTTAGGTCTTAATCGCGGTACCTTGCGTAAAAAGCTTAAACGCTACAATCTTCTGTAACACAAACAGTCACCTCAAATTAGGGTTCGTATCAGAACCCTAAATTTTTTAAGGAGCTACCATGTCTAACTATCGCCCAGTCAAGCGCGCATTGATCAGCGTTTCTGACAAAACTGGTGTAGTTGAATTTGCCCAAGCCCTTGCCGATAAAGGCATCGAAATATTATCCACTGGCGGTACTGCAAAATTGATGCGCGACAACGGCATCACAGTGACCGACGTTGCGGATTACACCGGCTTTCCTGAAATGATGGATGGCCGAGTTAAAACCTTACACCCTAAAGTTCATGGCGCAATCCTAGGTCGTCGCGGTATGGACGATGACGTTATGCAGCAACATGACATCATTGGCATCGATCTGGTTGTAGTAAACCTCTATCCTTTCGAGAGCACTATCGCTCGTGCGGATGCAACCCTTTCAGATGCGATTGAAAACATTGACATTGGCGGACCAACCATGGTTCGTTCTGCAGCCAAAAACCATCAAGACGTCACTATCGTCGTCGAAAACGATGACTTTAGTGAAGTGGCACGTCAAATTACCGACAATGGTGGTGTTGATCTGCCAACCCGATTTCGTTTAGCGGCTAAAGCTTATGCGCACACCGCACGTTATGACGCAGCCATCTCCAACTACCTTGGTGTGCAGGCAGCGGATGATAACAGCGAATTTCCACCAACCTATTCTGTGCAATACAAGAAAGCACAAGATATGCGCTATGGTGAGAACCCTCATCAAACCGCTGCTTTCTACGTTGAGCATAATCCGCAAGAAGCCAGCGTTGCTACGGCTAAGCAATTACAGGGTAAAGAACTATCCTTTAATAATGTAGCTGATACCGATGCCGCGCTTGAATGCGTAAAAAGCTTTGAAGAACCGGCTTGCGTTATCGTTAAGCATGCCAACCCTTGTGGTGTGGCTATTGCTGACAACATTGGTCAGGCTTATGACCTTGCATTCCAGACAGACCCAACCTCAGCGTTTGGCGGCATTATTGCCTTTAACCGCGAGTTGGATGGCAACACAGCAAAAGCCATTGTTGAGCGTCAATTTGTCGAAGTTATTATCGCGCCTAAAGTGTCTGATGAAGCCAAAGCAGTTGTCGCTAGCAAACAGAATGTTCGTCTGCTTGAGTGTGGCGAATGGTCAGCGTCTCTTGCTGCACACGATTTCAAACGCGTTAATGGCGGCCTGTTAGTGCAAGATCGCGACCTGGGCATGGTCTTTGAAGATGATTTACGCATCGTCAGCAAGCGCGAACCTAGCAAAGAAGAAATGCGTGACCTGATGTTCTGCTGGAAAGTGGCCAAATACGTTAAATCTAATGCGATTGTTTATGCACGCAATGGCCAGACTATTGGCGTTGGTGCCGGTCAGATGAGCCGTGTCTATAGTGCCAAAATTGCAGGCATTAAAGCTGCTGACGAGAATCTTGAAGTTAAAGGTTCTGTGATGGCATCTGATGCTTTCTTCCCATTCCGCGATGGTATTGATGCAGCTGCTGAAGCCGGCATTACTGCCGTGATTCAGCCTGGTGGCTCGATTCGCGATGATGAAATCATCGAAGCTGCCAATGAGCATGGCATGGCTATGGTCTTTACTGGCATGCGCCATTTCCGTCATTAATAAGTGTTTGCTATAGGAATTGATATGAACGTATTGATTATTGGTAGCGGCGGCCGTGAACATGCTTTGGCATGGAAAGTCGCTCAATCTGCTAACGTCGAGACAGTATTTGTAGCACCCGGCAATGCCGGCATCGCACGAGAAGACAAAGTGCAGACGGTTGCAGTTGGCGCTGAAGATATTGATGGCTTAATCGCTTTTGCTAAAGACAACAACGTCGAGCTGACTATTGTTGGTCCGGAAGCGCCGCTGGTCATTGGTGTAGTAGATGCTTTCACTGAAGCTGGTTTGAAATGTTTTGGCCCAACTAAAGGTGCTGCACAGCTGGAAGGCTCAAAAGCCTTCACCAAAGACTTTTTAGCACGCCATAATATTCCAACCGCGGCTTACCAGAACTTCACTGAGATTGAACCAGCCAAAGCTTATGTTCGCGAAATGGGTACGCCTATCGTAATCAAGGCTGATGGCTTAGCCGCAGGTAAAGGCGTGATTATCGCTGAGACAATCGAACAGGCCGACGAAGCGATTGACGATATGTTGGCAGGCAATAAATTTGGTGATGCTGGTCACCGAGTAGTGGTTGAAGAGTTCCTGAAAGGCGAGGAAGCCAGCTTTATCGTGATGGTCGACGGCAAGAATATTTTGCCATTAGCAACTTCACAGGATCATAAGGCTCGCGACAATGGCGATACAGGCCCCAATACAGGCGGCATGGGTGCCTATTCCCCTGCTCCGGTCGTCACGCCTAAAATGCATGACCGCATCATGCAGCAAGTGATTATTCCTACGGTTGAAGGCATGGCTGCAGAAGGTCACCCCTACACTGGCTTTTTGTATGCCGGCGTGATGATTGATGCTGATGGTGTACCGAAAGTATTGGAATATAACTGCCGTTTTGGTGACCCTGAAACCCAGCCGATCATGAGTCGCTTACAATCAGATTTGGCTGAGCTATGTTTAGCCGCACTTGATGGCAAGCTCGATTCAACCACAGCCGAGTGGGATTCACGCGCAGCAGTAGGCGTGGTGTTGGCCGCTGGTGGTTATCCAGAAAGCTACAACAAAGGCGATGTCATTCATGGTCTTGACTCTATTTCCGGCGCTAAGGTTTTCCACGCTGGAACCGCCGAAAAAGATGGCCAGATTGTGACCAATGGCGGTCGTGTTCTGTGTGTTGTCGCCTTAGGTGATTCTGTGACTGAAGCTCAGGCTAAAGCCTACGAAGGAGTCAAGCAGATCAACTGGGATAATGTTTATTACCGTACTGATATCGGTCATAGGGCAATTGCTCGCGAACAGGCAAAATAAACCCAGTTCATTGACCATTCATCAAAAAGCCTTACACTAACCCGTAAGGCTTTTTTTATGCATTAAAACAATAGAAGCGGACTGGTTTTTACTTGATTAAAAAGATTCTTAAATGGACTGCATGGATCGGCGCCTTTCTGGCGTTACTGTTTGTGATCGCCTACTGGACTTCGCCCTATTGGGTACCCGGCCAGTTGGCCAAATTTCTGCCACCATCAATTAAGCTAGAAACGCTCGACTTAGATCGTCCCGGTCTGACCCGTACCAAGGTCAAGCAACTCACTCTACAAATTGATGGCGAGCAAACCATTAATTTAGAATTACACAACACTCAGCTTCGCTATTCTTTGTGGCAGAAAAAGCTGCTCGGCGTTTCCGCTGAAAAAGCCATTATCCAAATAGCTCCTTCAACAAGCGAGTCCGGTACCGCTGATTTTAAATTGCCTGAGACAATCACAATTCCACCGCTTCCTCTTAATCAGTTATCAATTGATGAAGTGCAGCTTAAAGGAATAGGCGGTCAAAGCTTTGATCTGACCGATATCGTATTTAAGGCTAACGACAAGCAGCTCAGTTTAGACAGCCGCATTGGTTGGATGGGTTTAAACTTCACTCTCCATTCTAAGATTCAGCATCAGAACAACAATCTTGAGTCGCTAACACTTAGATTAATGCAAGACGATAACCAGCTGACGGTAAATGCAACGCCTTTGTCTGATTCCAGCTGGCAACTTGGACTAACCGGTGAAATTAAACGCATTCCTTGGGTGCAAATTTACTCTGCCGATCTAGACGCTGTCAGTTTTAACCTAGCTGCCACTCTTCAACAAAAAGCCGATAAGCAATTTATAACCACACTTAAAGAAAACAGCAGGCTACAGATTCCGTTAAGATTAAATCCCGCATGGTTTGAGCAAGAGGTAACAAGTTATGCAAAGGAATATGGCTTAACCTTAGACACACAACAACTTGATAACAAAGTTAAGCTTGAACTGGTTGCTAAAGAGGAAACGCAGCTTGACTTCAATCTTGAAACACAGCTCGTCAAAACCAATGGTAAGTTAGAGCTTACCGCTAACAATAATAACCTACAAAGCACGGCTTCAATTGATAGTGTCTCACTCGACCTGACTAAAACACTCACCGCACCTGAACAAAAGGCTTCAGCTCAAGTTTCTCTTAACCTGAATTTACCCAAGACCAGTTATCGCACTGCTGACAAAGGCATTAACGTTAATTCTGAATCGCTCAAGGCTTATATTGATGCTTCAGCCAGCTTGCTTGATGGCAAGCTTCAGCTGAAAAGCCAGCAGTTACATCTCGACCTTGCTAATAGCACTTTGAAAGGTAATGCCTACAGTGTTAATTTACCCGCCCACCAATGGCAGGGCGCTGTTGATTGGACGCAAAATTTGAGTGGCACACTCAGCGAACCAAACAAGACTAAACCATCAGTTGTAACTGACAAAAAGCTTAACTTACAGCTTATAAAACCCGTTGGTCTTAAACTTGTTTTAACCGATGAAACGGTTAGTGCCACTCAGCTGATGGCTCAAATCGATCTTACTAACGACATTTTCAAAGCACATTATTCTGCAAAACAACTGTCACTGACCAAGCAACCCCTAACGCTCTACGACATCAAAGGTTCGCTAAAACCAGATCCGTCTAATGCGGCAATTAATGGTGAGCTGAGCTTTATTCAGGCCAGCTATCTCAATGACAATATCGCCGTGGATTATGTCAGTGGTAAATTTGACTGGAAGCTACTCAAGCAGACCTTCACTGCCAAAGGCTCCTTACAGCATTCACAAAATACGATTCCCGTTCGTTATGTTTATAACCTAAAGTCAGGTACACACAATCTTCAGGTTGATCGTTCAAGTTTGCCGATGATGACATTAAAAAGTTGGACGCCTTTTTTAAAAGCTTATCCAGCATTGAGGGTTACCGGCGGCGATCTCAATATAAAGAAACTGTCAGGCGATCCCCTGAAACTGCTTTTTGAGGGGGCTCTAAGTGTAGACAATTTAAGTTTGCTCTATGACAAGCTTGCCCTCAACAATGCATCGGTTACCGATAACTTGAGCAAACAGTCTTCCTTGCAGGGTTCGGTCAATGCCAAAGTTGAAAGCATTGAGTTAGCTGCCGGAATCGCTATGACTAACCTCAGTTTTAAGCTTGAACATACTGCTACCGACTATCGTTTCCATGATATCAGCGGTCAATTACTGGGGGGCACTATTAGCATCCCACGTTTTGATATGCATAAAACTTCGATCAAGCCATTCACGCTCCTTTTGTCGGATATCAACTTGCAAAGCCTTCTTACGGCCTTGGAAAGTGAGAAGCTTTCGGTCTCCAGCAAATTTGACCTGATACTGCCATTAGTCATCAAGCCCGATTCACGGCAGATCATCAATGGTACTTTTATCAGTAAAAAACCTGGTATTCTCAAGCTCAAATCAGATGGTGGCAAAGAAGCTAACATTGCCTTTCAGGCGCTGGAAAACTTTCATTATAAAGAACTCAGCGGTACTATTGATTACAGTAGCGAAGGCGATTACATCATTACCCTGTACACGCTTGGCTCTAACCCTGATGTTTATAATGGCTTCCCTATCAAGTTGGATCTGACATTACGTGGCAACCTCCCCAACCTGCTCTATTCAATGTTGGTTACCGGGGATATGGCGACGCCCGTGCTGGATGATTTAAAACAGAAGGATTTACTCAAAATTCAGTGATCATTCATGTTAAGCTCGTAGAATAACAGTTATCCTCAGTTAATAATCTGTGTAAGGAACTAGTATGAAATTAAGCGGATTACCCTCTTTACTTGCAGTCGCCAGCCTATCTTTGATGGCAACGGCTTGCACCGTAAAATTGGAAGCACCAGACAAGCCTATCCACATCATCGGTGATTTCACCATTAAGCATGAAATTGTGGTTAAGGTAGAACGTGAATTGGATAAGGCCTTGAGCGAAGACTCAGGGTTATTTTAGGAGAGAATATCATGACCCTATTACGAAAATCGTTACTGACTTTATTGGCAACTTTTATTTTTGCGGCCCAGGCAGCTGCTCTGGATATTGGCACCCTTAAAGATCAAGGCGTTGTGGGTGAAATGTCTACAGGTTATGTGGGCATTGTAGTTTCTAATCCAAGCGCGCAAATCCGTTCTTTTGTGCAAGATATTAACGATAAAAGACGTACTATCTACGCACAGGAAGCACGTAAAGCCAATATTACTTTAGCGGAAGTTGAGGCCATTGCGGCGAAGCGAAATCTGGACAAGACCCAGCGCGGCCATTACATTAATATCAATGGTGCATGGCGTAAAAAGTAACTGATTGCTCAGTTCCTTTAACCGGTCTCTAAGCCTTCGGTTGTGTTGCAACAATCGAAGGCTTTTCTTTATAACTTAACCACCAATCTTTCAGCTTGGAAAACTTAGTCTGCCATTGATACTCGGCATGTCTGAAATCCAGATAGTCCAGCACAGCAATTAGATTAATGTGGATGGCTGAAAAATTCTTTGGTAACTCATTGAGTCGCTGCTCAAGGTAGTCTAAGCCACGATCAATACTCTTGATGAATCGTTCTTGCCAAAAGTCAGATTGCAATTCCGCACGCATTTTATCCTGCTGCCAAGCGACAGCTGAATCCAATAGCCCCCGCGTCAATGAATATAATGTTTTTAGATGCCAATCGTTGTTAATTTCATTAAACAAACGATTACCTGCCTGTGCATCCAGATATTCGCAAATGACCTGACTATCAAATAGTGCATTGCCACTGTCATCAATCAGACAGGGAACCTTGCACAGCGGATTGGCTTCAATTAACTCCGTAGGATTTTCAAAAGGATGTCGGAACACTTCTTCTACTTGTTCGCTCAAACCTAATTCCTGGACAAAAATTCGTGCAGCTCGAGCATACGGCGAGGCGGTTGAATATATCAGTTTCATAAAAGCTCCCATCTTCTCTCAATCAATTGGCAACGACAGCACGACCTTCCGCCCATTGCCTAAGCGCGACCATTTTTTCTGCCATCACTTTAGATAATGGGCTGGTAGCTGCAACCTCACCCAGCAAAGTTTCGTCACATAAAGGCTTATCACCATAATGCGCAGCGTATAAGCCTGCAATGACTGCCTGCTCAATTTCTGCTCCACTAAAGCCTTCAGTAGCTTCAGCCAGCTTTTGCAAATCAAACTGCTCTGGCTCTTGTTTGCGTTTGCTTAAATGGATGTGAAATATTTCCTGACGAGAGTTATAATCTGGTAAATCAACAAAAAAGATTTCATCGAGTCGCCCTTTACGCACCAACTCTGGTGGCAAAGCTGAAATATCATTGGCGGTTGCGACAATAAAAATGGGTAGCTTATTTTCCTGCATAAAAGTCAGCATGGTACCCAACACTCTTTTAGAAGTTCCGCCATCGTTATCGCCCGTCGAGATCCCTTTCTCTACTTCATCCAACCATAAGACACAAGGCGCCATCATCTCAGCCAGCTTGAGTGATTCACGTAGATTCTTTTCGCTTTCACCATGCCACTTGCTGTACAAGGCGCCAAAATCCAGACGCAACAACGGTACGCCCCACATCCCGGCAACGGCTTTTGCCGCCAGCGACTTACCACCACCTTGCACGCCCACCAGCATAATTCCTTTCGGCTTATCCAGCCCCATATCCTGATCACTTATAAAGATCTTACGGCGCATCTCCAGCCATTGTTTGAGCTTTGTCATACCGCCAACATCGGCAAAGTGTGCCGTTTCATATTCATAATGCACCGCGCCTTCCAGATCTAATAATTCATATCGGGCTTGATTCACTTTATCCATTTCGCAATCGGTAATGGCTCCATCATCGTAAATCAGGTTACGAATGATTTGCTGAGCATCACTCAAAGTCAGGCCAGTTAAGTTTTGCACCAATCTTTGCATCGTTGCTTTATCAGTTCTTACTTTTCGTCCTTGATTATTAAGCGCCCACCGGGTTGCTTCTGCATGAATTAACTTCTCCAACTCTTGATTACAGGGAAGCCGTAATTCGAACTTTGCGGAAAAGCGTCGTATTTCTTCCGGCAGCTTCAACTTGTGGCTGACCAGCACCAGGGTTTGATGATGTTTTTGAAACTGCAGTGCAATATCTTTAACCAAACGTACCTGCTCAGGATGCTGCTCATCCAGAAAAGGATGAAAGTCATAGAGAACGTAAATTCCCGGGCGTTCCATGCGTTTGATATGCTTTAAACAATCATCCGGTTTTTGCGTATCCTCTAATGGTGCAAAGTGCGAACTTGTCATTTCAACCCGGCGTAGACCTTCTGTTAAATGCCAACCAAACAGTGGCTTTTTGAGCTTAATCGCTACTTTTGTCAGTAGTTCAGTGACTCGAGCTTCTTCGTGCGACTCAATAACTATGATGGGATTTTTGGATTCAATCAGTATTGCCAGATCGTTTTTTTCTAAAGTATCGCCCATGGTTAATAAATTGCCTCTATTTCATGCTTTAAATGGCTAACGCCCGAGATTAACTTTCTTATGATTTATCGCTACAATAGCTTTTCTTTGAGCGAATAAGTGTAGCAGATCTATGCGTCAATACAGCTTTTTTGATCGACTTTGTCTGGTAGCAGACTCAGCGCTGAAGACCACTCGGGGCATTTATGATGCAAAGCCTCGACCTAACCCGGCGCACGACATTGATGAATCTAAAATGTCTGATCAAGATAAGACCCATGCCGCGAGCCTTATGCGTATTAATCATACTGGCGAAGTCTGCGCCCAGGCTCTGTATCAAGGGCAAGCACTGACCGCCAAACTACCCAATATTCGTGACAAGATGGAACAGGCTGCGCAGGAAGAGGTCGACCATCTGGCCTGGTGTAGCGAACGCATTCACGAGCTAGGTAGCCACGAGAGTCTGCTCAACCCCCTCTGGTATGCAAGTTCCTTCACTATAGGCGCACTGGCCGGTATAGCTGGTGACAAGTGGAGCCTGGGATTTGTCGCTGAAACCGAGCATCAGGTCTGTCGCCATCTCGATGATCACCTACAAAAGCTACCGATTCAGGACAGCAAGAGTCGTGTCATATTGCAACAGATGCGTGAAGAAGAACTGAAGCATGCCACCGTTGCCCTGGAGCATGGCGCCGCCGAGCTGCCCAAGCCAATAAAAGGCGTAATGAGCCTGATGTCAAAGGTTATGACCTCCAGCGTTTACTACGTATAAGTTGTCCCAACTATTAAAAATTTCTATCAATGAATTGATCTGAATCACTTGGCACTACTTCAGGCCAAGAGTAGAATGTAAACAACAATCATTCTCAACAAGGTCTCAACATGTTACTTCGCAAAACCTTATCAGCCATTATTCTTGCAGCAGCAACATTGTCCGTTGCCCATGCAACCGATGTCAGACATTTCAAAGGTGAAAAGCCAGAAACCATGGCCGAAGCCATTGCTATCATAGAAAAGTACAATGCCCAGCTAGAAGGACGTATTCAGTACGAATTAACCCCATATACTATGGCCGAAATCCACCAGATGTCTTACAGCCTGGAAAACGCATTACAGTTTATTGAAGCACACCTAGACAAGACTCAGGACAATCTAGAAAAAGTTCATATTGCATCAGAAACCAATGACCCGGAAACAGTGCAAAAAAAAGGTAAGGAATATCTTCAAGGCACAAAAGATTTGTTAGGAAAGTAATCTACTAACCTATAAAAAAGGGTAGCTCATGGCTACCCTTTTTGTGACTCAGTTAACTCTTCTGCGATGATAGCCGAACCTCATCATCATCAGTGAAGCAAGCATCAATAACAGTAGCCAATTTGTAGAACCACCGCCGCCTGAGTCACCATCACCCGCACCATTATCTGGATTAGGGTTGGTGGTTCCTTCAGCCTTCTCCAAGGAAACTTGCACCTCAGCCACAGAAACATTTCCAACAGTATCGCCCACAGCAACTTTGAAAGTAATGACTGCATCTTCTTCTAAGTCAGGTACTGTAAATGAAGCAATCGCTTGATGTGCATTGTTAAGATTAATATTTTTGCCTTCCACAATACTCCATTGAAAACTTAGTGCTTCTCCTTCTTTATCACTTGAAGCATTCGCATCCAACTTAACTACACTCCCTTCTACAGCAGAGGCAGGAGCGCTAATAACAATTTCTGGAGCTTGATTTACCTCAACACTTATTTCTTTGGTTGCCGTACTACTATTATCATTAGCATCAATAACTTCCAACTCAACTGTCAGATTAGTACCTTGCTCTATTAAAGGTAACTTAATACTTGCCTGAGCATTACCATTATTCTCAATTTGAGCACCCTCATAACCAACTAACTTCCAGTTATATTCCACAATATCAGCCTCTCCCATTTCAGACAGAGAGCCATCTACAGAAACTTTATAGCCAGCAACATAATGGTTTTTATCTGTATTGAAGGATGCTAAAAGTGTTTTACTCAAGCTCAATGAATAAGGCTCACAGCCTACTATGTAGTTACACCCTTGCATAAACAACCACTCTCCATGACCTTTACCTATCGGAGAGCCTCCATAATAACCATTATTACTGAAGTTTATACTTTGGTCTTGGTTTAGAAAAGTTAACTCTCCTGATTCCTCAAGAGCAATTAACTGATTGCTCCCATACTGACCGCTAGCTTGTATAAAGTTAATATTTCCAACTTTTATTATAGAATGTATGTTATCGTAACCGTCTGGGATAACTCCATATTCACTAAGTCCATTTTCGCTATATTGATAAAGCTGATAACCTACATACTTATTAAATATCCAGTCAGAGTTATCCTCAGTTGAAACCTTTGCCACTTTAAGACCATCTGAACTTTCTATATACAAGTTGTTCGCAACACCGTTCTCATAAACATGAAGATAGTCACGATAAGAATCTGCTGGTTGTGCATTGAAATATAATCTGCTATCCATAGCTATAGCCTCACCTCTCACATCTGCGAAACTATCTATACGATTGAGTACACCATCTTTCAAGCTCCAAACACCATACAAATCTGTCTCATAACTACTTAACAGAACTGCTACTTCCTCAGATAATTGATAATACTTTGAGTCATTGCAATTCTTACCAGACAGCTCCCCGATATCCATAGCCTCTAAGCCATTGGCAATATCACTTTTGTATACCACTGTTGTATAATCAATACATTGCTTTAGGTAGATATGCTGCGAATCCCAAATGATTTCCCTTTCATATGATGAGGAGAACTGCAAACCATTATCCTCGATCTTTATCAGGGACATGCCATCAAGCTTCCAAAGACCTGCAGAATCCCCAAAACCATCTGTGAAGTAAATTCCATGTGGAGTATTTATAAGTTTTGTCTCATTTGAAACACCATCTAATTCCTCAATTATTCGAGCTTCCTCAGGAGATATAAACCACAGTGCTCTTCTTGTACCCCCTTCATAACCGCTAATGAAGTACAATCCAACACCATCATTTAGAATTGATAGTTCACTTTCGTTAAATGTATATTGGGATAGTCGATATGAGCTTCCCTCTTTATGTATCCAAATCTGAAATTTTGAATTAAAGCCACTTCCTTCTTTTACTAAATAAATAAGATGATCATCCACATTAAATAACATCTCAGGACTTACATTCAAAATTTCATTAAATTCAGCATCGATAAGCAGTGCTTCGTGTCCATCAGATTCCCATAAGGTTGTACCTAATTCATCATGCTCCGCGATAAAGTATGTCTTATCTTTCAGTGCAGTGAATTGTCTGGGATAACTACCGCCTGTATTACTTGAAACTGTTAATTGATTTACTATGTAATTATCAATTACCGATAGTAGGTATTGGCCTCCTGCAGTCTCTCCATTAAGAATATAAATTTTGTTATTTAATTCATCAGCTGCAAGGTAATCAACGCTTTGACTTTCAAACACTAATTTTGAGTTAGCTACTCCAAAGTCGGTATCTATTTCATACAATTCGATAATAGAGTTATATTTTTTAGCTATTACATAAACCTTATCACCCATAGAGAAAGGCTGGTAATCGTATACCTCTTGGTCACTTATTATCTCTGTCGCGATACCATTGCTTATGACTGACACACTAGGTATAGCTTGCCCATCTTGATACTTGTTACCTTGGATAAATACTTTGCTGTTCAATTCTAACAGTCTAGTATGGCCAAAAAACTCATAATATTCATATCCTGTACTTACATCATAAAGTCCGGCTCCATCACTGAACTTTACCTTTTCTCCCTCTACCCCGGACTCATAATAATATAATGTACTACTTACTCGAGTCAGGTGTCTTATATCCCATACTTCTCCTTCGATATAATTCGTCAATTGATCAATATCAGCCCCATTAAACTCCCAAATCTGTTGCACATCACTTCCTACAGGCACTGCAAGCAAGGTCAAATAGTCTCCTTGAGCTAAAATTTGATCAGTATCTATATGGCTAAAGCTCTTTAATGGAGTTATTTGATCTTCACTCAAAAAACTAAGATCAAAAGAAGATGGCGTGACATTATAATTATTCTCTACTATATAAATTCCAGCGGTTGTTTTAATTAATCGAGATATTTGATGATCACTAGTATAAATAGTCTCTACAACGCCAGCTGATTTCTTTCTCAATTCGTGAGACGAACCATCGCTAAAACTAAAGTAAATTTCATTATTAAAATAAGTAACGTCATGAATTGAATAAAAGTTTTCATTCCCTGTAATCGTATGAAGTAAACTACCTTCTCCATTAAGCTCAACAATGGTATCAACGTTATTTTCATTCGAGCTAGTCAATGCAAAATATTTACCATCTACTTCTTTTAGGTTACCAGTGTGGATAGGTACTCCCAGATCAAGTTCAATGAATTCACCATTAGGATCATCAAGATAATAGACAGAGCTAGTATTTGAGCCCGGTTTCTTTGCAGAGACATACAGTATATTTTCTGACTCAAACAGTATTCGTATGCCACTGGACTCTCTACCTGGAATAGTTTCCAAAGCTAAACTTACATTATTATCTTTATCCACCTTCCAGAGTTCTGCTCCGAACTCAGGAATTCTACTTATAAAATAGAGGCTACCTTCAAACGTTATAGAGTTATTCATATCTATAATACCCGCGTCTACAGGCAGTTGACCTATGTCCTTTACGATTGATAGCGGTTTAGAAGGTGAAAAGTAATAACTGAACGCAAGCACCAGTGGCAGAATCACCAACAAGATTCCATATTGTATTTTTTTCATATCCCAGCCATTTTATTATAAAAGGCGTATTATATGCATTTTTGACTTGTGTTCAATTTTTCGACACTTTTATTACAATTTAGTCCCACACTTCTTACAAAACTCCGCATCTTTATCGTGCCCTTCGTAGGCACAGGCTGGGCAAGCATTATTGGTAACATCTTTTTTCTTCATAACTTCGCGAGTGATTTCTGCGCTATAGATCCCGGTCGGTACTGCTATCAAGCCGTAACCTAGAATCATGATGCAGGATGCGAGAAATTGTCCGACGGGAGTTTGGGGTGAGATGTCGCCGTAGCCAACGGTGGTTAGGGTTACGATGGCCCAGTAGACTGAAGTCGGAATACTGCTAAATCCATTTTCAGGACCTTCAATGACATAAACCAATGAACCAAACACAACCACAGACATAAGAACCGTGTACAGGAATACACTAATTTTAGTACCACTATTTCTCAGCGCATTCATCATCAAGCTGGCTTCGCCCATATAGTTAGCCAGCTTAAAAATCCTGAATATTCTCAGTACCCTTAAAATACGAATAATAAGGAAATACTTTGCGTCGACAATAATTAACGTTAAATAAGTAGGAATAATTGAGAGTAAATCCACCACCCCATAAAAGCTTTTTGCATATTGCAGAGGCTTTCGGACACTTATTAAACGTAAGATATATTCAATAGTAAACAAGATGGTGAAAGCCCATTCCGCTGCAAGCAGCAGACTACCGTATTGTACCGAAATCACTTTTACGCTATCGAGCATGACAGCTAACACACTAATAAAAATTGTGATAATTAAAGCCACATCAAATGACTTGCCAGCAAAGGTGTCTGCTTCAAAAATTACTTCATGAATTTTTTCTCGCCAGGGCGATAAGGGCTCACCTTCGTCAAATTTATGCTTACGGTATTTTAGTTGTGGCGTCATTAATCCTTCCTGCTCTGTCATTATCTTCATTGCTTATAATATGATTCTAATCAATTATTACGATTAGTTATAGGTGGTATGTAACAACATCTATTTAGCACTTCCTAATTTAAGGCCAGCCTTTACCTGACGGTATACCATTATTTTATGTGAGGTTTTTGTTATTGATTTTATTGATCTATGTAACTTTTTCTCGGTTTCTTTATCTATTAGTCTGATTATAATGATGTTGAATTCTTTTCATGTGATTTTCACAGTCAAGGGTGTAAAAATAGGTGATTTAGACGTCTAAACAGTGTAAAATCCGCCTACTTTTTGACCAGCATTTTAGTGTTGTTAAGTTGGTTTACATCATTCTGTTTTAAATAAAAGGTAACTTAATAGAAATGAGCAATTATTCCGTATTTACGTCGGAGTCCGTTTCCGAAGGACATCCAGACAAAATTGCCGATCAGATTTCCGACGCGGTACTTGATGCAATCCTTAAGCAAGATACCAATGCGCGCGTTGCTGTGGAAACCATGGTTAAAACGGGTATGGTAATTGTCGCAGGTGAAGTTGCGACCACTGCATGGGTTGATATTGAAGAGCTTGCACGTAATACCATTAAGCAAATTGGCTATAACAGCTCTGAAATCGGTTTCGATTGGGAATCTTGCGCGGTACTGAATGCTATTGGCAAGCAAAGTCCTGATATTGCTCAAGGTGTTGATCGCGATGATCCAGAAGCGCAAGGTGCCGGCGACCAGGGTTTAATGTTTGGTTACGCCAGCAATGAAACCGACGTGCTTATGCCAGCACCAATTACTTACTCACACCGCTTAGTGCAAAAGCAAGCTGAACTTCGCAAAAACGGTACGCTAGCATGGTTACGCCCAGATGCTAAAAGCCAGCTCACCTTCCGCTACGAAAATGACCAGCCAGTAGGTATTGATGCTGTCGTTTTATCCACTCAACATAGCCCCGAGATTTCTCTAAAAGATCTACAGGAAGCTGTTATCGAAGAAATCATTAAGCCAGTTCTACCTGCTGAATGGATCAGTGACAAAACTAAATATTTCGTTAATCCGACCGGTAAGTTCGTTATCGGTGGTCCAATGGGCGACTGCGGCTTAACGGGGCGTAAAATTATTGTTGATACCTATGGCGGTATGGCACGTCACGGTGGCGGTGCTTTCTCCGGCAAAGATCCATCAAAAGTTGACCGTAGCGCAGCGTATGCTGGTCGTTATGTTGCCAAAAACATCGTTGCCGCCGGTCTTGCCGATCGTTGTGAGATTCAAGTGTCATACGCAATCGGTGTTGCCGAACCAACATCAATCAGTATCAATACCTTTGGTACCGGCAAAATCAGCGAAGACAAACTCGTTGGCCTGGTTCGCGAACATTTTGACTTGCGCCCACGCGGCTTAACTAAAATGTTGAACTTGCTACAACCAATTTATCAGTCCACAGCAGCTTATGGTCACTTTGGCCGAACTGAAGACAGCTTTACTTGGGAAAAAACCGATAAAGCCGAAGAGTTACGTGCTGCAGCCGGATTATAATCTATTTACTTTTACACTCACTGAACGGCCTTTTATCGATCAGCTTTCGATTTAAAGAGCCCTGAAAAAATTTAGGAAAATTATGACTGACCACATCATTAAAGATATTGCTCTCGCTGACTGGGGCCACAAAGAAATCGACATGGCAAAAAGCGAAATGCCTGGTTTGATGGCTGTTCGCGAAGAGTACGGTTCAGAACAACCTCTTAAAGGTGCTCGCATTGCGGGTTCTTTACACATGACCATTCAAACGGCCATGTTAATTGAAACCTTAATTTCACTAGGCGCCGAAGTTCGTTGGGCGTCATGTAATATTTACTCAACTCAAGATCACGCCGCTGCTGCAATTGCCGATCAAGGCATTCCTGTTTTTGCCTATAAAGGCGAAACTTTGGATGAGTACTGGGAATATACGCACCACATCATGGAATGGCATGATGGCGGTTCTCCGAACATGATTTTGGATGATGGTGGCGATGCTACGACTCTTCTTATTCTTGGAACTCGTGCCGAAAAAGATATTTCAGTATTAGATAACCCAAAGAGCGAAGAAGAAGTAGCCTTATTTAAAGCTATCAAAGTTAAGTTGTCCGAAGACAGTGACTTTTATTCTCGCACTTTAGCCAATATCCAAGGCGTGACTGAAGAAACGACCACAGGTGTTGCTCGCCTATATCAAATGAAAAAACGTGGCGAACTTCCGTTCCCAGCCATTAACGTCAATGACTCAGTGACTAAATCTAAGTTTGATAACTTATACGGTTGCCGTGAGTCTCTAGTAGACGGTATTAAGCGTGCTACTGACGTCATGATTGCTGGTAAAATTGCTATCGTTTGTGGTTACGGTGATGTGGGTAAGGGTTCTGCTCAATCGCTTCGCGGTTTAGGTGCAACAGTTTGGATTACTGAAATCGATCCAATTTGTGCACTACAGGCTGCGATGGAAGGTTATCGTGTTGTGGACCTTGAAGATCCAAACATTGTTGAGCAAGCAGATATTGTGGTAACGGCGACGGGTAACTATGACATCATTCGCCATGAACACATGGAGCGTATGAAAGATCAGGCTATCGTTTGTAACATTGGTCACTTCGATAATGAAATCGACGTTGCCAGCCTGGAAAAATACGAGTGGGTCAACATTAAAGAACAGGTTGACCAAATCAGATTCCCTGATGGTAAACGCATTACCTTATTGGCTAAAGGCCGCCTAGTGAACCTTGGTTGTGCCACCGGCCACCCAAGCTTCGTAATGTCCAACTCATTCACCAACCAGGTGTTAGCACAGATTGAACTGTGGAAGAATGGCGATAAGTACGACAACGATGTTTATATCCTGCCTAAACATCTTGATGAAAAAGTAGCGCGCCTGCACCTTGAAAGAATCGGTGCGCGTTTGACAACTCTTCGCCAAGACCAAGCAGATTACATCAACGTACCGGTTGAAGGCCCTTACAAGCCAGAACATTACCGTTACTAATTTTTGTAATACATTGCTCTATAAAAAAGCCGGCTATTGCCGGCTTTTTATTGTCTTCAATTTACTAACTCTCCAATAACTCTTTCATATTTATAAGAGTTAAAGCCACTTCATTCTTCGTCGTTAAATATTAATACTTGAGCTATCTTCATCTTCTTCAACCCCAACCAATAATTCATATGTCTGGGAAATAAGCCCAATATTAAAGATCATAATAGTTGTTGTATAAATCGAACTGACAATTTGGCTAATCAAGCTGTAATCTAATAAGTACAAAGGCAATATTGTTAAAGTTGGGATCACTCCCAATAGTAAAAAGGTTTCTAGGTGATACTGCTTACTGATATGCAAAGCTTCTTTAATACTTAAAGACCTATCAATAGCGACAGCTGGTAAAACTAAAGCCAACCTTGAAAAAACATATATGACTAATACTATGGCCAGATAGTGGCCGATATAAGGTATTAAACCCACGATTTGGGCTAAGCCAGTAAAAAGCCCAATAATTAACAAATAGCCAATATAATTCCACTCTCGTAATTTTAGTCTTATATTTCCTAACGGAGGATTAGCTCTTTTGCCAATAAGGTTTAGCCTATGGATACCGATACAAAATATTGAATAGACATAAATGTTTAGTAGAATGGCCAGTATTAGCAATATTCTGCTTTCAGATTTTATTAGCCAAATCTCAATTATGAGAAAACATACAATTGGTAGATACGACAATCTTAAGAAAGCAATTTTATTATTTTCTACATTAGTTAAAGTAGATGATAGCACCCTACTAATAAGCATATTGTTTCCTAAGTATTATTCTATTTTATTGTCATTCTAATATAAGTCAGCTGACTTTGCAGTTTATAACTATTAACTAGGATCCTTTGAGACTTCTACATAAATACGCGATAATAGCGCCATCATTTTTCAATGGTTTCAATATATTTCTATGGATAACGCTTCCCTGAAAAAACGTGACTTAGCTGTTCTTTGGCACCCTTGCAGTCAAATGAAAGATTATGAGCGCTACCCTATGACACCTATCAAGCGTGGCGAAGGTGTCTATTTAGAAGATTTTGACGGTAACCGCTACATTGATGCTGTCAGCTCCTGGTGGGTCAATCTGTTTGGCCACAGTAATCCTATTATTGCCAACGCCATGAAGGAGCAGGTCGATAAGCTGGAGCATGTGATTTTTGCTGGCTTCACTCACGAGCCAGCAATTGATCTGGCTGAGCAACTGGTAGCCATGACTCCAGAAGGATTAGACCGTGTCTTCTATGGTGAGAATGGCTCTTCAGCGGTCGAAATTGCCCTGAAGATGAGTCTGCATTACTGGCAGCTAGCAGGCAAGCCCGAGAAAACACAATTTATCGCTTTAGAAAGTGGTTACCACGGTGAAACTACGGGAGCATTGGCAGTTTCTGATTTAGGATTATATAAAGCGCCCTATAAACCGCTTATGTTTGATGTTATGACAGCCCCTTCTCCTGACTGCTTCTACCGTGAAGAAGGCGAGAGTTGGCATGATTACTCGTTACGTCAGTTTGAAAAAATGCGTGAGCTTGTTGAGCGCGAACACAAGAAGGTTGCGGCTATTATCGTTGAGCCACTGGTGCAGTGTGCTTCTGGGATGCGTATGTATCATCCTGTCTATCTTAGCGAATTACGTAAACTGTGTGATGAATTTGACGTTCATTTAATTGCCGATGAAATCGCTGTCGGCTTTGGCCGTACTGGTACTTTGTTTGCCTGTGAACAAGCAGATATTAGCCCCGACTTTATGTGCGTATCAAAAGGCCTTACTGCTGGCTTTTTGCCACTTTCAGCAATGCTGACCCGTGAATCAATCTTTCAGGCTTTCTACGATGACTACGAAAAGTTGACTGCTTTCCTTCATTCACATAGTTACACTGGATATGCTACAGGTTGTGCCGTTGCTAAGGCAACATTGGATATTTTTCAAAGCCAACCGGTGATTGAGAACAATAAAGTCTTGGCACAACACATGGCTCAGGCAACCGCCCATTTTGCTGATCACCCTAACATCGCCGAAGTGCGCCAAACCGGCATGATTCTAGCCGCCGAGATGGTTCAGGATAAAAAGTCTCGTACACCTTATAACTGGAAAGAACGTCGTGGTATGCGTGTGTATGAGCACGCTTTATCACAAGGTGCGCTGCTTAGACCCTTAGGCAATATTGTTTATTTCATGCCACCCTATGTTATTACACCTGAAGAGATCGATAAGCTTGCCGATATTGCCTGGCAAGGTATACAGTTAGCGACTAAGGACTAAACCGATGCGTGTACCCCGTATTTTCACCTCTGAAGCACTGTCGCTATCCACTGAGATGGCGCTAGATAAAGAAGCTTCGACGCATATTAGTCGCGTGCTGCGTATGAATACAGGCCAACAAATAGAATTATTTAATGGTGATGGATTTAGTTATTTTGCCCAAATCCAAGCTATTGAACGTAATCAGGTTTCAGTTCGTGTGGTTGAAGCCATAGAGGTCAACAACGAATCTCCATTAAATATTCACTTATTCCAAGGTATATCTCGCGGTGACAAAATGGAGCTGACATTGCAAAAGGGAGTTGAACTTGGAGTTAAACAATTTACCCCTCTCATTACTGAACGTTGTGGTGTAAAACTTGATGCAAAACGCTGGCAAAAGAAACTGCAGCATTGGCAAAAAGTAATTGAAAGTGCCTGTGAACAGTGTGGTCGTAACTCAATTCCCAGTCTATATCCAGCAGTGAAATTACAGGATGCTTTGTCTCAACTAAATAACACTAGTTTTTTCATGCACCCTGACAGCAAGCACAGTTTCAAAACCATCATAGCTGATGCTCAGTCTGAGCTTCAGTTATGGGTTGGGCCCGAAGGCGGCTTTAGTGATGAAGAAGTTGAATGGGTTGAATCGCATGGCTGCAAACCTGTCCAACTGGGACCAAGAATACTAAGAACAGAAACGGCAGCCTTAGCTGCCGTATCAGTCATGAATAGTTTGTGGGGTGACTTCTAGAACTATCCTCTAGAGTTAAACGCGCTCAACCAACATGTTTTCAATTAAATCCAGATCAGGAATTAGCGCCTTACGTCCATCCAGGTCAACCCACGCCTTAACACCCGTTGGTAACTCCTCTTCCAACATTTTTCCATTGTCTTCATCGACTGGAACCAAACGCGGAATACCCTGCACCATGATTGCCACATAAGGCACATCTTGATTACTGTTTAGGGTGTAAACAATCGCGATACGTGAACGACGCAGCTCGCCGAGATCTTTTTTACCTTGAATTCTTTCTAATGAAACAACAGGAATCTTGATGTTGCGCCAAATTATTTGACCAATTTGCCAGTCATCGCTCGACTCTGCATTCTCTGCTAGATCCACATTCATGAATGGAACGATTTCCGCCACTGTTGCATTCGGCAACAGCAAGCTGTTTTCAATCATAGGAATCAAAAAACTATAAACGTCTTTTACTGTATCAGTCATGCTTTATCTCACGCGTATTGGTCAACTGGAAACAAGGCTTCTAATAAAATAACCAACTGTGCAGCTAATCCTGCTGGATCATCTTTATAAGTTACTTGTCCTGTTTTCATCATACTTTCCGGCATTGATGACTGGATGCAACTTTCAATCGTCTGACACCAGATATCAACCCCACTTTCAGTTAGCAGCTCAGCATTTTCAGAACCATCTTCGCCCATGCCACTAAATATTATTGCTAACTTTTCGACATCTCTTAACTCCAGAGACTCTGCGAATAATTCATTGATATTTGGAGCGTAGGGCTTACTCCAAGGCTCATCAGTTAGAATTACTTTCCCCTGAACTACAAAACTAATCTTTTTATCAATCGGTGCGATATAAAGTTTGCCTGGCTTTATATCTTTATACTGATCGATAATTTCAGCATCGATAAATGGATGCTCATTCAGCATTGCTTGTAGGTTCGGCAGTGATCCTTCATTAATGTGGTTTGCCAGAACAAAACAAACCGGTAAAGGTTTATCAGGCAAGGCATCAATAAAAGCCTTAACTGCTGCAGGGCCACCTGTCGAGGCGCCCAGCAGCACCAACATTGTATTCATTACAGCTTGTTTAATCCTTTAGTCTTCCAACTTAAGCATTTCATCAATTGTGCCTAATAGAGCTTCCTCATTATAGGGCTTACCTAAATAGCGATTTACACCTATCTGCTCAGCACGCTCACGGTGTTTTTCACCTGTACGTGAGGTAATCATGATGATAGGCAAATGCTTAAGTCGCTCATCATGTCGAATGATAGTTGCTAATTCGAAACCATCCATTCTTGGCATTTCAATATCCAGCAGCATGACATCAGGAATGTCGTCGTGCAATTGGGTAATTGCATCAACACCATCTTTCGCAGTCATTACCTGGAACTGGTTGCGCTGTAGTAGCCTTGCAGTTACTTTACGAACCGTAATCGAATCATCGACAACCATTACTATTGGTATGCGATTCTCAACTGGAGCTTCTTGTACCATACCCGCTTCGTGTGCGAAATCCCATTCGTGGAATCTGTCTACTAACGTCTGCATATCTAGAATCAAAACAACGCTACCATCACCAAGAATCGAAGCACCTGAAATACCTGGTACCGTCGAAATCTGACGACCAATGTTTTTAACAACGATTTCACGTGAACCAATCAATTCATCTACATGAACCGCAATCGGCTTGTCTTCACCTTGAATAATCAGTACTGGTACGTATTCATCAACTGGTGGAATAATATCTGAGTTTCGGTCAAGGATTTGTCCTAAATAGCGCAATTCAAATTCTTCTCCCAAGTGAGAGAAGGTTTTGTCTTTATCTTGGTAAATCTCAAGAACTTCTTTTGCACTAACACGTGCTACCGTTGTGATATTCGACAATGGAATTGCATAAGGCTCGCCTTTAACTCTCACCATCAGTGCCTGGTTAGAGGACAGAGTGAATGGTAAGCGCACTGTCATAGTAGTGCCTTGACCTTCTTCTGAGCTGATGTTTAATGAACCACCCAACTGCAAAATCTCACTGTGAACCACGTCCATACCAACACCGCGACCAGAAATCTGAGTCACTGTTTCAGCAGTGGAGAATCCAGGTTGTAGAATTAAGCGGAATAATTCACGATCGGTTGGGTTATAAGATTCGTCAATCATGCCTTGAGAAATTGCTCTTGCACGAACCTTATCTTTACGAATACCTGCGCCATCATCTTGAATTTGAATATAAACTTCATTACCGCGACGCGACAAGCTCAAGTGCACGGTACCTTTTTCAACTTTACCTGCCTTCTTACGCTCTGTTTTAGACTCAATACCGTGGTCGATTGCATTTCTTAACATATGGTCAAGTGGTGCAACCATACGCTCGATTACCGTACGGTCCATTTCACCTTCAGACTCGAGTATTAAATCAACATCTTTATTTAGCTCAGTTGAAATCTGACGCACCATGCGGCGCAAACGACTTTCAATACTATTAAACGGCACCATTCGCGTACGCATTAAGCGATCTTGAAGCTCTGTATTTACTCGGCCCTGTGCCAAAAGCGTTGCTTCCGCGTCACCAACCTTCGTTTCCAATGTTTCCTGAATTGACATTAAGTCACTCGCAGCCTCAAGAAGGCTTCTAGTCAACTCTTGCTGACGGGTATAACGGTCCATCTCGAGAGGGTCAAACTCATCAAAATCTACCCCGGAAATTTCTCGGCGATACAGAACCTGTGCTTCAGTTTCAATCTCAAGATTACGTAATTGCTCACGCAAGCGGTCAACGGTCGATGACATTTCCTTCAAGTTGAAGTTTAAGTCGGCTACTTGCTGCTCAAGACGAGAACGGAAGATCGAAGCCTCACCAGATAAGTTAACCAAGTTATCCAGAACCTCTGAGCGGACACGAATCACATCGCGATTTGCCGCTTCTTTAGCTGCTTCTTCTTTCTGTTTCTGTCTGTCAGCTAATGAAACAACCTTGACCTCAGCCTGCTCACCAGACTCTGCCAGATCGCGCTTATCAAGCTGATCTAGCTGAGATTCAATCGTTGCTTTATCACTTTCAAGTTTGCGCAGCAGCTCTGCTGGCTTCTCAGGCATATGACCATTACGAACTTGCTCAACCATTTCATGAAGTTGATCATAACTACGACGTAGTACATCAGCCCAACGACTATTGCCCAAACGAGGGTCTCTTGCTAAAGCTTCAACAAGCCCTTCCAGCTTGTGAGTTAATTCACCTATTGGTGTAATCGCTGCCAGCTTTGCACCACTTTTCAGCGTGTGCAGATTTCTCATGGCAGAGTTTAATGGTTGCGTATTATGCAAGTCCCCTGACCATCGCTCAATGGCTTCTTCATAAGAACTCAGCAGTTCAGAAGCTTCACCTAAGAATAACTCTGCTAGCTCTTCATTCCAGGCTGCCTCTTCTAAAGCGCCTTTATCTTGCGTGGGTTCTTCTGTCTTAATCTGTTCTGGTTCTTCCGCTTTATTTTCTTCTTTCGGAGACTCAGTTTTAGCCTCTTCAACTGGCTGTTGTGGCTCTTCTACTATTTCCGTAGGTTTAATGTCTTCAGCTTGTGGCCTTACATAGGCTCTGCCAGCTTTCTGAGCCGAAATAAATCCTTGGATTTCATCGAGCATGGCTGCAGGTGAAGGAATCTGGTCTGGAGTATTTCTTGCATTAAATATAGCAAGCAACTGATCTTCAGCTCGCTCAGCTAGATCAATCGCTTGGTCAGAAGCAGCAAACAGCTGATCAGTAATGGCGGTGTATAAATCTTCTAAACCATGAGCCAAGTCACCGATTGGTGAGAAGCCAGCCATTCTTGCACTACCTTTTAGGGTATGCAGGTTACGCTGTAATTCAGCAATGATTTTTACATTATTAGGTTCTTGGCGCCATTTTTGCAGTAGAGCTGCATCGCTATCAAAGAGTTCTTCTGCTTCTTCGCTGAAGATTTCAAGCAACTCATCATCGACATCAAGATCGAGACTGATTGTTTTAGCTGACTCTTTTCTAGGCTCTTCTTCGACTGCTTGTGAGGTCTCCTCTTCTGGAGCTTCCTCTATAATCTCTCCGGTTTTTTCCTCGGTGGTGGCAGCTTCATCTTGATCCGCCAACTCATCGGCTTCAAGCGGCTCTTCTTGCTTAGAAACAACGTCTTCTGTCGTCTCTGTTGTTTCCGCTGTTTCGTCTAATTCTTCAAAGTTATACTCTAATGAGTCTTCTCCAGCAGTTTCTTTTTGCTGCACTTCCTCATGTGAAGTTTCTTCTGTCACTTCACTGGTTTCATCCGAATCTAGCTCATCTGATAGGTCAAGGTCCTCACTGAGGTCTAAACCAAGTTCTTCTGCCGCATCTTCCAAGCTTATGTCTGAGTCGTCCTCAATTTCTTCAGTGCTAGACTCTTCTTCCGCCGGCTCAGAAGCTAAGAAGTCATCCGAGAATTCAAATTCTATCGAATTATCATCAGAAGTGGCTTTTTCTTCAAAGCTAGTATCTTTCTCTTCCTGCTTATCTTCAGGTTTTGTAGTCAAGAAGTCGTCATCAAGGCTGAACTCAATACTGTTATCTTCCGTCGCTTGTTTTTCCTCTGGTTCAGAGCTTTCTTCTGCTGGAATAGCAGCGGATGTTTCATCAGATGACTCAAGTCCTGACTCTACTTCAGATGAGCTCTCATCTTTAGCAGCAGCTTCTCCCGTGGCCGGCTCCAATTCTAATTCTAAACCCGCAGTAGCTTCAGCTGGGCTCCAGGTTTGTAGCGCCTGCACCAAGTCGCTAGCTTCTGTAATTGATAAGTTAGCAGCCAGACAATCAAATTGATTTTCAAGTTGGTTATAGGTTTCATTGAGCAGAACACCAATCGAGGTATCTACTTTACTGGCAGTCATATTACGTTGTAATGCATCACTAAGTGCAGATACCACTTGCTCAATCTCATTAAGCTCTGCTTCACCCAAAATACTCTTCAGGCGATCCACTGATGCCATTAGATATGAGATTTTTTCTAAACGCTCTTTCTCAGGTGTTTCCTGTAGATTTGTGCTTTCAATATCTACCAGCACATCTGAAGCTATATTGAAAATATCTTTTATTAGCTCCGGATCTCGGCCTTGTTCCTGAATTGTTTCGCCAGATTCATCAAATCTCTTTTGTTGCTTTGATAATTGCTGAAGAATTTCATCTTCATGAACTGAAATCACCTGATCATCTTCTGGTGTGCTAATAATATATCTCAGCAGATCCTTAGTATGATCAATTAAGGCCATATCTCCTTCTTCAGCTAACAACTCACGAGTTTTCAGCTCTTGAAAATAGCTTTCAACTGGAACTATAACGTTAGTTAGTGATTGAATATTTGCTATATGTGCCACACCTTTTAAGGTATGTAATGAGCGGAGAAGGTTGTCGCTGATCTGACTCTGGGTAATACCTTGCTGACGCTGATTTGCAAACATTTCAAGATTAGTTACATGGCCCTCAGCTTCTTGCTTGAATATATCAAACAACTCTTGCTCTGCTGCTTGATCAGCTTCTTCTTCTGTTTGCTCTTGGTGTGGTTGGATATCGGTGATAATTTCACCTTTGCTGATACGATTTGCTCGCTCAGCCAAATCTCTTGGATATTGCGTTCTTTCCCCACCGGCAAATTGTTTTACCATTTTCGGTAATATATTTGCCACTTCTTCAGTGGTGACAAACAATGCGGGCGAATATTCAATACTGTGATCAAGCAAGCGATTGAGCATATTTTCAATTGCCCAACTCAATTCACCGATATCAGTAGCACCCACCATGCGACCACTACCTTTTAAGGTATGGAAGTTACGACGAATAGTGTTTATAGCTTCTTTATTCGTCTGGTCCTGCTTCCACTCAGGAAGCAAACTGTGCATTTCTTCAAGAACTTCATCTGCTTCTTCGATAAAAATCTCTCGGACTTCATCATCAATCAACTCATCACTGTCATCGTCTTGGTCATGATTCTCACTTTCAACCATTTCGATTTCAGGCATTTCAAGCGGCTCATCCAAGACTGGTAGCAGCTCTTCATCCAGGTTGCCGTAGTGCTCTTCCAGCTCACTAATACTATCAATGGCTCGCTGTAAGATCACTGGTAAGCCATGCAGTCCAGATGACATCAGTCCTTCAAGGTAATAATCAACTGAGCTTATTGCATCAGCCAGCGTTGAAACCTCAGCATCGCTTAATACGACTTTTTCACTAATAAGGTATTTGACTACAAAGTTTTTTGACTTGGTGATCACATCTAATAGTGTATCAAGCTGGGCAAAAGTTAAAGCACCCTCTACTTCTTTCAATAATTCAGGAACATTCTCAAGGCGATTAATATTATGGCTTTCATCTAGATAATCAGTAATTGCATCTTTAACTTTATGCAAGTTGCCGCGACTTTCTTGAACCAACTGATATCTGGCATTAATTATCTGTAATGACTCCCCTTCGCCTTGACCAAGGCTTTCATTAGCAAGCTGCTTACTATCCATTTTTAGCGCACGCTCAATGTAGTCTTCCAGTGACAAGATTCCCTCGGCAATATATATCAGACCCTGTTCGCGATCAGCTTCAGAGCCATCCAGCAAGTCACCAATCGAGCCCATCTGCTTGCTTATCATCTCTTTGGATTGTGTTAAACCAAGCATCGACATAGTGTCTGAAATTTTCTGCATTGCTGGAATCATATCTTCCAGTGGTTCGCTTTCCTGAGATTTAGTTCGAATGTAAAGATCAAGCGACTCTTTGATTTCACCAAGATCTTCCTTGATAACGTTGAGAGCAATTCGAACACTCGCAGTATCAGGGCCAGTCAAATCACTAGACTCACTTTCAAGATCACCTAAAGAATCCATTAATTGATTTAGCTGGAATTTATCTTGTACTTCTTTCACTTGCTCATCTTCTGTATCAAATTGAGCAACGTAGAACAGAATATTAATTAAAACTTTATTAGCTTCTTCCTGATTAGCCGTTTGCTCTATTAGCTCACGGATACGACGGTCAACTTGACCCAGTAAACTTTTTACAACAGGATTATCTTTCTTAGGAAGTAGACCAATATTTTTTAGGAAGGTTGAAGCAACCCACCAAAGAGGTTGGTATGGAACACGATTCTCCAGTCCCCATAAGGACTCTGTGACTTCACGCATCTGCTCCATGTTGGCTTGCACTTCAACGTCTCTTATGACCCCAAGCAATCCTTGTTGGAACTTGGAACGAAGCGCTTTGACTTCGGCTAAAATATCACCTTTAAGTTCTGTCTTGTTTTTAGGCGAAGGAGCATCAATACCCTCGGTTGGAATACTGATCAGGTTGCCTGCACCCAGATTATCAGCACCACGACAGATACGCATATCGTTTATGGCGGGCAGTAAAATAACAGGTAGATCAGATTTTCCTTCAGCATAACGTGATAAGTAGCTACGGAATCTTAAAATGGCAGAAAGAAAGACTTCATAGGCTTTCTCATTTGATTCAACTTTTCTTTCGCCGATAGCTTCGGCTAGTGCTTCCATTTCTTCCGCCAGTAATGCTGCGCCAGAAAACTCTAGCATTTGCATAGTGCCTCGGATCTGGTGCATGCAATTTGCACAGAAATGTATTTGGGTCTTATCAGACTCGTCTTCTGCGTACGCTTTTATCGCATTTTGCGCTTGCTCAAGCGTGCTTTCAACCTCGTCTTTAACCCAATTTAAAGCTACTTTTGTTTGATTATCTCTCATGCCTACACCATTTTTTGTAGCTATAGCTGTCGCTGATATGCCAAACAGTTCTTTTCGTCAATTCTTACTAACTCAGGATGATTCCAGTTAATGATTTCTCCAAGCCCTAAAATCAACACACCGCCTGGGATTAACCTTTCAACCAGCCCTTCTAGAATATTAATACGATCTTCAGGGCGGAAATAAATTAGCACGTTCTGACAAAATATGACGTCATAATTACGCTTTGGCGACTGTGCAATATCATTCAAATTGCCTTGTAAGAATAACACTCGATTACGAATGCTCTCTTTAACCCGCCAATGTCTGCCGTCATGACGATTAAAATAAGATGCCTGAATATCAGGAGACATCATGTGTAATTTTCTATCACTATATATTGCACGCCTCGCTGCAGTCAGCGCGGGGTAACTGATATCTATTCCAGTAATCCCATAATAGAATCGTAAACCCTTTTCCGTTAAGGAGTTCAGACTTAACTCCTCCAGTGCTATTGCCAAACTGTATGGCTCTTCACCAGTGGAACATCCGACACTCCAAATTTGTACATTACAGTCACTGTTTGAGTTAGCTGATTGATTAATTTTCTGCTGACAAACATGCTGAACTAAATCAAACGATTCTTTATGTCTAAAAAAGCTCGTTTCATGAATTGTCAGTGCATCAATTAATTGAAACCATTCTATTGAAGCCCAACTTTTATCCTGTAGCTTCAAGTAATACTCATCGTACCCCTTTAAATTCAGATCCCGGATTCTCTTTAGCAGACTCGTTTTAAGAAACAGCTGCCGATTTGCTGGTATCCAAATACCCGAATATTTTCGTATTAAAGACTGCCAACGTTCAAAGCTAGCAGTCTCCATATCAGGTACATGAGTTAAAGAGCTTTGTTTCAACTATACGCTCTCAATTAATCTTTTTTCTTAGAGTCATCTTCAGAGAAGATATCTTCATCTAATTCCTCAAGACTTTCACCCGCTTCTTTAAGAAAGTCTTCAAGCTCTTCATTAGAAGTCTGCAAATCATCCTTTGCATCTTCCAACTCGCTTGCCTCTTCGTTTAAATTATCCAGCGATTCATCCAAATCATCAGTGAATGACTCTTCATCTATCTCATCAGCATCATCGAACATATTCTCGAAACTTTCTTCTGAGTCGTCCGCAGCGCTTATACTATCATCCGAACGGAAGTAATCGTCGTTAGTTGAGTCCAACTTGAAGCCTGCAACCGAGCGACGAAGGTCTTCCGACAACTCTGTTAATTTACCAATCGAACGAGCAGTTTCCTGGGTACCTTCAGAAGTTTGCGTTGTAATCTCCTGAATAACCGTCATCGTATTGGATACATGACCAGCTGATGCAGCTTGCTGACGTGCTGCGTTCGAGATACTTTGAATCAAGTCCGCCAAGTTGGTTGATACCGTTTCAATTTCTTCCAGTGCTACACCCGCATCTTGTGCTAAGCGAGCACCACGAACAACTTCAGAAGTAGTATCTTCCATTGAAATTACCGCTTCGTTAGTATCTGTTTGAATCGTTTTAACCAGAGCTTCAATCTGTTTTGTCGCATTGGACGAACGTTCCGCTAATCGCTGAACCTCATCCGCAACAACCGCGAAACCACGACCGGCTTCACCCGCTGCCGATGCCTGAATTGCCGCGTTCAATGCTAGGATATTCGTTTGATCAGCAATATCGTTAATCAAGGATACGATGTTACCAATCTCTTGCGAAGACTCACCCAGACGTTTAATACGTTTCGATGTTTCCTGAATTTGCTCACGAATCGTATCCATGCCTCGGATGGTATTTCGTACAACTTCACCACCTTTCTTCGCAATTTCCACCGATTTTTCCGCAACCTGAGATGACTCAGATGCGTTAGCAGATACTTGCTCAATTGAGACTGCCATTTCATTAATCGCTGCTGATGCACCGGTAATTTCCTGCGCCTGTTGGCGAGAGGCTTCAGCCAGCGCACTTGATGTTTGCTGCGTTTCTTCAGCTGATTTTGAAACCTGGTCAACCGCTTCGTTAATCGCGCCAACCACACCACGTAACTGGTCAATCGTTAAGTTGAATGAGTCAGCAATCGCACCTGTAAAGTCCTCGGTTACCGTTGCTTTAACAGTCAAGTCACCATCTGCCAAGCTATCAATCTCATCCAGTAGTCGAATAATCGCTTCCTGGTTTCGAGCATTTTCTTCTTTCTCACGTTCTGCTGAAACTTCTGACTCACGGAGACGAACTTTCTCTGCTTTACGCTGATTCGCATACATACCAACCAGTAATAACAAGATTAGAATGAACAATGCACCAGAAATAATTGGACTACCTGGCTCAGTATAGCTGGTGGTCATTGCAGCAAAAGCCGCTTCTACACTAGATGTAGCTCTTAATAACGAATCAGCATTGGTATAAATGCTGTCCGATGCATTTTGTACTTCAAACAGTTTTGGTGTACTAAATACAATGTAATCAACTTTTTCGCTGACACTTTGGAATTCACTAACGATTGCCTCAAGAGACGCGCGTGCCTCGGGATTGTTTACGCGTCGAATCTCTAGTAAAGCATCACCATTCAACTGGCCTTCAAGGTATACTCCGAAAGTATCAACGTCTTGACCGAAGTCTTCAGCTGCTAATTCGGCTTCCTCACCACCACGCAAGACTTTCTGCATGCCAGATGAAATACGCTCTGCCAACCACTTCTGACGAGTTGCCTGATGTACTTCCTCGCCATCTGCACGATTATCAAGAAGTGTATCAATGACGCTGTCATATTGACGTTGCATGGTTGGGATTTGTTCTGCCAAGTCGTCCGCATTCGTGTACATGCGGTTTACCACTTCCTGGTTAGCCAAGATAGACTGAGTTTGTGGCTCAACTTCACGCCACATATTCTCTAGAGCTCGAAGCTCATTCCCTCGAATACTGCTTGGTGCAGGAGGAAGGTTAGTAACACTCTCACCGTCGATCAGTTTTCGTAAATTACCACTGAACTGCTTGGTCGCCGCATCCAATTCAGCAAATGCTGATTGAGTACCTTGCGCTGCTTCTGAGGCATTTGTTGCAATCTGCTGCGACAATACCTTCATTTCCGACGCAAGCTCTGTTCGCTTAATACGGTTTTGACTTTCTAAGAAACCATAACCTGCATTAACCGCCAGCGCGATCAAGACAATGACTAGTAAAAAAGCATAAACACCGATACCAGATCGGCTAGCTTTCTTCATCTTCTTTGTGGTCTCACTCATAGGTTGCTCCCGAGACATCTTAACTTCATATTGTTGTAAAAATTCACACAGCGACCTGGTGAAGTTCCGGACTTTCCGATAACTCCTTCATCCCAAAGACCCGCCATAACTCCCCGTTTCGTTCAAAGCCCCCTACAATATAAGGAGCAATAACTGCATCGGCAGAAAGACTGCCTTCGACCTGTTCACTTTCTTCAAAATGGTGCAAGCCGCGCACTTCATCAACAACCAAACCAAGGTAAGAGCCTTGTTGATCAAGCACTAAAACTCTTTGTTTTAAAATATTTCTAGAACTTGGACGCCCTAAGTACTCCTGCAAATCAACTAACGCTAAAAGCACGCCACGCAAATTCGCTACACCTTTTAACCACACTTTGGCGCCAGGCACCTTAGTAGTCTGTGGGACGGGAATAATTTCAGAAATTTCATCCAAAGGAGCAAGGTAGCTTACGCCATTAAGCACAAAACTCACCCCACTATAGAAAGCGCCACCACTAACGTCATGTTGTGGTAGCGAATCACGATGTTTCTGACTACGTTCTGCTATGTCGGCAAGTATGCCGACGATATTGCTCGCATCAGTTCCAGGCATAAGAGGTTATGATCCTAATACGTTATTCACAGACTCTAATAAAGAGGCTTCATCTACGGGCTTTGTAATATAATCATTGGCACCTTGACGCATACCCCAGACACGGTCTGTGGCCTGTGATTTGGTGGAGACAATAATGATTGGAATAGAAGACGTTGCAGGATCTTTTTTCAGTTGACGGGTCGCCTGGAAGCCATTCAAGCCCGGCATAACCACATCCATCAAAATCACATCCGGATGATTAGCTTTCGCCGAAACTATACCCGACTCACCATCTGGAGCAGTAATAACCTGGTGGCCATTTTTCTCCAGCATCCCGGTCAATATATGTGCTTCTGTTGGAGAATCATCAACAATAAGTACACGCGCCATTATAAATTACCTCTCTTTAAAATCTTCAATTCTTAATCAAGCCACAGCCGGTTTGTTTTGCAACTGCTGGGATATGGCATTTAATAATTCGTCACGACTAAATGGTTTAGTTAAATAGTTATCAGAGCCTACGACTCGACCCTTAGCCTTATCAAACACCCCATCTTTACTGGATAACATTATAATTGGGGTGCTCTTAAAATTCTGGTTACTCTTAACTAGTGCACATGTTTGATACCCGTCAAGGCGAGGCATCATAATATCAATAAAAATGATATCGGGCTTGTAGTCGGCTATCTTGGATAGGGCGTCATACCCATCGACACCAGTTACAACATCACATCCTTGTTTTTTCAAAAGTGTCTCAGCAGTACGACGAATAGTTTTACTATCGTCCACCACCATCACTTTTAAACCTTTGAACAAATCACTCATGTATGGCTACCTATGAACAGCGAAAATTCACTATTTAATAAAGAGTTAGCGCCTTTTCTTCAACTTTTTTTTAGATTTCTACTTACCTTTTAGCATAAAAGTCAAGAAGTCGCAAAACAGTTCACATTTTCAGACTAATTCTGTTGCTGAATCCATGCAACCTTTTTCTTGCAAGAATAAAGGTTTTGCTGGTTAATGCTTCATGATAACTTATTATTAAACCACATGCTTTTTCTTTTATGTCATATTCTCTATTAATGGTCATGGACCCCATCGACCAGGTTAATATCGTTAAAGATACCAGTTTCGGGTTGCTGCTAGAAGCGCAACGTCGTGGCTGGGATTTGTACTATTGTCAGCAGCAGGATCTTTACCTGGAGCAAGGTGAAGTTAGAGCCGCCTGCCAGTCACTCAAAGTCTTCAACGATCCCAAGCAATGGTTTGCATTACAAGCCCCGGAGCAGGTTCCCTTACATCAATTTGGGTCAGTTTTTATGCGTAAAGACCCACCATTTGACATGAATTATATTTATAGCACCTACTTATTGGAACTGGCTCAAAACCAAGGAACTTTGGTGGTCAACAATCCCAGAAGCCTTAGAGACTGTAATGAAAAACTGTTTACCGCTTGGTTTCCCAAGCTAACACCAGCCACTTTGGTTTCCGCCAATGCACGACTTCTAAAACAGTTCGTCATTGAGCAGCAAGATACCATTTTGAAGCCATTGGATGGTATGGGTGGCGCCTCTATCTTTCGCGTAAAGCAAGATGATCCCAATACTTCGGTCATCATTGAGACCTTGACTGAGGGCGGAAAGCATCTGGTTATGGCTCAGCGCTTTATCCCTGAAATTACGCAGGGAGATAAACGCATTCTAATCGTTAATGGTGAAGTTATTCCTTATGTATTAGCGCGCATTCCTCAAAAAGGTGAAACTCGTGGCAACCTTGCGGCCGGTGGTAGCGGCGTACCCATGCCTATCAGTGAAAAGGAAAAACAACTTGCCGAGACCATCGCCCCCGAGCTGGTTAAGCGTGGCTTATACTTCGTAGGACTGGATGTGATTGGTGACTTTGTGACCGAAATAAACGTTACCAGCCCAACTTGTATGCGAGAATTAGACAAAGAATATGGTATTAATATCGCTGCCAAGCTTTTCCAAGGTCTTGAGCAACAAATAACACAATAAGAATATTTCTAACCCTTTACTATTAACAGCAACCTATGAATAAGAGCTTATGAGCCAGGTTATGCAGCCGCCTCAGAAAGAACTGGTAAAACTCAATCAATCGCCGGTAAAAGACGGTGATCGTTTGAAGTTCACCCTATTTCTGGCCATTTGTTTCCACCTACTCCTTTTCCTTGGAGTTCGTTTTGTATTGCCGCAAACTGAACCAAGCCAAATTCCTATTGCATTGGATGTAACCTTGGCTCAGCGTGAAAGTATTGACCCTCCCGACAAAGCTGATTTCGTGGGCCAAACCAACCAGCAAGGGGCTGGCGAGTCAGAAACAGCAGAGCGGGCAACCACAAAACTTGAACACTTTAAAAATATTGAAGGTCAAACCGATATGCCTTCTTTAGAACTGATACCTGAGCAACATCAATCCCAGGAAGCGCTACAACTGGTTACTACTGATGACTCACAGCAAACTGTAGAACAGCCTGTTGAAACCCATAACAACAAGCAGAACACTCCCGACCAGGTCGACAAACCTACCGAAATCACGCCACCACCGGAACTACTTGAACAATACAATCTGGAACAGGATGTTGCTAACCAACTGCAAACTCGTGGCCTTAAGAAGCGTCAAATTTCGGCAGCTATTTATGAGTCCCCAGCTGATGCACAATACTTGGAGTTATGGCGAAAAAAAGTTGAGCAAGTCGGTAATTTGCATTACCCCGAACAGGCAAAGCAAAGAGGGATCTACGGTAGCCTGACACTCAAAGTAAGTATCGATAAAGACGGTAGCCTGCTTGATGTTATGATACTTCGCTCCTCCGGTGAAAAAATCCTGGACCAGGCAGCACTTGATATTGTGCGCTTGTCTGCGCCATTCGAACCGCTTCCTGAATCCATTCGTCACAACACTGATATTTTAGAGATTGTTAGAACCTGGCAGTTTCAACCTGACAATAGCTTAAATACCAGAAATTGATACAATAGATCCTATTCACAAACCTATTTTCTAAGTGTTCATTTCAACATGGAAGCGATTCAATCTTTAGCCAATCATCTGCTAGTTGCCATGCCCAGCCTGCATGACCCTTTTTTTTCGCGTAGTGTCACCTACATTTGTGAGCATAATGAGCAAGGGGCTTTGGGTATCGTGCTAAGTTTGCCACTAGAAGCGACTTATGATGAATTATTTAAGCACCTGAATATTGACACCAGCAGCGATCAAAGTGACGAGCGCTTGCTACTGGCTGGTGGCCCTGTAGATCGCGAGCGAGGCTTTATTTTGCATAGTCCGATCGGTAGCTGGGAATCCTCATTAACTATCAGTGATGAAATTGCCCTTTCTACTTCAGAAGATATTTTGCAGGCTATTGCGACCCAGCAAGGTCCAGAGGATGTGGTTATTGCTTTGGGTTATGCTGGCTGGGAGGAAGGCCAGCTTGAAAAAGAAATGGAAGAAAATTCCTGGTTATTTGCTCCAGCTGATAAAGAGATCATTTTTAAAACTCGTCCCGAAGAACGCTGGTTAAAAGCGACTAAGCTGCTAGGTATAGACTGGACCCAAATAGCTGATCAGGAAGGTCACGCCTGATGACAACCTTAACCACTGCTCAGCGTTATCTTTGCTTTGACTTTGGCGAAAAACGACTGGGGGTTGCGACCGGTGTTCGAACCCAGATGTCGAGTCAGGCACTTACTGTTCTCGCTGTAACCAATGACCAGCCCGATTGGAAGCTTATCGAAAACCTGATCAGGGAATGGAACGTAGAAGCCTTTGTCGTTGGACTGCCACTCAATATGGATGATAGTGAGCAGGAACTTACACAAAAAGCACGCAAATTTGCCAATAGATTGCATGGCCGCTTTGGTCTTCCCACACACCTACATGATGAGCGTCTAAGTTCGGCCGAAGTAAAAGATTACCTGTATGAAATTGGTGGCTACAAAAAGCTGAAGCAAAATCCGATCGATGCCTATGCCGCCGAGCTCATATTGAAAAGCTTCTTTGAACAACACCAGACCTCTTAACTTGATATTTGTCAATTCTTCTAAAACCTGCTTATAATCAATGTAGACTTGCAAGCTACTAGGCTTTGTTCAATACTGCTTAAACTGACAACAAGGAGACAGCAAGGGAATTAATGCTGAGTAAACTGTCAAATGGCAAAAAACTGCTCTGGAGCTTTCTAACGCTTCTGTGGTTTAACTTTGTCGTTTTTGCTGCATTAACCTACTTTGCACAACGTGAACAACTGCTTGAAAATGCTTTCCAACAACTCACTCATCAATCTGAAATAGCTGGCAACACCCTAGATGAATGGATGCTATCAAGAGCTGGGGTAGTGACCGGGTTAGCCAATGAAATCGCCGCCAAACCACCAGAAAAACACGAATCAATTCCACCTGTTTACTTTGAACGAATTGCAGATACCGGTTTATTGCAATATCTAGGCTATGGCCTGGAGAATGGTTTTTATACTTCCAACCCTTGGCCACTTCCAGATGGTTATGACCCAAGGCTTCGCCCTTGGTATCGAAATGCTAAAGAGGCGATGGTTCCCACTATCTCAGAACCTTATTTAGGTGTTGATGACTATACAACCACTTATCTCGCTTTTACTGCGCCGATTATTATGGAGGGGCAATTTTACGGTGTTGTAACTGGTGATGTTACCTTCAACGATATCCACCAAAAAATTCTATCGACTCCAGTCAGCTATAATGGTCAGTTTAATCTCATCAAAAGTAACGGTGATGTGGTATTACGTCCAGTAGATCCCAACGACCCAAAAGTACCTGCTGATTTTTTTTCTTCGAGTATCGACTCTGGCCAATTAAGAAACGCTTTAAGTGCAACCGATACTACGAAGTTGATAACTGACAATACCATCGTGGTTTTGTACCCTCTCGAGCACGTCAACTGGTGGCTTAGCGCAGAAGTTGATAAACGAGCTTTATTCGCTCCTGTTTACCGCAACTTAACCAATATTTTGTTGCTGTTTATGGCAATAGCTTTAAGCAGTATTTTACTGCATAAAATTTTTACCCGCCGTATCTATAAACCGATACTTAGGCAAATCCAAATGGATTACCACACTGACCTGCCTAATAAAAATACCTTCATGGAGCAAATGCACAAGTTAACTCTTTCTAACCTAAACCATGGCTTGCTGGTCATCATACAATTTAAAAGAATGACATCGTTACTGTCTGGCTACTCTCCGGATGTTATCAACTCCATTCAACATCAAACTCTAAAGCGGATTAAGAATAGTTTCTCACGTGATTATATTGTTGGCTCCATAGCTCATGATCAGTTGGCGATTTTTGTTCCTTTCCGAAACACTCCCAACTCACAGTTCATAGACCGCCGTTTACAGCACCTCTCCGCAGTATTAAATAATCCATTGCATATAAGCCATGATGGACAAGAGCAGGAAGTGGTTACACCAATCAATTTGGCAAGTGTTTGCTATCCAGAAGATGGCGGTGTTTTTGACCTAATACATAAAGCAAATATTGCGCTGTCTACCCTAGAAAATACCAGCGCAAAAAGCACTCAGTATCACAGCAATTCGATTAAGCAGTTGGCCACAGAATCTAATCTAGTGCAGGCATTTCATCATGCTCTCAAGAACAACGAACTTTCACTAGTGTTCCAGCCACAGATTGACTGTGAAACCAGTTCTATTACCGGCGTTGAAGTCTTTTCGCGTTGGTATTCAAAGCAACTCAACAGAGCTATCTCTCCACTAGTTTTTGTACAACTGGCTGAAAAACATCATCTGATTCGCGAGTTTTCTATCTGGTTGTTACACAGCCTATTTGAAAATATCTCCAGCTGGCTTAAATCAGAGCTTCCAGCCCCTAAATTTGCTATTAATCTATCCAGTCTTAACCTTCATGATCCAGTTTTCATGAAGCAGTTTTTCCAGCTCCTAAAGAACTATCGCATTCCAGCTGAAATACTACAGATTGAAATCACTGAACACATATCTTTAGAGTTTTTCCCAGAAGACAACAATGCCCTTACCCAATTAAAAAACCATGGTATATCTCTTGCAATCGATGACTTTGGTACAGGCTACTCATCTTTATCTTATTTAAAGCATCTACCCATCGATACCATTAAAATCGATCGGAGTTTTATAAAATCATTGCCAAACAGTTATTCAGATTTAGCGATAAGCAAAGCCATTATTGATATTGGCCGGGAGTTTAATTTAGACGTAGTGGCAGAAGGTGTCGAAACTCAAGCTCAGCTCCAATTGCTGAAGCAACATGGTTGCTATCATATCCAGGGGTTTCTATTTAGTGAGCCACTATCCGCACAAGAATTAAAAGATTTTTCGCAAAAATGGAACCACGGCTCCTGCGATGACTTAATCTACTCTCAGCAATAAAAAAGACCAGCTTTATGCTGGCCTTTTTATTGCTGCTGAATGGGTTAAAACATTCGACCACCACGGTCTTCATCCATTTCCACCTGCAAGCCCTCTGTCCCCTCGGAAAGAGAGTCCGCATCTTTTTCATGCAGTTTAATTTTAAGACGCAAGTCATTAGCTGAGTCCGCATACAGCAATGCATCGTCATAATTGATTTCACCTTCGACATATAAGTCAAATAATGCTTGGTCAAAAGTTTGCATACCAAGCTCTCTTGAACGAGCCATCAACTCTTTCAACATATGAACTTCACCTTTACGAATATGATCAGAAATCAAAGGTGAGTTAATCAGAATCTCAATCGCTGCACGACGGCCTTTACCATCTTTAGTAGGAACCAATTGCTGAGCAATAATGGCACGAGTATTTAACGATAAATCCATTAATACTCGACTATGTTCTTCTTTGGGGAAGAAGTGCAAAATACGGTCAATCGCCTGGTTTGCATTATTGGCGTGTAAGGTACATAAACATAAGTGACCAGTCTCAGCGAAGGTGATTGCATTGGCCATAGTTTCTTTAGAGCGAACCTCACCAATCAGAATAACATCAGGTGCCTGGCGTAAAGTATTTTTCAGTGCCGTCTCAAACGACTCTGTATCAATCCCTACTTCGCGCTGAGTAATAATGCATTGATCATGACGATGCACATACTCAATCGGGTCCTCAATACTGATAATGTGGCCAGCAGAGTTTCGATTACGATATCCAATCATCGCTGCTAAGGAAGTTGATTTACCGGTACCGGTTGCGCCCACAAAAATGATGATCCCACGCTTTTTCATGACCAGATCGTTCAATATACTTGGAATCTTGAGCTCTTCTGTGGTCGGGATTTTGGTTTCAATTCGGCGAACCACTAAACCAGGTTGGTTACGTTGATAAAAGGCACTGGCACGGAAACGACCAATATTTTCGACACTGATCGCATACTGACATTCTTTCTTTTCTTCCAGCTCCTTCATTTGCTTTTCATTCATTGAAGAATGAATCAAGGCTTCAACCTGAGCTGGTGTCAGCATACTTTTAGTTACCGGTTTAATCTGTCCGTTGATTTTAATACAAGGGGGACGGTGGACCGTTATAAACAAATCCGAACCCTTGTGCTCCATTAGTGCTTTTAATAGTGGATTAATATCCATGTGTGTCTCCTAGAAATCTTCTTTGCTCTTAGCTTTTGCACGAGCATCAGTGCGCGACACAACACCCTTGCTGACCAACTGCTTTAAGCTGTGATCCAGCGTCTGCATACCAAGTGACAAACCTGTCTGCATCGCAGAGTACATTTGCGCGACCTTATCTTCACGAATCAGGTTTCGAATAGCTGGGGTACCCACCAAGATTTCATGGGCTGCCACACGGCCACCACCATTTTTCTTCAATAGCGTTTGCGCAATAACCGCCTGTAATGATTCTGATAACATTGAGCGAACCATCGCCTTTTCACCTGCAGGGAATACGTCAACCACACGGTCAATCGTTTTAGCCGCAGAGGTTGTATGCAGGGTACCAAATACCAAGTGACCAGTTTCTGCCGCTGTTAGCGCTAAGCGAATAGTTTCAAGGTCACGCATCTCACCGACCAGAATAATATCGGGATCTTCACGAAGCGCTGAACGCAATGCGTTAGAGAAGCTGTGCGTATCACGATGAACCTCACGCTGGTTAACCAGACATTTCTTACTTTCGTGTACGAACTCGATGGGGTCCTCAATGGTTAGAATGTGATCATGCTTATTTTCATTCACATAATCGATCATACCGGCCAGCGTTGTTGATTTACCGGAGCCCGTTGGTCCCGTAACCAAAACCAGTCCGCGTGGCTCTAATGAGATATCCTGGAAAATTTTTGGCGCATTTAACTCTTCTAAAGTTAAGACGCGAGAAGGAATTGTACGAAAAACGGCGGCACGGCCACGATTTTGTACAAAGGCATTCACACGGAAACGTGCCAAATCTTTTAATTCAAACGAGAAGTCGGCCTCAAGGAATTCTTCATAATCCTTTCGCTGCTTATCATTCATGATATCGTAGATTAACGTGTGCACTTCCTTGTCTTCAAATGGCGGTACATTGATACGACGAATGTCACCATCGACACGAATAAGAGGCGGCATACCCGCGGAAATATGCAAATCCGATGCATTATTCTTTACACTGAAAGCTAAAAGCTCTGTAATATCCATATGTTAGACCCCACACCTGATAATTGCGTTTTATTAATATGTCTAGGATAGCCTCTCATCTTGCAGATCTGCAACTACAAATCGTAAAAACCTGCGCTAAGCGTCGGATTTTTAAACATAATGTGCTATTCGTCGCCGTAAGTAAAAGGCATCCAGCGGATAGCATCCGCGAGGCTTATGCCGCCGGACATCGTGATTTTGGCGAAAATCAGGTGCAGGAGGCACTTGATAAAATTTCCCAACTTTCTGATCTGAACATTAATTGGCACATGATTGGTGTCATTCAAAGCCGTAAATGCAAAGATATTGCGCAACATTTTGATTGGGTACAAAGCGTTGATCGTCTGAAAGTAGCGCAAAAGCTTAATCAACATCGAGAGCAAGATCAGTCTCCGTTGAACGTACTGATTCAGGTTAATTTGTTTGGTGAAAGCCAAAAAGCTGGCGTCAATGCTGCAGAATGCAAAAAGCTCGCTCATGAGATTATGCAACTACCGCGACTAAAATTACGCGGTCTAATGGCTCTTCCCCCTAAACAAACCGATCCACAAACACAATTTCAGCAGTTCGAGCGAATTCACTCGGTTTATCAGGAGTTGCAGGCTGAATATCCGCAACTGGATACTCTTTCAATGGGCATGTCGGGTGACTATGAACCAGCTATCCTGGCTGGAAGCACCATGATCAGGCTTGGCACGGCAATTTTTGGCGAGCGCGACTGAACCGTGCTACAGGCCTGTAAAATAGCCAGTCAGGCCTTGCTTTGTTATGCTATGCGCACTTTTGGCAAACACATTGTCCATTCACTTTACTCAAACAAATAAAGGTACTCATGTCTGACGCAATTCAAGCTATCGCCAATGCAAAAATTGGATTTATCGGCGCCGGTAATATGGCGGCCAGTATTCTCGGCGGGTTGATTCAATCAGGTCTGCCAGCTAAGCAAATCTACGTTAGCAACCCTAGTCAGGGTAAACTTGACGCATTGCTGGAGCGCTATCCTGATCTGAACACCAGCAACGACAATGGCTATGTTGCTGAACATGCCGATTATCTTCTGCTGTCAGTTAAACCACAGAAAATGGCCTTAGCCTGCAAGCCTTTGCAAGAGCTTGACTTGAATTGCTGCGTCATATCTGTTGCTGCTGGTGTTGGCTGCCAAACTATTGAAGATTTACTGGGCAAGGGCTTGCCAGTGATTCGCTCGATGCCAAACACACCTTCGTTAGTCGGTGCTGGCGCTACTGGCTTATTTGCCAATCAACATACCAGCGAGCAACAGAAAAAAGCAGCTACCGCCATATTTGATGCGGTTGGTCTTAGTGTCTGGGTTGATGACGAATCTCAAATGGATCTGGTCACTGCGGTTTCGGGCAGCGGCCCAGCTCATTACTTCCTGTACATGGAATCGGTAGTGGTAGCGGCCATGAAACAAGGCCTTCCTGAAACCACCGCCCGTCAACTGGCGGCACAAACAGCACTTGGTGCAGCGCGCATGGTACAGGACAACCCCAACCTTGAAATCAGCCAGTTGCGCCGCAATGTTACATCTCCTGGCGGCACCACGGCAGCTGCCTTGGATGTATTAAACGACGGCAAGCTTCCTGAATTAGTTGCCAAAGCTGTTAACGCTTCTGTTGTTCGCGGTAAAGAACTGGCTGAAATTGCCAGCAAACCTGACCATGATTGATTTTTCTTGAGACTCTGACGCATGAATCCAGTATTAACGATCCTTGAGTATGTTATAAACCTGTTCGCAATGGTTTTCCTATTGCGAGTATTGCTGCAACTTGGAAGCGCGGATTTTTTTAATCCCGTAGCGCAATTTATCCATAAATTCACAGCGCCAGTGATCAATCCACTACGGTCGGTCTTGCCTGATCTGGGCAAATTTAATCTGGCCTCCTTTGTTATTGCGCTAGCCTTGATCACCGGTAAGATCTTTCTCATTAAGCATTTTTTCATCTCGGCGGAAGAGGCCCTGATGCTGACTCCCCAAGTTATACTTTTTATGGTGTTGGTTGGTCTAGGCCCTATTTCGGGCTTATTCATGGTTATCTCAAACCTGCTGTTGATACTATTTATCGGTTTAATGATCGCCAGCTTTATGAGCGGCGGCCGCCACAATCCTGGTTTAATTTTCCTGATACAGGTTACTCGTCCGATTCTAAGACCCATTCAGCGCATCATTCCGCCGCTCGGCGGCACTATCGACTTGTCTCCAATGATCGTTTTGGTTGGATTATTCTTCCTACAGGGTATTTTATATAACTTTGGCGCTAGCCTAATTAGCCCATAACAGCTTTAACAATTATCACTCTGCCCGAATGTTTTTTGAGCATTCGGGCAACTCTTCAATGAATACTGCCCAATATTGTATTAAACTAACCCTTCAAATCGTTTTCTCATAAGCACTGAGGAAACCTCATCCTCAAGGGAATATTGGGAGGTATTTATGCACACCAGAATCTCAACGTTGATTTACTCGCTAACCACAGTGGCATCTTTACTTTTCGGCTTACAGTCCAACACTGCCGTTGCCGCGGAAAAAAAAGTTGGCGATTACATCATTTATTACAACGCATTTAACAGCTCTTTCTTGCAACCTGATATCGCCAGCAACTATAAGATCCCGCGCAGTGGCTTAACGGCTGTATTGAATGTTTCCATTCATAAAGATGGCGAACCAACGAAACAACCAGCGGTCCCAGCCAACGTTCAGGGCAAAGTGACCAATAATCTGTCACAGTTCAGTCAGCTGGCCTTCAAAGAAATAAAAGAAGAAAAAGCCATATACTATATTGCTGATTTTCAGTTCCGTCCCGAAGAAGAAACTGACATTGAATTCACGATAAAAGTTCCGGGCATGGATCGTCCTGAAACCATCAGCTTTAAGCAAAAGTTCTACGCTGAATAACCTTCTCGACTCATCCAATTGTCCTGTGCCACTTAAGCTTTTGTTTAAGTGGCGGCTACTTTTTACGTTATAATCCTTCTCTGACCTCTTAGACTTATATCAACTCATGCAAAAAATTGTTCTCGCTTCTGGTAATGCTAAAAAAGTTAAAGAACTTAGCGAACTACTCGCCAGCTTTGATTACCAGATAATTCCACAAACGGAACTCAATGTTTCCGAGGTTCCAGAAACTGGCACCACCTTTGTTGAGAACGCCATTATCAAAGCTCGCCATGCCGCTAAAGTGACAGGCTTGCCAGCTATTGCTGATGATTCTGGTATTGAAGTTGATTATTTAAAAGGCATGCCGGGCATTTATTCCGCACGCTTTGCTGCATTGGATGACTCAGAGCATAAAGGCAATGCCGATGACCAGGCTAATAACGACTTGTTACTCGATAAACTCAACGGCGTGCCGACCGCCGAGCGTAGCGCTCGTTACCAATGCCTTCTGGTCTTTATGGAGCATGCTGAAGACCCAACTCCGATTATCTGCCAGGGCAGCTGGGAAGGTCGTATTTTAGAGTCTGAGACAGGGAATGGTGGCTTTGGCTATGACCCCTTATTCTGGGCTCCGGAGCATCAATGCGCTGCAGCCGAGTTATCACCCGAGCAGAAAGCAGCTATCAGCCATCGCGGTAAGGCCCTGCGTAGCTTGATGGAACAATTATCAGCTCTTCAAACCGCCAAGCACGTATAACTTATATGTCACTACTGACCAATCCACCACTATCACTCTACATCCACATCCCCTGGTGTATTCGAAAGTGCCCCTATTGTGATTTTAATTCACACGGCATCAAGCAGCTTGGTGGGCTAGACGATATTCCAGAGCAAGAGTATATCGACAGGTTATTAGTCGATCTTGAACAGGAATTACCACTTGTCTGGGGACGACGTTTGCATAGTATTTTTATCGGTGGCGGTACACCCAGTCTATTTTCGGCAGAGGGTATGGATCGCTTAATCAGTGGTGTCCGCGCACGCATTCCCTTTGAGGGTGATATTGAAATTACCATGGAAGCCAATCCCGGCACTTTCGAAGCCGAGCGCTTTGCTGGTTTTCGTCAAGCTGGAGTTAACCGTCTATCAATAGGCGTCCAAAGCTTTGATGCCCGTCATCTTGAGTTATTAGGCCGAGTGCATAATCCCGAACAAGCAATAGCGGCTGCAGAATTTGCCCATCAGGCAGGTTTTAGTTCCTTTAACCTCGATCTGATGCATGGCCTTCCCGACCAAACTATCGAGCAGGCTTTATCCGATCTACAAACTGCCATTGACCTTAAGCCCCAGCATATATCCTGGTATCAATTGACCATTGAACCGAACACCTTGTTTTATCAGCAGCCACCAACCTTACCCATAGATGACACTTTGTGGACTATCCAGGAGCAGGGACAGGCTTTATTACAGCAGCATAGTTATGGCCAATATGAAGTTTCAGCTTATGCTCGCGAACCAAAATTCCGTTCACAACATAATCTCAATTACTGGCAATTCGGTGACTATTTGGGCATAGGCGCAGGAGCACACGGCAAAATTACCCGCCTCGATCTTGAGCAGATCCAGCGCACCACCAAAAGCCGTCACCCTAAAGATTATTTGCAAAAGTCAGTAGCTGATATTCGCACAAGCCAGCCCATCCCTGCGCCCGAATTACCATTCGAATTTATGCTCAATGCCCTGCGCTTATTAGATGGCGTTCCAACGACCTATTTCCAACAACGTACTGGCCTGCTACTGAGCGACATCCAACCAGCTATTAATGAAGCTATTGCCGATGGACTTTTGCACAACAGCAAAGATAGAATTGAGCCTACTGAGAAAGGCTCCTTGTTTTTGAACGAATTACTACAAAGATTTATTAAAGACGAACCTGCTCAGAATAAAAATGACATCATAAAAGATGGGCAAATTAATATAAAAACACTTAATTAAAAATTGATACACCATATAGCAACTACAGGAAATAAAAGGATATACGGTATGGATTACATTCGATTTCTCACCATTGGCTTGCTCGGCTGCCTGTTACTCATTGGCTGCGACACAGACTCTTCTAATTCTGAAAGCACAGCAAACAGCAGTAACAAAAACGATGCAACCACGTTGGATCAAAAAGTTTCAGCAGAATATATCTGCTCTCACTTACTGGTAAAAGCAGATTTTTTTGGAGACGATCTAACACTCACTATTGAAGATAAAAGCTACCAACTAAATCAGACCCGAAGCGCTTCCGGCAGCAAGTATGAAAACAAGGCTACCAAAACTCTCTTCTGGCAAAAAGGTGATAGCGCTGTACTCGAATTCAATGGGCAACGATTCTCCAATTGTCGAACAGTCACTATTCAGCGTCCTGATGCTGTTAGTAAAAGATTAACATTACCCTTTACTGCACGAGGCAATGAACCGGGCTGGCTGTTAACTTTAACTAAAGATCAGTTCGAGCTCATTTCAGATCATGGCCACTTAACTGTCATTGCCCCAATGCCTGGCGGCTCAATTATTGAGGCTGGCAAACCCATTCAGCTTGAAACCGAACGACTAGGACCACTGTCTTTTCTGGCCGAAGCTAAATTGTGTCATGACTCTATGAGTGGCATGCCATATCCATATGCGGTGTCCATCAAGACCGAGCAGCAAGACTACAATGGCTGCGGTGGCGAGCCACGCTCACTACTGACTGAAAACCCTTGGTCAGTGCTGACAATCGCCAATCATATGCTGGCTGAAGAATCTCGCATTTCGCTAAACTTTAATGCTGACTTTCAACTGTCCGGCATCGCCAGTTGCAACCGCTACACCAGTTCCTACAGTTTGACTGGAGAAAGCCTCACCGTCAGCCCCATCACCACCACACTGATGGCCTGTGAGCCCTCATTGATGGAACAGGAAGCAAATTTCCTCAAGCACCTGGCCAACATTAACCGCTTTGATATAACAAAAGACGGTCAACTCATTTTACATACCAGCCAAGGTGAAACCATCAAAGCCCAGCCAGGAAATCCTTAATAATTTTTATACGATAAGGTTTTCAAGAAAGTCAGGGAATGACGATTTTGAGAGCATGACATAACAAAGTTATCGGCAAAATAGACAATTATTTAGCTGAAAACATCAGATCCCAGACCCCATGCCCCAACCTCTGCCCCCGCGCTTCAAATTTAGTCAACGGGCGCGAGTCAGGTTTTGGCACATAATCACCAGCCTCTGACAAATTCTTGAACTCTGCCATGGGACTCAAAACTTCGAGCATGTATTCGGCGTAATTTTCCCAGTCGGTAGCAAGGTGCAGGATGCCGCCTTTAACCAATTTCTTATGCAGTCTTTGGCAAAACTCGGTTTGCACAATACGGCGCTTGTGGTGTTTCTTTTTATGCCAAGGGTCAGGGAAGAATATCTGAATGCGTTCCAGGCTATTATCGGGAATACAATGGTCGATAATCTCTACTGCATCATGATTAATGACTCGCAGATTGGTCAGTTCGTATTCTTCGGCCAGCACTAAACAAGCACCTACTCCGGGCTTGTGCACTTCGATACCGATAAAATCCTTATCGCGCTCATGGGCAGCTTGCTCAGCGAGTGATTTTCCCATGCCGAAGCCTATTTCCAGAACCACTGGGGCTTTACGGCCAAAAATACTCTCAAAATCATAAGCCTGTTCTTGAAGCTCAAGACTCATTTGCGGGAATAGCTCTTCCATGGCACGTTGTTGGCCCTTAGTTAGTCGCCCTTCACGCAGAACATAACTACGAATTTTACGGATGCGTTTTTCGCTTTTGGTCTCTTCGGAACTCACTGATTTATCTCGACTTGCAGGGATTGGCGCGATTTTAGCACACTCTTTGTACACATTTGCAGCATTAGCTTTGACCAGACAAAAAGGATTGCGAAAATAGCCCTAAATCAGTAAGGTGAGCAGTTCGACCCGGCATAAAAACAATGACATAAGTAGGAGTGGAACTAAGGAATGCCGTTTCCTGATTTACCCAACAATCACGCTCTTTTTGTGCTGCTACTGACGGTTTTTGCGTTATATCTGTTTCGTCGCGATGATATTCCGTTAGAAACGTCCTGCGTGATCGTTCTGCTATGTCTGACCATGGGCTTCAGCTTCGCGCCATTCCATAACTTCAACGGTCGACTTGAACCGATGCAGTTTTTCAGCGGCTTTGGCCATGAAGCGTTGGTTGCTGTTTGTGCTTTAATGATTTGTGGCCAGGGTTTGGTGCGCACAGGTGCTCTCGAACCCATCGGCCGATTTCTGAGCAAGGTGTGGAAAACTGCGCCGCTGTTTTCATTATTACTGACTCTGGTTATCGCCGGTTTCCTCAGTGCTTTCGTTAACAACACACCCATCGTTGTGTTGCTTCTGCCCATTCTCGTTAGCGTCGCCATTCGTACCAAAAGTAGTCCATCTAACCTACTGATGCCAATGGGTTTCGCGACCATTATTGGCGGCATGGCAACGACCATCGGTACTTCCACAAACCTTTTAGTGGTTTCCGTTGCCGCAGATCTGGGCCTGCGCAAATTTGGCATGTTCGATTTCCTGCTACCCGCCAGCATCGCAGGTAGTGTTGCGATACTTTATTTATGGCTAGTAGCTCCGCGCATATTACCGGAACGTAAGGCAGTCATGAAAAACACCTCTCCGCGTGTTTTCACAGCCCAATTGCATATTGATGAAGGTTCATTTGCGGTCGGCAAAACCTTGTCTGAAGTTATAAATAAAACCGATGGCCAGATGAAGGTAATCCGCATTCAACGTGGTGACGAAATTTCAATCGTCCCAATGCCCGATGCCAAGATCAAAGCCGGTGACAGATTGAGAGTCATCGACTCCCCGGAACACCTCAAAGAATATGAACAGGTCTTAGGCGCAAAATTATTCCGCCGTGGCAAGCTGATCAGCGAAGACCACCCGTTAACCGCTGAAAACCAACAGCTCTCCGAAATTGTTGTAACTCCCGGTTCACCGTTAGCCGGGCGTACTCTCAAAGACGTTGAGTTTATTGACCAATATGGATTAGTCGCCATTGCCCTGCATCGCGGGGATAGCGTTGTTGATATGCACAACAAAGGCCTTGGCACTGTCACTTTGCACGTCGGTGATGTCTTGCTGGTGCAAGGTGGTCAGAAGGATATTGCCGAATTTAAGAAAAGCGGCGAAATCTTGATTCTTGATGCGACCACTGACTTACCAAAGTCACATCGTGCTCCGCGCGCCCTGTTTATTATGGGACTGGTGGTTCTGCTTGCTGCTGTTGGTGCACTGCCAATTGCAATCAGCGCCCTCGGCGGTGCCATGCTGATGATTCTGGTTCATTGCATGACCTGGCGTGAAGCCATGCATGCCTTAAGCGCTCAGGTCATACTGATTGTTGCAGCAAGTTTAGCGCTCGGTATAGCCATGATTGAAACTGGTGCCGCCGAGTACCTGGCTCAAGCCTTTGTCGCTTCGCTGTATGGCGCTCCGCCAGCGGTGCTTTTGAGCGGATTGATGTTGTTGCTAGCCTTGCTCACCAATGTGGTGTCAAACAATGCCGCAGCGGTTATTGGCACGCCAATTGCGGTCAGTATCGCCAATCAGCTTAATCTGCCCGCCGAACCTTTTGTGATGGCCGTTCTATTTGGTGCCAATATGAGTTTTGCCACACCGATGGCTTATAAAACTAACCTGCTGGTGATGAGTGCAGGCGGTTATAAATTCTCTGATTTTATCAAGGTTGGCGTACCGCTGGTGATTCTGATGTGGATTACCCTGTCCATCGCGCTGCCTATTCTTTATCAGTTCTAATCTGAAACCACATGACAAAACCCTGGTCAGCTACAAACTTTGCTCGGCAAGTTATCGATTACTATCATGCCTTTGGGCGCAAACATCTGCCCTGGCAAAACACTCAGGATCCTTACCGAATCTGGCTGTCGGAGATCATGCTGCAGCAAACACAGGTCACCACCGTTATCCCCTATTTTGAGCGCTTCGTGGAAAGCTTCCCAACGGTTCTTGATCTTGCACATGCGACAGATGATCAGGTCATGCAACACTGGAGTGGACTCGGCTATTACAGTCGCGCGCGTAACCTGCATAAAGCCGCGAAAATTATCGAAACAGAATTTGGTGGAGACTTTCCACAAGACCCTGAAGTCATCGAAACCCTACCCGGCATTGGCCGCTCAACTGCCGGCGCCATCGCCTCTTTTGCCTTTGACCAGCCCACAGCCATTTTAGACGGCAACGTTAAACGCGTACTGGCACGCTGCTACGCCATAGAAGGCTGGCCAGGCAATGGCAAGGTTTTAAAAGCTTTATGGGAAAGAGCCGAAGCTAACACGCCTACACAAGAAACCGCTGCCTATAACCAGGCGATGATGGATCTTGGCGCAGTGGTCTGCACTCGCACAAAACCCAACTGTCCAGACTGCCCGCTATCCAAACACTGCCTTGCCTATCACAATAACAGTATTGAGCAATATCCCGGCAAAAAGCCCAAGAAAGCCCGCCCAAGCAAAGCTGTCTATTGGCTGATTAGCATCAATGAGACAAGCGACCAAACACAAGTCCTGCTGCACAAAAGACCACCCAGCGGAATCTGGGGCGGCCTGTGGGCTTTGCCTGAAGTTGAACAGCAAGACATTAGCCCTGATAAGATCTCGCAGCTTGACCCTTTTGTGCATAAATTCAGCCACTACGACTTACAGGTTCAACCCCTTTTACTCAGTTCAAAAGCCGATAAAGCATTAGTGGAAAAAAAATCCCATCCGAGTATCATGGAGCCCGCACAAGCAGACTGGTTTAGTCAAAACCAGCTGAGCGAGATTGGCCTGCCCACTCCGGTCAGCAAGCTTTTATCAAAACTCCTCGGAGATTCCTGAGTTTTTAAGAGCCATACTAAACCACTTAACCGATGACAAGTGGAGATAGAAATGTCACGCACCGTATTCTGCAAAAAACTGCAAAAAGAAGCCGAAGGCCTATCCTTCAAACCATACCCAGGCGAACTTGGCGAAAAAATATACAACGAGATTTCACAAGAAGCATGGACCCAATGGTTAAACCACCAAACCATGCTGATAAATGAAAAACGACTCAGCCTGATGGACCCACAAGCGCAGACTTATCTGGCCGAACAAATGGAAATGTACCTGTTCGGTGGCGACTACGAAAAGCCCGAAGGCTACGTTCCAGAAGAAGACAAATAAGGACCTGATTTCCAAAGCCTATAAAATTCTAATAATTTTAAGAAAGGGGCTTGACTTAAAGCCCCTCAATCGGTTTAATACGCGTCCTGCGGCCTGGTAGCTCAGTTGGTAGAGCGGAGGATTGAAAATCCTTGTGTCGGCAGTTCAATTCTGCCCCGGGCCACCATTATTCAGAAAGCCTGACTAGAAATAGTCGGGCTTTTTTGTGTCTGCAGAAATACTCGATCGAATTGAACTGCGTTCAATTACAAACTACATCCCTGTAGTTTGCCTTACGGTCATTGCAGCAAGCTGCAATATGCCAATTTGCTCCCGGCAAATTGGTCTGCCCCGGGCCACCATTATTCAGAAAGCCTGACTAGAAATAGTCGGGCTTTTTTGTGCACGCCATATTTTCATCTTATTTCTTCTCTTTTCATTTGCATCTTCACAATTTATTGCTGTTCATTTCTTATACTAATTTTGTATTCGCGAGCCATTCGCGCTACATTATTCTTATGGCATGAAGCCATGAATTCTTGCTTCCTTATCTTGGAAGCTCTAGCTAGAAGGATTTGGTATGAAACAGGCTTTGTACATTGCGCTGTCTTTTCTTCTTCTGTGCTTTTCTGCGCAGCAGCTTCATTCTGCTGAAACAAATTCCGGCAAGCGCGCCATGCAGCTGACACTTGATGGCTCGGTCAACCCGGCCACGGCTCACTTTCTAGTGGAGAACATTGAAGAAGCGGCCGCGCAGGATTATCAGCTGATTATTATTAAGATGAATACGCCCGGCGGGCTCGATCTGGCGATGCGTGACATTATCCGCGCCATTTTGTCATCACCAGTTCCGGTTGCCACTTATGTTTATCCTCCGGGCTCACGAGCGGCCAGTGCCGGGACTTATATTCTGTATGCCAGCCATGTGTCTGCGATGGCACCTGCCACCAACCTTGGAGCGGCTACGCCTGTTTCAATTGGCGGTATGCCCTCTCCCGATCAGCCGAATCAATCCGAACAAAATAAAGAGCCAAACCAGGACGGAGCGGACTCTGAACAATCTAAAGACCAGCCAGCGCAATCACCTTCTCAATCCGCACCCTCCAACAAGTCCGCCATGGAAAAGAAGGTCATTAACGATGCCGAAGCCTACCTAAGAAGTCTTGCCCATTATCATGGCCGCAACATTGACTGGGTTAAGAATGCTGTACGCGAGGGCGAAAGCCTTTCCTCAAGTGAAGCTTTAGAAATTGGCGTCATCGATCTCATCGCTGAAAACCCGCAGCAACTGCTGGCAATGATTAATGGCAAAACCGTTCGCCTTCCCAGCGGACAGTTTGAGATTGATACCAAAGGCATGATCATTGATGAGATTGAAGCTGGCTGGAGAACGCGGCTGCTAAGCATAATCAGCGATCCTAATATCGCTTACATCCTACTCATCATGGGTATTTATGGCCTAATTTTCGAAGGCTATAACCCCGGCACCTTTATTCCCGGTGTCATTGGCGCCATAAGTCTGCTGCTGGCTTTCTACGCCCTGCAAATTATGCCGGTTAATTATGTCGCGGCTGGACTGTTAGTGTTAGGCATTGCCTTATTAGTTGTCGAAGCCTTTGCTCCGAGTTTCGGTATTCTCGGCATGGGCGGCATTATCGCCTTCATACTCGGTTCCTTCCTGCTCTTTGATGAGCCAGAAACAGGTATGGCTGTTGCAATGCCGATTCTCATTTTCGTCACAATCGTCAGCGTTATTTTGCTCAGCTTTGTACTCAGTCTCGCAATCAGAGCAAGAAACAAGCCGGTAGTGACCGGCACAGAAGAAATGTTGTCCGAAGTAGGTATTGTCGAGAATGACTTTGATGAAAAAGGCTGGATAAAGATCCATGGCGAGATATGGAAAGCGCACAGTTCCCAGCCCTTAAAAGCAGGACAACACGTAAAGGTAGTAGCTGTTAATGATTTAGATTTAGACGTCATCCCTGTCGAGGATGGTAAACCCAAACTTTAAGCTCAATAGAAGGATTTATTATGAATATGTTTTATCCGATCATACTGGCGCTGATCATACTTACAATCGCCAGCATGTTTAAGATTCTTCGCGAATATGAACGCGGCGTGATCTTTATGCTTGGCCGCTTCTGGAAGGTCAAAGGCCCAGGTCTGATCATCCTTATCCCCTTCGTGCAACAAATCGTACGCGTCGATTTGCGGATTATCGTTATGGATGTTCCCACGCAAGATGTTATTTCGCGCGACAACGTCTCGGTCAAAGTCAACGCTGTAGTCTACTTCCGCGTAGTCGACCCACAAAAATCGATCATTAATGTTGAGCACTACTACGACGCCACCAGTCAGTTAGCGCAAACCACATTGCGATCAGTACTGGGTCAACATGAACTGGACGAAATGCTCGCCTCGCGAGACCAACTCAACGAAGACATTCAAGAGATCCTCGACAGCCAGACCGACGCCTGGGGCATTAAAGTGTCCAACGTTGAAATTAAGCATGTCGACCTCGACGAAAGCATGATTCGCGCCATCGCCCAGCAAGCAGAAGCCGAACGTCGCCGACGCGCAAAAGTGATTCATGCTCAAGGCGAAATGGAAGCTTCGCAAAAACTGTTTGAGGCTGCACAAGTGTTAGGGCAAAAAGAAGAAGCACTCCAGCTTCGTTATCTGCAAACCCTCACAGAAATCGCGGGAGAAAACAGCAATACTATCGTCTTCCCATTACCAATAGATCTAATTAAGAAATTTATAACGAAGGATTAATAATGAAGATAGAAGGTCAATTCACAGTCACACTCAACCCTATCGACTCTGCCATCAATGGAACTGATGGCATGACCTTTCGCCGCATGTCGATTGAAAAAGAGTTCTCAGGCCCATTGGACGCCACCAGTAACGGCGAAATGCTCAGTGTCATGACTCCAACCAAAGGTTCGGCTGGATATGTTGCAATAGAACAAGTTGTCGGTTCACTTGATGGGAAACAAGGCAGCTTTGTTCTTCAGCATTATGGAGTGATGGAATTAGGCGCAGAGAAATTAACGCTCGAAGTGGTGCCCGACTCGGGCGTTGGTGAGTTATCAGGTTTGTCTGGACAGATGAATATTTATATTGAGGACGGTAACCATTTCTATGAGTTTGAGTATCAGTTGCCTTAGTTTGTTAAGGCCCTTTTAGCCTCACTGTGGTGAGGCTTAGTCATATCTGAGTCAAGTTTGGCATATTTTATTTACCCTAATCACATTAACTCCACTGTTTTCTACAGCTTTTCGTCAGATCCCCAAACAAAGTAACCATTGCAATCAACTTTGAATTCCTCTCGGTACTGATAAATCTTCTCACTTTTCTTATGTGAGCTTTTTACATTACCAATATTTTTTGAACGACTTTTATAAGACTCTCTATTATTTGTAATATTAACCATAACTAATATCTCCTAAGGAAACGCTTTACATCTGCTCGAGTTAGCTCAGGCTTGCAATACTCTGCTATTCTTTGAGTATTTCCTTTAGCCGATGTTTTACTTGCCAACGCCCCCCCATCAAGCTCAATACTTAGCTCAAAACAACGACCATCAGTATCTTGCTTACGCCACTTTCGAATACCTCCCTCATGAGACAATCGCCAGTCTAAGAGATTACCGTCAATACCAGCTATATCATTGACGACATCTATCGCGGAAGCGTATCTATTGCTAGGCTCTATAGCTAAACACCTCTTAATAGTAGTTACTAATGCCTGAGGAATATGCTCTGGGTAGTTATCTCTGCCTGGAAACTGTCCACTAATGACAGCATGCCTGTATCTATTGCGATTTAATACTCCGTCTTCCACAAAACTAGAATATTCTGCATAAAATGACGCATCCCCTACACACATTCTGTGAAGCGTTAGCCCAAATTGATATATGTCAAACTGGTGATTAAAACTTCCCGTATTAAAAGCCTCGGGGGGAACCATATTCCCGTATATTCTATCCTGCTCAGCCGTACCGCTAAATGAAATTTGCTTAGCTAACCCAAAGTCGGATAAAAGCGCCTCTCCTCTATCCGAGAAGAGGATATTATCTGGTTTAATATCAAAGTGGATTAAGTTTTTTGAGTGAATATTATGTAGCCCACTAAGAACCTGAGTCGACCAAACGATCATCTCTCTAACACTAATTGAAGTATTTTGTATTATTCTCTTAAGTGAACCGTTTTTAAAATACGGCATGGCAAGAAAGATATGCTCATCATCTTGGCACGCATAATAAATTGGGACTACATTTGGGTGACTGCTCAAATATAATAGACTAGACTCTGTGAAATATTCATCTATATCTTCAAAATCCGACTTCAACATTTTTTTTACAACAATTTCTGCATTTAGTTGCAGATCAGTCGCTGTAAACACAGTAGAGTTTTTCCCTTCCTGACCAACCTCCTTAACTATATGAAAACTTAATTCAGCAGTTCGTGTTGTATTAAGCATTAGCAGCTCCTATTGCCGTTAAAATAGCTTCCCTTTCTTCTTTATTATGTCTACCCCAGTTTTCAACTGCCTCAAATTGCTTTTTTCCGTGAACATATAGTTTAAAATCTGCGCGGGGAACATTCAGCTTCGCTACTATAGTAGATATCTGGCCACAAAAATATACCAATAACATACTGCTTGCAAAAGCTTCTTGAATCACCCCTTCAATTTCAATCCGCCGTATATTCAAATTTTTGGAGTTACTCTCAACAATTCTTAAACCTGCAATACCTATATTAAACTCCCTAAGAATATCTAAAACCGAATTACGGATATATTTCAAGGCTTCCGGTGTGGGCAAGGCTTTGGGTATTTTAATATCTTCGACATTTACAATATTACTATTATCAACATCGTAGATTGCTATAACTACCGAACAGGGTGTTACTCTAATTCCCAATGAGTTCATAAATCTTCCTCATAAATATTATGCCTATCATCTTTTCTCAATAATCCTAATATACACCACTACTGTGGTGGTATATGCCTCAGATCTTTCCATAAGCATCCACCCCTGGCACCGTTTCTTTAGCGGTTATGGTGTAGCTCCGCCCTTATTTTTCACTGCTGAAACCGAGCACCTTGCACCTCTAAGTTTATTCAATAGTTTTATATACATTAATTAATGAGACTTTATTGATATTGTTCTTCCTTTACAAATAATAGAAATGTGTGTTGCATGACTCTATAGATTTACTCAACTTTTATATTTTGAATAGCAGCTCCTGACTCTCATTGTGACGTAGTGATTAGTCATAAGGGGTTGAGAAGACTCTATTAGAGCAAGTTCACCTTTCGTCAGCGTGGTAACTCTTGGTACTCAATTTTCAAAAATCTACTCTCTTTTGTGAATGCAGCGCGGGAGTAGTCATTAAGATTTATGTTTAGTAATTCTAAATCTGAACTACTGAATTTATCGCTATTAATTGTGAGAATGTATTGCTTACCACTGAGCAGCTTAATATTTTCTCCAATGTAATTAATACTTTGAATCAAAGTATCTTGGTCAACATCAAAAATATTATCATGTACCAATAATCCGGGGTGATGCTTTGATGTTTCAGGATTTATTAATAAAGAAAAGTCATATAGAAAAACTTTTTCTCTGTTAATACTGTGACTTCCATCGGAGTCAGTTCGGAGTTCGAATTTCAAAATTTCTTTTCGTTTTGAAACTTCAATATCAAAAGAGCTTCTTCTATTTCCAAAAATATAGTCGTGCATATCAAGTATGGTTTTTTCGAAAGAATCAATTACTTGTTTTGAGTTATTTACAAAGCTCTCTAGAAGATATATCTCACTTTCTCGTTCACGCTTTTTGGCTTTATGCTCACTGTCGTAATCAGCATGTTTTCTTATAAATGATGATAATGCTGAAAACTCTTCAACCTTTTTTTCATGTATAGCGATTGTTTGTTTCAAGCTTACAAGAAGACCTTCTTGGTCAAGTAATGAGATTTTTTCCCTGTACAACTTATTGAGTGAAGATATACTTTCTTCGAATACCTTTATTTCTCTTTCTATCGAAGACTTTCTATCGTCCATTATACTTCGCTGAAAGTTATCAATCTTTTGTTTGAAAGCCGTAACCTCACTCAGTTCACGTTTTATCAAATCGCCTAATCCTTCTTTGAACTGGTTGTAAAGGTCTGCAACTTCCTGGCCATCAATATAGTTATCGCCACGGAACAGCTTTATTTTTGATAACTCTGATTTAAGAACGCCTTGCTTTGATCGTTGTTGCTCAAGCTGATTTTCAATGTCAACAATTTCATCTTTTACGGTATCAAAGCCTTCGATATTCTCCAGATTATCAATGTCCCCTTGAATTCTACGAACTTGGTTCTCTAATTCGTTTAAGTCTGCCTTAGATTCTGATACATTTTTGTTTGTGAGCGCGGTTATGTTTTCTTCCATCTTTTTTCTCGCTTTTGAAATGTTTTCCATTTCAGAATATAACCGTTTAGCTTCGCTGTATGGGCTAGGGTCTACTTGCAACAAAAAAAGGTGTGGCGTGTAATCAGCTGGAATTCTTTTGTTAGTGTCGAAACAGTTAATAATGGACTTAAACTCAGAACCTTCATCACGTATTAATGGCCCCATCATAATTCTAAATGATGGTAGGTTTTCATAGCCTACGCCTTCAAATATCAAGGTGCTTAAATGATCAGTAGCATCAGCAAGCCTAGAGTAAGACTTTATTTTTCCGTCTATGATTAGAGTCGGGCACTCGTGATTATTTATAACCCTTCTTGAAGTAATATAGTGACCATTTATTTCAAAATCTAAACACACGGCTGTATCACGTGATAAGTCTTCCTTAGGTATTAGTGATACTCGGCTATCGTTGTGGCGTTTCAGCAAGGCATAGTTGATGAACTCTATTGCCATAGATTTTCCAACGCCATTAGTTTTTTCATTGCCTTCCGTTGTTTCTCCTAATATAAGGTTGAACCCATCTTTAAAAGTAATAGGTTCAAAAACTTTCGGTTCGCTATATAGCTTCTTAATTTGCAACATTTTTGATCAAATATGGTTCGTCGAATTCAACTATATCAAGGGAATACAGAAAGATCATTCCATAGTAGATGCTTCTTGCCGTTATTTTATTGGACTTTCTTAAACTCTTTGCCAAATCGTATATGCTAATTCGACCATCATCACTACTCTGCAACTGCTTTAATATTTCAGACCCAATATAGGGTGCTGATTTCATTAAGTCTTCATCTTTTGTGAACAAGTTAGCCATTTGTCACTCCCTTGTTTGGAAATACGTTGCATTTAATTAGATGCTTAACAATATAGAACTGTGCTGCACCGGTATCAGCTTCAAAACTGTTTTCACTCAGCATCCTAATAAAGTTATCAATTAGCTTTTCAAGGGCTTTTTTCGGGTTCCCTCCACACTCAGTTAACACCTTATCGCTGTAGACTCGCAAATGTTGAGATACCCGTCGAATTTTAACCTGCCCTATGTCTGATTCCTGTTCAACAGAATCAAGAACAGCACCATAATCTTGATATAGTGTCAAAAATTCCTGTTTCAGGAAGTCTGAATGATCTGCAAAACGTTTATTTATTTTTTCGTCTGGAAATGGCTCATCAAGAAATCCTTCACCAGCAGCAGGGTGTTCTTCGTCACTGATTAGTTCAATTAACCGCAATATGGTTTCTACATTACGTGGAAGACCTTCAGTAGGTTTCTTGTATAGCTGTTGATTTAAAAAATTGCTTATTTCCTGTATTTCTGAAGTTTCTAAATCATTGACCCTTACAGCCAAGTCCCCAATGTCCCAAATATCTTCTTTGGTGTTCAGACTGTAAATGTCATTGCCAATAGTTGGGGTAGTATGTGCTGTCTTCGCTGTGATGTTTAGAATTATTAAGCGGTCGTACTTTTCGTACAAACCTTTTTCAATAAACTTAGTAACAGTGTGCCTTGTCTTGGCAAGTGATGAAGATGACGTCACCTGAATAGCAAACTTATTAACTTCGTCGCCAAGGTCTATTGCAGCAGCATTACGATCAATGATGTTTATATTGACTAAGTTGTAGCCAAAAGCCAGATTCAATAAATCACGGTAGAAGTTTTCTGAGTGAATATTTATGTCCGTAAGATTCAGTTTATTGTGTACTGATACCTGAGTAGATAGCCAAGTAAGCGAGTTGATAACGGACTTTTGATAGTCTTGGCGATTCATCTTGCCTTCACATTTTCGAACATACTCATCACACTATACTGCCTTATATATTAGCTAGTTAAGCTCTGAATCATACACAAAAGAGCTTCATTACACGAATTGCTTCGTAAGACTTTATTAGTATTGACCTGAGTTTACAAGCGTTAAAGAGGTGTGTCACAACACAGATTCTGTCGCATTGAGCACCATACATCTACTTGCCATCTAATTTATAGAATCTCAATTGCTTTCTCTAAATTCGCTCTCGCAGCACTTTCATACTTCTCTTGAAAGTAATCTAGATTATAAATGCTAGGTTTTGACAAGAATGATTTCAGTAGATCTTTTCTCTTTTTCCGATAGATTATCGAGGGTACGAGCCTGTACTCTTTACGGATGTTTTCTTCAAATTGATCGTAAACCGTTGGTGAAGCTCCCAGAATAGTTAGATCTATATCCACAATCAATTGTTTATCGTCGCTATTAACCTCAACATTATGCTGGGTTGCCATGATCAAGTTATAAACTCTTTCTGCGCCATCACGACTGTATTGATTATCTATCAGGAATTCTTTAGCCCATTTTGCGCTATCAAGTTCATTTGTGGATGAAAAAGGTTTGTATATGGCATCATGAAACCATATTGCTAATTCTAATTCATTAGGATGTTCTGATAGCTCCACGGTCCGATCTAAATGGTTCAGCATTGCATCTATGTGCTTAGTGGTATGATAAAACCGATGTTTTTCAGAGTAGGCTTTATGGAGTTTTTCGAAGCACTCAACTGAAGGCGCCATACCCAAAGCGCGCATTAACGCTTCCCATCTATCTTTGTTCATTGATTATTCCGTTACCAATTTGTCATGGTTATTTAGATTATTTTTAAACTCAGTCGAAATTCTCAGTTGCCTTAACGATAACGGTGCGTCACGACGCAGATCCTGCCCTAGGGGTACCCTACGTTCACTAATGAACTAAAAAAATGTACTCATACTTTTTTAAGAATATCCAGTGCCCTTCAGATGGTTCAAATTCGTAGCTTACCATATCTAAGTATGCTTCTGAGTATAGCTCTAAGTTGCCATTGTTTTTAATATACCAACACTCTAATCCATAATTTGGCCAATCCGTTATTTGCTTAAACACCTCAGTTCTTTCGCTCTCGGATGGCTTATACAAGTTATGGGTTGAATTTTCTACGGGCTTTCCATTTACCCACGGTAATGAAGGTGTGCAACTATCTTCGTGAATGTTTTTTTCTGAAATGGCACATCCAGAGAGTAAGATAATGATAAGTATTAAGCTATGTTTCGTGCTTACTATCAAAGCGATACTCCCAGAAGCGCCGCCAATACTTTGGCGAGTGCTTTAACACTTAATTTGCCGGCTTCATTTCCTGCCGATTTAACGAACTCATCGACAAATAGCTGGAGTTTCGATTTTCTGCTGCCTGCTTGGTTAAATTGGTCTAGCTCATCGTCAAACTCTGGAATGTCTTCGACTGCGATTTTATCAAGTACGTCCACTAGGACTTTCTTATGGACGGTCACCAGGTTTGGATTAAAGGATGAGTCTGTAAAACCGTCGACGTCTGCTACCCATTCCTGAAACCATTGGCCAAGCATTGGATCACGCACCACAAAGACCAGTCGGCTTCCTTTCAGTTCGTAGGCTTTCTTTTTTATCAGATCAACAAAGGCGGCTTTGGCTTCCTCTTCTGGCAGTTGTTGATATCGTAACTGAACTTCTTGATAGAGATTTCGGATTCGCGCTTCGGTCAGGCTTAGTTCACGAGCGGCTTTGAAGGTATCTTTAGGAAACTGATATCTCCCGTCAGCAATGAGAAGGTGCATAACTAGAACATCAATGTCACGCTTTTGCATGCGCCCTAACCCACCGGCAAGGTAGTGTTCTAAAAATGTATTACAGAAGTTTGATGGGCGACGAATCTCTATGTTTGGCATGGTTATTTCCTCACAGCCTTATATTGTTATTATCAATAATGGTGTGCATAGGACTTTATTAGCATTAGTCTTTTTTTACAAGCGCACGTATGGCCAGATTAAAGGTTGCGCTTATTCGGACTGATGAATATTGGTACAGAAGTTAGTATTCAGGTCTAAGAGGTTATGACCGGTTTCTTGATTGTTTTTGGTTTACTTGATCGATTTTTTTGCAGTTTTCTTTTTCTTTGGTTTTGGAGTCGGTAGCTCTCTTTCGGTGATCCTAATCAGTTGTGTCAGCCATTCTGATTCTTCTATTTGGTCTTCAATTAATAGAGAAGGTTTAGCTCCTGGATAAGCAGGGGCTTCGACATAATCGCCAATGAATTCCTTGCCTGCTACAGTCGGTTTGATGAAAAGCTGATTATCACAAATAAGCGCAACTACCTTGCCCTTTGAATACAGTGCATACTCACCAAACATCTTTCTAAAGGTGGTTTCACATTCATCAGCAATTTGCTCAACAACAAATTCCACAAATTCTAAATCGGAAGCCATTTCGGTTCTCGGGCTGTAAAAGGATATCGTACCACAATAAATTGCTAGTGTTTTCCCAATAAGAAGTCCCAAGTTCCCTGCATCGAGCCCCTTAACTTTGCGTCCTTTCTAAGCCATAAGGTGAAGAGGTTATGAAGGGCGAGCTTGGCTCACCCTTCCTGTTATTTCCTTACTTTTTACTGAGCACTGTGTCTTTACCATGCTGGGTGATGGTCAGCTGTTTTTTGCCCGCGTCAAAGTTGATGACGATGCCTGCTAGCTTGAAGCGGAAGCGGGTTTCGCTTTCGGCAGTTAGCGGGAACTCGGATTGGCCGGTGGCTTGTCCGTAGAGGTTGCCTTCTTTAACCATGATTTCCAGATCAAGCGGGAAGTCGTCTGCACCATAAACTCCGACATATTGCTCGAGCAGGGATTCGGGTACTGCAAAGGCTTGGTGTTTTTTTCCGCCTTCTTTATTAAATGCGTATCCTTGTCCGCCTTGTATTAATAAGAACTGGTCGATGTCTCGGTCATAGCGTATTTCGATACCGGCTTCTACGTATTCAAATTTGTCGTCTGGGTAGGCGGTTAGTGGGAATGCGCCTTGTCCGGTTGCCTGGGCATAGAGCTGGCCGTCTTTAATGCTGAGATTGATGTCCAGCGGGAAGGTGTCGCTGCTGTAACTGCCAACCAATGGTTCCATCTGTTCTTTACTTAGCTCAATCGGTGCGCCGAACTCTGGTTCCGCCACAGTTTTACCATGATAGGCGTCGAGCATGGCTTCGTAGATTTCGCGCATGTCGTAGCGTAGGGCATTGGATAATAGGACGACGCTTATATCTTTGTCTGGGTAATAAGCTAGATGCGTCCTAAAGCCTTCGATGCCGCCATTGTGCCAATAGCCTTCGAGCTTATCTTCGTCCTCGCCGTAGCTGGTTTCGAATATGCCAAGGCCATATTTCATGTCCATGGTGGTCATGGTTTTGAGGCTGTCTTTGCTGATGATCTTGCCGTCGAATAATAAATTGATGAATTGATTCAGATCGTCTGCATTTGAGACCAGTGCTCCGGCCGCTCCCGGAATGTTCATGTGCCATTCGGCCATTTTTCCCCACTTCCCTTTGTACTCATAGGAATGCACTTCGCCGTTACCTTCTTTAATGTCGCTGCCGTAGTAGGTATTGTTCAAGTTATAGGGCTTGCTAATGCGCTCCTCGATAATGTCAGAGTAGGGTTTCTTTTCGATGTCTTCTGCAATGAAGCCTAGAAGTAAGTAACCACTATTGCTGTATTCCGCTTTTTCGCCCGGCTCGAAGTCGGAGTCGAAGCTTTCGATTTTAGCGACCAGGAAGTCTTTATCTTTTGGAAAAAAAACATAGTTGATAAAGTCTGGTTCGCTGGTGTAGTTGAAGATCCCCGATTGGTGATTCAATAGATGCTTGATGGTGATCTTATCGGCGTTCTTTACCTTGGGATAAAACTGCGACAGCTTGGTGTCGAGTGTTAGCTTACCTTCTTCTATCAGCTGGAAAATGATTGCTGAGGCGTAGGTTTTGCTGATTGAGCCGATTTTGTATTTCAGATCGTGATCGGTACTAGTAGCCCAACCTTTCTTCGCTTTTTTACTGGGTTGGATAGTTATTTGGTAGACCGGTGTGGTGTCTTGATAAATAACAGCGGTTCCCAGGAATCGGTTCTCACCGGCTAATCGGTGAAAGTAGCGGTCCAGTTGCTGCTCGCTTTGCTCCGTTAATTGTTCAGCTGCTTTTTTGGTGTTCTCCTGGGTATTCTTGTTAACGCTATCGGCGATAGCCATTGGGCTGGCTATGATGGCCAAACTCAACAAAGCACTCTTCACTGTTGATTGCATACGATTCTCCTCTTTTTCCTTTATCTTTATATTCCTGACACTTTCTTCCACTATTTTGTTAGCAGACAATCGGCCTGAAAAACTATTCATTTCGGTTGTTTAACGCTGAGCCAATCATTTTATTCCCATTACTTCTATCACGATATTTATTCAATGTATAAAGTTGGTTCTAAATGTTACTTTTTACCCCTTCGGCTATTGGATCTTTGACCTATTTTGGAGTATCTTTATCAGCCTGAGTTTTTGCTTATTTTTTATCCACAACGTGAGTATTTCTGTGGATAACTATGGTGAAAACTTTTTGGGGGAAACTGAGAAACGCATAATAATATACCTATATAGGTTTTGGGGAATCTATCCTTCGTCAATTTTCTCAGTATTTTCAGGCTGTTACAAAGCCAACTAAAAGAACCTTATTAATATGCGGGTTTGTTAATATTTATTCAAACCTGTGGATAAGCCGTGCCTAAATTTTCATTTAGTGCTTAATAAACATAAATTTAAGAGTCAGGACTATGGTCAAACGCCCTATTCTTGCGCTAATACACATCCTCGAAAGTTTTACTGAGTGGACCGGCAAGCTGATTAGCTGGCTGACCCTGTTTATGGTGCTGGTCGTGGTTGCTGTTTTGGTCCTTCGCAACATTTTTGGTTTTAGCGCCATCCCACTGCAAGAGTCCGTCACCTACATGCACGGCATAGTCTTTATGCTTGGCGCGGCTTACACCTTAAAGCACAGTGATCATGTCCGCGTGGATGTGTTTTATCATCGTTTTTCGCACCGCAAGAAAGCACTGGTCGATATGGTGGGCTTTTTAATCTTGTTGTTGCCGGTGTGTATTTTCCTGATTGTTTATAGCCTTGATTACGTCATCTTCAACTGGAAAATCAAGGAAGGTTCCAGCCAGCCAGGCGGCCTACCTTACCTCTATATCCTGAAAACCTTATTGTTAGCATTGCCGATTACCTTAATCATTCAAGGTACTGCCCAGTTCCTGCATAATCTGGCTTATTTATTAGGCTGGAAGCCTCTGCCGCATGGCGCTGAGGAAGATACAGCAACCGCTCCGCAAGTGACAGGTGACAAGGAGCTGCATCATGGTTGATTCTTTATTTACCTTAATGCCATTGCTCCTGTTTTTATCAGTATGTCTGGTATTGCTATGGGGTTATCCGGTTGCCTTGTCTTTAGCGGGTGTATCGCTAATTTTTGTCGCAATTGGCGCCACTACCGGCATGATCGAACCGATTCAACTCAATTTTCTGCCCGGCAGACTCTATAAAATCATGGAGCGCAGTACTCTGATTGCAGTCCCTCTGTTTATCTTTATGGGGCTGATGTTGGAACGCACCAAAATTGCTGAAGATCTCTTGGATTCCATGGCGACGCTATTTGGTAAGTTACGCGGTGGCATGGGCTTCGCAGTAACGATTGTTGGTATGTTGCTAGCAGCCAGTACTGGCATAGTTGGTGCAACGGTTGTAACGATGGGCCTGCTTTCTCTTCCGGCGATGATTAAACGCGGCTATCAACCTGAGTTGGCGACTGGCGTTATTTGTGCTTCGGGAACACTGGGGCAAATCATTCCACCTTCTATTGTTTTAGTCCTGTTGGGCGACGTGCTTGCAAACTCAATGACCGAAGCCAAGAGTCTTGGCTTACAGACCGATCAAGTAGCATCTATTGGCGATCTCTTTATGGGCGCTGTCATTCCGGGCATGATTCTGGTGGTTGGTTATATGCTGTATATCGCTTTTGTCGCCTGGCGCAGACCACAAGCCGCTCCAGCGATCGAGTTCGATGACAAGGTTGATATGCGTACCGTTATCTGGAAAGCGCTGATTAATCTATCGATGCCTTTGATTCTGATTGTCGCCGTTTTAGGTTCCATTCTTTATGGAATCGCCACGCCAACGGAAGCTGCAGCGATAGGTGCCTTAGGTGCTATTTTATTGGCTGTTTTGCGTCGCAAGTTAACCCTTGCTCGTTTGCTGGATGTTATGCGCTCGACCGTTAAAACCACCAGCATGGTCTTCCTGATTTTAATCGGTGCTTCCATCTTCTCGCTAGTGTTTAGAATGTATGGCGGTGATGAATTAATTCGACATTTCTTTACCGACTTACCAGGTGGCTTATTCACCGCATTGCTGATCATTATGTTGGTCATGTTCTTGCTTGGCTTCATTCTCGACTTTATTGAAATCACTTTCGTGGTGGTGCCTATCGTTGGGCCTGTGTTATTGATGATGGGAGCCGATCCGATATGGTTGGGTATTTTGATTGCCATTAACTTACAAACCTCATTCCTGACACCACCTTTCGGATTTGCGCTGTTCTATTTGCGTGGAGTTGCCCCTAAAAGTATACGCACCTCGCAAATTTATCGCGGTGTAATTCCGTTTATCGCGATTCAAATTGTGGTGCTGGCTATGATTGCTGCCTGGCCATCTTTAGCCACCTGGCTGCCCGCTTATGTCAGTGGATAATTGAGGTGCATGATAATGAGTAATGCACCAATTGGTGTTTTTGATTCAGGCGTTGGCGGCTTATCCATTCTAAAGTCTATCCGCGAGCATCTGCCGAATGAAAATCTACTGTATGTAGCCGATTCTGCCTATGCACCTTATGGCCGTTTGCCTAAAGATATTTTGCATAAACGCTGCACCCACATCGCCAACTTTTTTGTTGAGCAAGGTGCCAAAGCGATGGTCATCGCTTGCAATACAGCCACCGCTGTCATGGCCGAATGGTTACGCAGTGAATTTGATATACCTATCATCGCTATGGAGCCCGCAATTAAGCCAGCTGCACATGCAACGCGCACCGGAAAGATTGGTGTTTTTGCCACAAACCATACATTGAAGAGCGACCGCTATAAGAAATTATTAACTGAATATGCCAAAGACAAGAAAGTATTTGAGTCTGCCTGTGATGGGTTTGTCGAGCAGGTAGAAACCGGCGATCTATCCAGTGTTAAAGCTTTTCAATTGGTTGAAAAATATCTTCAGCCTATGATTGATGAGCATATCGATGTTCTGGTACTGGGTTGTACTCACTACCCTTTTTTAGCACCACTGATGCGCCAGATTTCATCGCAACAAGTGGCCGGCAATCAAGAGCTACAAATTATTCACACCGCAGATGCTGTTTCCTTACATCTAACCAGAGTTCTTGCTGAAAACAACCTGCTCAACTTTAAGGACCAGCAGTTCTCTCGTTTTTATACCAGCGGTGACATTGATAATTCCTCCAAAGTTTTTTCCCAATTGCTTGAGGAAAAAGTGGAGGTATTACCGTTTAATGGTAGTAGCACCCAATAAAGAAGGCGCCAACTGGCGCCTTCTTTTTACTCTGTCTTTTACTTAGCTTACTGCCTTCCTCGGTAATAACTAACCTCTGAAACTTCATGCCAGCTTTTCGCTTGATCGCGGAACGTTTTAAAGGACTTTAAGATTCTCTGATCAAGTTCGGTTTTGGCCTGCTCTTCAATCATGGCGTCGGAAATAGTCTTTAACTCATCGAGCACATCTTTTGGTAATTCTTTTAACTGCACACCATGTTTCGTAACCAAAGTCTGCAAAGCTTTATTATTTTCTGCCGTAAAGTGAGCCAGCATATCCGCATTGGTTACTCGACAAGCATGACGAACGACATCTTGTAAATCCTGCGGCAATGCTTCAAAGGCTTCTTTATTAATTAGCGCCTCTAGCGTTGAACCCGGCTCTTGCCAGCCTGGGTAGTAGTAATATTTAGCTGCTTTGAATAAACCAAATGCTAAATCATTGTAAGGGCCGACCCATTCCGCAGCATCAATCGCTCCGGTGTCCAGCGAGGTAAAAACTTCACTGCCCGGCATCAATACAGGAATGCCGCCTGCCCTTTTCCAGACTTCGCCACCCAGCCCTGGTATACGCATCTTTAAACCTTTAATATCTTCGATTGAATTGATTTCTTTATTGAACCAACCCGCCATCTGAACCCCGGTATTTCCTGCAGGCTCTGGAATCAGATTAAAAGGCGCATACAATTCACGCCACAATTCAATACCGCCTCCATGCAATAACCAGCCATTCATTTCTTGCGCATTGAGTCCAAAGGGAACCGCAGCAAAGAAAGGTGACATCGAGAGTTTTCCAGACCAATAATAGGCAGCGCCGTGGCCCATCTGGGCAGCGCCAGTTGCCACCGCTTCAAAGACCTGCAAAGCTGGCACCAGTTCACCGGATCCGTAAACTTTGACCTCCATTCTGCCACCACTTAACTGACCAATTAACTTAGCCAGATATTCAGCACCTTCTCCTAAACCGGCAAAGTTTTTGGGCCAAGTGGTTACCATGGTCCATTTAATCTTTTCGCCACTTTTAACCGCTACCTGGCCGTCACTACATTCCGTCGGCGCTCCCCCGCAGGCAGCCAAACCTGCCACAGCTGCTCCGGCACCCAAAGCTCCAATAAACTTTCTTCTTTTCATCATATTTACCATTGATTACTTTGATTATAATTGAACACATAAAAGGACTGGCAACAATGTACCCAGTATAATAGGCTATGGCAACTTTGATTAATAAAAGACCAACAGCAAATTACGAAATGGGGTTATAGTGGTATGTCCAGTTTTATCAATATTTATAAAGAAGCATTAGATCCAGAGTTCTGTCAGCGCTGTATCGATAAATTCGAGAAAAGTGAGCACAAGCACCAAGGCCAAACCGGCGCAGGCGTCGATAAAATTAAAAAGAACAGTACCGATATTACCTGCACCAGTTTTCCTGATGAATGGCAGGAAGAAATGCTGCATTTGCAGAACGTTGTTCTACGCGGCTTAATTCACTACGTGCGTCAATATCCTTTCCTGCTTGCCGGTGCTATTTCACTGCAGTATCAAAACAAAGATGGTGAAATGGAAAACCTTAGCTATGTTGATGTGGAAAAAATGGATGACGCCAGTTTAGGCGAATTTATTAAAGCCGTTTATCGCCTTGGACCTGTAAATATGCAGAAGTACGATAAAGGTCAAGGTGGCTATTTTCATTGGCATTCAGAGCATTACCCACATCCAACCGATCCGCATCAAGACAGTTTGCACCGTAGTTTAGTCTGGATGTTTTATTTGAATGATGTAGAAGAAGGCGGCGAAACTGAATTCTTCTACCAGCAAATTAAAAGTAAACCTGAGCAAGGCTCACTGGTTATCTTCCCCGCAGGTTTTACCCATACCCACCGCGGCCAGAAGCCAGTCTCAGGTGACAAATATATTTTCACCAGCTGGGTGCTTTATCAGCGCGCGCAAGATATGTACGGTACCGCGCCACAAAATCAGGAAAAGCCGCAGCAGTAATTTTCAACTCTTTTTCTTTTACATAAAAAAAGCGCTCCGAGGAGCGCTTGAATTAACTATCCGTTAATTATTATTAGTTGTAGACAACACCCTTACAGATGAATAATCGGATCTGGGTTGCCGTCTGGATCGTTTCCGGCTGTGCCATCAGTTGATGGGTTGCCGTTACGTAGCATAATCACCGCACAGGCTGCTGGTGATGCCATTGAAGTACCTGACATTGTCGTCGTACCGCCACCTTTTCTAGTCGATAGTATGCTTACACCTGGAGCAGCGTAATCTACCGGTGGGTTACCATAGTTTGACCAGTAAGGCATATTGTCATTCGAGTCTGTAGCTGAAATGGTGTAAACGCGGTTGCCGCTAGCGCGTGCAGGAGAATAGTTGCTCGCATGACTGCCGTCATTACCCGCCGCTACCACAAAGTAGGCGCCTGAGCTTTGTTCTGCCGCTTCAACTGCATTATCAACGTCAGAGCTAGCTGGGCCGCCCAAACTCATGTTCACACAATCACCTGAATTAGCATTGGCCGCTACATAATCGATACCGGCAATAACACCTGAGTAAGAACCCGAACCACGTGAATCTAATACCTTAATTGGAACCACTGTAGCACCTGCTGCAACACCAACGACGTCCTGTGTATTATTAAGTGCAGCAATAGTACCTGCTACGTGCGTGCCATGACCGTTTCCATCGTCAACAGAAGCGTCTTTACCTTTTGTAAAAGCGGTAAAACCTCGGCTGGCATCCACATTCAAGTCACCATGATCAACGTCAATACCGGTATCAATCACCCAAGCGGTATAACCTGCTCCACTAACTGGACCACCAACGCGAGTGACACTCCACGGTGTAGTCTGGCCACCGCCACCACCACCACCACCTGGCTTACCTTTAAAGCTGACGCTTACTACGCCATCGGGATTCATGCTTTTCACATTAGCGTCCCCACCAAATGCTTTTTCGGCAGCGTGACACGGCATGTTAACAGCAAAGCCTTTAATTGAATTTTGGTAAACGTGGCGCACTGATGAATTAGCGCGTTGGGCAAGACCTTTAGCGAGACCTTTTACCTGAGATGCATCGACAGAATCGTTGAAGCTTATAATACAGCGGTTTTGGACATTAAGTTCGTCATTCGATGAGAACGTTGGTTCGACCGCCAATGCAGATGTTGAAAGGACCGCTAATCCAACGGCACTTGCGACTAGAGATTTTTTCATATACCTACCCCTTAGGATTTGTGAATTGCTCTATTTATCTTTGTTTCAAATTTCTGCTCAAACTCTATTCGATTCAGCAGACTCCATTTTTATAGCAATCAAATTTTTATCGCGCAATCATTATTTTTAATATTGAGAACTGGACAAACCAATAATTATTTTTTATGCGAAAAGTGTCGGTATGCTTTACAAAAACAACTGCATTTGTAGCGATTTGTAGCAATAGTTAGCAAAAAGTAATTCACTGCTATTTGCTCTACTGCCTCTTTCATAATAAAAAAGGCGCTCGATTAAGAGCGCCTTTACCTACCCCAAAATATCCAAACTTATCTATAGATGGATGATTGGATCTGGGTTGCCGTCTGGATCATTGCCGGCTGTGCCATCAGTTGATGGGTTACCGTTACGCATCATGATCACAGCGCAAGCAGCTGGTGATGCCATTGAAGTACCTGACATAGTCGTAGTACCGCCGCCAGCACGTAATGAAAGAATGCTTACACCTGGTGCAGCATAATCTACTGGTGGGTTACCATAGTTTGACCAATACGGCATGTTATCGCTTGAGTCAGTTGCTGAGATGGTAAACACTCGTGTGCCATTAGCACGCGCTGGAGAATGATTGCTGGCATGATCACCGTCATTACCTGCTGCCAATACGAAATAAGCACCTGAGCTTTGCGCGGCAGCTTTAACTGCATCGTCAAGCTCTTGGCTTACTGGTCCACCTAAGCTCATGTTGGCACAGTCACCTGAGTTTGCATTGGCTGCTACATAGTCAACACCTGCGATAACACCTGAATATGAACCTGAACCGCGTGAATCCAAAACCTTAACAGGAACTACAGTTGCGCCGGCAGCAACACCAACCACATCTTGCGTGTTGTTTAGTGCTGCAATAGTACCTGCTACGTGCGTACCGTGGCCGTTACCATCGTCGACACCAGCATCTTTACCAGAAGTAAATGCTGAGAAACCACGATTGGCATCAACATTCAAGTCAGTATGGTCAACATCGATACCAGTATCGATTACCCAAGCTGTGTAGCCTGAACCGCTTACTGGACCACCAACACGAGTGACACTCCATGGCGTAGTCTGGCCACCGCCACCACCACCGCCGCCTGGCTTACCTTTAAAGCTGACGCTAACCACGCCATCAGGACTCATGCTTTTGACATTCATGTCACCGCCAAATGCTTTTTCTGCAGCATGGCAAGGTGCATTCACTGTGAAGCCTTTGATTGAGTTTTGATAGACGTGACGAATAGATGCGTTTGCGCGTTGAGCCATACCTTTTGCTAGGCCTTTAACCTGTGAACCATCAACTGAATCGTGGAAACTAACGATACAACGATTTTGTACATTTAACTCATCATTTGATGAATACGTTGGTTGAGTTGCTGAAGCTGAGAATGACACAACGGCCATACCAACAGCGCTAGCGATTAGTGTTTTTTTCATATACCTACCCCTTAGTGTGTATATAATTTATGTTAAAAGATTTGCTCTCAAACATTATTTTTTCTAATGAAAGCAACGTACTTATATCAACATATATAGATACAATCAAACAAATTCTTCTATTTTATGTACAGGTCTTACCAATAAGTTTTTCTAATGCAAATATGCATTGTACTTTTTTCATTTGCGCATAAAAAAGCCCCGCCAAAGCGGGGCTAATTATCTCACGACTATTCGATTATAAGTCGAATGAAGCAGCACAAGTTGTTGTGCCAGACTCACAGATTGTCACTGTGTAAGTCGCTTGCTTGCTTGCACCGGAGTAAGATACTGCACCATCATTTACTTGAGTATCTTGTAGTACCGTAGCGCCACCTGAAGTAAGGGTGATGTCTACGTTAGAGTTAGAGAAACCACTCCAAACTAGATCCAGCTGACCGCCACCTTTAGAACGACTACCACTTGCAGTTAAATCACCTGCTGGTGGATCCGTTGGGTCTGTAGGATCTGTTGTGTCACCACCTTGGCAACCGTTTGCAGTGATGTAATCACTAGCTGCTTTAGCTTTAACAATACCGTAACCGAAGTAATCATCACGACCTGCTGCACCCTGATCTTCCGCAGTTGCTTTTAAAGCTTCACGGATTTCTGTACCAGTACAAGTAGGGTGATTTGACCATACTAGAGCTGCCACACCAGCTGCTGCTGGAGTCGCCATAGAGGTACCACTCATGTAGCCATAGTCACTGGCACCTGAGCTGATGCTCGCATTTGAAGCACCAACGATAGCTGCACGATCTTCGAACGCTGTGCCAACTGCTGGGATGCTAGTGGTAACACCAGTGATATCCATGTAAATAACGCCTTCGCCAGCTACGTTATTAATCACAACAGCACCAATACCGCCTGAAGTACCACAGTTATTGATTTTGTCTGCGAAAGAAATGTTACCACGGTCAATCACACAGATTTTACCGTTCGCGCCAGAGTCAACCGCTTCGCCTGTACCCATAAAGTAGGTTGAACCTGAAACTGAACCCGTGTTGTCAGTTGCTGCAGTTGGAACACCCACACCATCAACTGTTAGGCTGGCGATAGTAGCGCCACCTGCTGGGTAAGTTGATAAAGTATCAACACCACCCGCTGTGATTTCTACACCATAACCATCATGAGTTTCAGTTGTGGCTTGTTTACCACGACCAGAAGTCTTTGTGTTAGTTGGGAATTGCGAGAAGCTTGCGATGTTATTGTTAGCATCGTTAGCACCAATCATCATCACTGACTTGTAGCCTGCTGGGTATGAACGAACGTTGTTACCGTCGTTACCTGCAGCTGCTAATACTAAACCACCGTTGTTAGTGAAAGTGTTGAATGCATTCTCTTCAGTAGAGTTTGCACCGCCACCACCTAGTGACATGGTAATGATGTTAGCGCCAGCTTGCGTACATTTTTCAGCAGCGAACGCTAAGTCAGATGAGTAACCCCAACCTGAAGCGTTGAATACTTTGATGATGTGCATTGGAACGCCAGGAGCCATACCAACAACACCGATACCATTGTCAGCTGCGCCGACTGTACCCGCTACGTGAGTACCGTGTGGGCCACCGTCTGTGAACCAATCGCCAGTACCTGAATCGCTATCACCAGTAATAACTGACCAGTTAAAGTCGTTATTTTTGCCACCAGTTTCGCCTTGACCACCTGCGATACCAGAATCGATTACACAAACTTTTTGGCCAGACTGAAGCACTAATTGATCTGCTTGTGACTGATATACAGCATATGGAGTCAGCTGTTGAGCGCTTGGATCACCCGCATCATCATTATAGATAGCCATTGGGAAACGTTGGTAATCTGTTTCCATCGATTTGAAACCTTTCTGGCCGCGAATAGCACTTTTGCCATTTTCGTCCAACTCGACTGCGAACCAGCCATTGCCTTCTACTTTAACTTGATGACCTTTCTTAAGGCCTTGACCGTTACTATCGTAAGAAACGATCACGCGTTCAGCGTGTGCAGCTGAACCAAGCGCTAATAATGTGGCCGCGCAAGCCATCTTTACTTTAAATGACATTAAACCTACCCCTCGTTGGTTAACTTATGTCTTGAATAAATCAGTAATGTTCTTTTGTGTTGTTTCAGAATATTTTCGAAGATCTTATCAATGAATTTTTTCTGTCCACAAAAAAGCCCCATTTGCTATGGATTGCAAATCTCAAAATTCTATCCATAGCAAATGAGGCGATAATGATTAAAGCAAAGTGATCAAAAAGTCGTCAAGCAATAATTAAACTAATTGTACAAATTAGCTCATTTTATGCGAAATGTAACACTTTCTTACACCTATGTATCAGTTTGTATCGAGAAAGAGGTTGTTATTTGTACTATTAATGCATTCTTGCATTGCTTATAATTTTAGCCAAAAAAAAAGCGGACCTAAGTCCGCTTTTTCGTTTTACATTGTAAAGCTAGTTTTAGAACACAACTGATACTTCTGATGAGCAAGTTGAAGTTCCCGCTTCACAAATCTGGTAGTTATAGACTGCACCACCACGATTGTTAGTTGAATCAGTGTAAGCTCCATCGTTTGCTGTTGTTGCAATCAATGAACCATCACGGTAAACATCAACGCTAGTTGAAGAAGCACCGCTCCACGTCAAGTCAACACTATGACGACCTTTCACTTTGTAGCCAGTTGCAGTCAAGCTGATATCGCCACCAGTGTCACCACCAGTCGAAACTGTTACGGTTTGCGATGAACTGTCAGTTTGGCCCGCAGTATCAGTTACCGTCAAAGTCACAGTGTAAGAACCGTCTGCACCATAAGTGTGGCCTGGATTCGCTGCAGTGCTTGAGTTGCCGTCACCGAAGTTCCAGCTGTAACTTGCGATACCATTGTCATCGGAACTTGTGTCTGTGAAACTACAACTCAAATCAGTACACGAGTAATCAAAGCCTGCTACTGGTGAGCTATCAACTGGGTCTGTACCGCCACCGGCACAACCATTCGCTGACAAGTAATCATAAGCATTCTTAGCTTTAACGATACCGTAACCGAAGTAGTCATCACGGCCAGGATCGCCCTGATCTTCCGCAGTTGCTTTTAACGCTTCGCGGATTTCAGTTCCCGTACAGCTTGGGAAGTTTGACCATACTAGAGCTGCAACACCCGCGGCTCCAGGAGTCGCCATTGACGTACCACTCATGTAACCATAGTCACTTGGGCCTGAGCTGATGCTGGCATTTGAAGCGCCAACGATGGCTGAGCGATCTTCATACGCTGTGCCTACCGCTGGGATGTTAGTTGTAACACCCGTGATATCCATGTAGATAACACCTTCGCCTGCTACGTTGTTTATAACAACAGCACCAATACCGCCTGAGTCGCCACAGTTATTGATTTTGTCTGCGAAAGAAATATTACCACGATCAATCACACAGATTTTGCCGTTCGCGCCAGAGTCAACCGCTTCACCTGTACCCATGAAGTAGGTTGAACCTGAAACTGAACCCGTGTTGTCAGTTGCTGCAGTTGGAACACCAACACCATCAACTGTTAGGCTGGCAATAGTAGCGCTGCCTGCAGGGTAAGTTGAAAGTGTATCAACACCACCCGCTGTGATTTCTACACCATAACCATCATGTGTTTCAGTCGTTTTGTTACCACCTCGGCCTGATGTTTTGGTGTTTGATGGGAATTGAGAGAAGCTCGCAATGTTGTTGTTGCCATCGTTAGCACCAATCATCATTACTGATTTGTAGCCTGCTGGGTATGAACGAACGTTGTTACCGTCGTTACCCGCTGCTGCTAATACCAAGCCACCATTGTTAGTGAAAGTATTGAAGGCATTTTCTTCAGTTGAGTTAGCACCGCCGCCACCTAGTGACATGGTAATGATATTAGCACCACCTTCAGTACATTTTTCTGCTGCAAATGCTAAGTCAGATGAGTAACCCCAGCCTGAAGCGTTGAATACTTTGATGATGTGCATTGGAACGCCAGGAGCCATACCAACAACACCGAAACCGTTGTCAGCTGCGCCGACTGTACCCGCTACGTGAGTACCGTGTGGACCACCGTCAGTGAACCAATCGCCAGTACCTGAATTGCTGGTACCCGTAATAACTGACCAATCAAAGTCAAAGTTCTTACCGCCAGTCTCGCCATTACCACCAGCAATACCAGAGTCGATCACACATACCTTTTGGCCAGGCATTAGTGATAGTTGGTCTGCTTGAGATTGGTAAATCGCGTAAGGTGTTAATTGTTGAGTGCTTGGATCACCCGCATCATCATTATAGATAGCCAATGGGAAGCGCTTATGGTCAGCTTCCATTGATTTGAAGCCTTTCTTGCCACGAATAGCGCTTTTGCCCTTTTCGTCCAGCTCGGCTGCAAACCAGCCATTACCTTCTACTTTAACTTGATGACCTTTCTTAAGGCCTTGACCGTTACTATCGTAAGAAACGATCACACGTTCAGCGTGTGCAGCTGAACCAAGCGCTAATAATGTGGCCGCGCAAGCCATCTTTACTTTAAAAGACATTAAACCTACCCCTTGTCTGGATAACTCTTTTCATCATTATTTAATCTATCTAAATAATGATAACTTAATCATTTGCTAAAATTTCCGATCTAGCGATCGACATCTCGCAAATAAAGTGCGTCCGATTAAAGCAAAGGGCTTTCAATGTCGTCAAGGAACAATACAGCTAATTCGACAAATTAGTTAAAATAATCCTTAATGTATATAAACTTATCACGAATGTAACAGTACGTAGCATTATAACTGTAAATTTTATTGACATTAATTGATGTAGGCAGCTTGATTAACTAAAACTATAACATTAGTTTTAGTAATGACGATCTATTCTATTTCATGACCATCCTCTTTCTCACATTAGGTTTGTTTCTCAACTGGACTATCTGTCTCACAATCATCAGGCAAAATAAAAGGCCGCCGAAGCGACCTTTTATTTCGACAGCTTGTCTCTTGCTATCTAGTTAGAACTTCCTTCAAGACTCACGCCTGAATAGCTCTCGTAGCCATAAATCATGATGTAATAAGTGCCTTCCTGTGCGGTCAATGAGCATGACTCCTCATTACCATATTTGTAAGGACGGCAATCATAGCTTGAGGTAGTTGGCTCCGAACCAAACTTTACGTATAAGTCCGCATCACCCGATCCACCTGACATCACAACATCAACAGCCGAACGGCCTGCAGGAACTTCCAGAGTAAAGTACTGCTTGCTCGCTTGTGCTCCAGATAAATTAGACTCACTCAGTGTGTCATTGATTGGGTTAGAGCTTCCATCTACATAGTCTGCAACTAGGTCAACACCCGAATAGGCTTGATAACCACGAATCATCACATGCCATGTACCCGCTTGTGGCGAGGCAAAACTGCAATTCTCGGTATTACCACCTTTGTACGGACGACAGTCATAGCTCGATGTGGTTGGCTCTGAACCAAACTTCACGTAGAGATCCGCATCACCCGAACCACCGCTCATGTCAAACGTTAGATCGGTAGCACCTGCTGGCACTTCAAAAGTGAAGAATGTTTCTGAACCTTGAGTACCACTTAGATCAGCAGTCACAACACCTTTTTGAAGTTCATCGTCACCACTAGGAGGCGGTTCAGTTCCACCACCACAGCTACTATTGGCCAGGTAATCTATTGCCGCCTGTGTTTTAACCAGTCCATAACCCGTTTTGTTATCAACCCCAGAAGTACCTAGGTCAACGGCTGTCGCTCGTAAAGCATTACGGATGTCAGCTGCTGTACAACTTGAATGATAACTCCAGGCCAATGCCGCTACTGCGCTGACGTGAGGCGTGGCCATCGAAGTACCGTTATAGTATTCCCAGTTCTGGCCACCGTCTTTCGACATGGCAACGCTTTGACCTGCTCGATTAGCAAGCTCAAGTCCAGTGGAACGATCCACTGATACCACAGGAGTGCTGCCAATTTTACTATCGAAATCGATTAGGAAAGGGTGCTGCAATCCAGGACGAGCAGCATTACTGTAGACCACTACGCCAGATGCACCGGCATCCATACAGGCATTAACTGCACGATATTCTGGATAGTTATTTTCTGTTGAGCTGGTGTTATCAGCCTGGTTCTCACCACGCTCCACCAAACAGACTTTGCCCACCATACTAGGACAGCTGTAGCTGGTGCCAGATGTTGAACAAACGCCTAGCGTGCCTGAAGCAGAACCAACATTGGCACTATTATCAAACTGTAGACTGCTGTTGTAGAAGTTCTGTGGTACTACGCCATTATCGAAGTAATCCACACCTCCCACTTCCAACTGACCTAAATAACCGTCACCAATAGCAACGCTCGAAAGAATCGCTTCACCTGGTCCGGCAAGCTCAACCTGATCATTGCGCTGTGAGAAATTGGCGTGTTGGTTACCGGAATCAACTGCAGCGATAGAAACAACGTCATCATACGATGCAGGATAAGAATAAGAAGTGTCACCACCATTACCAGCAGCTGCGATACTCAAAACACCATTGCTGTAATAGTTTGAAAATGCATTGCCTTCTGTAGTGGAAGAGCCGCTACCGCCTAAGCTCATACTCACAACATTTGCGCCAGCTGTAACACAATCATCGACCGCATTAATCAAATCAGATGAATAACCCCAACCTGATTCGTTGAATACTTTGATAATATGTAAGTTAACATTAGCATTTGGCATCACACCAACCACACCGGAACCGTTAGCAACCGCAGCGATGGTTCCTGCCACATGAGTACCATGTGAACCACCTGGTTCGTACCAGTTGCCAGTGCCTGAGTCATTGGTACCTGAAACACTGTTCGAGCTTAAGTCAGAATTATTGATGTCATAACCTGAATCAATAATACATACCGTACGGTTACCCGCATTAGTATCAGAAACCAGATCAGCCTCGACGCGGGCAAGCCCCCAAGGCTCCACTTCAGTGGTATTAAGATCAGTCGACATCAGTTTACGCCTTAAGTCAGGCTCAACATATTCAATGTTTGGATTATTGCGCAGGCCTTTAAGTGCTTGAGCTGGTACTTCAATTGCGAAAGCATTATGTTGCTTCAAATCAACTTTAAGTTCACCGCCCGCTCTTGCTGCAGCAGATTTTACAGTTCGTCCATGTCCTGGTTTAAATTTGATGATAACGCGCTCTTTACCCTTTGCAGTGGTTGGCGCTTCGGTTGCCTGATCACCAAGACCATTAGCCCCATGAGCAGACACGCCCATTGCTAATAGTGATGCTGCGCAGGCCATCTTTAATTTAAAAGACATTTAGTTACCCCTTAGCTATATTTTTAGTTAAAAAAAAAGCCCTAATCTCCTAAGACTAACTCACGAGTTCCGTCTTAGGAGATTAGGGCTGGCTGTGGTTATACCAGTTAGAAAAATTGATTACAAGGGTAGCTTTGTATTAGTTTCTATAATGCCTACTTCAAAAACAATTTAATTTACTGTGATTATTGTCTTATTATTCAAATAGTTATGTAACAGGCTCTAGCTTTGCATAGGCTAGCATTAATTTCTTCAGTCCTTCCTTCTCAAAATTAATTTGCACCGATGCCTGCGGGCCTTCACCTTCATAATTGATGATAATGCCGGTGCCAAACTTCGGATGCTTGACCAACTGCCCAAGATAAAAACCTTCTGGGCCTTTGCGCTTGATGGGCGATTTGGCCGAGCGGTTAAATACCGGACGCTGCACCTGTGTATTCAAGCGAACTTCGGTTAACAGCTCATCGGGGATTTCACGAATAAAGCGTGATTGTTGCGGATAGGTCTCGCGTCCAAAAATACGGCGTTTCTCAGCAAAGGTCAGATAAAGCTGCTTCATGGCGCGGGTAATGCCTACATAAGCCAGACGCCTTTCTTCTTCCAGCCCGCCGGGTTCATCCACAGACATTTGATGTGGGAACAATTTTTCTTCGACACCGGCGATAAACACCAGTGGGAACTCGAGACCCTTTGCCGAATGCAGCGTCATCAGCTGCACCGACTCCTGATATTCATCGGCCTGCGTCTCGCCCGCTTCCAAAGTGGCGTGAGCGATAAAAGCCTGCAGTGGCGACATATCGGGCAGCTCATCCGGCACCACTTCATCCGGATCAAACTCGCGAGTAGCATTGACCAGTTCCTGCAAGTTTTCCTTACGTGCCTGACCTTTCTCGCCTTTTTCCTTGCTGTACATTTCCAGCAAGCCCGAATGCTCAATCACAATGTCAGTCTGTTCCCACAGATCCAATTCCGCAGTACTCGACTCCAGTTCATTGATCAGATGCAAAAAGCCAGCCATGGCGGTTTTAGCGCGCGGTGGCAATAATTGCTCAACCACCATTTTATTAGCCGCTTGCCACAATGAAGTCTGCTCCTCACGGGCTTGCGCGCGAATCAAATCCACCGACTTTTCGCCAAGACCACGTGCTGGTTGATTAACCACTCGCTCAAAAGAGGTATCGTCATCACGATTGGCCATTAAGCGCATATAAGCGAGTGTATCCTTAATCTCAGCACGTTCGAAAAAGCGCAAACCGCCATAGATTCGATATGGAATGCCTTTCTGCAGCATGGCATCTTCGAGAATCCGCGATTGGGCATTGCTGCGATACAAAATCGCGATGTCATCATAACTGTTGCCCTGCTGAATCCAATCTTCGATTCGTGCGGCTATAAAACGCGCCTCTTCCTGCTCATTGAAAGCCGAATACAAAATAATCGGTTCGCCCTGATTACCGTCCGTCCACAGGCTTTTACCCATCCGCTCATGATTATTGGCAATCACCGCATTCGCTGCTTTCAAAATAGTGGATGTGGAACGGTAGTTTTGTTCAAGACGCGATACCTTACAGTCCGGAAAGTCTTTCTCAAACTGCTGAATATTCTCAATCCGCGCCCCACGCCAGCCATAAATCGACTGATCGTCGTCACCCACAATGGTGATGCGGTTGTTGTCGTTGCATAGCAGGCGAATCCAGGCGTACTGAATGGCATTCGTATCCTGAAACTCGTCCACTAGAATATGCTGGAAGCGATCCTGGTAGTGCTTTAATAAATGAGGGTTGTTTGCCCAAAGCTCATAGGCTCGAAGCAGCAGCTCGTTGAAATCAACCAACCCACCTCTTTTACAGGCTTCTTCATAGGCGTAATAGACCTTGACCATTGTGCTGACAAAGAAATCCCCATGATGATGAATATCACCGGGCCGCAGGCCATCGTCTTTCTTGGCATTAATAAACCATTGCGCCTGCTTCGGTGGCCACTCGTTATCATCCAGATTGAGCTCTTTCATGACCCGCTTGATGACCCGCAGCTGATCCTGTGCATCCAGAATCTGGAAACCTTCAGGTAAGCCAACGTCCCGATAATGAGCCCGCAACAAACGGTGAGCAATGCTGTGGAAAGTACCAATCCACATACCACGAGCAGGCATCGCCAGCATGTCCTCAACCCGCCCTAGCATTTCTTTGGCCGCCTTATTGGTAAAGGTTACCGCCAGAATCGAATGGGCAGAGATATGCTCCACCTGCACCAGCCAGGCAATGCGGTGAACCAAAACGCGCGTTTTACCCGAACCAGCGCCAGCCAACACAAGCAGAGCTTTATTAGGCGCGGTAACGGCTTCTTTCTGGGCATCGTTCAGGGGTTGTATTATGCTAGTGGCATCCATTAGGGTATGCTTGCTTCTATTGAAAATAATCGGCCTATTGTAGGGAAAAAGCCACCATGAAAAAAGCATTGCTCAGCATTAGCCTCGTTTTCTCGACATTAGTTGTCGCATGCGTCTCCAGTAACAATCAAAACGAGAATCCGGGCGCCGACGATTTACAATCAGCCTATCAGCTACAATATCAATTAGTTCAAAGGGTTGCCTATCCGATCATTGGTTATAAGGCAGGACTCACCAGCGAAGCCGGCCAAAAGAAGTTTGGCGTTAGCGAACCGGTAGCCGGTGCACTGTTTCAGCCAGGATTGGCTTTTGACCGCAGTGTCTATCTACTTAGCGACCACACTAACCTAATGCTGGAAACTGAAATCGGCTTCATCCTTAATCAAAACATCACACAGCTGGTTACCGCGGAACAATTACCCGCCATGATTAAAAGCGTGGTACCCGTGATTGAGTTGCCGGACTTACGCTTCGAGAACCCGGACAACATTACAGGCCATGGCCTCATTGTGAATAATGTGGCTTCCAATAAAGTATTAGTCGGTAAGCCAATTGATGTGAGCTCTCTCAACATCAATGAAATCTCCACACTATTAACCCGCAATGGCGAGATGGTTATTCAAGGAAAAGCCAGCGATGCCATGGGCGATCAGTGGCAGGCATTGGCCTGGCTGATTAATCGCAGTCTCCGGTCAGGATATCCAGTCAGTGAAGGCAACCTCTTGATCACTGGCGCATTAGGCCCCATGATTCCAGCCGAGCGCGGTCAATATGATGCCGACTTTGGCAAGCTTGGCCATCTGACTTTCTCGATTCGATAGCTTTGCATATTCGATTTTTTACATACTTTATTTTTTAGACAGGAACGATATTTATGCGCGCAGTTTTTCTTGATGCCGATACCTTGGGCCAATGGCAAGATAGCGAACACCACAAAGCGAAAGTGGATTTGTCACCGCTCGTGGAATGCTTCGACGAATGCAAACTGTATGGCCTTACCAGCCCCAAGCAAAGACTTGAGCGCTGCCAAGATGCTGAAGTGATTATCACCAATAAAGTAGTTATTGATCGTGAATTGATGGATCAGCTGCCCAACCTGAAAGCCATTCAATTGGCTGCCACCGGCATGAACAATATCGATCTTGAAGCTGCCAAAGAAAAAGGCATCCAATGCTTTAACGTTGCCGACTATTCAAGCTTTGCCGTGGCACAACTGACCCTGCAATTTATTCTTAATTTCGCGACCCGCGCCAATGACCATTTCAATCTCACGCGACAAGGCGCATGGCAAGAAAGCCGCATGTTCACCCTGACCGATTTCCCAACCATGGAAGTGGCCGACAAAACTTTAGTCCTGATTGGCTACGGCAATATCGCCCAAAAAGTGGAAGAATTAGCTAAAGCATTCGGCATGCGAGTTATTATTGCCAATATTCCCGGCCGACCCATGCGCGACAACCAGGTGCCACTCAACAATGCACTACCACAAGCTAACTTCGTCTCGATACACTGCCCATTGACTAAAGAAACAAAAGAGTTAGTTAACAAAGACTTCATCGACCTCATGAAAACCGGCAGCTTTATCATCAACACAGCACGCGGCCCCATAATCAACGAACAACATCTTGCCGATGCACTAAAAAGCGGCAAACTCGGCGGTGCCGGCCTCGACGTTTTATCCGTCGAACCACCCAGTACCGACAACCCGCTGCTGCAAGACGATGTCCCCAACACCTACATCACACCCCACATTGCCTGGGCCAGCCATGAAGCAAAAATTCGATTGATAGAAGGCATGGCAGAGAATATGAGAGGATTAGTCGAGTAATTACTTCGTAATTGGGTGATGTGTTGCACCATTCCTGCAATACCTATTTTCGTCATACCGCGGCTTGACCGCGGTATCCAGTGACTTTATCTCTTCCCTCAATTAATCGTTTCGCCACTCGGCGAGTTCCTTTTTCTTAACGCCAAAAAAAGAACCAAAAAGAACCGCGCCCCGAGATTGAGGTTTCGCAAGCGAAACACTCTTCGTATCCGCCAAGCCACTTAACGCAGCGTCTGCCCCTTGGGTACCGTAAAATACGTACCATCTCCCTAAAGGGATTTCCTTCGGTCACCTAGCCGAATTTTCTATTCAAAACTTCCTGTTTTGAATAGCTATGTCTTAGCTACTACTCAGCTCAATCTAAGGGGGTTATTGGTGCAAATCTGAAAGCTATCTTTTGTAGAGGATGACGACGCAGAGTCTGTAGGAATTTGCCCATTTACACTATTTTTTTTCAATCGGCGTTCTCGGTGGAATAACAATATATCGATGTGCTAAAGCCCAATTTTTATCGAGTTCAAAGTAACACATTCCACGCTCACCTAAATTTTCTAAGTAATCTTCCTCACACAAATAAGATTCTGATACATGTGACTTATAATACTCATAAGAGAATGAATGAGACCGATTTTGCTTTACAGTATCAAACGTCAAGAGAACGAACCCATTAGGATCACCTCCACCTAAGGGATTAACCTTAGCATTGTATAAAGCTGTACAAATCTCTTCATAGTTCAAGATTTCTTTCTGCTCTTGTAGAGATAGTGATTTAAAGTACTCATCTTCTCTTACATCCTCTCCATCAAAGTAATAAATGCAGTGTTCTTCACCTATAAATTTGTGATTATTGTCATAGTAATAATTCTTAATAAACTCAAATTCATCAACGTTATCCTTAAAATTCTGCTTAGTAACTTTAAGTACTTTTTCTAACGAAGAATTTTGATCTATGGAGGGTCCACAAGCTTGTAAGCCTAGTGCAAGCAATAGCAATATAATTTTATTCATCACATAATCCTATTAAATGCTTCTTTGTATTTCACCCAAAGTCAACTGCGCTGTTCTAAATCGCTTCAGACGATTTTGACCGCGGTTAGCTATTGGAGGAAGTTCTCACGGAGCTGTGATATGAAAAAGGTTAGATTAACCCACCACCCACTCATATAACTTCCCGATATCCTTCACATGGATTTCTAAGTGCTGACAATTGGCGGCAATGCTGCTTTTAATGTCGGTGTCGTAGCTATCACCAATATGGAGAAGTTGTTGGGGTTCAATGTTTTTGAGTTCGCAGATGTTATGCAGCATTTCTGGTGATGGTTTGGCGCGACCATGAATACCTGCAATAAAATGTTGTTCAAAATAATCCATCAATCCTAAGGCGCTTAAATTTGAGTTGCCGTTGCTAGTGGCGAACAGGCTGTATTTCGATTTTAGTGCAGACAATAGATCATGAGTAAGTTGTGGGATTTTGATGTTACTTCGGCAGCCATAGAAAACCGCAAAGGCTGGATTAATTAGTGCTAAATCACCACCGGTTTGTTCCAGCATTTGGTGGATCATTTCTTTACGCAGCAGTGTCATGTTATCGAGTTCAGGACGATCTTCTTCTAATAGTTTTTTTGAGATTGCCTGCATAGCCTCAACGTTAAATTGCTTGCCTATGGGCGGATGTTCTTTTGCCAGAAAATCTAGCAGGTCTTGCTCGCACTTTTCTATAACTCCCTGGTTATCCCACAGGGTATCATCCAGATCAAAACTGATGACTTTGACTTTTTGCCAATCGATTTCACGGAGTTTCTCGGTCATATTCTATTCTTTCTTTTTCCTGGCTCTTGGGTGTGCCGCATCATAGGTTTTTGCTAGATGCTGAAAATCGAGATGAGTATAGATTTGTGTGGTTGAGATACTGGCGTGGCCAAGTAACTCTTGTACCGCACGCAAATCACTCGAAGATTCTAAAACATGGGTTGCGCAGGAGTGTCTGAGCTTGTGTGGGTGCAGTCGATCGTTTAATCCAAGCTTTTTGCCCCAATGCGCCAGTCTTTGTTGAATGGCGCGATTGGTCAGTCGGTTGCCTTGTTGGCTTAAGAACAATGCTTTTTCATCACTGTTCTTAGCAAAATTATTTCGCTCTTTTAACCACAGGCTCAATACTTTCTTTGAACTGTTACCGAACGGGACTTCACGAACTTTATTACCCTTGCCGAGCACGCGTAAGCTTTGATCCGAAAAACTCAAGTCATCTATGTCCATGGCGCTTAGCTCTGCAAGACGGATACCGGATGAATACAATAATTCCATCATGGCTTTGTCACGAACTTCAATTGGCTCATCTTCCGGCATTTGATCGAGGAAGTGATTGAGACTATCCACATCGATATTTTTCGGTAAACGCTTTGCCTTTTTTGGCCCACGAACACCCACTGCAGGATTAACTGTTATTTTCTTTTCGCTTAATAGGAACTCTAAGAAACGGCGCATTGCCGATAACTGGAGTGCGCTACTGGAAGGCGATGCTCCTTGCCGATGTCGTTTAGCAATGAGCATCCGAATATCTTGTGTGGTGATTTGTTGCCAGTTGCTGTAACCAGCATCATGACAAAAGGCTAATAATCTTTCTAACTGACGTCTGTAATTATTGACCGTGTGTTCTGAATAGCGCTTTTCATGCAACAGTCTGTTTAGATAGCGTTGAATATCAGATTCCATGGTCAGTAGTTAAAAATTAACTCTCCTGTTTATCCAGACACGCTTCAGTCACATCGCCAATCAAGCGTAGAAACAATGTACCCATATCAGCGGTAAATAAATCCACATCCTTACTGCCCAGAGCAATAATACCCACACGGGAGTTTTCACCCAGTGGAATAATTGAATAGGATTCCAATTCATGATCACCACCGAACAGTTGTGAAATACTTTCAGTCACACGCCCACAAATGGGATCATTTTGAATAAAATGTTGATCGGTTAATTGGCGAATCATTTGGATATCACTGTAATTCACATGATGTAAAGTTCCAGAGTCATCAAACAACCACAATTGAACATTATCAAGTTCAAAGTTATCGCGTAAGTGTTCCAGTAATCGGTCGATCATTTCTTGCGTTGAATGTGACGATATCATTGCTACAAACAACTCTGCACATTTATTCAATAAATCGCCGTTGCTGTGTGCATTATCAATTAATGTGTTGAGTTGCGTTTGCAATTTCTCGGCTTTGTTTCGTAAGCCTAAAATTTGTCGTTCCACTAACGAAACTGAGCCATACACTTTGTGCTGTAATCTCAGTTTGTCTAATAAGTCTTGATGGTTTTCAAAGAACTCAGGATGCTGCTCCAAATAGAGAGCAATTTCCTGTTCCCTTTTCAACCGATCTTCTGCTGAATTACCTTCTGTCATTTTACTTCCCCGAAAAGATATTCCGTTAATGGATCTTTAATAGAAAACGATCCTAAAACCATTCCCAACTAACGCTTTATTATTATTAAATCTCAACCTGGCCTTCGAATACCACTTTGGCTGGTCCGCTCATGAATACCCTTGAGCCTTCGCCTTGCCAGGTAATCCATAGGCTTCCACCTGGCAGCATCACTTTGACCTTATCGTCGGTCAAGCCTTGCAAGCGAGCAACCACCACCGCTGCGCATGCCCCAGTACCACAGGCTAAAGTTTCACCCACGCCACGCTCATAGACTCTAAGTTTAATATTCTGGCGATCCACTATTTGCATAAAGCCTGCGTTAGCTTGTGACGGAAAATACTTATGCTGACTCAACATGGGGCCAACGGTTTGTACTGGTGCCTTCTCCACATTATCTACTTTAAGTACGCAATGTGGGTTACCCATCGAAACCGCACCGACTTTATAACTAATGCCGCCCGCATCAATTGAATACAGCGTTTGCTTTTCTGCAAAGCGCAACGGAATCTGAGCTGGTTCCAGTCTCGGCTTACCCATGTCGATAGTCACTAGGCCATTATCTTCCAAAGTCGCTTGCATGGTCGCTGTATTGGTCGAAAGACGTAACTGTCTTTTCCAGGTCAAACCTTTCTGCCTGACATATTTAGCTACTGCTCGCGCACCATTGCCACAATGTCCTGCTTCGCTGCCATCCGCATTGAAAATCCGAAAATGGAAATCCGATTCAGGATGTTGCGGAGCTTCTACAATCAGTAGCTGATCAAAACCAATACCAAAATTTCGATGAGCCAGTTTAGCGATTTGCCCCTGATTCAAATAAACCGGCTGAGAAATCGCATCCACCACCACGAAATCATTGCCCAGACCCTGCATTTTGCTGAACGGCATAATCATGGCTGGTCACCTTGCGGCTCAGCGCTCTCTTGCTCAGCTGGCTTTTCCTTTTCCATGATTGGCCCGTCTTTTGGGTCACGCTCATCAGGCATTTCTTTCTCAGGAGCTTTTTCCTCAGCAGCAGCTTTCTCTGCTTCTTCGCTCTCAGGCAAGAACAAATCACCTTTTTGGCCACAGGCATTGAGCACCAAGGCCAGCAACGACAGTCCTAATAGCTGTCCAATTCGTTTTTTACACATTGTGTGTTGAGTATTTTCATCAATTTGAGAATTAGCCCTATCTTCCTACAGCTTGCCGTTTCCTGCAAGTTTGCATCGCCCATAAAATCAGGCTCACTATGCTTTTTTAACTTAACCCTACGCCAGCAATCTGGCACAATGTGGCAGCATTAATCACTAAGATTACCAGGAATCACTATGACTGAATCAGAATTCAATCAGCAAGTTGATGACACCCTCATCTCCATCGAAGAAGCGCTGGATGAGTTGGACCTTGATATCGACTACGAAACCAGCGGTGGCATTTTGACCATCACGCTTGAGAATGGCAGCAAAATCATCATTAATCGCCAAACCCCAGTGAAACAACTATGGTTGGCAGCGAAAGACGGTGGCTACCATCTGGATTGGGTACATGACCAATGGATTACTGACAAAGACAAGGAACCGCTAGAGCAATTATTATCTCGCGTTATGACACAACAATCCGGCGAGTCAGTGTCTTTTACTTTATAACCCGTACCTTTTATAACCACTACTTTATAACCATAAGCTTACATTTATGTCTGAATTACTTCCTTGCGTCACTGTTGAACCTGCTGCTGAACACAAAGCTACCATCATCTGGCTACACGGCTTAGGCGCCGATGGCCATGACTTCGAGCCGATCGTGCCGGAGCTTAAAGTCCCTGCCGAGCTGGGAGTAAAGTTCATCTTCCCGCATGCGCCAGTCATTCCGGTCACCATCAATGGTGGCTACCAAATGCGCGCCTGGTATGACATTCGCAATGCTGATCTGTCTCAACGAGAAGATGAAGCTGGCGTTCGACAATCTGCCGAGCAGGTAGAACAACTGATACTGCACGAAATAGAACAGGGCATTCCAGCCGACAAAATTATCCTCGCTGGATTCTCACAAGGAGGAGCCATAGCTTTACATCTGGCAACTCGCCTGGACAAAAAGCTGGCAGGAATTGTCGCCCTCTCAACCTACCTGACCGTACCCGACAAACTTGCTGACGAAAAATCTGACACCAACCTTAATACACCTATCTTCATGGCTCACGGCCAGCAAGACCCTGTTGTCCCAATCCAACGCGGTCAATACAGCGCCAAAGTGCTTGAAGAAAATGGCTTTAAGGTACAATGGAGCGACTACCCAATGCCACACGCGGTGTGTTTAGAAGAAATCCAGGCATTGGGGAAGTATATACAGGGAGTGTTGGGGTAGTAGGTATTCGTGATTTTTTCTATTAGGTTTGATGGCTAGATTTTAGAATTCATTAATTTAGCTTTTCGCCCCTCTGTGAAGAAGGATACTTGATAGCCAGTACCCCTTACCCATAAACCCCATGCCGTTGCTGGTACCAGTCATTAAATTCTTTAACCGGTAACGGCTTGGCAATATAGTAGCCCTGTACCATATTGCAACCAATGTTGCGCAAGTAGTCATACACTTCGCGGGTTTCAACCCCCTCAGCAATCGTTTGGATATCCATTTTCTTGGCGAGGGTAACGGCGGCGTCGATGATGTGCGCTGCACCTTTGTCGTTGGGTAGACGCCGTACGAATGACTGGTCTATTTTAATTAAGGATGCTGGCAATCGATGCAGGTATTGCAGTGATGAGTAGCCAGTTCCAAAATCATCAATCGAAATCGTCAGCTTTGCCCCAGCCAATCGAATCAACTCATCAATAGTTTTTTCCATATCCACCATCAAGGACCCTTCGGTAACTTCAAGCTCCAGGCATTCGCCACTCAGCTGATACTTTTCAAGTAAGGATAAAACAAGGTCGGTGAAATGAGGATGTAGTAAGTTTCGAGTAGAGATGTTGACTGCTATAGGGATTTCAATACCTTGTCTTTTCCAGCTTTTGATCTGACTCAGGGCCTCTTCCAACGCAAACTCGGTGACGGTCTGAATCAGGGTGCTTTGTTCGGCTCTTGGGATAAACAGGCCCGGAGGAATCATACCGCGTTCTGGATGGTTCCAGCGCATCAGGGCTTCAACACTACAAATATTACCATTACTCAAATCGATCTTAGGCTGGTAATGCAAACTAATCTGTCCATTGGCTAATGCATTTTTCAGCTCACCAAGAATCATCAGATTTTCTTCCGTTTTACTGACTATCTCAGGGCTAAACACGGTTACATCCTGATCACGCTCCTGCGCCAGGGCCAGCGCAGCCTCAGCTCTTTGTAAGTAAACGTGCGGATCTTTTTTGATTTTATTAAGCATCGCGTAACCCATACGCGCTTCAATATGGATCGGAATATCATTGAATAGCACTGGCTCCTGCACTGCTTCGCCCAACTGCTCCAATACATCATGATTATGCTCATCGCTGCCAGTTAATACCAATGCCAGCTGAGCTGAATCGGTATGATAAACCACCTGCCCTCCATTGCAGTCTTGCAATCTCTTTGCCAGCTGACGGGTTGCCTGGTCAATCACGTTAAATCCAAAAGCAGATTTAAGCTCCAGTGTATTTTCAATAGACACCAGCACTAAATATATTGTGCTTTCGCTTTTACGTTTTTCGCGCAACACTTTCAGAGCATCAAACAGGGCACTACGATTAGGTAGCTCTGTGGCATCATTATGTCGCGATAACCATTTCAGATGTCGCATATAATAGCCAACACCATCACTGACTGCGCCACTAAAGGCACCAATCAAGGTGAAGAAGCCAGTTCGATAGAGCCAGTTGGCGGTCTGTTGCATTTCACCAGTTTCTATATTGATGGGCATAAAAGGACCCAACACAAAACCAGCAAATAACCCCATTAGAATGCCGCCTTTGATGCCGAAGATGAATCCGGCCAGCAATATGGGGATATACATTGAATGGGAATAGACGTATTTGATGCCGCCAGTGGCGTAAACTAAAACATAAACCAGTCCAGCCAGAACAACCAGACCAGGGATAATGTAGGCTTGGATAGTCTTCCTATGTCGTCCTATCCAGTCGAATACTTTTGTTGCTTCCATGTCAGCTCCTTTAGCCAGCCATAAATCATTCCAGGCCTCGGTACCACTACCGATGAAACTATCCTAAAACTAAGCATAATCGGCTGCAAGTGACAATTGTTGAATATTTATACACCAAGAAGGTCTGTATCCACTCGCAGGAGTTCTTCTATTTTTACACTAACTTATGGATTTTCCAGCATTTTTGCGCGACTATAAGCCACATGAATGAAGCAAAACAGACTAACAGCTTAGTTAATCAACTTCCCGACTTCTGTCAGGCAGCGACCGTTTATTTGATTGTTATTGCCAGCGTTATTCTGGCTTTGCTACTCAGTTTTGCTACGGCCAACTGGCAACATCAATTCTGGATAAACCTCAGTCTTTACTCTCTGTTTATTCTTTGGACCTCGCTGACCAGCCTGGGCATTCTGTGTTTGTTGCGAAGATATTTTCTGCTTAAGTTGCCAACCGTCAGCCTTCAAAGGTTTTCAGCACTAGCCATTGGAGTCATCTTACTAGTCACATTAAGTTACAGCCTGCTTATTAGTTTTTATTTAAGCGAGGAGCCCTCAATCTGGTTCCTGCTGCGAAATATATTCATTGCCCTTATTGTCAGCGGAATATTCTTCCGCTATTTCTACTTACGCGAAGAAAGTCTACGCCGCATCCGCTCAGAAGCAGAGGCACGCATTCAAGCTCTACAATCACGCATTCGCCCGCACTTTCTTTTCAATAGCCTGAACACCCTTGCCAATCTGGCAATTGTTGATCCAGTTAAAACCGAACATATGATATTGGATATGGCCGATATTTTCCGTGCCAGTATGCAACGCTCGGATGTTCTAATCCCTTTTAGTGAAGAAAAACATTTATGTACCCAGTACCTCAACCTGGAACAACAGCGCCTGGGCGATAAGCTTCGTTTTGAGTGGCAAACTGAGACTATTGATCCAAACTTGCTAGTGCCACCGCTATTATTACAGCCAATAATCGAAAATGCGGTTTATCATGGCATTCAGGCTCGTTCCGAAGGTGGCTCCATCATTATTAAAGGAGTGAGTTATCACAAGCATATTCAGTTGGAAGTGATTAATCCGTTGGCAGAAGATAGTGCCAAAAGTCACAAGGGTAACTCACTGGCTTTGAGTAATATTCAACAGCGTCTGGATGTACTGTTTGGCAACAAGGCGTCGATTAATTACCATCAATCCAATGGCTGTTTTTACTGTACGCTGACCATACCAAAGCAAGTAAACGGATAGATTATGATTTCTGTATTAATCGTTGATGATGAACAACCCGCCCGCCAGCGTTTACGTCGCTTACTCGACTCTCATTCTGATTTGGAGATTGTTGGCGAGGCTGAAAATGGTCAGCAGGCCTTGGATCTGATTAATTCACTGCAGCCTGATCTAATCTTCCTCGATATTTCGATGCCGGTCATGAACGGTATGCAAGTTGCCAAGCAGCTCAATCAAAATGACCCACAGCCGCACATTATTTTTACCACGGCTTATGATGAATATGCCCTGCAGGCTTTTGACGTAGACGCACAAGATTACTTGCTGAAACCGATTCGGCATGAACGCTTAAGCAAAGCACTACAAAAACTACAACGCCAGCTTACCCAGACTAAAACCGCTTACTTGAGCATACGAGAACGCGAAACCGTACGCCGAGTCGCGGTGGAAGAGATTCTGTTTTTACATTCGGACCAGAAATATACCGAAGTGCACCTTGCGAAAGAGGTGCTGTTAAGCAGTGAAAGTCTTAAGGATCTGGAACAGCGCTTTAGCCATGACTTTATACGTATCCATCGCTCAACCCTGGTTAATCGCCAACACCTAATTGGTATTGAGCAGGACGACAGCGGTTGTCTGGCACTGATTCAGGACGCTAAAACCAAGCCTGAAATCAGTCGTCGCCATCAGCCTGATGTACGTCAATTTTTGACTGCAAATTCTGCGTAAGCCAATATCTTTATGCTAAGATCGTCGCAACATGCTGTCTTTTACCCTTAACTGTTAAGAGTTAACTATCCAATTATGAGTATCTCAACCCTGCGCATTGCCACCCGCCAAAGTCCTCTAGCCATGTGGCAAGCCGAATACGTGCAATCCCGCTTACAGCAACTGCACCCTGATTTAACCGTCGAGCTGGTTCCGATGACCACTCAGGGCGACAAGATTCTGGGAACACCACTGACCAAAATCGGCGGCAAAGGCTTATTCGTTAAAGAACTGGAGCAGGCCATGCTGGAAGGTCGCGCTGATATTGCAGTGCACTCGATGAAAGATGTGCCTTATCAATTTCCTGAAGGGTTAGAACTCAAGGTGATTTGCGAACGCGAAGATCCCACTGATGCGTTTGTCTCTAATAAATACCATAATCTGGATGACTTACCCTGTGGTGCCAACGTTGGTACTTCCAGTCTGCGCCGTAAAATTCAGTTATTAAGAGCCCGTCCCGATCTCAAGATTACCGATTTGCGTGGCAATGTCGGTACCCGTTTATCCAAGCTGGATGACGGCAACTATGATGCCATCGTGCTGGCCTCTGCCGGCCTTAAGCGACTAGGATTGGAAGAACGTATTCGTAGCCAGTTTGAGCCTGAGCTGATGCTACCTGCTCCAGGCCAGGGAGCGGTCGGTATCGAAGCTCGCACCAATGATCCTGATCTCGATGCTATTTTGCAGCCATTACAAGATGAAACCACCAGTCTGCGCGTGCTTGCCGAGCGTACTATTACCAAAACTTTGCAGGCCAGTTGTCAGGTTCCGGTGGCAGCCTTTGCTACTATTAACGATGATACTTTGTCATTGCGTGCATTAGTTGGCGGCGTTGACCAGCAAATCATCGAAGCCAGCGCCGAAGGCCCAGCGCAAGATGCACTGGCTATTGGTCATAAAGTCTCACAAGAATTACTGGAGCTTGGTGCGCGTGAACTGATTCAAGAGTTGGCAGCTACTGTCGACCACTAACCTCAAGGGCATTGAAAAGTTTAAGCTATGGCTAACCCTACAACTATTATCGTTACTCGCCCATCTCCAATGGGCGAGAGCTTATGTCAGGAGCTTAATGATGAGGGTTACCGCGCTATTCACTGCCCACTGATCCGCTTTACCTCCAATACCGATTACTCACCTGAACAGCAGCTAACACTATTAAAGCAACACAAGCTGTGGATTTTTGTCAGCAAGCAGGCAGTGGATTATGCCTTGAAAGATCTTAGCCAGGAACAACTCGACCAGTTTCTCGGCCACACCCTTATAGCCGTCGGCAAAGCCACTCAAAAGGCATTGCAGCCTTATGGTCTTTCAGCGTTAGTTCCGAAAACACCGGATAGCGAAGGCATTCTGGCATTAATCAACCAATTCTCATTGCCCGCCGACTATCCAATTTTGTTAATTCGTGGCGATAAAGGACGCGGCCTACTGGAACAGGAACTGGGCGGCCCTTATCAACTTGGCGTTTTGCCGGTCTATCATCGCATCGAACTGACAGCGGCACTGCCGCCAGCCATGCAGCAGGCAAGTGCAGAAAAGCCCATCGGCTGGGTAGTTACCAGCGGTCAAATCCTCGAGCTGACCGATAAGATGTTATCAACTGCAGGGATTACACCCGAACAGGTAGTTATTATCAGCGGTAGCTCGCGAATTAGTGATTTGGCTCGACAAATGGGCTATACAAATTGTTATACTGCTAAAGACGCATCCAACGCTGAAATCATTAGCGCCTGCTTAAACTGGTGCCAACCCTGATAGCAACAGCTTGCGAAGTTCGTTCAGCAATGTTTTATTTCTGATATGAATAAGTAACTGATAATGAATAAGTAAAGAGAGAGAACCTATGAGCAAAAAGGATAAGGACGCAAAAGATACGGTTAAGCAAGAGACGACTCCTGCCAGCCAGGACGACAAAGCGACCTCAAACAATAATTCTAACTCTGGTAGCGATGCCAAGTCAGACAAAAGCTCCAGCAATTCTCAATCATCAGCCACTCAAGACAAAAAAGCTGCCAGCTCAGGGGCTCACTCTGGCAAAAAAACACCAGCAAGTAATACCTCCTCCGCTAAAAAACCATCTCCCATGAAGTGGATCATCATCGTCATTATTCTTGCGATTATTGGTGCAGGCGGCTACTACGGCTGGACCCTTTGGAACAACTACCAATCAGCGCAGGAAAAAGCCAGTACGCTGGATCAACTGCAACAGCAGGTACAGCAACAACAAGGTGTTATTAATAATTTAGAAAGCGAAAGTAGCCAGCAGGCCAATGAGCTGTCGCAGGTTAATCATCAACTTTCTCTGCAACTGGAACAATTGCAAAACGAGCTCAAGATTACGCAACAAAAAATCACCTCAACTGACGAGCAACAGAATCAATGGATGCTGGCCGAGGCGGAATATTTGATTCGCCAGGCTTCCTACAAACTGCATTATACAGACAACGCCAAAACCATCGTAGGATTATTGCAAGCTGCAGACCGTCAGGTGTTGGCCATGAATGATTCCAGTCTGCAAAGTTTACGTCAGGCTATCAATAACGACATCAATATTGTTCGCGCCAGCGGTGCACTGGATATCGAAGGCGTCGCGATAAAACTGCAAAGCCTCAAGCCTTTGGTTGAAGATCTTGAATTAGCGACGGTGCAACTACCTGATGCCGAAGATACTGAATCAACTGAAGCTACCGATGGCACCACCGAAGAAGAAACTTCTGGCTGGCAACGCTTTAAAGATTCTTTCAGTTCTGCACTCAGCCAGTATTACACGGTGCATCATTATGATGAATCAATGAAGCCTTTTATCTCGCCACAACATGATGCTCTGCTGCGTCAAAACATCCTGTTGAATCTACAAACCGCACAACTGGCGGCTATTCAGCATAATGATGCAGTCTATCAAAATGCTCTTGGTGAAATTGAAGACTGGGTCAGCCAATATTTCAAAAGTGAACCTGCAACTACCACTGCTTTTATGCAACAGCTGGATGAATTATTACAAATGAGCGTGGCGCTTAATTTGCCACAGCAACTGCAATCGTTACGGGTCATAGAGCAAATTACCGGGCGCCAGTCTCAAGCTAGCAATCCAGCACCAGCAACCTCTGAGGAGGTCGCCCAATGAAGTTAAAATGGTATCTACTATTCGGTCTGTTGGGTGGTCTGATTATTGGCCCGCTGATCAGCAAAATCCCTGGTTCGACTTATATCCTGCTCGATAAAACCGCCATTGAGTTTAAGAACAATGTTGCGCTTGGCCTGCTTGTTTTAGGCCTAGTTTTATTATGGCTGGTCTGGTTACTGATTCGCTATTTACTGCGCACCAGCAACCTGACCCTCAACTGGTTCGGTGATCGTAATCTTCGTAAAGCTCGTCAAAACACCATCGACGGCATGATTGCCTTAGCCGAAGGTCATTGGAAAACAGCAGAAAAATTATTGGCCAAAGGCGCTCAGATTCGCAATACCAAACTGATTAATTACTTAGCAGCCGCTCGTGCCGCGCAGGAACAGGGTAATGACAAGGGACGTGATCATTATCTGCATATAGCCGCTAAAACTCAGCCTGATGCGCAGGTCGCGATTGGCCTGACTCAGGCACAGCTACAGATGCAGCACAAGCAATACGAGCAAGCGCTAGCGACTTTAAGCCACTTACGTGACATATCGCCACATCACCCTTATGTCCTGAAATTGCTTTATCAACTGTATGCACGCTTGAATGACTGGCAACATGTCATCGATATCTTGCCCAAGCTACGCAAAAACCGTGTGTTCGAATCCAGCGAACTGAATACCATTGAAATTTTGGCCTGGAATCATCAGCTGCAAAAACAGGCTGAAACCGCCAACTTCGACAAACTTTCAGAGTTCTGGAGCAGTATACCCAATCATTTGCGCAAATCGCCTGAGCTAGAACTGACCTACGGTAGAGCCCTTGCACAATTGCAACAGGATCAGGAATTGGAAGTATTGGTTAAAGATTCAGTAAAACACCAATGGCAGGACGAGCTGATTCAACTGTTCGGTGATATCGACACACCACAGCCCGATAAGACATTAGCCTACGCCGAAGGTTGGCTTAAACAAAAACCCCATAACGCTGTGCTACTCGCAACTCTAGGTAAGTTGGCGCTTAAAGCACAACTGTGGGGCAAAGCCAAAAGTTATCTGGAGCAAAGCCTGGCGATCATTCCATCCGCTGAAGCACACTATTACCTCGCCCAGGCCTACAACCAACTTGGCCATCCCATCCAAGCGCAGGAAGCCTACCAAAAAGGACTGGCTAATGAAGTTAAACCAAGACGTGAATATGATTTGATCGGTGATTTAACCGAAAAGAGTTAATATATTTCGTTCTACGTAGGGTGCGTCACGACGCACCTTTTTTTATGCTCACAATAATCCAACTCAAACATTACCGTGTCATACCGCGGTACCGAGGGCACTTCCTACCTTTCGGCTTTTAAAATCTCAGCTGGATTACCCAAAGAGTCTACGGCGACCTCAATCCTTTTATCCTCTTGTGTTACCACCTCAATATAACAACTATCTGGCCAAATACTTTTGCTGAAATTAAAGATAATATCCGCACTTTTTATTTCATCCATCATCATTCGTTCAGATTCCAGCAGTTCCTTGAACTTCTGTCGAAGTGCGGTAATTGATAACTCTAATTCCTTCCTTTCATTTTCAAGTTTAGGCTTTATCTCGATTTTTGACAGGCTCACAGATACCGTACTTATACCAACTTCTTGACATGCTTCTCCTAAATAAGGATGCACGTAGCAAAGCCCGCTCACGGAATGGTGAGCAGTGCTATGAATTACACTTCTTAGTCTCTTTATGCTTGCCATTTATTCGTTGTAATTAAATAACCATTTAACATTACCATCAATTGATATTTGTATGCATTCATAATGGTCGGAGTCATCATGCATATGTATCTCCATATTATTCTCAAGGACAATGACGATTGTTCTCTCACCTGGAACCTTATAATCCACCACATGGACGTTCATAATCTCGTAGAACTCTGATGTTGGCCAGTTAGCGCCTTCCCATATCCCAATGATCTTGCCATCTCGAATGATCATTATTTTTGATTCAATGGTAAAGGTGACACTCCCAAAGCTTAACTGAATGTCATTCTGCCCCACAGCTATTTGCGTTGTGAACTCTCCAATCATTTTAGAAAGATCTAAATCTTTTGGTATGCGATACATTGTAGCTATCCCCCTACAACTCTTTGACCTTAATCATCTGCGGTTTTGATTTATCGTCTGGCTCTTCATCATGACCAATTCTTTCTATAAAACCGCATTCGGTGCATTCCCGTACAAAGATGTCGTCTTCATAAAAGCAGACTGTAGTGTCCATTGCCTTACATTCGGGGCAGGTGGCGCCGGCGACGAAGCGTTTGGGGCTGGTTTTCTCTTGCATTGAATTTACCTGATGATTGCTATATGGTGCTTTGACGGAAAACTCGAATAACAAAACCATTACCTTTATGTCCTGGTTAAGCATCCTACCGCCCATTGTAGCGATTTTAATCGCTGTCTGGAAACGCCAAGTCATCATCGCTCTGTTGATGGCGATTTTCACTGCTGAGCTGATTCTGGTTGGTGGTAATCCTATCCATGCGTTCACCGATACCGTTGACCGTTTAGTCAGCGTCTTTTCGAGCGCGTATAACACGCGGATTTTGATGTTTAGCCTTTTGATTGGCGCCCTGATTCAACTAATTAAGATTTCTGGCGGCGTTTCGGCATTGGTCAATTGGCTGACGCGCAAAGAATATGTTCACAATCAACGCCGAGCAGGCATGCTTCCAACTATTCTCGGAAGCAGCATCTTTATCGATACTAATATGAGTGTGTTAACCGCCGGCCTATCATCGCAGGCTTTATTCGACAAATTCAAGATGAGCCGTGCCCGATTGGCGTATATTATCGATTCTACCTGTGCGCCAATCAGCGTTCTGATTCTTCTAAACGGATGGGGCGCAGCCATTCTCGGTCATGTTGAAAAAACCGGCGTTGCTAATCCAACTGGCGTGTTGGTGACCAGTATTGGCTTAAACTTTTATGCCATCGTTACTTTGCTGATAGTCTTTTATACGGTTTACACGGGCAAGGTTTATGGCCCGCTAAAAGCTGAGGAATCGAAAGCATTAGAAGTGCCCAGCGAGCCCTTACCACCAGCCACCAAGAAACGGTATATGCTTTGGCCGCTTTCCTTTATGGTGATCAGCATTCTAGTGTTTATGTATATCACTGGCGATGGCGATTTGCGCCAGGGTTCAGGCTCCGAGTCAGTTCTGTGGTCAGTGATCCTTTCAACCCTCTTGATTTTCGGTTTGTTACGCTTTGATGCCAAACGCAAAACTAAAGAACTGATGGAAGAATCATTCAAGGGACTTGGTCATCTGTTGCCTTTGGTCACGCTAGTATTGCTTGCTTTCGCGCTATCGGATTCGATGACCGATTTAAAAACCGGTGAATTTGTCGCGGGCGCCGTCGGTGAGTTTCTGCCTTTGTGGATTATTCCAGCACTGATTTTTGTGTTGGCTGGTTTTATTTCTTTCACCACTGGAACCTCATGGGGTACTTTCGGCATCCTGATTCCAATCGCTATTCCTTTAGCGGTCAGTTTAGGTATTTCACCAAGTCTGGTGTTAGCTGCGGTTTTAGGCGGTAGCGTATTCGGCGATCATGCTTCGCCGATTTCTGACACCACGGTAATTTCGTCATTGGCTGCGGGTTGCGATCTTCTGGATCACGTTAAAACTCAATTACCTTATGCACTGTTTGCAGGCGGAATTAGTATCGTGTTGTATATTATTTTTGGTTTGATCGGTTAAGGTTCTATTATATGAGTAGCATTATCGAGCCTAACCAACCATTACGACTTGGTGTTGTGGGCAATCCAATTTCACACAGCATGTCGCCGCAGCTGCACCAGCAATTCGCACAGCAGTTTGGCATTGATATTCAGTATGGGAAAATCTGTCCGACAGCTAAAGGCTTTAACCGTGTTCTGAACGATTTTTTCCAGAGTGGCGGTTATGGTCTTAATGTTACCGCGCCTTTCAAACAACAGGCGCTTGATTACGCGACCATTATTACGCAACGCGCTAAGGATTCGCAAAGCGTCAATACCTTGGTCAAAACCAAGGAAGGAATATTAGGCGACAGCACAGATGGCATTGGCTTTGTTAAAGACTTGCACCATAAAGAACTCGACTTTCAGAATAAGCGTGCGGTGTTGCTGGGTGCTGGTGGTGTTGCCCGTTGCATTGCTCAGGCACTATTACTTGATGGTTTCGAAGTCTACTTAATAAATCGTACTCAATCTAAAGCACAGGCCATGGCCGAGGCATTAAATCATCTTGGTCCGATTCAACTTTACACCAATGATATCGCTGTGGATCTAGTGGTTAACTCTGTCAGTTTTAATGCGGAACAGTTTTTGCCGCAGATTAAATTTGACAATACCGCGGTAGCTTATGACTTAAATTATGGCGCTAAAGCTGAAACCTTTTTAACTGCCGCTAAAGATTACACCGCTCTACAATTTGATGGTCTGGGCATGTTGATTGAGCAAGGTGCAGAAGCTTTTGGCTTGTGGACCGGCAAATATCCTGATACTAGTTTGATATCTCTCTAGCTGACTTTTTACAGAAATCTTTTTGTAAAATTTTCTATGGGTAGCCCCTTACAACTGGATTTCTCTAATCATTGCCTTTAAGCTTTCTTACTTATTCATTATAGGGACATCATTATGTTTAAAATATTTTCTCTTTCTCTTATCGCTTTTACAGCCCTTTCTTTTTCCTCTGCGCAAGCATCGGAGTTATCCATCAACCCAGGCCTTTGGAAAACAACTACAACAACCAGCAACTCCTTACTTGATCAAACACAAACTTCAACCACGGAAGAGTGCGTTACCGAGACCTCATTTAATCCAGAAGAAATGACCGAAGAATTAGGTGAGTGTGAAGTTATTAGAAATGACATTTCAGGCAACACCTTAACTTTTGGCATGGCCTGTAGTGCTGAAGGTAATGAAGTGACTGTTAATGGAGAATATACAGCAGAAGATGATACCGGGCATGGCACCATGGATATGAATATGTCGATGCAAGGTATGCAGATGGAAATTAATATGCGATGGACTTCTGAACGTATTGGCGACTGTTAATTTATTAGCCAATCACTTTCAATGAGCGTTATTTATATAATCGATAACGCTCAGACCACATTTCTTATTGCCTTCCTAATACCACTTATTCTTATAAGCCTGGCTCTTTCATAAAAGCTATCATTGCCCTGCGCACGTCTTCGTCTGGCACACCTTTAAAGGTCATGCACATACCCGGCAGTAATGATTCAGGCTTTGCCAACCAGTTAGCCATCACTTCTTCAGTCCACACAAAGTCAGCTTCTTTTAATGCGTTTGAATAATCATAACCTTCTACAGCCCCAACTTTTCGCCCAATAATACCCTCAAGGTGCGGTCCAAAGCTTGAACCTTTTTCAGTACTCATTTCGTGGCAACCGCCACAACGAAAGCGAAAATATTTTGCGCCCTGAGTGATCAGTTCTTTGGATACAGAATTTTCAGCAACCACTTCTTGATTCTGTTTTTGTTTCGATTCTTCCACTGTTTGGTTAGCTGATAAGGTGCAGCCAGTCAAAACTGAGAATAACGTTAATAACAGTATTATTTTCATATACCCTTCGTAGAATGCTTTATGACAACATAAAAAGAAACCACCCGCAGGTGGCTTCTTAGCTTACAGTTTTATTGCCGCTTAGTAATTACTCTAGATCAAATCGATCATTTGTCATTACTTTACTCCAGGCGGCAACGAAGTCATTGACAAATTTCTCTTGCGAGTCACTTTGTGCATAAACTTCTGCTACTGCGCGAAGCTCTGAGTTAGAACCGAATATCAGATCAACGGGAGTGGCGGTCCACTTCACTTTACCTGTTGCACGGTCCTTGCCTTCATACAAACCTTCCGTACCTTTTGCTTTTGACCATTTAGTGTCCATGCTCAGCAGGTTCACAAAGAAGTCATTGGTTAAGGTGCCGGGTTTTGCCGTAAAGACACCGTGCTTAACGCCGCCAGTGTTGGCTCCCAAGGCACGCATACCACCTATTAACACGGTCATTTCTGGTACGGTCAAGCCTAATGTATCGGCTTTATCGACCATCATTTGCGCTGGTGATAAACGATTGTCTTTACCAAAGTAGTTTCGGAATGCATCTGCTTTTGGCTCAAGATACTGGACTGAATCCACTTCCGTCATTTCTGCTGTCGCATCGTTACGACCAGGGTAGAACGGAACTGTCACATCATGGCCTCCATCTTTGGCTGCTTTTTCAATGGCCGCTGCACCGCCCAGAACAATCACGTCCGCTAAGGAAACTTTCTTGCCACTCTTAAGGCTTTTGTTGAAGGCCTTCTGAATCGATTCAAGCTTCTTCATAACTTTCGCCAGTTCTTTCGGATCGTTCACTGCCCAACTTTTTTGCGGTGCTAAACGTAAGCGCGCACCGTTAGCTCCACCGCGCATGTCAGTATTGCGGAACGTTGCAGCTGAAGCCCATGCAGTTCTGACCAATTGCTCTACGGTTAGACCTGAATCCAGAATCTCCTCTTTCAAATCAGCGATTTCGTCGTCATTGATCAAGGTGTAGTCTACTTCAGGGATCGGGTCTTGCCAGCTAAGATCTTCGTTTGGTACCTCACTGCCTAAGTATCGAGCTTTCGGCCCCATATCACGGTGTGTTAACTTGAACCAGGCTTTAGCGAATGCTAGTTCAAATTCCTCTGGATTCTCATGGAATCGCTTGGAGATTTTGCGATACTCAGGATCAAACTTAAGCGACAAGTCAGTGGTGAACATGATGGGCGCATGACGCTTACCTTCAACGTGCGCATCAGGTACTAAATTTGCCGCTTGACCATCTTTGGGTATCCATTGAATCGCACCCGCTGGACTGCGAGTTTGTTCCCATTCAAAACCGAATAGATTATCGAAGTATTGAGTGGTAAACGCGATTGGGTTTACTGACCAGGCACCTTCTAAGCCACTGGTGATAGTGTCTTCAGCGTTACCTTTGCCACATTTATTTTCCCAACCCAAACCCTGGTTCTCGATTGGTGCGCCAGCGGGATCAGGCCCAATACATTCATCGGGTTTGTGCGCACCGTGCGCTTTACCGAAGGTGTGACCACCGGCAATCAAGGCAACCGTTTCTTCATCATTCATTGCCATCCGCCCAAACGTATCGCGAATGTCCTTGGCTGCTAATAATGGATCAGGTTTGCCGTTAGGACCTTCTGGGTTCACATAAATCAAACCCATCTGCACAGCTGCTAATGGATTATCCAGTTTACGATCACCTTCATAGCGCTCATCCGCTAACCATTTTTTTTCAGGGCCCCAATAGACGATATCAGGTTCCCATTGATCGACACGACCACCCGCAAAACCGAAGGTTTTAAAGCCCATCGACTCAAGCGCAACGTTACCGGTCAGTACCATTAAGTCAGCCCAGGAAATGCTACGCCCGTATTTTTGTTTTACCGGCCAAAGCAAACGACGCGCTTTATCAAGGCTCACATTATCCGGCCAGCTGTTAAGCGGCTCGAAACGTTGTTGGCCACCGCCAGCACCACCGCGGCCATCTTGCACCCGGTAAGTACCCGCACCATGCCACGCCATACGAATGAAGAAAGGACCATAATGACCATAATCTGCCGGCCACCATTCTTGATCGGAGGTCATTAAGGCTTCGATATCTTTTTTAACAGCGTTGAGGTCTAATTTGCTGAAAGCTTCAGCATAATCAAAGTCATCACCGTAGGGATTAGACTCAGGACTATGTTGGCGGAGAGGTTCAAGGTCTAGTTTGTTAGGCCACCAATATTCATTGGCCATAGACCCTGTTTCATCTGCTGCTACAGCATGGGTTGATGCCATTCCTAATGACACCGCCACTGCTAATGCAGAGATTAAAGGGATTGATTTTTTTAACATTTTACGACTCCTTTTGTATGAGAAATACAAGGTTCCTAATGAATATACTCTCACCCTAGAATCGCTAACATTTATAAAGAACTATGAGATAGATAGCTTTTATTTATAAGAAGTCAGATATGCATAGATTATGCGTTGGAGATTGGCTACCCCTAGCTCTTCCAGACAGGCATCCTGGACAGAATATATCCTTATAAAAAATAGGGTAATCCTCTCCTCTGCTAAATTCAATCCTCTCCTCGTAAAACCTGATGCTACAACACGTAATTTTCAGAACAAACTTTGATTTATTCTATATTTCAATCAATTAGCTGTTTGCTTGACCGCTAAACTGATATATTTTGGGCTATCAAATAAATCCATAACAGTTATAGGGAATTGGGAGTTACATTATGGAGTCACTTATAATGTTAGTGATATTAATGCTGTTGGTAGCATTTATCGGAGGGATATTAGGCTTTGTTTCTTTTTTCCGTATCAACAAACTTAATGAAGCTCATCAACGACTATCTCATGAGCTGAAGCAGTTAAAGTCTGCCAACGACAGACAAGCGCCAGCACAATCAGTTGCTGAAGTTAAAGCTCCTGCATCAGAAAAACAACCAGAACAGCCTGCAGAACCTTCTCGAGTAAAGGCTCCGACTCCGCAAAAACCCATAAACTCCCCTCGACCATCTCCGGCCTCTACTTCGACAAAGATAGAGAGTCCAGGTTGGCTCGACCACTTAATCGATAACTGGATGATCTGGCTGGGAGGCATGTCTGTCGGACTAGCGGGAATCTTTTTAGTTAAATACAGCATCAGCGCTGGCTTATTGGGTCCGAAAACACAAATAACATTAGCCATCGTTATTGGGCTAACATTTCATGCGGTAGCTGAGTGGCTACGTCGACGCAATAAAGGTAGCGATCCGGTATTTGCATCTTTGGCGGGCGGCGCAAGTATTACACTCTATGCCGCTTTGCTGGCCGCCCTGCACATCTATGAACTGATGCAGCCCAGCTGGGTTTTCGTCTTGCTCGCTATTGTGTCCTTACTAACCATGGGTCTGTCACTGTTACATGGTCCAGTATTAGCCATTATGGGTTTGATTGGTGCTTACATCGTGCCCATATTGGTAAACACCAACAGTGGTAACATGATAGCCGCTTTGGTTTACTCGCTAATTATCACCGGCTCCGCACTTCTGCTGGTTCGTTATGTATTTCGAGAATGGCTGTGGTGGAGTCTGGTTGCCGGTTCGCTAGGCTGGTGGCTTATCTCTCTCTCCACAAATCAGGCCGACTCTTTTCAAGGGTTCTATCTAGCTCTATTGGCGTGGGGAATATTAGCCATTCCGCGCTTTGACTGGTTGCTATCAAACAAGCAAACCGAGTCGGCTTCTCAAGCTGACAACAACACATTCAGTATCGCCAATCAACCCACCTCAATGCATCAGCTGGTGGTGCTGTTAATTACTTTGGCATGGGGCATTTCGATGCTAAGACAAGGAGAGGGAGCAATGTCCTTTGCTTTATCCACTCCTTTCATTGTTGTTGTTTTTCTAGCAAGCTTTGGTCGACAAAGTCTCTCCCTGCTACCTTGGGCTGCATTGATTGTTCAGTGGCTGGTCTGGTTTGCGATTGGATTTGAGCCTGTTGCCGGTAGCAATGGCTACCAATTCCAACTCTTACCGGATGCGCTCAAAGAGCAGTTCCTTATGTTCGCCAGTGCCATGACACTGACCTATTCGGGGCTATCTGCATGGCAATGGTACGCGCGAGGCTTCAGCCATAGCCGCGCCTCATTAGCCTTAATAGCACCTTTGGTTTGGATTTCGCTTTGTTATTTACAGGTTCATGGCCATACACCATCCCTGCTCTGGAGCGTGTTCACTCTATTACTTGGCTTAATCTATGCCCTTGTCGCTGGTTTGCGATTGCAACGAAATAAACAGGACCAAGTCGCTTTGTGGCTTACCTTGTCGGCACATTTTGCTTATTCTCTGGCTGCCGTGCTGTTCTTCCGTGAAGCTTTGCTATCTCTGGCGTTAGCAGCGCAACTATTAACATTTACCTGGTTAATCAAACGCTATCATTTCCCATGGTTAGAGTTACTACTCAAGGCCGTTCTTTCCCTTGTGGTCATTCGGCTAACCTTGAACCCCTGGCTGGCAGACTACCCAACCGATGTGCACTGGTCACTTTATACCTATGGTGGCTCCACACTATTTGCGTATTTGGCTAGTCGCTTATGCGCTCCTGAAAGCCCCCTTAAGCGCTGGCTTGAAGCCGCTACTCTACACCTTCTAATACTCGCCATTGGAACTGAACTTCGCTATTGGTTGTATGATGGCCAAATATTCGTCTCTGAATACAGCTTGGTGGAAGCTGCTATCAATACGTCATTGTGGGCTGCCTTGTCATTGATTTATTATCATCGTGCCACACTGAGCAATACCCTTGGCAACTTCTATCGCATCTGCTCGAAGTTACTACTTTTCATGGCGGCAGCCAGCTACGCTATTTGTGTTGTTATCAAAAATCCTTGGTGGAGCGGTGAATCCATTTCCGGCTTACCGATTTTCAACATACTTCTGCTGGCCTATGGTGCGCCAATCGCGTTGGCGTTACTTATAGCTCGCTTTCACAGTCCCAACTTCAAAAAAATGGCACTTAGAGTTGCTGGCTTTGCCACCTTGTTGTTCGTTACATTAGAAATCCGACAATTATGGCAGGGCAGTTCTTTGGCATTAAATCGCTCGACTGGCGATGGTGAAATTTATACCTACTCAATCGTTTGGCTACTGCTGTCTATTCCAGCGGTATTGTTTGGCACTCATTGGAGTAATAAAGAACTCTACAGAGCTGGCATGGGGTTGTTAGTTTTTGTTATTGGAAAGATATTTCTGGTGGATATGGCGGGGCTGGATGGTTTATGGCGCGTCGCCTCTTTTATGGGGCTGGGCCTCTCGCTACTCGCTCTAGCCTGGTTGCACCAAAGAGTTGCGAAGCAGGCTTCCGAGCATAGTAATTAAAAGATTTAAAAAGCAAACCCTGAAAATGTTTCTTCTCTTTCGGGGCTTGCTATCTCTCTAAAGTCTTAGCTTAGCCTCACCTCACCGACGATTAAGAGCTAGAGATGGGTGGGTGATGGATCATCTGCACCCGATTGCCATCTGGATCGGCGCAATAGAAGCTAGTCGCGCCATCTCGATGAAGCTTCGGTTCGGTGAACATTTGCACCCCATGTCCTTTTAGAAACTCATACCAATCGTAGGTATCATCTGCGGTTTTCATGATGAAGCCCAAGTGATCCAGTTTTTGCCCGCCACTGATGTCGAGGCCTGGTTGCTTGCGGTGAAGTGCAAGGTTGTCGTGTCCTTTTGAAGATAAATATACATTATCTTCATCCGGTCGCCATTCCACTTCCATGCCGATGAGGTCGGTATAAAACTTTTCGGTTTCTTCAAACTTGTCGACGAATAGCGCCAGATGGCGCATTCCTAAATGTTCTGCTGGTCGTTTCATGGCGTTATCCTAGACTTTCTCTATACTGGAACAATATCGAATGACGTTTTGATCGGCATATTAGGATCCAGTGAGTGCATCACCGAACAGTATTTCTCAACAGACAGATCGATAGCTTTTTGCACATGCTTGGTCGATAAATCTTTGCCGTTGACCACAAAGTGGAATTTGATGCCGGTAAACCGACGCGGTGGTTCATCTGCACGATCAGCTTCGATTTCGCAATGACAACCAGTGATATTCTGGCGTGCTTTTTCGAGGATCATGACTACATCAATCGACGCGCAAGCACCCGCTGACATCAATAAATTCTCCATTGGCGAAACATAATCGCCCTCCCCGCCAAACATTACGCGTTGGCGTTTGCTGTTCTTTCCGACGAAATTAAGGTCGCCGACCCAGTCTAAGCTTACTTTCATGGTGTTTTGTGACTCAGTTGTATAATTCAGGGGCTATATAGTGCCACAACAAATTTGATTTTGAAGGGGTACATGACTAAGATTTCATGCTATATTTTCATTAGATTACAATAAAATAGGACGACTTCATGGCGTTACCTTATCATTTGGCACAAGACGAGACCATTCAATGGTTCCTGAATCATTGTCAAAGACGTCGCTTCCCAGCGAAAAGTACCCTGATTTATGCCGGCGATTCGTCAAACACACTATATTTCCTGCTTGAAGGCTCTGTAACGGTGTTGATCGAAGACGATGAAGGTCGTGAGCTAGTACTTGCTTACCTCAACCCTGGTGATTTCTTCGGCGAAATGGGCCTGTTCACTGATGACCATGATCGCACCGCCTGGGTTCGTACTAAATCAGAATGCGAAGTGGCTGAACTTAGCTACGATAAATACCGCCAGTTAACTCGCGAAAACCCAGACGTTCTATTCCGCCTGGCAACCCAGTTAGCAACGCGTCTGCGTAAAACCAGCCGTAAAGTGGGCGATTTGGCTTTCCTTGATGTCACCGGTCGCGTCGCTCATGCCTTGCTTGAGTTAGCGAAAGAGCCAGATGCTATGACTCACCCAGACGGTATGCAGATTAAAGTGACCCGTCAGGAATTAAGTCGCATTGTAGGTTGTTCGCGTGAAATGGTTGGCCGAGTATTAAAAGCTCTCGAAGAACAAGGTCATATTCACGTTAAAGGTAAGACTATGGTGATCTTCGGAGCGCGCTAGTTTTATTAGTCAGTTGATATGAAAAAGCCATGTGGAAACACATGGCTTTTTTGTTGGGTCGGTTTTTTTCTGATAATTAGTCGCGATATTCCACTATAAAATTCTTCAGCATCTGATGGCCGTGCTGACTCATGATGGATTCTGGATGGAATTGCACGCCTTCGAGTTTCAGGCTGCGGTGTTTAATGCCCATGATGTATTCAAGCTCACCTTCTTCATCTTCAGTCCAAGCGGTCACTTCGAATTCTTTTGGCAGACTTTTGTTATCAACAATCAATGAGTGATAGCGAGTTGCCTCAAGAGGATTAGGCAGGTCTTTGAACACGCCCTTATCAGTATGATGAATTTCAGAGGTCTTGCCGTGCATGACTTGTTTTGCACGAACAATCTTTCCGCCAAATACCTGGGCCATGGCCTGATGCCCTAAACAAACACCGAGTATAGGGTAATCATGCGCCAGCTCTTCAATGACCGCTAAAGAGATACCCGACTCATTCGGTGTCGCTGGGCCAGGAGAGATTACGATATAGTCTGGATTGATTTCCTTTGCTTCTTTCACCGTCAGCTCATCGTTGCGTTTAACCAGAACATCCAAGCCTAAATCGGCAAAATATTGCACCAGGTTATAGGTGAAGGAGTCATAGTTATCGATCATCAATAAGCGCTTGTGTTTACCGACCATTGGCTTCGGTGCTTTGATAAAATAGGCACCAACCGCAAACACAATGCTTAAAATTAACAGGATGATAAAGCCTAGATGATTGGCAATATAGTTGGTTGAACCGGTATAACTTTCAGTCTCTGAGCAATAATGCTGATCATAAAAGTAACTGCCCCCGGAATCGAGACACTGATCAATCGCAGCTTGATCAGTAATATAGTGGCCAATAAAGGCTGCGACAACTAAGGTTACTAAGACCCACCAAACTTTTCTCATAGACTCAACCTAACAAGCTGACGTTTATCTTTCAAATAACGATTTATCGAGAACTAGCCAAGACGACCTTTCGCTGCGTTCTCTTTCATGGTGTGAATTACTTTACCGTAATCATCCGCATTGAACACCGCAGAGCCCGCCACAAAAGTATCTGCTCCACAGGCTGCGATTTCCTCAATATTATCAACCTTTACACCGCCATCTATCTCCAAACGAATATCCAAGCCTCGCTCGTCAATTAGGCGACGCACCTGTTGGCACTTTTGCAAGGTATGAGGAATAAAACTTTGCCCACCAAAACCTGGATTAACAGACATCAATAACACCATATCCAGCTTTTCGATCACATAATCTAAGACGCTTAATGGCGTTGCTGGATTAAGCACGATACCAGCTTTGCAGCCCTGCTCTTTAATCAAACCAATGGTGCGGTCCACATGCTTAGAGGCCTCGGGATGAAACGTGATATAGCTAGCACCAGCTTTTGCAAAATCAGGGATAATTCTGTCCACCGGCTCGACCATTAGATGCACATCAATAGGCGCTTTAATGCCATGATTTCTGAGTGCTTCGCAAACCATAGGTCCTATGGTTAGATTAGGCACATAATGATTATCCATTACATCAAAGTGCACCCAGTCGGCTCCAGCTTTAAGAACATTGTCGACTTCTTCACCTAGGCGAGCAAAATCAGCGGATAAAATAGAGGGGGCAATAACGATATCTTGCATAGCAGCACTTCTTGAATGAGTTTCAAGCATTGTAACCAAACTTGATTTTAAGTGCTAATGGAGACTGCCGGAAAAAAAGTGCCACCTACTCGACTAAGCGAGCAGGCAGCGAGGGGTTGGTCTTTATGACCAGACATCAAGACTAAATGACTTATGCGGCTCTAATTCCTGACTTTTGAAGCAATGCTTTTTCGACCTGATTCCATAGCGCATCACGCATCTGCAGGCACTCTTCACCGACGGTTAATGCACGTTGCCACTTATCCTTATCATCACCGCATATTGATTTGAGGCATTTTTCTGCTAATGGGCCGTGCTCATCACCATCCAGTTCGATGTGACGCTCCAGATAATAAATCAGTGTCGGACAATCTGCGTTCTCACTGATTAGTGCATCTTTAATACCGGTGAACATTTCTGGGATTAACTTTTCACGACCATACAGAAAAGCAGCCGCCACTTCTTCGTCCGTTCCCTCTTCGGCCAACTTTAAGTTGTACTCCACAAACTCACGAGCACCTTCAGGAATAATGCTTGTATCCAAAGACGCAACAAATTGCTGTACTTTAGACACGTCAGCACCTACTTCCTGCATTGCTTCCAGATACAATGAATAGTGACTGATGGGCTGTCCATTCTGATCTAAATCACTTTCTTCACCAATCACAATTTCGTTAATGAATCGCACAACTTCCGTGGGATAACTTGATTCCCGCCACGGAATATCCACGCAAGTTAATCGTCGCTGCAAAGCTTTCAGTAATGTCATGAAATCCCAAACGGCATAAACATGATACTCCATGAAAGTGCGTATATTGTCTGTTGTGTTTAATAATCCATAGGCTTTATGGTGGGATAAGGCCTGCTTTAATGGTGAGAGTTTTTGTTCAATCATAATTTCCGTCCTTCGTTCAGCTATAGTTTTAAAATTTTTTGTTCTTACCTGACATTTAAAAAATGCAGATATGCATTAACTGCTTCTTTTTATTACAGTTTTTCTATGCCTCTCTAAATAATCACACCCTTGGCAAAATAACCATATGTACCAAAGGGTTATTTATAGGGTTTTTGAAATAGTTATCACTTTTACTGGTAGTTTTCACAAAATGGTTATAAATCCTGCATAAAAAATACTTTTTTTATTGATGCATTTACGCATTGACACAGTGGTCATTTCTGCATTCTAACCTATTGATATATATCAATAATTAGTGTCTACTAGCGAGATTAAAAAGATAATATTTTGTTTTACTTTTACCTACAGCTGAGGAGTCGCACCATGTTTGGTTTTATTAAAAACTTTTTTAGTGATCGGCCGGAATCCGTCGATACTCGAGAGCCAAACCCTATTCAAGAAGTTGATTTCACCAGGAAACGTAATCATTACGGTGTTAGTTATGACCCACATCTGATTGATAATCTCAAAGGCGATCATAACCATTTGGTTGGTCTTTATGGACGTATCTGGAGCGAAGGGTTTGAAGCCAATGATCGGCAAAAAACTGCTGATCTGGTAACTCAGTTTAAACGAGACTTTCAGGCCCACCTACTTAAAGAAAACGTTAAATTCTATGTTTACCTTGAGCAGAAACTATCCGATGATTCTTCCAGTATGGATCTTGTTAAGGATTTCCGCAGTGAAATGAATGATATCGCTCAGGCAGTGATTCGTTTTTGTAAGACCTATTCCAAGCCGATTATCACCGCAGAGCAGAAACAAAGCTTTGAGAAAGACTTTGAAACCGTTGGCAAGGTATTAACGCACCGCGTTTCACTGGAAGAAAACGAACTCTATACTTTGTATCAGCCTGATTAATTTTTTTTCCTATAACCTATAGCTTCACTTTCCTTTTAGCACCTGACTGAACTCCCAATGGTCGGGTGCTTTTTTTTGCGTAACTGTTTATGCATAGTTCTTGCGAAGACTATGGTGCTATTCTCGCTAGTCTTTGGAACAGTATCGCTAATACCAGAGCCATAATAATTGAGGTGCTATCTGGTTGCTTACCTACGATAAAGAATTGCAAGGCTGTAATCACCACCACAAATAGGGTTAAAACGATACCCGCTGTTCGATAACTGGATAACCATTTACCCAGGAAATAACCAAAGGAAGCCAGTAGCAGGGACTCTCTTAATAAGGCACTGAGATTATGCCAGGTGCTTCCCGTCAGAAAGTTATCAAATGGCTTCCACTCAAAACTATTAAGGGTCGTTTGCCACTGCCATGGGAACAGATTTTGCCAGACAAATAAAACCGCTGCGCCGACGGCAATTAAAGCCACTCTGAAACTATGCCCAAGGTATGCGTGCAACAAGATTGCTAACGGAACAGCGCTAATTTCGCTCCACCCCAAATAGCTTCGGTACATAGCCAGCTTGATTATCAATACAAACAAAGTGATGCCGATAATGACGTTAATGTTGTATTTCTTGGCAACTACACGCTCTAGAACATAGTAAAAAACCATCCAGAACAGCACGCGTTCCAACCACAACTCCAGCGACCAACTGCTTTTAGCAATTTGATCTAAACCATCGCCAAACTGCTTACTTTCAAATACCGGAATATAAGGGAAAAACTGCCATGCTAGCCATAACACCAGCACCAGCAAAGCTGGCGTCAACTGGAAGCGTAAACCACGAGGAATCAGTCGCTGTACTCGCTGGCTATTGGTAAATCCAGCAATGGCAAAGCCAATTAATATACCAATGGTATTGGTTAGCGCATCCGCCGCTTCAGGAATTCTTGATGGAAGGTAAAATTGCAGCAACTGGAGAAACAGCGCAAATAAAAAGCCTCCAATAAATGTCAGGACAAGCCACAGCAATGGCCATTGTCGCTTTTCTTCCTTAATGGTCAGGGCGCTGAAAAATCCGTAAGGGATGAATAACAGAATATTGGCAATTAGATCGCTGCGAATGGTTCGATGGTGCCAACTGAATAACCATTGTGAAAAGTCCGCAGGCAAAGCTCTACCCAACTCAAAATCAAACGGATAGAGAGAACCGTAGGCAATAAACAGAATGACGATGTACCAGATGAGCCGCATAAAACCCTTTTTCTTAATCTATTTCGCTATCGGCTCAGTCGAGCCATGCGGTTGAAGTCTACTGAACCTAGAATGACATAGTTGTGCGTCAACAGCTGACGTAATTCATTGAAAAAGCTACAATAGCCGCATCTTTTCAAATCGGATCTATCATGTACTGCCAGCTTGACGCCATTGTAACTGCAAGCAAGCAAAAATTCGCGGACAAAGTCGCGATTGATGATAACAAGCGTCAATTGACCTATACCCAGCTTGACAGCGCTATTAATCAGCTTGCGCAATACTTTCTGAGTATGGGGTTGGCTCGAGGAGATCGGGTTGCGATCTATCTGCCTAAACAAGTTGAAACTGTTATCAGTATTCTTGCCGCCAGCCGCGCAGGGCTAGTCTTTGTGCCGGTCAATCCAGTACTGAAGCCTGCTCAAGTGGCCTACATCCTGGATGATTGTAACGTCAAGCTGCTGATCACAAGTCAACAAAGGGCAAAACTTTCAACTGAAGCTCTGCAAGGCTGCTCCGACCTTAGCCACCTGTTAATCATCGAGCAAGGCTTGGCTGATGATGAGGCTGAAATGGCCCTTCAACAGCACTTTTGGCCTGAGCCAGCGACAGCAGATATTCCTGCTCCGCCCATTCAGGTCATTGATCAGGACTTAGCCGCCATTCTTTATACATCAGGCTCAACCGGACAACCCAAAGGCGTCTGCTTATCCCATCGTAATCTTATTGCTGGTGCACAAAGCGTCAGTCAGTACTTACACAATAACTCGGAAGACAAAATACTGGCCGTTCTGCCGCTCAGTTTTGATTACGGTTTAAGCCAGATCACCACGGGATTGCTGATAGGTGCAACAGTGGTATTGATGGAATACCTGTTTCCTCACGATGTTATTCGTCAAGTGGCTCAGCATCAGATCACTGGCCTGGCAGCAGTACCGCCTTTATGGATTCAGCTGGCAAAGCTCGAATGGCCAGAAGAGGCTCGTTGCCTGCGTTATTTCACCAACAGTGGTGGCGCCATGCCGAAAACGACCTTGAATCAATTGCGTCAGGTCTTACCGAGTACACTTCCTTATTTAATGTATGGACTAACAGAGGCATTTCGCTCTACTTACCTTGAGCCTCAGTATGTGAATACGCACCCCGATTCTATTGGCAAAGCGATTCCTAATGCCGAAGTATTAGTGCTACGCCCTGACGGGAGCGAGTGCGATATCGATGAGCCCGGCGAGCTGGTGCATCGAGGCGTGCATGTCAGTCTTGGCTACTGGAATGCGCCGGATAAGACCGCCAGGCGTTTTAAGCCCATTGGTAACAATCCTGACTATTTGCCCGAACTGGCGGTCTGGTCAGGGGATACCGTGCGTCGCGATAAAGACGGTTTTCTCTATTTTATCGGTCGCCAAGACGATATGATAAAATGTTCAGGTTATCGCATCAGCCCTGCTGAGCTTGAAGAGAGCCTTTACCAGATGGGCGGTGTGGTTGAGGTGGTTGCTATTGGATTACCTGATGAAGAGTTGGGTCAGGCCATCATGCTATTGATCAAAACTGATGGTGACTTGACCGAGCAAGACGTTAAACGTTATTGCCAACAACAATTGCCCAATTATATGCAGCCGAAAGCTATTGAATTTGTCGATCAATTGCCACGTAATCCCAACGGCAAAATTGACCGCAAGCAATTACAAAACGACTATCAAAAAAATCATAAGGTTGAGTGAATGAGTCATAAGACGCATGCTGACATGAACCAATTTGAATCCCGTGATGGCCAGTTGGTTATTGCCGGGTATTCTGTTGAGGAGGTGGTAGCCATTGCTGGACAAACGCCCTGCTATGTCTATGACCGCTCAGTGATTAAACAGAATGTAGATAGGCTACGCCGTTTTTTTCCTAAAGTCAGTTTGCATTACGCCATTAAAGCCAATCCGATGCCCGCAGTAGTCAACTATTTATCTCATCAGGTCGATGGGCTTGATGTGGCCTCTGCTAAAGAATTGCATACCGCCTTATCAACCGGAATCTCTCCATCCAAAGTTAGTTTTGCAGGCCCTGGCAAGTCAGAACAAGAACTGACCATGGCTATATTTTCAGGCATCACCATTAACATCGAATCCATTACCGAACTAAAACGTATTATCACTATTGCTGACAGCCATGACCGTGTCGCCAATATTGCTTTACGCCTTAATCCTGATTTCGAGCTCAAATCATCGGGTATGAAAATGGGTGGCGGTCCGCAACAATTTGGAATTGATGTTGAGCAGCTTGATCAAGTGTTCGAACTACTAGAACATCCAAAACTCAATTTCATGGGCTTACATATATTTACCGGCTCACAAAATCTTAATGCTGGCTCTATCATTACTGCACATAACAGTATCTTTGCGCTGGTCGCTCGTCTGCATGCAGAATATGGTTTTAGCTTAAAACACCTTAATATTGGTGGAGGTTTTGGGATACCCTATTTTCCCGGAGACAAACTGCTTGATCTTGAGCCTATTGCCGAAAACCTAAATAAGCTGATTGATGAACACCAATCGCTACTGAATGATTGTGAATTGATTTTAGAACTGGGGCGCTATCTGGTCGGTAACGCAGGCATTTACCTTTGCCAAATTACCGATAAAAAAGTATCCCGTGGCCAGACCTATTTAATTGCTAACGGTGGCTTACATCACCACCTTGCGGCATCGGGTAATTTTGGTCAGGTTATTCGAAAAAATTATCCTGTTGCGATCGCTAACCGTATGCAACAATCTGACACCGAGCTGGTGAATATTGTTGGTCCTTTATGTACACCGCTTGATATTCTTGCCAATAAGATGGAACTCCCAAAGGCACAAATTGGTGATTGGGTAGCTGTTTATCAATCAGGCGCTTATGGTTTTACCGCCAGTCCGCGTGATTTTTTAAGCCACCCGCACCCTGTTGAGCTACTGCTCTAACTGTTTTTATCAATAGAGATTTTTATGTCGATTTCATCTTCTTTAAAACATTTTTCGTTATCTTTACTACGCTTACCTTTGAAGCTTTTGGTGCGCGAGCAAGGAGCACCGTCTGATCCAAAACAAGAGTTCGAATTAAGCAACGACGATCATATTATTTATATCTTAAGAACTCAGTCAGTGACTGCGATTGAGTTGCTTCGCCGTCAGGCTGCGCAACTTCAACTTCCAACGGCTAAAGTTACTGATAAGAAATTAGCGGTACCAGAATCAGGTAGCTGCTTATTCTTAAACAACAGACCCAGTGTTTTTCGTCGAAGCCGAGTTAATTCTGCTCATAAAGTCTCAATTGCCAAATTAGTTCAAGCACAAAAAGCTAATCCAGATAAAACCTTTAAACTTGTTCCTGTTTCAATCTACTGGGGTCGTAGCCCAGGCAAAGAAAAATCATTTTTACGCTATTTTATGTCTAACGTTGAGCAATCCGGTCGTTTTGCCAAGTTCTTCATTATGCTCTTTCTGGGTCGCCAATGTTTGGTTCAGTACGGTGAACCAATCGCCCTTAACTCTTCTCAGGTTAATCTTGATAACCCACCAGAAAAAACAGCCCATAAACTGAGTCGAATTTTACGTGTTCACTTTAACCGTCAATGGGTTGCTACTGTTGGTCCACGCACCCAAAATCGTCGCGACTTGATTGATGGTATTGTTGCGTCGGATCTGGTGCATCAAGCAGTTGAGCGCGAAATAAAAAAGACTGGAAAAACCCGTGCACAAATCGAGAAACAAGCTGGCAAATACGTTAAGGAAATTGCTGCTAACTTTAGTCCCCGCATGATTCGCTTTTTATCCACCACCTTAACGCGATTGTGGAATAAGATTTATGCCGGCATCGAAGTAAACAATCTCAAACAGGTGCGCCAACTGGCCAAAGACTATGAACTTGTTTATGTACCATGTCATCGTAGCCATGCTGATTATTTATTACTGTCCTATCAGCTCTACCACGAAGGTCTCGTTCCTCCACACATTGCTGCAGGGATTAATTTAAACTTCTGGCCTGTCGGTTCTGTTCTCCGTCGTGGCGGCGCTTTTTTCTTACGTCGCAGTTTCCGCGGCAACAAATTATATACCGCCGTTTTTAACGAATACTTATACCGACTTTTTAACAAGGGTATTCCAGTTGAATATTTCCAGGAAGGCGGTCGCAGTCGGACTGGCCGTTTATTAACCCCAAAGACTGGCATGTTGGCCATGACAGTACAAAGTATGTTGCGTGGCATTCGTCGTCCTATCATGTTTGTGCCTGTCTATATTGGCTACGAGCGCATGTTCGAAGGCAAAAGTTACGTCGGGGAATTACGCGGCCATGCCAAAAAGCAAGAATCAGTTGGACAGTTATTAGGGGTTCGCAAAGCACTTAAGCGTTTCTATGGCAAAGTATATCTAAACTTTGGTCAACCGTTAGCATTAGAAGATTATCTGGCCAAACAGAACATAGACTGGAGCGATCTACAGGGTCAGGCTCAGGCACGCCCTGATTGGCTGTCTAACTTTGTGGTTGATTTAGGAGATGAAATTAATCGTCGTATCAATGCTGCGGTCAGCCTTAACAGTGTTTGTCTGGTCAGTCTGTCTTTATTAGCGACTCCGCGTTTAGCCATGGACAAACAAGAACTGATTGCCCATCTCGATTTGTTGATGACCTTTGCTCGGCAAGCGCCTTACAGTGAGCACATCAATATCCCCGAAGAAAACGGTTCTCAGTTGTTAGACACTGCACAGAAGTTGGGTATGGTTCAGGAAATCAATGACCCTGCTGGTGATGTCATTTCAATTGAGGGTGATGAAGCGGTTCTTTCTACTTATTACAGCAATAATATTCTGCATGTCTTTGCGCTGACGTCATTAATTGCCTCAATTTTTCAACGTCATGATGATGTTACTCATGAGCACATCCTAAATGCCGTTAAGTCAGTTTATCCCTTCTTGCATCAAGAGCTGTATGTCCGTTGGGATATTAATGAACTTGAAGAACGCACCAATCAGCTTATTCAAACCATGCTTGATCATAAACTGCTGTTTAAACGTGGTGATGAATATATTCCTGCCGATAGCGAAGCCCCTGAGTGGTCACGTTTAATGTTGCTAGCTCAAGCAGCGCAACCTGCATTACAACGTTATGCTATGAGTCTTACCATTTTATTTAGTTTACAACCTGAACAGGTTATCCATCGTGCTGAACTCGAACAGGAAAGCCAAAAATTGGCGCAGCGTATCGCAGCTCTTTATGGCATCAATGCACCGGAGTTCTTTGATAAGAATCTTTTCAAATCTCAAGTCAAAGTACTAAAAGAGCAAGGCTGGGTTGAGCATAGAGAAGGCATCGGCATGCGTGCCACCGAGAGTTGCAAGGATTTATATCAAAGTATCTTGAGCATGTTAAGCATTCCTGTCCAGCAGGGCTTGCAGCAAGCTGCTCGTAGTTTACGTCAACAGGCTCGTGACCAAATTCTTCTCGTTGACAAGGACTCACCCGAATTGGTAGTGCAGGACGATACCCAGAAAGAAGACTAAGCCAACATAATTATTATTCAAAAAGGCGTTGAAGCATTCCTGTCCGTCACGAGTGCGACAACGCCACATTTGTATGCCAATTAATATCGCTGCAATGACCCAGCTGGTGTAATAGTAAATTCCAAACTCTAACTGCTCACCGACCAGATGCATGCCCATTAAAAACAAAGCCTGAATGGTGCCAACCATGACCAGATCCATGTCACCAAATAAGATTGCCGTGGACTTCAGTCCTAGTCGCATATCATCATTTCTATCCACCATTCCATATAGAGTGTCGTAAGCCAATACCCATAACAGCGTGGATGTATAAATGACCCATACGATTAACGGCAACTCATTCTGAATTGCAGCAAACGCCATCGGGATTGACCAGGCAAAAGCCGCGCCTAATATCACTTGCGGGAAATAGGTGTAACGTTTCATAAAGGGATAGGTTGCAGCCAGTGCAATAGCAACAAAACTTAAACTCACCGCAAACCAATTCAAGGTTAAGGCCAGAGCGAAAGCTAACAACACCAACAACAAAAACAAACTTAGTGCTTCACGGGAAGTGACTTTATTCTGCGCTAAGGGCCTTTGACGAGTACGCTCCACATGCGCATCAAAGTCACGGTCTGCATAATCATTAATCACACAACCCGCCGACCGCATTAAAAACACACCCAAGCAAAACACCAATAGAATCCATAACGGCGGTAACCCTTCAGCTGCGATCCACAACGCCCACAGCGTCGGCCACAGCAACAAAAAAGTACCAATCGGCTTATCCAAACGCATTAACAACGCATACTGGTGCCATTTGTTTTTATTCAATTTCGTCCCCTTTGTTGAACGTCATTATAAAATTTTGTTATGTTCATTTTTTGATCGAGCAAAAAACGAACCAAAAAACTCGCCCTAAAAGTTAGGCGCTGTGCGCTTCCCTCACCATTCAAAATCACTTAACGTGCCGCAAAACGAAACATCCATGTTTCGAATTTGCTAAATTGGGCTATCCTGCCCAATTTACACTATAATTTTGAATACTTCGGCTAACTTTTAATGGGTTATTTGGTGCTAGCCGCTATCTCTAGTGGTCTATGAAACCTACTTACTTGTTTGATGGTATATCGACTATATGCTGTTAAGTTACGCTTCTTATTCTTACGCACATAAGAAAAAGAAGGCCGCCAAAAGGCGAAACCCTATATTCAATTGAAGCACACGCTCGTTACAAAGCATTAATTTAAATCCAATATAAATAAATATTACCGATACAAGGGCGCATCCGGTAAAAATACTTCACACACCAACATACCATCTTTTTTATCTTTCTTTTTCCATAGTGAACGTCTTGCCCACAGTTTTGGTTGTTCGGGAGTCACTAATAAGTTTTCATTTTCTAAATATTGAATAGCACTTTGATAGAGCGGGCTGGTTTCTTCGAGCTGACACACTTGTAAAAACTGGCGTCTTAATTCTTCATCGGAAAAAAGGATACTTCCCAGTGGTTTATCGCCCAGTTTTTCAATCAAATGTTTGCTCGAAACAGGCATGGTAGTACGTGCATAAATCCAAGGCTGCTGCGGGCCATAGAGCACCACTTCGCGAACCTGACAGTTTACATCACCTTCTGTGTTTAGTGCAGTAGCCTCTTCCGTCGTTAAAATACCAGCACCTTCTTGCAATACATCAAGCTTTACCTGCTTTACATTGCGCGACAGCTTTTCTGTTAAAGAGCCAAACTCTGCGAGCCATTCGGCTACATGAAAGGGAAGCTCCTTTATTGCTGTATCGTCTGCATTTTGCCAGTGATTAAAATTCATCATGATGTCAGGCTAAACTAAAGTGCGGTCATTGTACTGGATCTTATTCACAATACCCAAGTGTTAGGCATTCTGCCCAGCCAAAGCGTCTCTGCAGACTTGCTTCAGGGCTTCAACGCTCGATAGACGGGTAAAGTTTGGGCGAATGATAAAGGCAATGCGACGATGCGGGCCTGGTTCTTTCAAATGCACCGCGGTTAATTCTTTATTTTGTGAAATCAGCTGATCAAGCGCCATATCCGGGATTAATGTCGTTCCTAGCTTACCCAGCACCATCTGGATCAGAGTATTCAGGCTGGTCGCGCCAAAGCCGTGTTCTGTCTGTTCTTTGCTTAATTTACAGGCATCCAGAATATGGTCTTTCAGGCAATGTCCTTCTTTAAGCAGCATCAGATTGCTGTGCATCATCTCATCGCTGGTAATTTCTTTTTGCTGACTGTACTTATCCCCTTTTAACGTCACCCAATAAAAATCCTCCTGCCAAAACTCCATGGTCAGTAAACCATCACAGGCATAGGGTAAGGCCAGGATCGCGGTATCCAGTTCGCCTTTTCGTACCTTTTCGACCAATACATGCGATTGCTCTTCGACAATCCGTAATTCTGCGTTCGGATAGCGTTGGTTCAAAATCGGGAACATTTTGGGCAGTAAATAAGGGGCAATGGTTGGGATTACTCCAACGGATAAAGGAAAGCTCAATGGTTCTTTCAGGCTTGAAGATAGATTTTGCAATGAGTTGACCTGAGCTACGATTTCGCGGGCGCGATCCAGTACCTCTCTGCCAATTGGCGTTACCAGCACTTTTTTATTGTCTCGCTCAAATATCTGCACGCCCAGCTGTTCTTCCAGCTGGCTAAGAGCCGTGCTTAGCGCCGACTGACTAACGTGGCATTTATCAGCTGCCTTCTTGAAGTGTAAGGTTTCTTCGGCCGCCAGAGCATAAGTGAGCTGTTTGAATGAAAGCATAGGGTACCACCCGATAGTTAGGTTTTATCTTCAGGAATCAACGTTCACTATTTTAGAACATAAACTTCAATATATCCAAATTTACTTATCAACGCCAGGCCCTTAAAGTAGTCCCCGAACTTAATTAAAGCCTTATTTATTAATCATCTTAGGAGATACATTTTATGGCACTTATCAACACTGAAATTAAACCATTTAAAGCCACAGCTTTTAAAAATGGAGAATTCGTTGAAGTTTCTAACAAAGACATCGAAGGCAAATGGGCAGTATTTTTCTTCTACCCAGCTGATTTCACTTTCGTCTGCCCTACAGAGCTTGGCGATTTGGCTGATCACTACGAAGACCTACAAAGCCGTGGCGTAGAAGTGTTCTCAGTTTCAACTGACACACACTTCACCCACAAAGCATGGCACGAGACTTCAGACACCATTGGCAAAATTAACTATGCCATGATCGGTGACCCAACGGGCGAAATCACCCGTAACTTTGACGTTATGCGCGAAGGGCAAGGTCTAGCAGACCGCGGAACTTTCGTAGTTGACCCTGATGGCGTCATCCAAGTGATGGAAATCACTGCTGAAGGTGTTGGCCGTGACGCTGAAGAGTTGGTTCGTAAGATTAAAGCCGCTCAATACGTACGCAACAACCCAGGTCAGGTTTGCCCAGCAGCCTGGAAAGAAGGTGAAGAAACTCTTGCTCCTTCATTAGACCTGGTAGGCAAAATCTAAGTAGAACTTTTATTAGGCCTACTCTAAAACGATGGCTGGCTTCGGCCAGCCAGCTCTCCGGAGCTTGAGCATTTCTCTGCCGTTCTTAGGCGGCGAAGGAATAACCAATTAACGCAAGACAAAGGTGAATACCCAATGTTGAACAATCAAATTTTAGAAGCCTTGAAAGGCTATACCGCCAAGATGCAAAAGACGGTGACTTTCGTTTTGCAAACCGGTGAGCATTCAAAGCGAAATGAACTTAAAGAATTTTTAAGCAGCTTTGTCAGCGTAAGCGACAAACTGCAACTTGAAGAACGTGACCTGTCCGGTCAGGTTCGCAGTCCGATCAGCTTCATTCTTGAGGCAGATGAGCAGGACACGGGTATTACTTTCTCAGGAATCCCATCCGGCCATGAGTTTAACTCATTGGTATTGGCGGTATTACAGGCTGCTGGCAGTCCAGTGAAGCTTGATGAATCCCTGAAGAAAATGGTTGCCAATGTGCAGCAGGAAATGAAGTTCGAAGTCTTTATCAGCCTGAGCTGCCACAACTGTCCCGACGTTGTGCAGGCCCTGAATCAGTTTGCACTGCTTAATCCAAATATCAGCGCAGAAATGATTGACGGTGGCCTGTTCCAAGACATGGTTAAAGCACGTGATATTCAGGGCGTGCCCAGTGTTTATCTTAACGGTGAACTCTTCGCCAACGGTAAAGTTACTGCCGCAGAATTGATTGATAAGTTGCTGGAGAAAGATCCCAGCATTGCGCAAGCAGGTCCCAGCGAGAAAATGCCATTGCAGGATGTGGTTGTAATTGGCGGTGGCCCAGCAGGTGTCGGCTCGGCAATTTATAGTGCCCGCAAAGGCTTAAAAGTTACCCTTATTGCGGATCGAATCGGTGGTCAGGTCAAGGACACTATGGGAATTGAAAACCTGATTTCTGTGCCTAAAACCACTGGCCCCGAATTATCCGGTGCTTTGCAGGCGCACTTGAATGATTATGACGTTACCGTCAAAGAGCATCTGCGTGTGACTAACATTGAACAAGGTGATATCAAAAGTATCACCCTGTCATCAGGTGAAGTGATTGACAGTAAAACCTTAATCATCGCCACCGGTGCTAAATGGCGTGAACTGGGCATTCCCGGCGAGAAAGAAAACATCGGTAATGGTGTTGCTTACTGCCCACACTGTGATGGTCCTTTCTTCAAAGGAAAAGATGTCGCAGTTATTGGTGGCGGTAACTCAGGCATTGAAGCCGCGCTGGATTTGGCGGGCATTGTAAAGTCAGTGACCGTATTCGAGTTTATGCCAGAACTGAAAGCGGACAAGGTATTGGTCGATCAGGCAGAAGCGCGTGACAACATCACCATTCTGCGTAATGTCGCCACCAAAGAGATTCATGCCGACAACGGTAAGGTATCAGCGATTGAATATCAGGACCGAGTGACAGAAGCGAACCACAGTTTAAAACTGGATGGCGTTTTTGTGCAGATTGGTCTGGTGCCAAACAGCAAGTTCTTAGGCGATGTGGTTGAGCTGACACGTTTTGGTGAAGTGGTCATTAACGAGAAGTGTGAAACTTCACAGCCCGGTATCTACGCTTGCGGAGACGTGACGACTGTACCTTATAAGCAAATCGTGGTGGCCATGGGCGAAGGCGCTAAAGCGTCACTGGCGTCCTTTGAATACCTGCTGGCTAATTCATCGAGACTTGATGCCATGTATCAAAATCATCAAACCAGCCAGTCAGCAGCAGCATAGTAAACTGTTGTCTTGTTAGAAGCGGGCCCTTGCGCCCGCTTTTTTTCTTTATTAGCACCATAGAAGCAATTCATGAATCTTGCTTAGCATCCTAATTGCAATTACCTTACCTTCATGGCTTAATATTAGTAAGCAAGGAGGTCCTTATGTCACTAGTAGTTGCAGAAACCTATCCCAACACCATGCAGGCGCACATCGCTCGCGGTCTTCTTGAATCCCACGGCATTAACGCCACCATCCTGCACGAACACACCCACAGCACCTACTCATTTGCTCTGGGAGAAGTACCGCTAATGGTTGACGAAGAGAACTATATTCGAGCGAAGGAAATATTGAATGAAGAGTTGCCGCCTGATCCGATAGAAAGTTTTTCAGCTTAACGTAAAGGCGTTAGCGTTCAACCGGGTTATTCAGCTTCCACAACTCAAAACCACCGTCCATACTGTAGACTTCTTTAAAGCCTTGTCCTGCAAAATATTGAGCCGCAGGTTGGCTGCTGTTGCCGTGATAACAAACCACCACCAGCGGTTTATCTTTATCAGACTCTTCAATAAATTCTGCGGCATTCTGATTATTGATATTCCTGGAGTCGGGCATGTGTCCTGCCGCGAATGATTGTGGGTCGCGGATATCGGCCAGCAAAACATCCTTGTCTTGCATTAGCTGTTTGGTATCTTCAATACTGATTCTTTTAAACATTATAAAGTTACTCTAAAACCTTCTGGTTTTTGCCGTGATGAATCCAAGCAAGCCACCACTGATTAAACCAATTAAGTGTGCCGCATTGGCGATATTTCCTAGTAGCCCAGTAAAGCCTAATACTAGCCATAACAACATAAACTGCATTAGACCTGGATGGACATGCACAGGGAAGAATGGATCGAAACGACGGCGTACAAAGTTAAAGCCTAACAGGCCATAAACGACGCCTGACATGCCGCCGAACAGATATGGTCTTCCTGAGCCAAAATAAATTGAGGAAAAATACTCGCCAACATTTGAAGCGACGCCAGTAATTAACACAATCACTAATAAGTACCAGCCGTTTCTGGCTTTTTCTATAGAGCCACCCTGATCCCAAAGCCACATCATGTTGAATAACAAGTGAATAGGGAAAGCACCAATCATAAAGTGTAAAAAGATGGGGGTGATTAGTCGGTGAACTTCACCTTGTAAGATAAGATTCCAGTTAAAAGCAAACCATAAGGTGTATTCATTTGTGCCTGACATAGTCAGAATACTGACCAGCACCGAAATACCAACCAAGGTTTTAGTCATCCAGCCGGCTTGCGATAAAAAATCTTTAAGCATCGTTATCCTCGTATTGTCTAATCATGCCTATATGTGGGATGCCATCTTCGAGATAGGGTTCCGTTACCGTGACAAAATCTAAGCTTGAATAAAAATCTTCAAGATACTCTTGCGCGCTGATCTTAATGTTTTTAGCAAAGTGTTCATCGCTGTAGCTCAACGCTAGCTGCATCATTTCTCGTGCTAAACCTTTTTTTCGGGCTGAACCCTCTGTGCAGACGCGTCCAATTGCAGCCAAGCCATGATAATGTTCCAACGACTCAAACAAACGCAAATATCCCACCAGCTTGCCATCCTCATAGGCCAATAAATGCATCGCCTCTTTATCCAGACCATCCAGATCCTGATACGGGCAATTTTGCTCAACGCAAAACACAGCCAAGCGAAGCTGCAGTAAGTCATACAACTCTTTCTTGGATAAACCATTCCAGCTTCGCCAGCGTAATGAGATCAAATTTGATGCTTCCCTATTAATCCCAACTCAAAACCACTTTCCCAGACTGACCACTGGCCATGGTTTCAAAGCCGGTTTCAAATTCATCAATCTTGAAGCGATGAGTGATCATTGGCGATACATCTAAACCGGATTGCAACATGGCGATCATTTTGTACCAGGTTTCATACATTTCTCGACCATAAATACCTTTAATGATTAATCCTTTAAAAATCACCTGGTTCCAGTCGATGGCCAAATCACTGGAAGGAATACCTAGCATGGCAATTTTGCCGCCATGGTTAATCGTTTGCAGCATGGATTTGAACGCTGAAGGTACACCGGACATCTCAAGGCCGACATCAAAACCTTCGACCATACCAATTTCCTTCATCACATCTTCCAGCTTTTCCTGACTGACGTTGACAGTGCGCGTTGCGCCCATTTGCTTAGCCAGGTCGAGTCTATAGTCATTGATGTCTGTGATCACCACATGGCGAGCGCCTGCATGGCGGGCAATGGCCGCAGCCATAATACCAATCGGACCAGCGCCGGTAATCAATACATCTTCACCGACCAGATCAAATGACAAAGCGGTATGCGCCGCATTGCCCAAAGGGTCGAGAATCGAAGCCACTTCATCGGAAATATCATCTGGAATTTTGTATGCATTCTCTGCTGGAATCACCAGATACTCACCAAAAGCGCCGGGGCGATTCACGCCAACACCAACCGTATTGCGGCATAAGTGACGACGGCCAGCACGACAATTACGGCAGAAGCCACAAGTGATATGGCCTTCGCCAGAAACACGGTCACCAACTTTAAAGCCTTTCACTTCCTGCCCAATTTCTTCAATGACACCGACATATTCATGACCAACGGTCATCGGTACCGGAATGGTGCTTTGTGCCCACTCATCCCAATGATAAATGTGCATGTCGGTACCGCAAATGGCGGTCTTTTTAATCTTGATCAGAACGTCATTGTGGCCCAGTTCAGGCTTAGGATGATCGACCATCCAAATGCCTTTTTCAGCTTTGGCTTTGCTTAATGTTTTCATTTGTTTCTACCCCAGACAGGATTAGCTGATTACGCCCAATTCTTTGCCGACTTTCTCAAAAGCGGCAATAGCGCGATCAATGTGTTCGATATCATGTGCGGCTGACATTTGGGTACGGATTCGGGCCTGCCCTTTTGGCACCACCGGGAATGAGAAGCCGATAACGTAGATGCCTTCTTTTAGCATCATGTCTGCGAACTTGCTGGCCAAGGAAGCATCGCCCAACATCACCGGGATAATCGGATGCTCACCTGGTACCAGTTCGAAACCTAACGCGGTCATTTTCTTACGGAAGTATTCGCTGTTATGACGTAGCTTTTGACGTAGCTCATCACCATTTTCCAGCATGTCCAAAACTTTTAAGCTAGCTGCTGCAATCACTGGGGCCAAAGTATTCGAGAACAGATAAGGACGCGAACGCTGACGCAACCATTCAACCACTTCTTTGCTCGCTGAGGTGTAACCACCAGATGCACCACCAAGTGCTTTACCCAATGTGCCAGTAATAATATCCACTCGCCCCATCACATCACAGAACTCATGCGAGCCTTTGCCCTTTTCGCCGATAAAACCAACTGCGTGTGAATCATCAACCATTACTAATGCATTGTATTTATCCGCCAGGTCACACACTGATTTCAGATCAGCAATGATGCCGTCCATCGAGAAAACACCATCGGTCACGATCAGCTTATAACGAGCACCGTCTGTATCAGCCTGTTGCAATTGCTTTTCTAAATCAGCCATATCGTTATTGGAATAGCGGTAACGCTTTGCTTTACACAAACGTACGCCGTCAATAATCGAAGCATGATTCAAAGAGTCAGAAATCACTGCATCTTCAGCGTCCAACAAGGTCTCAAACAAACCGCCATTGGCATCAAAACAAGAAGAATACAGAATGGTATCTTCCATGCCCAAGAAGTCACTAATACGCTGTTCCAGTTCTTTGTGCACTTTTTGCGTACCACAAATAAAACGCACAGAAGCCATGCCATAACCGTATTCATCGAGCGCTTCCTGACCGGCCTTGATCAACTCTGGACTATTGGCCAGACCTAGATAGTTATTAGCACAGAAGTTCAAAACATCTTCGCCAGTGGTGACATGAATATCCGCCGCTTGCTGCGAATCAATGACCCTTTCTTTCTTATAGAGGCCAGCTTCCTTTACTTCATCAATATTGTGTTGGATATGCTTGAGAAATTCTTGATTCATGAAATAACCTTTTTAATATTAGACACCTGCCCATGACAGGCCATTTGAAACCGATAAATTGGCGATATTCTAACATCTGCGCCGTGAATTTACTCTACTACAGTATGAAAATTATACGGCTTGAAGGGTTTGTACTATCAAACAGTTAAAGCCCACAATGACAGTGGGCTTTAATTTAGTGGCGGTAGTGACATCTCAAGATGACTACCACTTGAACTGAGTACCTTTAATCTTATCGCTGATGCTTCTTTTGATAGCCAGCGCCTCGTCGAGATTGATATAAGGGATATTAATATGGTGTGCTCCGACCATGGCTCCAGCGGTATCCACTTCCAGGCTAGCCATTCGATGGCGACGATCAAAAGGGCTTTCCTTAACAGCAATAGTTTGCGTTTTTGGTAGTCGAACAAAGGTGCATTTACTAAAGATCACGCCATCTTTAAAGCCAATTACCTCACCACTCAAAGTGTATCCTGCCGTGCGAATATAGGCTTTTGAATAATAGACGCTATACAGCCCCCATATCAGCAACCAGACCGGGTAGGCATAAATCGAATATAAGAGTGTCGGTAGACCTATCACCAGGCCAATGATTAGCATCACTTTCAGCACTCGACGCCAACCCTTTGGATTCAACCCTTTCCACTCAATGACATCCCAATCTACATCTTCCTGAATCTCTTTCAGCAATTGAGTGCGCATGGTATTCGGCGCTATTGGCGCCACCTGCTTCATGCTAACGCCTTGCTGGTCGTTATTAACACCACCGGCTGTTTCTATGGTGATGCCAATCCGCTTAAACCAACGATGCAGTAATGATTCGTGAATAGTCAGTGACTGAATTCGGCCCATTGGAATCGTCGCTTGAAGACGAGTCAACAGTCCCAAAGTCGCTTGTAACTTTTCTTTAGTTTTGATTAATACGAAACCATGAAATTTCAATAATGCCATGACTATAGAAAGCAACCATAAAGCTAGCAAAGCGAAGATGATTCCGATCAAAGTTAGCAGGGTAAAATACAGCCAACCATTCTCGATCTGGACACTACTAATTAATCCATCAATCCATTGGGTAAATTGGCTAATATAGTTTTTTACCAAGCGCTCAATCTGGTCATCCAAAAACTGCATGGTGAAACCCATAAAAACCGCTACAGCAACAATGCCACGATTGGTGATGATCCCGTAACGAACAATCTCGCCGAAGCTTAAGCTCAAGATACTGTCTTTCGGTTCAGCAACCTCTTCTTCCTGCTGCTCCTCTTCCTCTCCATTAATTTTTTGCTTCAGTTCTTTCACCGCCGCCATGTCAATAACATTAATTACGGCTTCGGGCCTACCGCCTGAGGCAGACTCTAATTGAACTTTAACTACCCCAAACAAGCGATGTAAGGGTGATTGAACTAAGTTTAAATTCTGAATTTTTTTATAAGGAACTTGCCGCACGTTGCGGAAAAAAATGCCCTCTTTGACGCGAATCTTATCGCCTTCCAGCCAATAACGATAAAATCGGTATTGGACAATCGCGCCCAAACTGATAATCAGCGCAAACCCTAAGGCGAATAACTCCCACGAACTTCCGCGGGTACTAAAAAGCGCTAATACAATCGGGAATATTAGCTTTTTAATATTTTCAAAGAGAATAAATAAGGGTGAAATTTTATGTAAGCGGTAAGCGTTAGTGTCAGACTGCATCGCTTTCGCCCTCTTCTTGCAATACTGAGCGCAACTCATGCGCTGTCTCTAATAAAATTCCTTCAAGGGAAACTGATGCATCACGGGTGCCGGCAGTATGGGTCACTAATTTGCCTAATTTATACTTACGATCTAATGGACCTTGCGCTACGTCAGTATGTTGAACCCGATTAAAAGGGACCAGAGTTTTCTTGCGCCACCAGACCCCCCGTTGAATATACAGGCCTTCATCGGCCAGCCAATACCAGGTGTAGTCGTATGATTTTTTGGCCCAGATAAAACCAATGGTAAAAACGATCAGTCCCGCAGTTACACCAATAGCGATAATCAGATAAGTTTCACTTAATAACGCTACTATTGTCGGCAACAGCATAATTATAAAGCTGACTAGCGCTACAGTAATTCTGGAAACCTTTATGGAATCAGGATGAAGACGCTGGCTGTTATCCGGCAACTGTTCGATCAGGCTCGCATCATGTAGCTGTTCTTGTGTGCGAGCTTGGTTATTAGTTGTAACTTGTCGTTGTTCTTGTTCAGTGCTCATAAGCGGTTTTCCCCAAAGCTTACTTGATGAGTAAAATTATAACGCGTCCCAAGATACAACACTGTAGCAGAATGTTACAGTCTGTTATCACTCTTCACTTCGTTTCAAAGCTTCCATACCACCATGCAAACTGTAGACACAGGAAAAATCAGCTTGTATTAAAAGGCTCGCAGCATTAAAACTCTTCTGCCCAACCTGACAAACAAGTACTATTGGCTGGTCTGGATCGAGCTGATTGATATGGCTGCCAAACTCCGTTATCGGAATATTTTTTAAGCTCTCATCTATGACAAACTTTAACTGTTGCTTATCAGTCTTATGTTCATCCTCATTTCTAACATCGATCACTAAGGGCGCGTCCTGCTGACTTGCCCATTGTTTTAATTGTTCTGGGCTTATCAACTGCACCTGGTCAGATTCTTGCCATTCGAACGTACTCATACTAAAGGCCTGTGTTGTTCAATCAGTTGCATCATATTGGTAGCGGTCTGCTCAGGATTATGAGACCGAGTAATTGCTGAAATCATCGCAATACCCGACACTCCTGTGCTTGCTACTTCTGCAATTCTATCAGCATTGATGCCCCCAATGGCAACCCATGGATAACTCTGCATTACGTTGTTCCAGTAACCTAAACTCTCAATACCGTGGGGTATCCAGGGCATCTGCTTACTGTCGGTATGATAGACAGGGCCGCACGCCAAATAACTGGGCTGTATCGCATGCGCGCGAGCCACTTCATAAAAACAGTGGGTACTAATGCCTAGATGCAGGCCAGCTTTACTGATTGCTGCGATATCCGCATCATCCAGATCTTCCTGTCCCAAATGCACACCAAAAGCGCCATGTTTTATTGCTAGCTGCCAATAGTCATTAATAAACAACTTTGCATCGTTTTGCTTTGCAATTTTTATCGCTGCCACGATCTCATTTTCTAATTCTTTATTTTTTAAATCTTTAACTCGAAGTTGAATGGTCGGTATGCCCAATGGTAGTAATCGCTCTAACCATTTGGCACTATCCACCACAGGGTATAAATCTAATGCCTGATTTTTAAGACAAGGGAAACAATGCTCATTCAATGCATACTGCTTGGTTAATCGAGGCATGTCCCGTTCATCGCCCGGCCACGATTGAACCGCTAACGGGCCTTTTTGATCCCTAATGCCATAACTGTGTCTTAATCCCTGGTTCAACACCATCTTGCCAATTACTACAGCATCTTCCACCGAATAATCCAAGGCTAAGGCTGTGGCTATGGCTGATGACAAAACGCAACCTGTACCCCGAGTGTTATCTGTTTCTTGTCTGTCACTGTGTAACCAAAACTGATGCTGCCTATTAACGAAAAAATCCGATGCCTGTTCTGAAGGCCAATGGCCGCCTTTAACCAATACCGCACTCGTGCCTGACTCTAATAGTTTCTTTGCCTGACTTTCTATATCGTCTATAGACTGAATCTTCTGCCCTGTTATTCTTGCCAACTCATCAATATTAGGGGTAAACACGGTCACCAGCGGCAATAACTTTTCCAGCTGCTCTAATACTTCGTCAGGCATAAATTGTGTACCAGACGAGCTTTCTATCACTGGATCGAAAACTAACTGGATGGGATTTGATGCTTTTTCTAGATAAGTTATTAATAATTGAATCGATTCTTCACTTGGTAACAGGCCGACTTTAATAGCATTGGGCTGGCCTAATTCTTGCAGGGCTTCGAGCTGTGACTGAAGTTGTTCTTTTGCAGACGGATTAATCGCCACCACACGTTGACTGTTTTGCGCAGTCAAAGCTGTCGTTACACAACAAGCGTGAGCACCTAATGCTTCTATTGTTCTTATATCCGCGACTTGTCCTGCCATACCTGAGTTATCGAGCCCAGCGTAACTCCAGACAACTGGTTTGCCTGTAACCTTCATGATTCCTGCTGCCAGAAGGGTTTACCCAACACAGGTGTGCTCGGTTTTGCTAAATCACGTTGTGGCATTGCACCAGCTTGATAAGCATTTCGACCTGCGCTCACCGCATCTTTAAATGCCGTCGCCATTAATACTGGATTCTCAGCCTGTGCAATTGCGGTATTCAAAAGTACGGCATCAAAGCCCATCTCCATTGCTTGCGTGGCATGAGATGGAAGCCCTAAGCCCGCATCAATCACCATCGGTACATCAGGCAAACGCTTGCGCAAAGTCTGCAGTGCATAAGGATCGGTCAAGCCTCGACCGGTTCCAATCGGCGCGCCCCACGGCATTAAAGTATTACAGCCCGCGTCCAACAAACGCTGACACAAAACTAAATCATCCGTGCAGTAGGGAAACACTTCAAAACCACGTTTAACCAATTCCTTTGTCGCTTCAACTAATTGAAAGGGATCCGGCTGTAGATTGTATTCATCACCAATCACTTCCAATTTAACCCAATCAGTTTGAAAAAGCTCGCGAGCCATTTCCGCAGTAGTAATCGCTTCTTTTGCCGAATGACAACCCGCCGTGTTCGGCAACCAATGACAATCCAACTGCTGTAATTGCTTCCAGAAATTCTCACCACCCAAACCCTGACGTCGAACAGACACAGTGACGATATCCGCCTCAGAAGCCTTAATTGAATCCAGCATGATTTGCGGCGATGGATATAAAGCCGTACCGACAAATAATCTGCTGTTAATTTCTTTACCACCGATTTTTAACATAAGTTTTTAGTTAGGTTGTTTTATTGTGCAAAGAGCGGTGCGTCACGACGCACCCTACTTATCTACGTATTCGCTTTTCTTGACTAACCTGTCGATGCATCAGAGTAGCACCATTAATCCCCTTATATTGGGCTGAGTAGTCCGAATGTCATAGCAATTCGAATCTTGGATGATTCGAATAATGAAATTCAGGCCATGGATGGACTGTATTTCATGGTGCGTTAAGTGACTTGAGGACTACGAAGGAAGTCATCTTTATGACCCCAATATCGGGGTGGCCTTCTTTTGGTTACTTTTCTTGGCCACACAAGAAAAGTAACTCGCTATAAAGCGAAACATTATTACAATTTGTAAATTGCCCCAGCAACGATTAGGCGATTTAACCGCCTTGCATCGGCAAAACTACTTCTATCCTGTCACCCTCTTTCAACATCGTCTCGCCATACAAAGATCTTGGTATAAACTCCATATTCACTGCTATCGCAAAGTTCCCTTCCTGCTTAAACCATTGTATAAAATCCAAGACCGTCATTTTCTCTGGTGCTTCCATGGTTTCATCATTAACTATTAACTGCATTGTCACCCTCTTTCTGTGAGCTTATGGCCTGGTCAAACTTTATCATCATTTGTTTAACGACTGCTGGTGCCAACAGAATACCATGTCGGTATAAACCATTAATTCTACCAACCCCATCTTCCAGTTCTATTGTTGGCAGGTTATCGGGCAACGCCGGACGGCAGTTGACAACCTGTTTGATAATGCGTGCTTCACCAAATGATTTATGCAAACTGTAGGCTGCGGATAACAGTTCCAGTGATGAGCGAACTGACACTGAACTATAATCTTCGCTTTCGATTTCCGTTGCACCTAATAAGTAAATATCATTGGGCCGTGGAACTATATAAATCCGATAGCGTGGATGCATCAATCTGGTTAAGTGATCAATTTTTACATCCCGTGCCTGCAACCAGAGTAATTCTCCCCGCACGCCCCTTAAGGGCAATTCATTTTTAGAACCTACCCCTCGACAGTCAAATACCCAATCAAAACTATATGTTTCTGCATTGGTTTTGATTTGTCCTGGCTCTATCGCTTGAACCTCAACCTGCTCTTTCCACTCGACATCTTTTTTCAGCAAAACCTGTTGCAGAGCATTAAGCAAGCCAATGGTATCCAGCTGCCCTTCATTAGTCAGCCATAGGCCATCGCCCATATGTGCCAATTCTGGTTCTTTATCGGCTACTGAAATATTCTGCACATAATCATCGCAATCGGCCAGCTTGTGTTTGAGCATACGATGAAAATGATTGAGCTCAATTTTATCAGAGCTATGAGCCGTTACTAATGATCCTATTTGTCGATAGAACACAGGCTGATCCAGTTCTTTGATCAGTTCCGGATAGAGTTGTATAGAGCGCTCACCCAGTTCAAAGATCGTGGGCTCGGCCATTTCCAATTCTGCCAACGGTGACAAAATTCCCGCCGCAGCAAACGAACACGCTGCTTCACTATTGAATGCATTCTTATCAAACAGTGTCACCTGATAGCCTTTTTTGACCATTTGCCAGGCCAACAGGCGACCTGCAATGCCTGCACCAACAATTCCGATCTTCATACAGTTGCTCATTCTTGTGTTTACTAGCCGTGTCTATTAGCCGAGGCTATTTAACCTCAACATAAATTTCTGCGCCCTGATTTTTAAATTCCGCTGACTTTTCTGCCATACCTTGCTCTATTTTTTTCTTCTCCTCAGCATAGTCACGAACATCCTGTGAAATTTTCATGGAACAGAATTTTGGTCCACACATGGAACAGAAGTGTGCCACTTTTGCGGAATCTTTCGGTAATGTTTCATCATGGAATTCTCGCGCTGTATCCGGATCAAGTCCTAAGTTGAATTGGTCTTCCCAGCGGAATTCAAATCGCGCTTGTGATAATTGATCATCGCGGTAGCGTGCGCCTGGATGTCCTTTTGCGATGTCTGCTGCATGCGCGGCTAATTTATAGGTGATGATTCCGGTTTTAACATCATCACGATTTGGCAAACCCAAATGCTCTTTGGGCGTCACGTAACACAGCATGGCACAACCGTACCAACCAATCATTGCGGCACCAATGCCGGAAGTAATATGGTCGTAACCCGGTGCGATATCGGTAGTCAATGGACCAAGCGTATAGAAAGGTGCTTCGTGACATTCTTTCAACTGCTTATCCATATTTTCTTTGATCATGTGCATCGGCACGTGACCCGGGCCTTCTATCATGACCTGCACATCATGTTCCCAGGCAATCTTGGTCAATTCACCTAATGTTTCCAACTCACCAAATTGCGCCGCATCATTGGCATCCGCCAATGAACCCGGACGTAGGCCATCTCCCAGCGAGAAGCTTACATCGTAAGCTTTCATGATTTTGCAGATCTCTTCAAAGTGGGTATAGAGGAAGTTCTCTTTATGATGCGCAATACACCATTTAGCCATAATGGAGCCACCGCGTGACACGATACCGGTTACTCGGTCAGCAGTTAAGGGCACATAGCGCAGTAAAACGCCAGCATGAATGGTAAAGTAATCCACCCCTTGCTCAGCCTGTTCAATCAATGTATCCCTGAATACTTCCCATGTCAGATCTTCCGCGACGCCACCGACTTTTTCCAGAGCCTGATAAATCGGTACAGTACCAATTGGTACCGGAGAATTTCGCAAAATATAATCACGTGTGGCATGGATATTTTTTCCGGTCGACAAATCCATGACCGTATCACCACCCCATCGCGTCGACCACACCAGTTTTTCAACTTCTTCTTCGATGCTGGATGTTACGGCAGAGTTACCAATGTTTGCATTGATCTTAACCAAGAAATTGCGGCCAATGATCATCGGCTCTAATTCAGTGTGATTAATATTGGCCGGTATAATCGCACGCCCGGCTGCAATTTCATCTCGCACGAATTCTGGTGTGATTGCTGGCGGAAGATTGGCACCGAACGACTCACCTTTTAATCGCTCTTCTCTTTCGCTATTAGCCTTTTCCTCAGATAACGCTGCACGTTTTTGATTTTCACGGATTGCTACATACTCCATTTCTGGCGTAACAATTCCCTGGCGTGCATAGTGTAGCTGGGTGACATTGTTGCCGACTTTGGCACGGAGTGGTTTGCGTTGCAGCTCAGGATTATGGGTGACAAAGGCTTTATCGCCATCTTCATAGCCATTATCAATCGGCTTAACTGCACGTCCTTGATATTCTTCCACATCACCACGACCAACCACCCAGTTACGACGTACTTCCTGCAAACCTTTGCGCACATCAATTTCAATGCTCAGATCGGTGTAAGGACCAGAGGTATCATATAGCGTGACTTTTTCACCATTGGTCAGACTAATTTCGCGCATCGGTACGCGAATATCTTCATGCAGATGTCCAGGCACATAAATTTTTTGTGATTTAGGTAAAGGTTCGCGAGTTATTTTATGTTTATTTAAATCGATGGGATCATTCTTTGCCACAATAGCCTCCAAAAGATAACAGGCAAGGCGCAAAGAAGTAATGAGAACAGAGCTTTATATGGTGAGATCGTCAGCTTGTGACATTACTCTTCCCTACGCCGATGCGAGTCGGATCAGGTTATACGGGTTTGCAAATGCATCTCAGCTCTTGATTCAAGACAGCCCATTGGCGGAAGTCTTAATCCCAAGCGCACCCCGAGAGTTGCTACAAATTATACACACCTTGTTTTTAAAATGAATAGGCACTATTACCAGAGATACAAAAAAAGCGGCATCTTTCGATTGCCGCTGGGGAGAATGGGGCGATGCAGCTTGAGAGAGTCAACCGCTGCCCCGCGTGGAGAGTCACTTCCTTATTATTAGTATTCTTTTTTAATGTCCTAAGCTAATACTTATTGAATCAACTTCATTGAGAATGGGTACTCATAGACACCACCTTCGCTGGCTTTGATTGCCGCCAATATGGTCACAATGAAGTGGAATATGATTAATCCAAACAAAATCGGAATACCAATTAAGATGATGCATAGGATTAATGCTGCACAGTAAGCAATAAACATGGTGATATTAAAGTTCAAAGCACGCTTACCATTTTCTGCAACGAGCGGCATATCGTCTTTCTTCAATAACCAGACCACTAAAGGGCCGAGCACCATGCCTATAACCGGCACCAACGGAACCATAGCAACAAAGGCCGCCAAGTGAGCAAACATAGACCAGGTCTTTTCTTCACCACGAATGTCCTCAGTACCTAATACTTCAGCTTCGCCTTCGTAGACTCGCTCTTTGTGTTCGCCACCTTGCTCTGGTTTACTTTCACCAGTGCCTTCAGTTTTTTTATCGTCTTCGTTGTTCATCACTAATTCCTCGTCTGAAATCTTTTTAAGACAACGACACTTTGTCGCTGCACAAATACAGATTAGCAAAGACTGATATTTCAAATTGTTACTTTGAGTGATAGGAATTGACGATAGATCGGTGCTTTCAATTAATTTCAGTTATATTCATAACGCATTGAAATCATTAATATTATTGCAGAAGCTTTTTTGAACCTAATCGAACAAACTTTCAACAGGCAGCTTCATTTATATCTTTTTTTTATATAACCTGTTGATATTATTAGTATTATTATTTTATTAATTTTTATTTTTTTGTTCAGTTTGGTGACAAAATGGGATTAACGTTTGATTTGTAGAGAAATGTTGGCAACTTCACTTAACATGCACTTATCATTGCTTTAATTCGCCCATTCTCGCCACTTTTCCATTCTGCCGACCGGTTTGCAATTTCAGCTATAATCAGCCATCCATTGCAACTTCATCAATTTAAACAAACACATAACCGGCTTTCTTCAACACAACCAAGGCTTCAGCAAGTTTTCTTTCCTTTACCAGAACATAGTCGGTATCAAAGGTGGAGACGACAAAGATCGGGATTTCTGCTTCTGCCAATACCTGGCTTATTCCAGCTATAATTCCTGTCAGGTTAAAGTCGAGCGGTCCTGCGACTTTTATTGCCCGCCAACCCAGCTCACTTTTCTGCACAGTGTCTTTTAGCAAATCACGGTTTATCGCCTCACAAACCAGTGATAATTCTTCATCGGTTGAGGACAAAAACCAACTTCCTTGTAAGTCCTCCAAATCCGTCATTGATAACAGTCGATGCACATCAAACTGTGCATCCAGTAATTTCAAATGTGGTTTCTTATCCATCATTAATCCTTGCCAGTAACGTTCACTATAACGCTGTCATCCATTGTCTTATAACGGTTGAACATCTGCTCTATGGTTTCTCTGTCTTCCTGTATGCCTTTTTCGGCCAGAAACTCCGGATTCCATAACTTTGAATAAGAGCGTTCCCCCGCATCGCACGCAAAGGTGACAATGGTTTTTCCGGGGCCAGATTTGGCTGCGGCAAAGAGTGCACCGGCAATATTTAATGCCGTGCTACTGCCCAGAACCAAACCATCTGCATTTCTTACTGCGCGCGAAACGGTGACTAAATCATCATCCGGTAAGGTTATGCCTTTATCAATTCTGGCCTGTGCAAAATTGGCTACCGTACGCATAATGCCAATCCCCTCGGTAAACGAGCTCCCCTGGGCTTTGTATTCACCAGTTTTGAGGTAGTGATAAATTCCAGATCCATCCGGATCGATTGACCATACCTGCACATCCTCATTTTGCTCTTTTAAAAAACGCGAACAACCACCAATAGTGCCACCAGTTCCCGACACCGATACTAAAGCGTCTACATTACCGTCAGTTTGCTGCCAAATTTCTGGTCCAGTGTGTTCGTAATGAGCTTTGGCATTACTGATATTCTCAAACTGGTTGGCCCACCAGTAGCTGTCGTTCTCTTCGCCAAGGCGCTTGGCTGTGTGATAAAAATGGTTCGGGTTGGCAAAGGGGCAAGGATCCACCAACATTAATTCTGAGCCATGCAGAGCAATCATCTTTTCTTTTTCCGGTGTTTGCCCCTTTGGCATAACAGTCAGCATCTTAAAGCCCAAAGCTTTGGCCACCACCGCCAAGCCAATACCGGTATTTCCGGCTGTGCCTTCTACAATAGTCATGCCGGGTTTGAGTTCACCTCTTGCAATGGCATCCTGCACCATCTGCAAAGCAGCCCGGTCCTTGATTGAGCCACCGGGATTCTGAAACTCGCACTTCACCAGAATCTCGCAATCCGTTAGCTGTGAAAGGGATGGTATCCTCAGTAAATCGGTATGACCAATCACTTCTGCTACATTCTGCTTGTATATCATTAAGGGTGTACTCACATCTATTCATCGATAGTGACTAGTCTAAATCAGCTATAGCAGAATTGCGACTGGCCTAATCCTATTGCCCACAGTGTGTAAATTTTGTTCACAAAATCTCATTTTTGGAGTATAAAACGCGCATATAACTTTTCGGTTTACGACATTGAGCCACGCCCTAACATCTGTTTCTTCGAGTTCTACTGGTTACTTCGATGACGATATCTTTACTCGTATCTGTGATGCTATTACTGAGCAGGGTTATATCGTTCTGCCGAATGCATTACCTCTAGACGTCCTAAATCATTTATTCAGTGGCTTAATTGACAGCAACCCACATCAGTTCGATCAGGCTGGCATTGGACGTGAGCAGGATTTCCACACCAACGAATTTGTACGTACTGACCAAATCCAATGGCTCGAACTACATCAAATTTTTGCCCAGGATTATTTCGCCTGGATAGAAGAGTTGCGATTACGCTTAAACCGTCATTTGTTTCTGGGTTTGTTTGATTACGAGTGTATGTTCGCACACTATCAGGAGGGGGCTTTCTACAAGCGCCATCTGGATGCCTTTCGGGGTGGCACCAATCGTCGTTTGACGACAGTGCTTTATTTGAATCCACAGTGGAATCCTGAAGATGGTGGTGAGTTATTGATTTACCGTAAGCGCTCAAAAACACCGATAGAAACTGTAGTACCAAGTTTTGGTACTTTAGTAGTATTTTTAAGTGAAGTATTTCCGCATGAAGTGTTACCAGCTAATAAGTCACGCTTTAGTCTTACAGGCTGGTATCGAATTAATGAAGGGCTAACTCTTTAGCCCTTTTTTTAAATCACATACTCTACTCTGTTACGGCCATTTTCTTTCGCTTGGTACAAAGCTTCATCGACACGTCTTAAAAATTCATCCATGTGTTCGCCTTGCTTATATTCTGTAACGCCAACACTAATGGTCGCATTTAACTCGCTTTCGATCTCTGTATATTGCTTGAGGTCAACTTCTTGCTGCAAACGCTTAGCTACCTGAATGGCTTGATCCAAATTGGCATTAGGCAACACTGCCAGGAATTCCTCACCACCAGTTCTACCTAACACATCATTATCACGCAGTAGTTCTTTACTAAAGTTTGATAGATTGGTCAGCACCACATCACCCACCGAGTGACCATGAATGTCATTAACAACTTTAAAGTGATCAATGTCATACATTAATATGCTTAATGGCTTTCCGCTTTGATTGGAGGACTCCATTTCTCTTTTTAATGCACGCTCAATCTGCCTACGATTTGCAAGACCAGTTAAACTATCGGTATGCGCCAACAATCTAAACTTACGAGAATTCGCTACCTGTCTTAATGAGAACCAAATCAGAACAACCGTTAAGACGCTACCTAGAATAATAGCCAAAATTTGCCACTTTCTTGCAGCTTGTAAAGATTCTAGTTGCTCATCCTTTAACTTCTGCTCCTGCTGCAAGCGCTCGTTTTCAATTTCTGTTTTTTCACTATCATACTCAAAGCGGAGCACTTGAGTTTGTTGATCCGAGCGCTGTCTATCGAGCTCTTTCTGCAACGCCATATATTTTTCATACTTTTCCAATGCCTTTGCACTATTACCCACTCGCTCATAGCTTTTAGCCCAACCCTCATATAACAGAGCCAAATAACGCTTATTGTTATTCGCTAGCATCAGTTGCTCCGCGTTAACAAAAAATTCTTCCGCTTGCTCAGGCTGTTCCAGATTACTAAAGGCGACGCCATAATACATCGAAGCCATACCGTCATAGCCACTGTTGCCCATCTTCTGTCTAGCTTCTTCAGCGAGCTTCAATTCTTGCATGGCCTTACCATATTGACCATCAAGGTTATAACCGCCAGCTAAAGCAATTCGGATTGGGACCATTTCAGTAATGATTCCCTTTCCTTCCGCAACCTTTAAAGCCGCAAGGTACTTCTCAATAGCTTTCCCAGGATTATTTCGCTGCTCTTCCATAAATCCCTGCTGCAAATACACACGAATTAATCCAAAGCCCAAGTTATCCTTCTTGGCAACTTCCTCTGATCGATTGAAATACTTTTCAGCTCGCTCTAAAAAACCTAATCGTCTGAAAATTATACCTATATCAAAAATCAGTCCATCGGACGCTTCCAGCACTCCTTCCTCTCGATATAATTCTTCCGCCTGAATACAGTCCTTTAAAGCAAAGTCATTCTCACCGAGTAAAGAACGAATACCACAACGGCTTACATAACCGTCAGCCATCAAAATCTTGTCATTCACTTCTTTGCCAATATCAATAGCCTTCTCGATATTCAATAGTGCTTCCGGAGTATTGCCAGTCCTATCTTCATAATTAGCTAAACATAAATAGAGGATGCCTTCTTCTAACCGCTCATCTCGCCCTTTGGCACTACTGATCATGTCGTTTGCTATTTGTGTCCCTCGCTGTGGATCATAAATACTACTCAAAAGACATTGGTAATAGACATAGGTTAAACGTCTATCTTCATCCCCATCAGGGATCAGCTGTTCCAGCTTTTCCAATTGCTTATCAAAATCTTGTTGGGTGACTAGCTCTATTTGTCCACTATCAATTTTATACAATAGTTCATCAAATACTTTTTGTTCCGCAGTCAGTTCTTTTGGCTGTACACCCACCACAGACTCATTGTCATGTTGATCGTCAAAAGTACCTTTAATGCCAGGCACAGAATTCATTGCATAGGCTGAAAGGCTCAACCAATAAATGAGAGCTCCTACGAATAAAGGAGAGATTAGATATTTCAATGTTATTGGGCGCCTCGTTTGGGGCATTGGCTTCCTTTCACTATCTACAATCGAGACGGCCACACGAACATTACCGTAGCGTCTTGCCATAGCTGAAGCCTTTTTCATGTTGACCTGCAATCACTTTAACAAATATAAATAATGAGCACTAGGTCACAGTGTCAATATTTTTTACAACTTTTGATATGTTTTGACAGGTTTTGTTGTATTTTTCCTTTTTTCCCTGATTAAACAATAGGTTAGTTCATAACCTATCCCACTACTGATTTGAAATATTTCATAAACAAATTGCAATCAACAAGTCATATATGACTTAAGCCGCTGACAAATTTTGTCAGTTTTGACTTATTTTATTGGCTTTCAGAGTCATTATCTATGATTAGGCCACGTTTTTCCGCTCTCTTACGCCACTGTTGTCGAGCCAACAATTGCATGTCCTTTACTTCGTCCATTTCATCCATTATTTCTAAGCCCAGTAACGTCTCAACCAGATCTTCAAGTGTCACCAAACCCGAGGTTTGCCCATACTCGTCCACCACCAGAGCTATATGCTGACGCTCATTCAACAACACTTCCATTAGGTCAGGTAATGGCATTTCAGCAAGCACACACATTAATTTACGCTTGAGATGAGCCAGAGTTCGAGCACCATGGTCTTTAGCCTGGGTCATCAGCACATCATCTTTCAGGACGAAGTCAGTGATATCATCATTATCTTCACTATATATCGGAATTCGCGAAAACCGAATATTCAACACCTGCTGGAACACTTCCTCAACCTTAGCGTTGGCCGGTAGCGAAACCATCACTGTTCGAGGCGTCATAATGTCTTTAGCTCTTAGCTGTCTGAAGCGAAATAGGCTACGCACCACTCTAAACTCATGCTCATCAATATCTCCGGTCCGCTCACCCAAACCCGCCATTGCCAGGAACTCATCTCGGCTGAAGATGTGTTGCTTTTTGCCATGAGAAATCCACTTGGTAATAGCCTCAGAAACCCATATCAATGGATAGAGAACCTTGATTAGCCATTGCACGAAGACCGCTGTAATAGAAGCCAATGGCTTCCAGTAAACAGCGCCAATGGTCTTTGGAATAATTTCAGAAAAAAACAGAATAGCTAGCGTCATTACTGCAGAGAAAATTCCAATCCAGCCACTGCCAAACACTACCGTTGCCTGAGCACCAGCCGCAATGGCACCGACCGTATGGGCAATTGTATTGAGCGTTAAAATGGCAGCAAGGGATCGGTCAACGCTGGTAATGCGCAACGTCCGTAATACTTTCGCTTTTTTGGGTCTCTTTTCTTGCAGATGTTCAATATAGGAGGGAGTGATACTCAATAGAACTGCTTCCGCGACTGAACATAAGAACGAAAACAGCAAAGCGATTAAAATATAAATGCTTAACAAGAGCCAATCAAAGCTGGTTACAGCTTGCGGCTCGCTTACCACCTGACTTGCCTTAACGGAAAAGGCAAAACCACTAAGTAGCATCAATAAAATAAATGTCTTAATTCCTTTAATCGAAAATATTTTGGGTGCCATCGGCTTCTTTCTTATTGATAAATTCTTTGAGTATCGGGACTACTTAGCCTAACACAATCTTGATGCCAATCAGTATTAATACTACACCACCTAGCAACTCCGCCTTGCTCTCCAGCCAGGTGCCGCTACGCTTGCCGATATACACTCCAATGGCACTCATCACAAAAGTCACCAGACCAATGATGAGGCAAGCCACCAGCGCATTCACTTGCAACAGATTCAAGGCAAACCCGGCTGCCATCGCATCAATACTGGTGGCAATGGCTAGCGTCAGCATGACGCGCTGCGTGATTTGTGAAATATCTTCTTCGATACCTTCTGAAAAAGCCTCAAAGATCATCTTTCCGCCAATAAATAGCAAAAGAAGAAAAGCTATCCAAGGTGCATACGCTTCAATCCAGCCCAACAGGCCCTTGCCGCCTAAATAACCCACCAGTGGCATCAGACCCTGAAACAGACCAAAGTAAACAGCAGCCCAGATAGCGAGCTTCTTATGACTTTCAACAGGTTTTGAACCAAGACCAACCGACACCGCAAAGGCGTCCATACTTAAGGCAAGCGCCAAAATAATAACTTCTATCATGTCTTATAATGGTTATTACTAATGGCGCTTATTGTAAGAATATTATCTACAAGACGCCACTTAACTGCCGAGTAATGCAGGGTTCATTTTCCAGACAGCATAATTCAGGATAGCTGCAAAGAGTACCCATAATAAATAGGGTGCGATTAATAAGGCTGCTAATTTATTAACCCCTAAAAAACCGACCACGGTGAAGCCAATAAATATCCACAACACAACGATATCAACAAATGCCCAACCACCCAGATGCCAGCTAAAGAACAACCAACTCCACAAAGCATTTAGCACCAGCTGCATAAGGAAAACGGTTAAGCCTGCATGGACTCTTTTTAGTGAAGCATTTAAATTATATCGCTCACGCCAAACCAACCAGGCGGCAATCCCCATGAAGGCATAAAGTACCGTCCAGACTGGGCCAAATAACCAACCCGGAGGTGCCCAGGATGGCTTCTCTAATTGACTGTAAAACTCTCCAGCGTCGACTGAAGCAATGGCGCCAATTGTTGCGGTGATAAATACCACAATCAACCAACCAAACAACCCAAGCAACTCTGTGCTCTTTTTTAACTTGCTCATGATTTCCCCCAGCTATAGTGTTTTTACGACCGAATACTATGTCACACATAGAGTTAATTTCTTACTCTATGGTATTAGAACTCAGCTATTTATTTTATGCTTTTCTTTTGATTTTAAGTACTTGTCGTCATACATTGCATTATCCGCAACTCGCAACAACTGTTCTCTTTCCTGCCCCTGTTCTGGAAATACTGCGACCCCAATACTGATTCCAATATTGACTGTATTTCCTTCAAGAACAAAAGGCTTATTCACCGCGGTTTTGATTTTTTCAAGCACCATGCTAATAGCATCTTGATCGTGAATCTCTGTAAGTAATACCGTAAATTCATCACCGCCCATTCTTGCTATGGTATCGGACTCACGCACACAGGACTTAATTCGATTGGCAACTTTGCTCAGTAATAGGTCACCTTTTGCATGTCCCAGTGAATCATTAACATCTTTAAAGCCATCCAGATCCATATAAAGCAGCGCTAATTTTTCTTCTACTCGTCTCGCCCGCTTAATAGCCACATCCAATCGGTCATTAAATAGCAGACGATTTGGTAGGCCAGTTAACCAATCATGACTGGCCATATGGTGTAGCCTCTGCTCATATTCTTTTCTTTCGATTGTCAAAGCAAATTGCTCTGCCACAAACTCCATCAACTTTACATCATGCCTAGAATAACCATCTGCTCGATGGGTTCGAATTACTAAAGCCCCAATAATATTGTCCTGGGTTATTAAAGGCACTCCCAGCCAATTACCCTGATCTTGTGATTCACATCCAGCCTCTATTTCTTGCTGTAACGCAAACTCTTTTACTGAGTTCACTAAAAGCGCTCTGCCACTTCGAATCACTTCCCCTAACGCACTTCTGTCCGACAGTTTAATGATATCCTTAGGCTGGTATTTTCCGTCAATACAATGGGCCAGCTTAGCTCTATTGCTACCGGGCTGAGATATAGCAACAACGTAGCTTTCCGCTGCAATTAATTGACTAATAATATGGTGGCCTCTTTGAAATAGCTCTGATAAATCGTCTGCTTGATGTGCAACTTGTGAGAGCTTATAGATCGAGCTTTGAATACGCTCGTAGCGTTTATACTCCGTTATGTCTCTTGCAACAGCCACCCGGACTTTATCATTTTCCGACCATCGCGCTGCCCACATAATATGGACAGTGGTACCGTCTTTCCTGAGGTAGCGGTTCTCAAAGTAAGGTTGCTCCTTGCCATGCATGATTTGCCCAGCAACAGCTAAGGTTTTATCCCGATCTTCAGGGTGCACGTAATTAACCATATTAGTGCCTAACATTTCCGCCTGCGTATAACCGAACACTTTCTCGCAAGAGGCACTGATATAGACAAAATTACCTTCGAGATCGACCACGCAAACCACATCCATCAATAAATCGACAACTCTTGCTGCGATATCATTAATCTCAGTTTTCATCGGCTTTTCTCTATTTCCTGCATGGCACCATCTTCATATAGTTAACTTTATATCACATTAGCGTGCTTTAGCCTTATTTGCTTTGCGATACTTTTTTGTCACTAACCGTAACTGCTTTTCCGTTTCTGCCACCGCAAATAATGCGACGCCAATAGCGATCACCAATATTCCATCCTGAAAAGGTACCGCTTCTGTCTTAAATATGGTCTGCATTATTGGTAAGTAGGTTATTGCTAGCTGACCGATTATCACCAGAATCACGGCATACCAAACCATTTTGGTTCCCTTTACCGCTTTCCAGGTTAGCGAAGTGCCATACATGTTTCGAATGAAGAACAGATGGAACACTTCCATCACCACCAAGGTATTCATGGCCATGGTTCTGGCTAGCTCTATTGTGTAACCCTGTTCTATCGCATAACGATATATTCCAAATACACCTGCTACAAACAGCGCTGTGATAAACACAATATGCCAGACTAGGGTTCCGCTCAATAATGGCTGATTTCTCACTCTGGGTGGCTGCATCATGGTATTGGTTTCGGTCGGCTCAAACGCTAAAGCAATGCCAAGCGTCACTGCAGTTATCATATTGACCCACAATATCTGAACCGCCGTAATAGGTAGAGCCATGCTTAGCATCAATGCAATAATAATGGTGAAGGCTTCACCAGTACTGGTAGGAATTGACCAGCTGATGACTTTTTTAATGTTGTCATAGACCGTCCGGCCTTCTCTAACTGCAGCCACAATAGATACAAAATTATCATCAGCCAATACCAACGAAGATGCTTCTTTAGCTGCCTCACTACCCTTAACGCCCATGGCAATTCCAGCATCCGCACGTTTTAAAGCCGGTGCATCATTAACGCCATCGCCTGTCATCGCCACCACCAAGCCCCCAGCCTGAAATGCACTTACTAACCTCAGCTTATGCTCAGGGCTGGTGCGAGCAAAAATATCGACCTCTTTGACTGCCTGTAACAACTCAGCCTCATCCAGTCGATCGAGTTCCGCTCCGGTCAACACTCGATCAGTATTGTGCAAACCAATATGTTTCCCTATGGCTGAAGCAGTCAGCGCATGGTCGCCAGTAATCATCTTTACTTCAATTCCAGCGCTATAACATTCCTTGATTGCATCAATCACTTCACTCCGGGGAGGATCCATTAATCCCACCAAACCTAATAAAACTAGATCAGTTTCAACATCCTGCTGGGTTAATGCTGTATGTTCGATTAATACTTTTTTTGTCGCCAATGCCAATACTCGATGTCCCTGACTGGCTAGAGCTTCTGCTTTTTTCTCCCAAAATTGATGTTCAATTTCTGCTGTATTCTCGCTGTCTATCTGCTGCCTGGTACACAGTTCTATCAGCTTTTCCGGAGCTCCCTTCACGTATATAGCTGCATTACCCTGATGCTCATGATTTAAGGTAGCCATATAACGATGACTGGCATCAAAGGGAATCAGATCAGTTCGTGCCCATTCTTTTTTATCACTGTCTAATTCAAGGCCAATCTTCCCTGCAAAAGTTAATAATGCCCCTTCCATCGGATCACCCTCAACCCCCCATTCGTTAGCTTCTTTTTTTAGTTGCGAGTCATTACAGAGCAGCGCCACCAGCCCCATCAGTCTTAAAACTTCTTCCGACTTCTGTTCAACTGGCTGCTTTTCATTGCTGATGATTCCAATTGGCGCATAACCTTCACCACTGACTTCATAGTCTTTTCCATAAGTTGCCAGTGCTACCACGCTCATCTCATTGCGGGTAAGTGTCCCCGTTTTATCCGTACAAATAACCGAAATGGAACCAAGAGTTTCTATGGCAGGTAATTGTCTTACTATCGCATGACGTTTCGCCATTGCCTGAACACCGACTGCTAGAGAGATTGTCAGTACTGCCGGTAGCCCCTCAGGTATCGCAGCAACGGTCAAACCCACGACCGCCATGAACAATTCACTAAACTCATATTGGAGTAACCAATAGCCGACAGCAAAGACGAAAGCTGCGAAGACGACAATCACCACGCTTAACCACTTAGCAAAAGTATCCATTTGTTCAACCAAAGGCGTGGTTAAGGTTTTAACTTCTGACAGCAAGCCACTGATTCGTCCAATTTGTGTTTCAACACCGATACCAACAACAACTCCTTTTCCCTGCCCGCTAGTAACCGTTGTGCCACTAAAAGCCATACAGCTTCTATCGCCAAGTGCCGCACTGTTCTCAACAGCCTCTATTTGTTTTTCTACCGCTAATGACTCACCGGTTAGAATAGCCTCTTGAATATTCAAGTTATGAGCATTAAACAATCTAAGATCTGCCGGCACTTTATCACCAGCTTCTAGAATAACGATATCGCCTGGCACTAAGGCTTCTGCATCAAGAGTTATTCGCTGACCATTTCTGAGTACAGCCGCTTTTAACGCTAACATTTTCTTTATTGCATCTAATGCGCGTTCTGCTTTGCCTTCCTGCAGAATTCCCACTATGGCATTAATCAATACCACAGCAACAATCACCGAGGTATCAACCCAATGATTTAGCAAAGCGGTTATCGCAGCTGAGATGATCAGGACATAGATGAGTGTATTTTGAAATTGCAGAATAAAACGGAGCAGCCAACTGCGGCGAGCTGGTTGAGGCAAACGGTTGGCACCATATTTTTTTTGTCGCTCTACAATTTGCTGGGCACTCAAACCTTGCGGGCTTGAGTCTTGCTTATTGAGCACTGTTTCGGTATCCAAAGCATGCCAGGCAATCGTATTGGTTGATCTTTCCATGATGTTATTTTACTCAGCTCGCGGTCCAGCTATTCTGGTGAGCTCTATCCAACTCTTCTTTTCGGCTTCCAATAAATCCTTAGCCAATTCCTTTTTGTCCGAATCTTGATTGATTTTAGTAATACAGGTAGCACGATTTCGTCCGCCAGATTTTGAAAGATAAGCAGCCATATCGGCCAAATGCAGCGCCTCTTCCCAACTCTGTTCCTCAAAAGCTGGCCAGGTTACGCAACCTGCAGAAATGGTAATTCGCAACTGCTGCCCTTCAAAGTTAAAGGTTTCGTTACCAATTTTATTAATAGCCCGATCTGCAACGTTACATAAAGCACCATTGACATTAGGTAGAAGCAGCACAAACTCTTCACCACCCCAACGCACCACCATATCCCGCTCGCGCAATAACTTTCTAAATCGCTTTGTTATCTCAACCAGCACTGCATCGCCAACTGCATGACCATAGGTATCGTTCACATTTTTAAAGAAGTCCACATCTAGAAGAATGATTCCCATGACGTCATCGGCTCGACCTGGTCGATCTAGATTCTTTAATTTCTGATGAAGTTCTTGCATTGTCTTTTGCAGGAAGCGGCGGTTATAGGCTCCTGTTAAGGGATCACGATCGGTTTGTTTTGTTAATTGCACATTGTCATCGGCTAAATCTTTATTGCGCTTACGACTGGTCCTCAACCACTGAATGAGAATGACCGCTATCAGTAAAAATACAATGGCTAATGCAATCCACAGTTTTTGTCGGGCTTCTTTTTCTGCAATCTCTGCGTCAGCAGCTACTTTTTCTAATGATAAACGCTCAATCTCACGATTCTTTTTTTCCGTTTCATATTGCTCTTGCAGAGCCTGCACCGCATCTTCACGTTCTGACTTTATCAGCTCAGATTCCAATTCAATAATTTTCTTATAAGCCGTAACCGCATTTTGGTGTTCCTCAAACTCTTCATACAACTGTGCCAAGGAACGATACATATCCAAGGCATAACTCTTTGCGCCTTCCGATTCCGCTAACTGTATCGCTGCTTGTAACTCCTTAATTCCTTGCTCTCTATCCTCAACATAAGCGACGCCAATTGCCCGGTTATGTATCGCCACCGCGCGCCCAACCGGATGCTTTAATGTCTCTGCCCTGCTTACAGCTTCATCCGCAACATCAATTGCTTCTTGATACAATTTCCGCTCAATTAAGTTATGCGATAGATTGATCCGATTGGTCATTGCCGCCACTTCCATATCTGGATATTGGTCGGTTATGGCTATGGTATCGCGCAAGCAGTCAGCCTGCTTCTCATAATCTCCCTGTAATGAATATATCCAGCCCTGATTACCGCGTGTATTCACCATTTGCTCAACATCATTTAACTTTTTTGCTTTTTCATAAGCTTCTGTTGCCAAAATCATTGCCCGCTCCAGATCGCGGCGATGAATATTGGCTAATACAATATAATTGAGTGCCCTGATGTGGTCGGAAGGACGATTGAGTTGCTCAGAAAGTTCAGCAGCTTCGAATGCAGTTTCAATAATTTCAGGGATCATTGATTTTGCATTATAGAGAAAGGCATGCAACTCAAGTGATTGTAATTTTTTTAGAGGCTCGTCATTCGACGCCTCTATCTCTTTAAGGAGCGCTTCCAGGGCCGACACATTATTCTGTCTTGCCGCTATATAAGCCTCAACGATATAACGGTTTTCCCCACACACATTGCAATCAAATGTCTCAGTCAGGCTGGCTAACTGTTTTAGCGCAAGGTCTGCTTTGTCGTAGTCGCGAGATAATGCAGCAAACTTTCCAAGCCACAGGTAATAGTTCGCTCTGTCGTCCATCGATGAGCGCTCATCCGGGATTGCATCAGCCCACTCTAGTCGATCGAGCACGGCTTTAGGTGATACGCGGCCAGTCTGCCCAATATCTTGAATGATGTCCTGATAGGTTTCTGCTTTTACTTTCGGTGATGCGATAACAAGTATCAACAGACAGATACTCGTCAGTAATAGAAGTGTCCGTTTACCCGGATTTGCCATAGGGCCCCCATTGCTTACAAATAGTTTTTATTCGTAATCGAATCCCTATTGGTTATCATTTTTTCCCTTTTTTTCGATTCTATCTACCCTGACATTAGTTATATCATTAGATTGTTCATTTTTCATGCACTCTTTTGTAGCTTAACTCTTTTCAGGTGCATTTCGTTGTGATGGATCCTTTTTAAAAGCCTGAATCACTTTATCCGGGTCAATTTCTGCTCTGTGCTGTTTAGTCGCCTGCGCCCACCATTCCAGCTGTAAAAAACCTCGCGCCAGATATGTATTCCACCTTTCTACATTCTCCCCTTCCTCAAAATCACCATCCTCAGTAAAGACTTCCTGCGCTTTGGGAATATTGGTCATGGCGGACACTGGCAAACAACCCAATTCCGACAAAATGCCCCGCATTGACATAGCCGCTCGAACGCCGCCCCACTGGCCAGCGGAATAAGTCACGATCACACTGGGCTTGTAGGAAAACTGCGAACTACCAAAGTGATTCAACAGATGAGATAAGGCGGGACTCATGGTGTGATTGTATTCAGGGCTCACCATAATATAGGCATCGGCCTGTTTGATTTTTTCGGCTAACTCATCAAGAGATTTCGGTGCCTGACCTTTTGCGTAAGAAAAGTGCGGTTTAAAAGGCGCACTTAAATCGTAATCCATGGGATCAATCAACTCGACTTCATGTTCCGACTGAAACTCTTGCAGATGATTGAGGCAAGCCCTGACGACTCGAAGACCAAGTCGCGCAGGTTTCGGAGGTGTACTGTCACGAACAGTACCAAGAAATAATAAGTACTTCATAGTGATATTTTTTCTACTGGTTGTTACTGCTCAGGGAGACCATCATCATCGCTGTCTTCATCGATATGCTTAACATCATCGCCCTTATCGACGGACTTAACGGTTTCGGCTAATGTCTTACCGCCTTTCAACTTAACGCCACCTTTTTGCTGTATCACATGCTCCGCTGATGCGTTGCCAACATTACAGTCATCCGAGCCGGACTGACACACGCTATGGCCCTGATTGACCGTAATATCGATACCTGGAATTGGATCTCCCGCACGCTTAGGTCCACCATCTTGTGCATCTTGCTGCTTCTCAACTTGCATACCACGCTTTATGTCTGACTTTTCGATACCGCGAGCATTAGCTTCGCTTTCGATTTCAACTTTTTTGTCATTGGCAACAATCGTACCACTTGCCAACAACAAGCTAACTCCAAAAATTACCCCGGTTACTTTATTAATTGTTTTCATAACGTACTCCTTTGTCTTGTTTTTAAGCCTGTTCATGATGAACTGACCGAATTTAGCATACGCTCGGGTTTCTGAACCTAACCTAAATAACGATTTCACCCTTCAAGTACAAAACCGCTTTCCCCGCCACATGCACTCTATTGTCTGCTAAACGGCAATGCACCACACCACCGCGTTGCGAAGCCTGAAAAGCAACCAGCTCCTGCTTACTCATTTTTTCACCCCAATAAGGCGCAAGTCCGGCATGAATCGAACCCGTCACCGGATCTTCATCACCCCCATTTGCTGGCCAGAAATAACGTGACACAAAATCATAATCTTTACCTGGCGACGACACTACCACATCAAACGGCGCCAACAACTTCAACTTCTCACTATCGTACTCAATCGCTCTGACAGATTCTTCACCATCGTAAATCGCAAAATAAGCCTGTTCATTACGTAACACTTGTCGCGGTTCTTTTGACAATCCATCCAACAAAGCCTGCGGTACATCGCCGACCGGCTCCGGCTTTCGATTCGGAAAACTCATATCAATCACACCATCCGCCTGCTTAGTCACAATCAGCTCACCTACCGCAGGCGCACTAAACTTAACTTCCGATAACGAAGGATTATTCAAGAACACCACAAAAGCAGAAGCCATCGTCGCATGGCCACAAAAATCAATTTCAGTTAAAGGAGAAAACCAACGGATTTGATAATGGTTATGTTCAACAGGCTTAAGGAAAGCCGTCTCGGAAAGATTGTTCTCAGTAGCAATCGATTGCATTAAAGAATCATCCAACCATTCCTCGGTCATAATAACCGCCGCAGGATTTCCCCCAAACAATTGCTCAGTGAACGCATCCACCACATGCATCTCAACAGTCATATTTTTCCTTCACTTTATAGGATGGGTTATACCCAAGGTGGCAGACCCGGCGCTAGCCGTAACCCATCAATGACGTTAGTGATGGGTCACACATAAATGCTAACCCATCCTATATACAGAACTAAAAAGCGCACTCTACATAACCTGTAACCTCGATTACCCAACACTAATCAAGGCTACTTTTTTAACTCACAAACTTCAAAGTCAATAGCACTCCTTTGAATGCTATATATTGTGCTATTCACTCTATCGTAATAAAAATTTTAGCTTTATTCGTGTGATTCTTCTTTGTCATCCTCGGATACTTTACAGCCTCCTATCGATTCAACCCTCAGAAGTTCCACTTCCCAGTAATTATTACTAAATTGTTTATCTTTATCATGATTTGCAACAACCACATACCTTTTACACGGTTCTGCATTAAAGTACCAAGATTGGTAAGATATATCTCCTCTACTTCCAGCTTTAGTTGAAGTAAGCTGAACATAATGAGGCCCTACATCAATATTCTTAATCTTTTGTCCATTAAAATACATTTTCCCATTAATACCTGTAATAATTACATCATAGCTATTTTTAGCTGTAATTTTACTTTGACTTCCATCAATAATTGCATACGGCCCAGTTGCACACCCAGATAGAAGAATAGCGATCGTCATTAATAAACTTAATATTTTCATGATTTTCCTTTTTCGATAACATTATTATCGGGCAAACCCGACAGTCTTTTGAATTGAGTTTTTAAAGTACGTATTCAGGTTTATAACGAGTGAATAATCACATTTTTAAATCTAAATCACCACCCGATTTCTACCTTCGCGCTTACCCACATAGAGCATGTTATCCGCTCGCGTAATGAGAACATCGAGATCATCATCTTCGGTATCGGCGACTGCTATTCCAATGGTGACGCTTAGTCTTAGTTCGCTCATTTCACCGTCCAGTGTCAGTGCCGCGACATTGTCCTTTAATCGATCTGCCACGGCCTTTGCTTCACTGGTATTTGTATTCGGCAAACCCACCACAAATTCTTCGCCGCCGAAGCGTCCGATAATATCGTTTGGGCGAAGCGAATGCTGGCAAACTTCGGCGATTTTGCTCAATATCTGATCGCCGCAGGTGTGACCCCAGGTGTCGTTAACACGCTTAAAATAATCGACATCGATCATGAATAAACAGAAAGGTGCTTTTTCGAATCGCGAACGTTGCAAGAGTGCTTCGGCCCGCTGCATAAAATGGCCTCGGCTGTCGACGCCTGTCAGCGCATCACTTTCAGCAGCCGTACGTAATCGTTCTTCCAAGGACTTTCGATGCGTTATTTCTTTTTCCAGATGTCTGTTTTGTTCACGCTCCTCGTTAAGTAGCGCAAATTGCTTACGTTGCAGAAACTCTATCCTCAACAAAGCGGTGTAACCCACAATATTCGCCACCATTATCAAGAGCCCTATAGTTACCGTAGCTACGGGTGACAATTCTGCAAAAGCCACTGCTGCTGATAAAAAGCTGATACTTAAATATAAGCTGGCTAACGCTGCCACAGTAAGCAAATTGGGAATGAGTAGGTAAAATGCCATTATCGCCACCACGATTGCTGTGACCTGGGTGGAGAGACTTTCTGGGCGTAAGGGAACAATTAAAACAATACCGGTCGCTACTATCCACAGTGGCAAAGCATGCAACCAAACGTTTCGAGCATAACCGCCACTACGCCCAATGATAAATGCTAAAATCAAACATGAGCTCACTACTATAATGCGCATGGTTAACAATAGATAATAGTCGCGAGTTAACCCCAACAGGTTGTAGTCGGTTATCCCAAACATCCCAAATATCACCGCTACTACAATCAACGCAAAGCGAGATTCGAAGCGTACGCTTTTCTCAATATAATCGCGGTATTTCGACTCATTACTACGGTCACGAAACTGCCCCGTCAGCCAATGTATTTCATTGCGTGTTTTTTGTTGTGACAAAGATCTGCCTTCTAAGTTATTACCACGAAGTCACAGCTGTTCCTTCTCGGCTACGCTCACTTAAGATTATATTAATGACCAATTTCATCTTCAGTAAATAAATAATCTTTAAGTTGCTGATCAAATTTTGGATCGCGACGACGAATCCATTCGAGAACCATGGCCGCATGTTCTTTTTCTTCATCGCGGTTATGACGCAGGATCTTTCTCAGATCATTATCTTTGCAGCAATCAATACGCTGGTTATACCAATCGACCGCTTCGAGTTCTTCCATCAACGAAATAATCGCACGGTGCATATCTTTCGTTTCATCGGATAATTCTTCATACGGTTCGTGATAACCTTCATTCGACATAACTGACTCCTTATTTCGTTTTCTTTACTCTAGCTCATAATCACTTTTTATCGATTATCGATAATACAGTCCTTCCCTTTCAGGCTGGTAAACAACTTTATCAATATGTACTTTTAATACGCCGCCACCCGGCTTCGGCCACTCGATCTCATCGCCTTCTTTCAAACCTAGCATAGCGCTACCTACTGGAGCGAGAATTGAAATCTTGTTGTTACTTCCGTCCGCATCCTTTGGATACACCAAAGTATATTCAAACTCTTCTTTTGACGAAGCCACTTTAAAACGCACTGTTGAGTTCATGGTCACCACATTCGCGGGAACCTCTTTAGGCTCTACGATTTCTGCTCTTTCTAATTCAATTTCCAACTCTTCTTTTCCCACCGCATCGTGTGGTAGTGTTTCCAACAGTTTTTCCAGCCTTTCCACATCCAGCGAAGAAATCACAATATCAGGTTTTGTAGACATAATTCTGCTCACTTACAGATCAAATAGTTTTATCGAGTTTAATGGCTATAGATTAGCCCTTTCTGATGGAATACTAAAGCTTATTAAGGCTTATTCTTGTGTTTGCGGGAAATAGCGGTAATGACCTGTTATATCATAGTCAAATAACATATCTTCAAGCTTAGGACCTGCGCCAATATTATGCACAATCAATGGGTTACCGTTATCTGGATTCTTTTGATTGGTTACGATGCCAATATGCGGCAAGTTACCCGGCAGCATCCAACTAACTATATCTCCGGGCTGATAGTGTTCGGGGTTTTCACTGATACTCAAGCTTTCCCCTTGCCGCTTAAAGAATGTTTGCAGATTGGGGACTCTTCGATGATCAATATTTCTATCGGTTGAGGTTAGTCCCCAAATTCTTTTTGAAGGATACAATTCAAAGTTATCGCGCATATCTTCATGAACTAGTTGTTGCAAATCAATCCCCAGCTCTCGATAGGAACGAATCACCACATCGGTACAGACCCCAATCTCTGCAGGTACGTCGCCATTTGGATAATCAATCGCAATATAACGTCCATCGTAGGTTATTTCTAATTCCGTTCTGTCTATCGCAGCATAGACTAGTTGCTCACTAAGTTTTTGTGCATTTACCTGACCAGTAAAAAGTATTAAAGCAGTAACTAGTAGAATGATTTTCATTGCTCTTATCTTAATCCTTAAAAACAATCTCAGTTTTAATTATGTCGCCTTTCCAGACCAATTCATACTGCCCATCGACCCACCAGCCGACTTCACCATATCTCGGGACTTTCATGCCGTTAACTTCATGATAGTCTTTGAAGTGTCCTTCCCATGGTTTCTGTTGATAGCCTTCACCAAATCGTCCATAGCGCCCATCGGTATAAACGGCCACCACTTCGCCTCTTTCATTGAAGGTAAACTCAAGTGCGACTGTAATATTGTCGATGGTTATCGACGCTAATGCTTTGCCCCCATCAATCGCTTTCCATGTTACTCCTGATTCCGGCAGCAATGCTGTCGGATACCAGACGCCTTCCGCTAAATAGCGATGTAATTCACCTGAGTTGATTTCCATGTGTCCGCCGTCATTGGCTACTGGGATTATTGACCATAGCTTTATGTGACCAGAGCCAACGCGATCAAGGTAACGGTCTTGTATGCTAATCCATAAAGCAGGGAATAATGTTACTCGTGCGTTCCATTCAAAACTTTTGCTGAGAGGAGTGACCTGGTGTTGGGCACTGAAAGAGAACCATTTATTCTTTTCGGTACTGGTTCTAAGGACACCGGTTTGATTAATGATGACTTCGTTGATGTAGGGCTGGCCATCCACCAATACATGCCTGAAATAACGCTGTACTGGCTCTGGCAATCCTGACAAATGGCTAAAATCAACTTTGGATATCCCTTCTTTCACTTTAGCCATTTTGAGTTCCTTTAATTTGTATCTTTCTAGCCTTTCTTGCTGGGACCAACTTTATGAATGATCCAGCTTATCAAGCCAAAAATTAACACCCAGATACCAAAGTCTATCAATAATCCAACCCAGAAGGTATTGTGCTCAAAGGGGTTATAGCCTAATAAATAAAATCCTAGTCGCGTTATAAAGTACGAAATTATAAACGCTGTAATATTTCGAATATTTTTACTCATTCTATCTCCCTATTATTCCTGTATTTTTTATCATAAACCTTATTGCAATTGCTAACACTGGAATTACAAAGGCTATTACCACTTGTAGCATAGCCCAAATCGGCACTGGTATATGCGGGTGCTGCTGGAACGATATTTCTAATATTGTGGCAACGACTAAACCTATTAATACACAGCTTACAATAACAGTGACACCTCGTCTTTTCTGTGCCATTAGAATGACCAGTAATACCAATGGCAATATCACCAATACTGAAATTAGTAAACTATCGAACTTTTCCATTAATTTCTTCCAGCTTTATTCTTTACTTTGTCTTCCCCACATACGTGGCATGACGTTTTCAGTTGTTTTTGATTTTTTGTGCCAGAAGCTCATAATGATATGGCCGATGGTGAGCACGAACAGTAACCATCCAAGCTCGCCATGTAATAATCCACCCAGATCTAACGTCCATTCAATTTTTCCGCTTTCAAATCCACTGAACAATGGGATACCAAATGGTTCAAATGACCTTCCCGACCCATATTGACGCAACAAGCCTAACGCTGGTATGGCTAACATTAATAGGTAAAGCGTGATATGGCCGAGTCTTGCAAACCAGTTGATAGATGGTGGACGATTTTTTACATTGATTAACGCCCAAATAACTCGAATAAAGATTAATACAAACAGCAAAAAGCCCATTGGTTTATGCGTTGGCCAAAAGAAAGCTTCAATGGCTGTATCATCAAAAAAGAAATGCGATGCTGCGCTAAGAAATTGCCATAACAATAATATCGCTATTCCCCAGTGTAATACTCGGCTGACTGTCCCATACTGATTTTGGTTATCTTTTAATGGCATGATTTGTCCCCAACATTATTTTTTATAAATTAAATATAGCACAGACTTTCTTTGTACAGCATATTGTATGCTATTAATTGTCTTATTTAGATTCACTTTTATATTCTATAGTCCTGTCTCAACCATTTCCTTTACTTTTACTGCTTTTTCAAAGTGATCGAGCTTATGCATTTTTATCCACCAAGTTGCAGCCTCCATAAGTAATTCTGGATTATCATTCTTGTTGGCAAAGAATGCATAAAATGAAACACCTACCGACTCACCCTTAGCTAATATTTTTTTTTCGCAGATTTCGATTATTCTATTTCTTAGTTCTTGTCTCATTGTTTTCTCTTCCAATTGTTTAGTTTTATATTATTTCTGTAACCTTATTTGCTATATCACGAATAACCTTTTTATCTTCCCAATATTGGCCATGACTTAAAGGATTCCATGATTTAAATAGTTTACTGAAAAATCCTCTACCCACATTAATTTGAATATCTTCGACAAGCTGCTCATAGGAGGGGCTTAATGGTTGCAATGGCCAACCAAGCACATCATCTTTGTCGTAAAAGTTTATCCAATTGAAATCAGGATTGGTTGGCTTTATTGCGTCTATTTTTTTATGTCCAGCAACGAAGATTGGAATATTGGCACCTAAGGTGTAGAAGGATTGAAGACTTTTCATTCGCCTAAACTGATCTCGTGGCGATCCCTCTTTTACATCGTCATTCCTTGCCATGCTCCAGATGCCGACCGAAGCAGCTATTCGCTGCGCGTCCCAGATATAGCTTGATAGCACCTGACAACCGAGGGATTGTGCAACTACAATTACCGGAATTTGTTTATTGCCGACCTCATCGAAGATTTCATCCATGCTTTCCAGAATCATTTTCTGGGTTAAATAGTAGGGGCTGTTCTTCACCCGTTTCTTGTATTCAAGGCTCGCTGCATCAGAAAACCCATAGAGCAAAAACCGCCGCATCCTCATCCAGTCAACCTGATCTCGCATACGTCCAAGAATGGTTTCTTGCTGCGCCTGTAGGATATCCTGATAATAAAGTGGTTTGAATATGACCTTCTCCCACAGATCTTCACCTAAAGTTTTTTTAATTTGGTCATAGAACCCTGTGTAATAATCTCGTTCAGTATCCCCCATTCCGTGAATGGTTATCAGTGCAATTTTTTTATTCACGGCACTCTCCTTATATTTATATTTAGTCGGTACCTGTATTATAAGTCGGGCTGGCTAATACTCTGTTAGCTAATACTGATTTATTAAAAGGATTTCGTAAGAGTTGCCGCATCAGAGGACTGATGCGGCATTTTGAGTATTATTATAGGTCGAATCGATCAGCGTTCATGACTTTTGTCCAGGCTGCAATGAAATCTCTGACAAACTTTTCTTGGTTGTCGTCCTGTGCATAGACTTCTGCAAGCGCACGCAAAATTGAGTTTGAGCCAAACACTAAGTCGACACGAGTTGCGGTCCACTTTGTCTTACCCGTTTTACGGTCACAGATTTCATACAGATTATTCCCAGTTGGCTTCCATGTGTAATTCATGTCGGTCAAATTGACGAAGAAGTCATTGGTTAAAGCTCCTTCGCGATCGGTAAACACGCCATGCTTGCTATTACCATAATTGGTTCCAAGCACACGCATCCCACCGATTAATACCGTCATTTCTGGCGCGGTCAATCCCATCAACTGAGTGCGGTCCAGCAGCATTTCTTCAGCCGCGACCACATAATCTTTTTTCAGCCAGTTTCGGTAGCCATCATGCAGTGGCTCTAAAGGCTCGAATGAATCAACATCCGTCATCTCATCGGTTGCATCGCCACGACCAGGCGAGAATGGAACCTTGATGTCAAAGCCCGCCTTTTTGGCAGCCATCTCAATTCCTGCGCTACCCGCTAGAACAATCACATCGGCAACACTGGCACCGCTTTCTTTGGCTATCGGTTCAAGCACCTTAAGCACTTTGGCCAACCTCTCAGGCTCATTGCCCTGCCAGTCCTTTTGTGGCGCTAAACGAATTCGCGCTCCGTTGGCACCACCACGAACATCCGATCCGCGGAAGGTTCTTGTGCTGTCCCAGGCTGTCGTTACCATCTCGCTAATCGACAAACCGCTGGCTTTGATTTTTTCTTTTACCGCAGCTACATCATAATCTTTGTTACCTGCAGGAACAGGATCCTGCCAGATTAAATCTTCCTGCGGTACGTCCGGGCCTATGTAGCGTGATTTTGGCCCCATGTCTCTGTGCGTCAGCTTAAACCAGGCACGCGCGAACACTTCCGAAAAATACTCTGGATCTTTATAGAAACGCTCAGATATCTTGCGGTATTCTGGATCTACTTTCATTGCCATATCGGCATCCGTCATGATTGGATTTAATCGGATAGAAGGGTCTTCTACATCAACTGGCTTGTCTTCCTCTTTGATTTCAATAGGCTCCCATTGCCAGGCCCCAGCAGGACTTTTTTTCAACTCCCACTCATGATTCAGTAGCATCTCAAAATAGCCGTTATCCCACTTAGTGGGCTCAGTCGTCCAAGCTCCTTCAATGCCACTGGTTACAGTATCACGACCGATGCCACGCTTAGTCTTGTTATTCCAGCCAAGACCCTGCTCTTCAACATCAGCAGCTTCAGGCTCCGGTCCCAGTAATTCAGCATCGCCATTGCCGTGGCATTTACCGACCGTATGACCACCAGCAGTTAAGGCCACTGTTTCTTCATCATTCATCGCCATCCGCTCAAAAGTTACGCGCACATCGTGTGCGGTCTTGATTGGATCAGGATTACCATCAACTCCTTCTGGATTAACATAAATCAGCCCCATCATTACTGCCGCCAGCGGATTATCCAGATCACGCTCGCCCGAATAACGACTATGCTCATTATCACTCGGCGCCAGCCATTCTTTTTCCGAGCCCCAATAAGTATCTTTTTCAGGATGCCAGATATCCTCGCGCCCGAAAGCAAATCCGTAGGTTTTAAGACCCATGGACTCATAAGCAATAGTGCCGGCATAAGTGATTAAATCCGCCCAGCTGAGTTTATTTCCATACTTCTTTTTAATGGGCCATAGCAGCCGACGCGCCTTATCGAGGCTGACGTTATCAGGCCACGAGTTGATCGGGGCAAAGCGCTGATTACCGGTTGCCGCGCCACCGCGACCATCGGCAATCCGATAAGTACCAGCTGCGTGCCAACTCAAACGGATCATCAGGCCACCATAATGCCCCCAGTCTGCGGGCCACCATTCCTGACTATTGGTCATTAGATCGTGTAAGTCTTTTTTAAGGGCATCGAAATCAAGTTTTTTGACTTCTTTTTGATAATCAAAATCCTCCCCCATCGGGTTAGTCTTTCGATCATGTTGATGGAGAATGTCGAGGTTTAAAGCGTTCGGCCACCAATCCATATTGGATCGATCACTTTTGGTGACGCCACCATGCATCACCGGACATTTTTTCTCTGACATAACAATCTCCTTGTAACTGAGTGTCCACTACTGACTATATAAGCTAAGGCTTTTGTGGCTCAGTAGCTTTAAAGCTATGAGATTGTTATATCATAAATGTTTGTTATTTCTCACCTAAGAACACTGTAATAAAAATATTCTATGAACCTAGTCGACATTTTGTATGGCCTTTACATATAAAACCAGGTATCTCCCAGGTACTCGACTATTTCTTCGGCAAGATTAGAAGAGAATAATTTATCGGAATTACTGTAAAGGACTACTCCAAACCCTCTCTTTTTATAAAAATGGCAATAGGCCCTGAAGTCTCCGTTATTACCTGAATGGTAGTATCTTATGCCATGCTCTGTTTGCTTAACTGGAAAGCCAAGGCTTCGGTGCATTTCGCCTTCTTCATTTGGCATCTGATCTTGGATTTTTAGAAAGGTTTCTACCATTTCCTTTTTCGCTGGCACTGGTCGCATTAGGGCCACTAAAAACTTCGCGTAATCTTCTGCAGTCGTATTTAAACTATAGGATGCTCCAAAATTATGATCATGTTTATGGTTGTCAGTCGGCACATCATTGCGATGTCCAAATGCTTTTCGTGATGGAATTCTTTCATCCCAGTTGTACTTCATAAAGTCTGAGCCGATAGCTTCTACTGCCTCTTCTTCTAATAACATTTGAAGACCATCATCATCGGTTGCCAGCAACTCTTGTAACACTCGCCTTAGATACTCATAGCCTTCTCCCGAGTATTGGAACTGAGTACCTGGCATGAACGATAACTCCAATTCAGCGCCAGAATGTTTTCTCCAGTTTGGTAACCCAGAAGTATGGGTTAATAACATGCGTGCCGTAATTAGTTGGTGCCGCTTATCTACTAATAGATTTTTATTGGGATGATACTGATATAAAGGTTCATCAAGTCCAATCAGTCCCTTTTTAACTTGCAACATTACAAAATAGGCAAATAGCGGTTTGGATAAAGAAGCCGCCTCAAACACTGTTTGGTTAGTTAGCTTTTCACCTGTAGAACGATTCTTTACTCCGAATGCACCTTGATACACAATCTCTCCATCATTTATGACTGCCAATGACAACCCGGGCACATTCAGTTCTTCCATTCGATGGCTTACAAAATTTTCTAGTTCTTTTATTTCAACTGGCTCTCCAGTTACCTTTTCAATGCTATGTGGTACGGTTTGACAAGCTGTCAGTATTATTATGCTACAAAGCAAAGCCATCCACTGGCTAAGTACTATAACTGCTTTATTGATATTTAATAAGGTCATAATTCCAGCCACTTTCATGCGTTACACGCACCCACTTTATAGAACCGTCTTTTCCTTTCAAAAATTCGTACGTGACATATTGTGATGGCGCTATGAATATATTATCGCCAATCGGTACCAATTCTTGTGCCGCCTTTGACTCTTTTAATGATAAGTTCAATACATCATCTATTATGGTGAATTGGTTAACCTCACCATCGTCTTTGCCATCTCCGAATTTGCCAGCAAAGGCTTCTAATTTATTTTCTTCTATCGATGTAGCTTTATAAACTCTTGGCTTATGTAAATCCCAATCATATTCCTGGGCTACCGCTCTTGATATTGCAGCCATCAGTCCAAAGCCATTATCACTATTGGTCATGATAACCAGTCCTTGTTTATCACCTAAAGAGCCGACCATATAAGAAGTAAATCCCTCATTGCTACCCCAATGGTCAAAGACCAAGTCACCGCTTTCTTCGTTATACTTTTTTGTAAAACCAAGTCTAGCTTTGTCCTTTGCAAATATCTGGTCTGCTATTTTTTTCGACACTAGTGTATTATTTTTTTCGTGATAGTCATCCATAAGCGCAATCATGAATTTTGCTAGGTCTTGTGGAGTCGTCCAAATCCCTCCCGCTGCCTGGAATGGAAAAAGCCTATAGGGGTATGCTTTTAGTTCGTTTGAGTAGCCTGTTGCTTTTCGCTTCATCAAGTATTGCGGAGCTGGTTGCACAAAAGAACTATCTTTCATGTTTGCGCGTGATAAAACGCCTTCTTCAACGACCTCCTCGAAACCCTTGCCGGTAATATCCTCTATTAATAGCTCAATGATGGTGTAGCCTGGGTTTGAATACTTATATTGCTCACCAGGTACAGCCATCATTTCAGCAGAAGGATTAATAGATGGTGATGTTCCTTCTAATATCTGTACTGTCGTTGGAATTGCTTGTCCTTCATCATATGAGCCATATACGAAGTTTTTTACACCAGCTGTATGACCAATCAAGTGTCTCAATGTTACTTTTTTGTCTTTTGTGTAATCACTTTCATGTATTGTCCAACCTTCTAACTTATGATTTATATCCTCATCCAGTGAAACCAGACCTTTATCAACCAGCCGCAATGCGGTTACGGCAGCTATCGGTTTACTTAACGAGGCTCCAGTAAATACGGTTTCAGATGTTACTAATTTTGCCTTTTCTAAATCCGCATACCCATAAGCCTTGCACCATGCAATCTTTCCATCATCGATGAATACGATGCTCACGCCCGGTATTTTTTCTTCTAGCATAACCTGGGGTATGGACTTTGGCGTTACATGCCCATCTAGATAATGATTGGGTAGTAAGTTTTTCTCTATTCTGTCAATCGCACTGATGCTCAAATCTTGGTCATTACCAACTTCTTTGCCACTAGCCGTTATCACGATTATTGAGCATGTTAGAATCGCAACCAGCTGCTCTACTCTTTTCATTGTTAACTCCAACTATTCTTGCATCATATTTTGTTTTCTATTATTTCCAGCATCTGTTTATAGATTTTCTGTATATCTGCTGGATGACCTTGTTTCTTAAATCCAATAAATATCAAAAATCCGAGCATCGAATTGCCGGTATCACGGCGTGTCACTACCGTTAAACCTTGTTCACGATTAATCAGCATATATTGCCCACCCCAGCCATCGGCGGCGACTGCATTTATTTCTGAGTTCAGCCACCATGAATAGCCAAATCCATCGTAAAAGTAATTGTTGGTTGCTGAATAAGGATAGGTGCTTTTCTCAATCCATTCTTTTGAAACTACTTGCTTCCCATTCCAGATACCATCTTGCGCGACTAGTGCTCCTAATCTTGCCAAATCACGTGCACTCATGTGGATTCGATAAGTCCTATAGTCAGAGTCTGATCCCTGCTTGTCGTAAAACACATGTTCTGTATTAAAGTCCTGCATGCCTAATGGCACCGCTAGCCATTGTTCTAAAGCTTCTCCAATTGACAGACCAGTCTCTTGTTCAAAAATTGCTCCCAGAACATTAAAGTCCCAGTTGTTGTAAAAGTAATATTCGCCTGGTGCATATTGCCCCCGACGTGGACGACCATCCTTTATCTCAACGGTCTCTGCACCCGACTGCAGGTAGACACCTGAACGTGCTTTTAACAGCTGCTCTACGGTAGCCTTCTTTTCGGTTGCCGTCAGCGACTTACCGCTTTCATCTATCCCTAGTTCAGCAAGCGTCTTTTGTATATCGATCAAATCACGGTCCGCTGCAATGCCAAATAGTAGGCTAACCACACTTTTACGCGCCGAAGCCAGATTCATTGGCGTTCCAACCTCACCGTTTTGCATCAGAATCTTTTCACCACGCAAAGCAATGAATGCATCAATACCATCTGCTTCAGTTTCAATAAAGCTTCTGATTTTTTCGGCTTCGGCTTCCGCTATAGGAGCTTCGTCGAGTGATATAGGATTTGTCGCTACTGCATCTCTGTCAATAAAAGGGTTAAGTCCAATCACCAGTGCTACGGCAATCACTGCAATAAGAGCAACTCCGAAGATTTTTAGTATAGGTCGCATAAATTATCATTCCTTTTCTTGCCCTTGAAGCAGATAATTTTTTAGCATTAACTTTTATGATGCTTAATTGAGTCAAAAGGTTTAGTTATCACTTTTCTTCACTAAATAATATTCCTGATCTTGAAATGTCATGATTGCATTATAGTTTTTTGTTTCAGTGTATAAGAAATGAATTGTTAATGGCATTTCTGCTAGCTGAAATTTGTCCTTACCTATTCCTAACATCCGTGTTCGACGTACTAGTTCGCCCTCTGCGGTTTTTTCTATGTAGATCAATCGTCCGTTACTATCTTCAAATGTGAATGAATTGCCTTCTGTGTCACCTTTTATGGAGTAGACTCCGACCAATGATGCCAACTCTTCATGACTGTATTTTCGTGCAGGCTGATGATCAAATTTCGGTAGCTCTATAGCTGGATCAAGCAAATGCAGCGCGATGGTTTGTAAGTCATCATCGGTACTCGAATTGCTTAACAAAACCACACCAACTTTATTATCCGGGCGGTAGCCAACGAACGCCTGATTACCATTGCCATCGCCACCATGGTAATAACTGACAAAGTCCTCGCTCTTGTATTTTTTCCAGCCAATTTTTTCATAGCGTGCTTTAGTCGCAGTTTCTGTGTTATTTAATTGAACGCTGACAAATTTTGCTAAGTCTTTTGCTGTTGAATATAGCCCACCTGCTCCGCGCGCAATTTCTACAGAGCTAGTATTGCGCTGCTCTACAGGCTCCATCACTTGATGCATGCCCACTAAATATTCTTGATTGGGCTGATAGCTTGTCTGAGTTAAACCCATTGGTTTAAATACAACCTTTTCCATTAAACCAGCAAGATTATTCTTTTGTACTTGTGCGAGAGACAAACCCAATATTGCCATTCCAGTATTCGAATACTCATATTCAGCAGGCAATGACTCTCTGCGTTTTAATGTTGCCAGCAATAGTTGCGGATCATTATTCGCTATAGCTTCATATGGTATCTTTCTCGGTAACGCAGCTTTATGACTCGCCAGATGCCACAGCTCAGTGTCTCCACCATCAACAATATCAGGCCAGATGTCTTTAACCTTGGTTTGATAAGAAAGTGTTTGATTGTCGACTAAACGTTGAAAAACTTCTGCGGTAAATAATTTTGTCAACGACCCTATGGCGAACTGCGAGTCAGCGGAAAGCTCTTTCTTCTGACCCACCACAGCTGTGCCATAACTGTAGAAGTAGGTTCCATTAGGATTGATTAATCCGACAACAACACCGGGACGATGTTTTCCGTCAACGGCTCTTTGAATGCTTTTCTTCACCTCTGGCGGTATCTCGGTTAATTCTTCTGTCTTATAATTTCCGCACCCTACCAACAGCAGGCAAATAATAATGGTGTTTACGTATTTCATTCTTTGTCTTCCTTGTATTCTAATATATCGCCTGGCTGACACTCGAGCACTCGGCATATTTCTTCCAGCGTTGCGAATCGAATACCGCGAACATGACTGTTTTTAAGCAATGACAAATTTGTTGTGGAAATCCCAACCGCATCCGCTAGATCTTTCATCTTCATTTTGCGGCGCGCCATCATCACATCTAAATTAACAATAATCGCCATCAGATAATCTCATCACTATCGCGTTGTAGTTCCATACCGATCTCAAAAGCCTTTGCTATCACTAAAACAAATAAGCCAGCGATTAAAATCCCAATATTGAAATCTGGATAAATGGCTACTTCCGCTTTGCTCTCTGTTAGCAGCTGAATATGGGTAAATTTATATTCCGAAATATCCATAGCGTTAGGAACAAAAATATAAAAGCGAACAAACTCTTCAATGAATAACCACAATGGTAACGCAACCAATAAATAACCCGCTCGTTTCAGGTATTGGCTGCTCCTGACATTGAACGGTCTTTCGTGTCGAACATCATCAACTACACGCCGCAAGTACCAAATGATGGCAACAATGATTCCCCACAACACCAGTATGTAAAGTGCTCGGCTCAGGCCTAATCCTATAGCGGTGGTATCCACCGATAAAGTTCCTTGATTTTGCTCAATCGTCCAAGCGGTGTTTGGCATCGCGTTAGCAAGAGCCAGAGGCTGATCCGAATCAATAGACACCGACCATGTTGTTAAAAGGGGCTCGTTCAGAAGGGGTAAGGCAATAGCAAAAACAATGGCCAGCGCTGCAATCAAGACCGATGCCACCAGAGCTAATGTTAATAGAAAATGTAAACTTCGAGCGGTCATTATCATACTCACTTGATCTAGAGTGTCACCAATAAGATTGGAGGTACTTTAGATCAGGGGAGTATGAATTTCAATCAAATTATTATGTTTTACGTAATATTTTTTATGTTTATAGTTTTTTTTACTTTTCAAGATCCTAATTCAATTTTAACCTAAAGCCATATACTGGCAAGTCTTGTTGCGTAAAATCTAAATCTAACTCTCTTTTGAAACCCAGTCGCTCGTACATTCCCCAAGCAACTTTCATTGCCTCAGTACTGTGAATCACAACGGTTTTCTTACCCAAAAGTTTTGTTCGTTCTATACAGGCAATAGACAAAGCTTTGCCAATACCTAATCCACGTGCAGCAGGAGCTACAGCCAGCAACCTAAAGCCACAGGCACCTTTTTCTTGAACTGCAGTACCGCCGGAACCATAGTCTTTCATGTCACCAAAAAACACGACTGCCCCAAGTATTTCTTTTTGTTCATCTTTGGCTACGAAAAGCTCCGTTGAAGGCGTCTCGGTTAAACTACCCACATTGCGTAGCATTTGATAATACGTGGGTTGCTCCTCAGGCTTTGGAAAACCCTCTAGAGCCGAATAGACACGCACCATGAGATCTCCAATTGATTTGAATTCATCTAAATTTGCATTAGTTATTGTGTATTTAGTCATAAGCTTTAACTCTGGTTGATATGTTAGCAGTGCGTATATATCCCAGCACACTAAATTAAAGGTTCCACTTGTAGCTACTACTCTATCGTCAATTTCATCCCCTTGTCCGGTACAACGCTTTTTTGGAACGCTTCTTTTGGGGTGCATTCTTATATCCACCTATCACACCAGCTGCTGCCAATCCCAACAAGCGTCGGAAGGTTGGACACTTCATATGGCTTGGTGCTGAACAGGCGGCTGCATGTCGTAGTCCATCGCGCATCGCAGTCAGCTTACGAATGTTACTATCAAGTTCCTCAGCCTTATCTAATAGCAGTTGTCGGTCAATACTGGGTTGCCCGTTATCATTGAACATATGCGCTATTTCCTCCAGCGAGAAACCGGCCGATCGCCCCAGTGCAATCAGCGCCAACCGCTCCAACACATTAGCATTAAACTGTCGACGTATTCCCTGCCTACCAATGGAGTTTATTAAACCTTTTTCCTCATAGAAGCGTAGCGTCGATGCAGGAACACCGGAACGTTTAACAACCTCGGCGATATCCATAATTTCCCCTTGACCTCAAGCCAACTTGAAGTTGTACGCTATCACCCGTTCAACAACAAAACAAGCAAAGGAGCAAGTTATGAAAACTCTGCTACTCATAGTATTTATAGGGGCTGGGGCTACGGCAATGATGGATTTATGGAGTATCGTACGCAAAACTCTGCTAGGCGTTCCAGCCCCAAACTATGGGATGGTGGGACGATGGATAGGCCATATGACTCACGGCCAATTTCGCCATGATACTATTACCGCCTCTCCCCCATTTCTGGAGAACACATCATAGGTTGGGCAATCCACTACCTGACAGGCATCGCGTTCGCCGCCTTATTAATCGGTATCTGGGGCGGGTCATGGATCGAGAACCCGACCTTTGGTCCTTCATTAATTGTCGGTATTGGAACAGTTATCGCACCTTTCCTACTGATGCAGCCTAGCATGGGGGCAGGTATTGCCGCTTCACACACACAAAACCCGAACTCTGCCCGATTTCACAGCCTTATAGCACATGCAACTTTTGGGTTGGGTCTGTATCTATCAGGCTGGTTATTGCACCTTTTTACTTAATATAAAAATTAGTCTTCTTATATCGCATAGGAGAATAAAATACGTAATCCAGCTCGTTTCGGCCCAGTCGACATTAATCAATACACTCCTTAAGTCCTCGTAGTTTGCCCTTGAAAAGGCTAAACTGTGCGCCTTATGCATCCAATCCTTCCTTTATGCCTTTTTCGAAACTCGATTTAATTCAGCCCTTACTAGACGCTCTACACAAGAGTGGTTATAAAACCCCGTCCCCGATCCAGCAAAAAGTTATTCCTTTAATCCTGAATGGTCAGGATGTGATGGCTGCTGCGCAGACTGGCACCGGTAAAACTGCTGGTTTTTCACTCCCTATTTTGCAACGTCTGTCTGAGGGTAAAAGGCCTTCCGCGAATTCGGCACGTTGCCTGATATTGACGCCGACCCGAGAGCTGGCCGAGCAGGTTCATCAAAGCGTGCAAAAGTACGCGGCGAATTTGCATCTGAATTCAATCGTGGTCTACGGTGGCGTTAAGATTAATCCGCAAATGTTGAAGCTGCGTCGCGGTACTGATGTGCTAGTCGCAACTCCGGGCAGATTGTTGGATTTGATGGAACAGAACGCCGTCCGTTTTAACGATCTTGAATTTCTGGTTCTGGATGAAGCGGACCGAATGCTCGATATGGGTTTCCTCCCCAGTATTAAACGCATCATTGGCAAACTTCCCAAGAAGCGTCAAACATTATTGTTTTCCGCTACTTTCTCGGAATCAATCAAAGCGATAAGCCAGCAGTTTCTAACCAATCCCTCTTTGGTCGAAACTGAGCAAACCAATACCACGGCAGCAACAGTCAAGCAGTGGATTCATCCAGTCGACAAAAAACAGAAACCGGCTTTACTGAGCTATCTTATCGGTCACCATCGCTGGGATCAGTTGCTGGTCTTTGTCCGAACGCGCAGAGGCGCCAATAAACTCAGTGTTGATCTTGAAAAGCGTGGCATTAAAGCAACAGCCATTCATGGCGGTAAAAGTCAGGGCGCACGTAATCGCGCACTTTCTGAGTTTAAATCTGGAAAGGTGACTGTTTTAGTGGCAACTGACGTGGCAGCCCGTGGTCTGGATATCGAACAGATGCCATTAGTTATTAACTATGACTTACCGAATGTAGCAGAGGATTACGTCCACCGCATTGGTCGTACTGGACGGGCGGGCGAAAAAGGCACTGCCATATCGCTGGTCAGCGCCGATGAAGTTGATGATTTGCGTGCCATCCAGGATCTAATCCGCAAACCCTTGGAACGAAGATTTGTAGAAGATTACGAACCGCAACATGTGCTACCTGAAACACCACTTAAGAGTGCCGGAAAGAAAAAGCCGCACAAAAAGAAATTAGCTAAAGCTAAACTGAACCAAGCGAATAAAAAGCCCGGCGCAGTGAAAAACAAAGGTAAGCCTAGAAAAAATAAGCCTGCTAATAAGAGTGGAAAGAAAAGCGAGCACTAGTAATTGACTCTAGTAGCCTGTAACTAAATTACGGCTCGCTAGTACTTCCTGGATCAGCGTTGACCGATGTCGACGGTTCGGGCCGGACACTCATGTGCCACCCTTTTATTGTCCATGCCAACGTCAGTTACTTTCCAGCAAGCCTGCGCTTCCTTTCTGAAAGTTCTTGTTGAGGAATTTTTCCAACTCTCTCGAAGGTGGCGTGACACCGCCGCCGAAGTGCTTGTCTGCACTTGCTTCGATTAACCAGGCTAGTGCCTCCACGTTCAGACGTTCACGCGGACTGTGACCCGACTCCGGATCAATAAGTAGCGCCGGTTTGAATTCCGCGTTCGACTCGGCAAAGTAACGAACCAGGCTTTCCAATGCGACGCGATCATCCTTTGCACCTGCCCAGAGGTATACTGGAACATTCAGTTCGTCAGCGTGGGCAATCGGTGAGTCACGGTGCATGAGTTCATGCCAAGTCGGCTCACCATAAGGCACCCCGTATCCCGGAAATAGAATATCAATTGGCGGACCTTCAGATGAAATCGCGCTGCCTCCTTCAATAGCGATGTCCGCCATTGTCCATGCCATGTCTACCGGCGCCGCACTTGGTACTGCAAACACAAAACGATCCTGATAATGTGTGACGGCCAGCAAGCTCGCGTAACCGCCAAAAGAATGTCCAAGTACGGCCTGCTTGTTTTTATCGCCGATGCCATTGGCAAGCAGGTAATCCATGCCACTGATAATATCATCCAGCACACCTTCCTTGCCGAAATCACCGCGCGCTGCAGTGACGTAATTTACGCCATGGCCGGTGGAGGCTCGAAAATTTGGCTTGAAGACGATATAGCCTCGATTGACCAGTAGCTGAGTAGCGACATCATTGTCGCCGTTCGAACGATTGTAGGGTCCGCCATGCAAGATCGCGATCAATGGTGCCCTTGCCAGCGGAATTCCTTTCGGTAGGTACAGATAGCCATACAAGGTCATGCCATCCTTGCCTTGCCAATTAACCGCAACAGATTCAATAAGGTGCGCTGACGGTATAAGAGCCTTTCGCTCTTCCGAAAATATAGACGCTAAGGATTGATGCTCGACGTCATAAAGAAAATAGCGGTCGTACTGCCAGTTCGCTTTCGAAGCACGCAGCAGCCAACGTTCGTTATCATTGCTTGTCGTGAAATCAAGATTGGCACGTGGAAATTGTTTACGCAGTTTTTCCAGGTGACTTTTCATTGCTGGTGTGCGGCCATACCATTCGACACGGTCGGGGCGATATGCCAACGCCAGCCAGTCCGAATTACCGGGCTGCATCAGCAAGGATACCGCGTCTGAAATGCCACGCGGATCGGAATGTACGATATGCCATTCAATCGCACCGCCCTTCAGTCGCTGCAACGACATCAGGTTTTCACCGTTGTGTGCCAATGCCCACAGAATCTCGCCAGCGTCGCTTTCATGAAATGCTACTGGCCGGCACTGTTGCGGCAGCGGACAGCGCATCAGCTCATGCCTGCCTTTTTTCTCAAACCGCCAGATCACGGTGTCGAATTTTTCTCCATCGTAGCCGGAGGCGTAACGCAATTTGCCTTTTTGATCGAGCAGCAAATGCAGTAATGTTCGCTCCGTTTCACGCAATAGGCGAGTCTTACCACTGCCATCCACGGCCAGGTAGCGATACCGCCACTCACCTTTCACCGGTATCTTTTCGCGAAGAATTGCAACATTCGGAGCATTATGATCCACGCCCCAGAACCTCTGGCCGCGATCGGCGTCATAACGAACAATGCGACGTCCTTTCATGCTATCGATGTCGAACACGGCCAGCCCCTTGTTGTCCGGCAACCAGAGAAGCTTGCCATCACCGGACCATTCGACTTCAGCGTCCTCACTGTTGGCCATCACGCGATTGTCTTCGCCAGAAGCGATGTTATGCAGCCAAAGTTCGTTACGCTGGTCATTCTCACGGCGGTAGCTCAGCCAGCGACCGTCCGGCGACAGGTTGATATCGTAGAGGTCGGCACGCTGCATGAGATCATCGCGCGGAATCAGAATGGGACGTTCCGATTTTTCTGCACTGCTCGCTGCTACCTGCAAAGTCAATTCCTGAGGATCATTGTCCACGACTCGACTCTGACTCTCGCCTACACTTGCAGTGCTAAAAGCAATCGCGGCAAACATGGTGGCGACCAGAGCTGAAAGATTCTTCTGCATCATGCCTGCCGCTCCCGCGGCTCCAGCAGGAACATACTCAGCAAGGCTGGCAGGCCAATCACTGCGCAACTTGCGATCCACAGCCATTGACGCGATACAGGTATCCGCGACTTGCGTAGCCACCACCAGGCAGCAATGACAGAAAGCAATATTAGTAGAGCGGCGGCGATCCATTGCGATGATGCAGCAGGTACAAGCTTCAATTTCATTGGCCAGGTCAGCCCCTTGTCCAGTGCAACTTCCGGCCAGGTCGTCAGCACTTCCAATGTAGGCGACAACCACCAGAAACTTCGTTGCAGCACGGGGAAGTCAGGCTCGATACGACGTTCTGCCACAACCTCTGTATTGCCGTCCGTATCAATCCAGATGACCTGCTGCCATGGCGGAACAATATCGGGGAATTGGCTCAATCCAATCTGGCGCATGCCATCACTATATACAAAAGACACCAGCCAGCCGTCCATCAGTTCGGCGACGCTGACAGATTCCATATGTTGCGGACCATCGGGCAGATTCACTTCCCAATCCAGTAACAATGGCGGAATGGTTGCAGCTGCACGCCGATCCTCGCGCAACACGATCAGTCGCTGGTTGGTCAGCAACAGTAAGCGTCCTAATTCACGCTGCGGCAATGCCGTGAAGATTTCACCTTCGCTCAGTTCGAATCGCTTGAACAGGCTCTGCTCCTGCTCGTCGATTCCATACAGAGTATTCGTTGTCAGCAGATCACCATGCTCCGCCACGACCGGCACGGAAGCGAAAGGCGTGTCATCTCCACCACCGTTCATTCCGAAGACGCCTTGTGCGACACCACTTTCTGGATTACGCCCCACAAACAGCATGCGGTCATGGCTGAACGACCAGAAGATATTTCGCTCTTTGTCATACCAGTTGCTCGGCAGGGGCAGCTTGCTGAACTGATGTCGCACTGGAAAGCGCTTGAGCCAGGGACCGAAGCGCAGCGGTTCGAGCAACGGCATCTGCGTGCGCCAAGACTCGGCTCGCGGATCATCACTTTCCGCCAGCCCAAGAACAAATTCTTCGCTCGGTTCGGAGCGCTCTGTTTCGATTAAGCCACCCTTCGGCGGGTAATCGGTGTTCAGCGGATCCGTGCCAAGCAGAATCCCACCACTGACCATCAGGAAACGCACTAGCACAAGGCACAACAGGAACAGGCCGATCTGCAAGGGAAGCGTCGTAAGCAGCAGGGTGCCACTACCATGAATGGGGCCTTCGCGGTTTGCGCGAAAACTCTTCAGCGTGATCCATGACAGCCAGCCGAGCGCCAGTGACACAGGCAGCAACAGTACAAATACCGATACCATGTGCAAGGCCAGTAGTAATGGTGCAAACAGGACGGCGATGGCAACTCGGCTGCGGCTGATGCAGGCATGTGCACCGGCCATCCACGCCATCATCGAAAATGCGAGCACGTGCAAAAGTGACACATAATGGTGCAGATCCGCGACGCGCGTCGTCAGAATATCCGTGCTGATCAATACGATTAGCATCGGTAGGAGTATCACCAGTGACAGTATGGTAGTGGCTGACAAAGCCAGCGCGCCGAAAATACGCGACGTTGATAGAGGGCGGTGAATCAGCCATGCCCACTGGCTGGGCTTACGGTAACTGCCGACCTGGAAAATAGCCAGTGCTACCGCGCTTACCATTGCGATCAACAGCAGCAGGCCATGAAAATACGAGTTCTGCAACAAATCGCCGATGCGGTTAAGAAAAATCAGCAACAGCTGATTGGCAACAGCGGCTGCCATCGCAATCCAGCGAAAACGCCTCAGTTCCGAAAAATAAAGGTCTTTCATTGTGCGTCTCCTCCATTTTCTCCGGCAATGTCCGGCTCGGCATTATCCGGCAATGGTCGTGCATGGTTGCGGGTGAGGAATGCATTGACCGCACGGTCGAGATCCACCGCACCCTGCCAGGCACATCGTGCGCCCTTGTCCTCCAGCAACTCGCCGAAATTTTCATCCTGGTCGAGCACGATGAAATGGAACAATCCATCAATGCGTTCGACCTGCAACACACCGGGCAGGAACTCAGCGCCGGATGTTTGAAACGGAAATTCCGCCACCCACAGGCTGACGCGCTCACAAAATTCATCCGGTGAGGACATGTGCACCAGCTCGCCCAATTCCATCACTATGAGGTTGTCGGCCAGCCGCTCAATTTCTTCCATCTGGTGTGAGCAATAGATGATGGTGCAGTTAGTAGCCTCAACAGATGCCAGTACCGCTTCCAAGAAGGCCCGCTTGGCAACCACATCTAGCCCGAGCGTCGGTTCATCCAGGATCAGCAGCTCCGGTTTCTGCGCCATCGCCATCGCCAGATTTACGCCGGCGCGTTCACCGCGCGAGAGTTCGCGAATGCGTTGCTCTTCGCCGACATTAAAATGTCCGACGATGCTGCGATACACCTTTTGATCCCACTGCGGATAGAGATTCCGCTGCATCTTCACGACGTCTTCCACGCGCAGCCAAGCAGGTAGGCTGTGCTCCTCATTCACAAAGCCGATACGGGCGCGGTCGTGCTCATTTAGAGAAACGCAATCACGGCCGAGTATTCGCGCTTCACCACCCGTCGGCGACTGGAAGCCAAGCAGGATGCGAAATAGCGATGACTTGCCCGCACCATTCGCTCCTACTAGTGCGTGAATGCGGCCTGGTGGAATTTTCAGGCTTAGCGATTTCAATGCAAACTTCTTGCCGTAACGCAATTCGAGATTCTCGGTTTCGATCACATAGGGCAAGTTTTGCGATGTTGACGGCCTGACGGGCTGCTCAATAACTTTAAGTTCGGGGGTGGACATGATCTTTTCCTTTTGTATTGGTGCTTTTGTCCGGTTCGCCTCAGGCGGAACGCTTGTCGAGCATCGGTGCTAGGTCGACTTGCAGGCGGTTAACAATTTCGTCTGTTGTGTAACCGAGGCCTAGCACTTCAGCGCCGAAAGTGTCTATTGCCAACGCCAAGCGTCGCTCGCGTTCCGAATCGGAAAGCCGCTGTTGCGGTGCGGCCACGAAAAGACCAAGTCCCTGACGGGAATCCAGCCAGCCCTCATTGTTCAATTCAGAATAAGCCTTAGCGATAGTGTTGGGATTCACCATCAACTGCTTCGCCAGGCCGCGCACGCTGGGAAGCTGCGCGCCGACTGGAATCTCGTCTGTGGCAATCAGGCGACGGATACCGTCAGTGATCTGCCGGGTGATGGGGCGCGGATCTGCCGCGCTAAGCTTGAGCATCAATGGGACTGTTCGTGACATTGCCATACCTGCCTTTGTATCAACTGTACTATTTGTATTGGTACAGCAAATATAAAGACAAAGCTATGGGTTGTCAAGATGGAGAGGTTTATTCCGGAGGCACAATGCTGCGTGCCGATACACGTCGCTCAGACGCATTGGGAGGTAACGGGAAATACTGAGTTTCTAGGTACTGCCCATGACCCAACACCAGTCGATACACGCCCAGAAATTAGAGTGGAAGTGTTATTGTTTATTCAACAACACAGATTTTCTCTTGCATAGAAACGGGTGCGTAAAACCAGCGACCATCGAACTTGCGGAATTCATGTGTTCCATATCCACATCCGTTCGGATCATTCGTAAATGCGCATACCATGTAATTCTCGGTTGAAGATGTATACCAGATAATCCCTGTGGGTTTGACATGAAAGTTTGCCATACTAATAAGTTTATCTCGTTTTACAGGATTCTCGGATCTAACCCATTCAGGCCCTACCATTTCGTCACAATAATGTTCAATTGTTTGGGTAGGGTAACTCTCTGAATTCTCGGAGTTTAAAGTACAAGCCACCAAAAAGCTTATTAGAAATAAACTAGATATTATTTTCATAAACTTTTTCACTAGTATAGATAAACATCTAGTTTGGCCTCATTATTAATCTTAGCGTAAGCCGAACCCTTTAATTCCATTTTCCCCAAGGATCGTTACTCTTGTCGATTTGTGAATCTGAAGAGTCCGCCGAGTCTTTTCTCTTCTTACGAGGGCGATGGCCGCCACCTTTCCCGTATTCTGCTGCTTTTTGTTCTCGTTTCTCGTTTAACCGCTCAGCATCTTCCAAACTTAATTCGGCAGGTTCACCGGGCTTTTCATCATCTGAAATTATGCGATCTCTGGGCGGTACTTTAAATTGTTCCGAAGACGCACGCGGCAAATTCTTATATTGGTACATATAGAATGCTTCTACTTTTTCGCGCGCCCATTGTGTTTTCTTAAGAAACTTAATACTCGATTCGACGCTCGGATTGGTTTTAAAGCAGTTAATGTTTAGATATGCATAAAGGATCTCAAAACCATAGTGATCGACTAATTCAGTGACTAAGGCTTTTAAACCGACACCATTCAAAGGGTTGTTCTTGTAATTTATTTCAGAGTTCATACACATATCCAGCAAAAGAAGGAGTTACATTGCATCATTATAGATGCGATTGAGAACAGTATAGCATCAGCTATTCATTTTTCAGATGTCTTAACGACAAACTATCATCCTTAACATCTACTGTCATTGCCTCGGCAATTCAGTGACTTTAATCAGACTCAACCCTACAGAAGGGATATAAAAAGAGGATTATTTTGTGTCTTCCTAAACTTTCTGTTTGTTTATATTTGTAACTCTCTGATCAATAGGTGGTTTAGTAGTGTCTATGGATACTTTAGATAAAATAACCGCTGATAATTAGCCCACTAATGACAGTTGACCCAACGATGATCGTGATGAGCGTATTTGCCTTCATTCGCGCGCCCGCTTCCATTCTATAGAGCACAAAGCCAAGTATCAGAAAGACAATTACATCTATTATTCCATGAGTCACCCAGTGATGGCCTGTAATCGAGGCCAACCAGTGGTGCACGGCCTCGCTACTCTCCTTGATAACGACTAGAAGCGCACTCAAAATACTTGTGATAGCGTAGGAGAGGCCAAATCCGCTTATACTTGCGGAAAGCTCTTGTGTCATCTCTGTTGTAGATTTATTAGTCGGCATTTTCCCTGCTCCTTATAGTTGCTTAGCATGCAAAGCGAGTTTAACCCCTAAGCTAATAATGGCGCCCGCACCCTCCATTGTAAGAGTCAGAAGAACCACTAGCGCCGAACTCCAAAGAACGACCTTTCGCCTTGGAATTTGCTTAACTATGTCACCCCACGCAGCAATGGGAAGAAAGGTTGCAAGAAGCAATAACATTAGAAAAAGGTGCTCCTTCGCTTCCATGAAAAACGAATGAGCAAAAGGCCAAGGGCCTTCTTTTATAATGGCTTTATCGCCCCCGTAGAAAGTCACATACCAATAGCCGCCGACGATATAAGTAAGCCATATTAGAATTGCTACCAGTACACTTGCACTTCTGATACGACTATAGTTGGCGTCGCTAGCATTAAGCGTTTCAACGAACACCCATACAGCCGCAATTAATGCGAGAATGCCGAAAGTAGGATGCAGCATTAATATAATTTCTTTAGACATGTGACATCTCCTTTATGCCAGATGGCAATATAGAAAATATACGCCTTTAGTAATCTTCCAACAAGTGTGTGTTATTGAATGTCTGTATAGCTCGATCACTGTTTTTTTGTTCAGATAGCACCGGCTTTAAACATTACTAAAACCAGAAGAACGTTTTTTTAGAACCAATTATTATGGATACATAGGTGTGGAGGATTATTTAGAGGTTTATTTATCATAAAAAACAGCACATCCTTTTCCTCTTTCTTTCGCTTCGTACATGGCGATATCTGCCTCTCTAATTGCGCTCTCCCCATTCAAGGTTTCGAATCCCAGAAGGCGAATTCCTATACTCGCGCTAACTTGTAACATTTCACCGTTAAACTTAACTGGTTTGTTCACTGTAGCAATTAATTTTTCGGCAACGTGAAATACCTTTTCCTTTGCTATTCGTTCGTCTTCATCAAGACGGTTCAGCAGAAGAATAAATTCGTCTCCGCCCAGACGAGCGACAATGTCCTCGGATCGAGTGAGAGATTGAAAGCGTTTAGCAACTTCGACGAGTACAGCATCACCGGCATCATGTCCACTGTGATCGTTTATAAGCTTGAAACCATCTAAATCTATTAGCAGTAACCCTCCATAATGCTTGTGCCTGATATTGCCAGCTATATCCCGTTCCAAGTGTCTTAAAAAAAGTCGGCGATTTGCCAACTTTGTTAATGGATCGGTATTTGCCATATTTTCTAGTTGCGTGATCGCATTGTCTCGAGCGACTACAAAAGGTCTAATAATCCAAAAGTAGATCAAAGGAGTAGAAATAAATGCAAGTGCTGTAACATCAATACTAGTTAGAGAATAGACATTTAATTTATTCGGAATCACGGCAAAACACACCATAATCAACGCCTCCACTGAGGCAATGATGATCACAATCCGTAGGAGTACTTGTTTTATAGTTAGCGATTTCACAGTCATCTTTGATTTCCAATGCGAACTGAAATTTGTCGGGTTCATTCCCGAATATTTGGCAAGCTCCAGCTTTTAAATTACTCTACTTGATCATCACCAATTCATTTTTACAACGTTACCAACAATGGGGTCAAAGTATATTTAATTAATTATAAATATACTTTGACCCCATTGTTTCGTCTTTATTTAGAAAAGAAAAATTTAGCCCAAGTCGATTTTTCGGTATCTGCTGCTTTTTCTGGATAAAAGAACTCTGCGCCATACTCTCCATCTTGATATACTGCACTGAGACGAATCATCATATTCCAGGTGTTACCGACAAACTTCTTTCTCAATACCTGAACTTCTCTGTGAGATCCCTCCAAGAATTTTGTGCGTTTGCCTTCATCAGTTTCTTCTTCACCTGCGTATGGAACCCAATATCCACTCCAATCTTTGTGATTCCAAAATGCAGATTCACTCCAGTCTTTATCACTGAGAGTTCGCTCTGATAATTGAGCCGAAGCATGTAAATTATAGAGATGACCCGTTTCTGCGTGTTCAATGTAAAGGTCAATAGCCGTGTAATCTTCAGCTTTTCCTTTGGCGCAAACGAATAAAGACTCTTTATCGTGCATAAGATAAATAGCAGTCTGTGCTGGTAATTCAATCTTTGTTGAAGCTTGCCATTCTTCTTTATCGCAATGGCCATCGAAAAGAGGTGTCTTGCTTGTTGGGTTAATTCCAATAGCTTCAGAAGCGATTGCCTCTCCAGACAGGATTGAAAGTGAAGCAGTTAATAGCAACAATTTTAATGATATTTGCATACAAGTTCCTTGTTAAAATATTTTCTTTTTTTGATTTAAATTAGCTAACTCTTTCCATATCGGAAAATAATTTGCGAGCAAAGTCTTAAAGCATTAGACACACACTTATCACCGCCGCTCATCTGTATCGCTCGTGCGTTGCGTACCATTCTTTTTTGTCGCGGTACATATCCTCATCTGCGGCTGCTAGCACTTCTTCGGGTTCGACTTCACTGGAACTGGCGAGTCCGATACTGAGTTCAAGATATGCTGTAGCCGTTTCCTGCGCTCCGGTAGCCAGGCGGATCTTGCGGCCCGACACATCGCGCTTGATGCGTTCACGCAGTCCTTGTGCATCTGTGAGGCTACTGCCTCGGCAGATAATGACAAACTCATCACCACCATAACGCCCAAAAACATCTGTGGCGCGACATACTTCCTGCAGTACCACCGCAGTTTCTCGAATCAGCGAATCTCCAGCTACGTGACCGTACTTGTCGTTGACACCCTTCAAGCCGATCACATCGATCATCAATACAGCAAACTCCATAGCGCCATGTTGCTTGCGGCTGCGTATGGCGGAGGCCAACTCGGCGTCGAGGCGACCACGGTTGAAAACACCCGTCAGGGGATCTCGCTCTGCGGCGTGTTTGAGATCGAGTGCCAGCATCTTGTTCTCGACGTGAACACCGAGCATTTCGAGTGCTAACCGGGCTGCCTCGCGAAGCAACGAACTTATCGCTCGCGCACGTACCACTATGATGCCTTCATTACCACGAACGCGGCTATTATCGAATACCATCTGGAAGATCGCCCCGTTATCCGGGTTGATCCAGGTTAACTCCCGGCTGTCTGGTGTGCGAGTGGTAGATAAATACTTAACCAGCGCATCCTGTTCCTCCACAGAGATATCCACGAATTCCACGAAACGCAAAACCCCGGGGCGTTTCACGTCACGTACCACCATCCCCAGACCATACTTCGGATAAAGATCATGAATTCGTTGCAGCGCATCATGGATGAAGTCTTGCACCTCCCCTACCAGATCGGCACTTGATGAAATCTCCACCAACACCTGAAATACACGATTACGCTCCTCAACCCCACGCGTAGTGCTGACCAATCGGGCATTCTGGTTGTACGCTAGGAAACCCACACCAAGAACATAGCCCAGTAACAAGGCCATGGTCATTATGTCTAGATAAAAGGGACCATCGATCTGCACCTGCCAGTCATTAAGGATTCCACCAGCAATCGCGCCAGTTGTGTATAGAAGCAATGCCAACAACAGCTGACGGCTACCTCCAACAACCGACGCATTCAGGGCGATTGCTACCATAAAGCCGAAGGATAGCCAGAGGTAAAAGTTAACAAAGGCAGCGAGGAAACCGAGAATCAGGGAATCAGCGAGGATGGCTCTTGTTTCGAATCGTGCAGTCGCCGAAAGGAACCCACCAGCCACCACCAGCAGGTGTGGGTACAACAATAGATACAATGCCGGGAAAGCGAGATACCAGGCCCCCCATCCTCGTTCCTGAGCTAAAAGCGCAATAATGACGAAGCTGATAGCAAAGGCAACCGCTCTCGGAGCGTAGTTGACGCGTGACAGACGGTGCGCACCCGCCATAAAGCTTTCAAACATAATCAACTCCTATTGTTACATGGCCTTCGCTTTAGGCGGCCTGGTTATGAGTCGATGTCATCTTTTGCTTTCCAAGTTGCTTCTATCAAAATGCATTCGTTTATTATGAATATGATCTGCTTTGTGCCATCAAATACATTCTGAACGTCTTATCCATACCCTATAACACATAACATTTTTTCGAATTCGTTCTTATGACCTTATTCTCATTGAGCTTTTTTTACAAGCCCGGCATTTACCAGTAAGAGTAGATCCCACAAGGCGAAAAACCAGCTCAATGTCTTTGATTTACTGCTGATGTCAGTTGTTTTACTTGGATTTAAACCGACAACTTTTGTTGTCGGCTTTTATAATTATACAGCTGTGTTTGTTAGTAACCCATTCCGCTATTTATGATGGGGGGTTCTTCCTGAGTTCCTTCTCGGGTTCCAGACAGGCGGTATCCATTGGCCAGATTTCCGTCATGGCAATCCAGACCCGCCTTAATACAATTGCTCAAGATTGCTTCCATTACTGAAGGATGCCATGCGTTAAACCAGTCGCCGTGCAGGGAAAGTCCACCGGCCTGCTCATCGGTGACGTCATACATATCAGCGGCCAAGCGCCAGCCCTTACTGCTTCTCTCTACTGGGTGGGTGTATTCGGGTAGCACGCCGAATGCGTAATGATAACTGACACGAACTACAGGAACCGGGTGCGAATCTGGACAATGAGTACCTTCAATTCCGCCCTCATTAATCGGGTAAGCCATATGGCTGCGGTGGTCTTCTGAGTCAAGATTTTCACCGTCCCAACAGCTGGGATAAAACAGATCCATTCTTAGGCGATCCGGTTCGTGGCATTCTGGTATTGTTGCGCTGAACTGCGGATTTGTTGCGTCGTTCGACTCCCAGGTCTGGCAGTGCCATCGGGCTACGGTACTATCCTGTTCTTCACCAGGCCGGGTACTGGCAACACCAGCAATCATGCGTAAGCCCGGTGGCAGCGGTTGAACGGAGTCCAGATCATCGACTCCGGCAGAATAATAGAAGACCTCATGCGCTTCATCGTCATTACCGACTACTGCTGGCACCACCTGCCAGGCTGGATCACCATTGTTATCCAACTCCCGTTCGCCGGTAATCTGATCGTACACCGGAGCCAGCAAAGCTGGTACCCAGTAAGAAGTCAGGTTCAGCAAATTGCCCTGGCAGGTGGATTCACCCTCAGTATAAAGCGAGGCCATGGTAGTGTTCTCATCCACCTCGGTATTGCCGTAGAAACGGTGCAAGTGCGCTGCATCATTCTGGCCAGGGAATACAATCGGGTCATCGTAGCTGCTATGGGCAAAATCACAATTGATACGGAATATGCCTCGCCAGCTATTTGGTTCTACCGGGCTTGGCGATATATTGGTGGCGACTAGATCTTCGTGTCCTTCAAAAAAGACATCGTTAACATACCAACTGAATGATGTTACTTCTCCGAAGTCTCCCGCTTCATCATAAGCTCGTACGCTCAACCAGTTGCTGCCAAGCGCAATCTCTTCTTTAAAAAATGGTGACTCACAATCGCTAAAGTTCTCTTCGTTTATGGCGCACTCATAACCAGAGGCATCCGGTGCACTAAATTCAAACTGGGCGTAGCGCAACGAGGTGGTTTCGTCTGGAGTCACTTCGAGTAACACGTCCAGGCTCGAACTAGATTCGTCAGTTGAGGTCGTTTCTGTATCTGAACTGCTGTCGCAGGCGGTTAAGGCTCCGCTTATCAATAATAAGGGAAGGTATTGCTTGATGGATTTCATAAGCTGCTCCATGAGTTGCTTGGTAATTGTTATTTACCTTCACAGCTTAACGATCCATTTTTCAAACAATGTGCAAGGATTGTGGAACTCTAATAGTCCCTCCTTTAATCGAACTTATAGCCCACACCATAAATCGAGCGGATAGGGTTTTCCGTTAATGGTAGCAGCTCTAGTTTTTTGCGTAATTTTTTAACGTGGCTGTCTATGGTTCTCTCGGAAACCAGTCGTTGATCGGTATAGATGGCATCCATCAATTGATCACGTGAAAACACCCTGCCAGGTTGTTTCACTAATGTGGTTATCAGACGAAACTCTAACGCAGTCAGTTCCAGCACCTGGCCACCGGCACGAACCTGGTATTTATCTTCATCTATCTCCAGTTTGTCCTGCAAGGCTGGCGTACCTTCTGCCCGACGTAGCACCGCTACTACTCGCGCACAAACTTCCCGTGGGCTGAACGGTTTGCAGATATAGTCATCGGCGCCCGATGACAGCCCAAGCAGCCGGTCTATTTCTTCCACTCGCGCTGTGGCCATAATAATGGGCAGGTTGGAATTTTTCCGCACTTCCCGACACAGACTCAATCCATCGATTCCCGGCAACATCAGGTCCAGAAGTATCAATCGGGCTTGATGGTTTTTCAGCCACGGCATCACTTCATCTCCCCGATGCAGCATTTCCACCTCGTAACCATCACGAATCAAATAATCGCGCATCAGTTCCGCAAGTTTTATCTCGTCTTCGACAATTAAAATAGGTGTACTCATATCACAGGTCTCTATAAGTTTGTTACCGGTAAAGCGGCAAATGTACTGCAATGGCCAGGCCACCCAATTCGCTGTGGCGGGCTTCAATCGAACCCTGATGGCCCTCTACAATCGCTCGGCAAATGGCAAGCCCTAAACCGACCCCGCCGCTGATTCGATCCCTGGCGCTATCGGTCCGATACAGCCGTTCAAATAGTCTTTCCAAATCCTCATTTGCCACACCGGGAAGACTGTCTTCCCAAAGCACGGTCACCATCCCCTTTTGCCTGTCTTCGAGCAGACGCACTCGCAGCTGTCCTCCCGCATTGGTGTAGCGTAGCGAATTATTCAGCAGATTGCGGAACAACTGAATAAGACGTGATTCATCTGCGAATAAAATCAAAGGGTGTTTGGATGCCTCGAAATCCAATTGAATATCTTTTTCTGACAGCCGAGGCTGGCTTTCCTCAAGAAAATCACTAAGCAGTCTATTCAGTGAAACCTCATCACGATGATAAGCCAGTGCTCCCTGATCCGACAGCGCAAGCTCGTATAGATCGTTAATCAGGCGAGTCAGTCGTCCCACTTCAGCATGCAGGGATTCAAGCGCAGAGGGTTGCATAGGTCTGACGCCATCGATCAGGGCTTCCAGTTCCCCCTGCAAAATTGCCACCGGCGTCCGTAATTCATGAGAGATATCTGCTATCCATTGTTGCCGTGCCTTTAAGTTATCCTTCAAGGTGTCCGTCAGCAGATTAAAAGCATGAGCAAGCCGACCCAGCTCATCGTCGGAGGTTACAGGCAACGGCTCCAGTTGCTCTATTTCACCGGCAGCTAACTGTTGCATGGATTGTTGTAGACGAGTCACTGGCCGCACCAACCGCTTCGCAAAAGGGAAAGCCAGACCCACAGATATCAGCAATATGCCCAGCACAATCCAGGCCAGTTGCTGCAATTGATGGGTTACAAACAGCCGATCCATCTCCCGCTCCAGCTCCGTTGAATGCGCCACACCCAGCCGCCCTATCATTTCTCCATCTACCCTGATTGGCAACCACTGGATACTTGGTTTTCTGTGCTCAGGATTGATCATAGGTAAATCGATAATCGGTTTATCGTTCTCGTCGCTTAGCAGTAATCGCTGAGTCATGGGGTGAGGTGGGCGCGGCATACGCGGTGGCCGTTTTGATGATTCGGATTTTACTGGCGAAAGGTTTTCTGCGCTATCTCGGAGTATCAAATAACGCTGTACAAGATGCTGCCATTGCCGCCGATTATCTTGCAGCCACTGCCATTGATTGCCATTTTGCTGAAAGGCCTCGGCCAGGCCCTCCACTAATGGCTGCAACTCCTTGGCTTGATCGTTGCGCACATAATCTCGAAAACTGCGATTGAAGTTCCAGCTCACAGCCGTAAACAGCGCTCCCGCCAGCAACAGGTTGGCCACCAGTATGACTAAAAATTGCTTGTATCGAATCTGCATCTGCACCGCCAGTTTGACTTTTTTACGCCTGAAGCTAAGCCCTAACATGCTTTGAACAGCTTATCTCAAACATCTGTAAGAAATATACACCTGGCACAGCCGTGAACCAACTCGCAATCAATAACTTGTCATTTTTTTCCACATTAGCTGAACAATTTCTGCAAATACTACTTCTAGAATAGCCGTTAATGGTCGGCAGTAACGCGTCAGCCATTACCACCCCTAACAATCTATTAAGAGGTAATATTATGAAGACTCAAACTAAGATGTTTTTAACCGGGTTCGCACTATTAACGAGCATCTCAATGACGAGTGCTATGGCGCATCCATCAGAGTCCGGCAAACGCCACGGACCACCGGAAGAAGCCATTGCAGCTTGCGAAGGTTATATTGAAGGTGACTCTGTGAGTTTTGAAGCACCGAATGGTGAAAATTTGGAAGCCACCTGCAAGAAAGTGTCTGGCGTGTTGGCTGCAGTTCCTAATGATCATGGTAAACGCCCTCGCAAACCATGCGCTGACAAAAACAAAGACTAACTTTTAGTTTTATGTTTTATTATTTAATAGCTCACAAGGGGCTGCATAGTTCGCTATGTAGCCCTACTTACTCGTTAACGCCTTGCTCTGTTTCGGCCAAACAGGAGAAAATTGTTATACGCGTGCATCAGTTCTGAAGCCGTCCATATAGTAGATTGAGTTATGACTTCTTCGGTTCGCACCATGAACTCTGACGCCTTCAGCAACGATTACTGAAATTGAACTAGCTCCAGCCAGCGGTGGAATAACAATTTCCTTATCCACATAGAAAACATTTCGGCGAGAGATCTTTATGTCTTTTAAATAACTACTTTTTGCCCCTTCTTCCCAAGCAACAATTTCAGCTTCGGTAGCAGGCTTTGCAACCGCATGAAAGTAGCTCATTATTGAGGATAAAAGCGTTGATGCCTCTTCCCTTGCACGTTGAATTTCATGGTTTTGCATCCATAATTGCGATTGGACATCAGCGAGCTGCTTTTTAAGTCGCTCGGCTTCCGGCTCAGATACAACTTCAATTTCTGAGTTCCTAATTTTCTTAATTGCTTGCTTTATCTTCGCGCAACTCGTAGCAACAGCATCCACTTTGTCTTCCAACTGGTCGTCGTAGCTTGTAGTAGTAACTCCCGCTAAGTCAGCTGGTAATCTAAATTCTGTTTCTTTTGATTTTGGGATCAAAACAAAACAGCGTTCGATGCCCAGCGAACCTATGAATAAGCCAAGTTCAAAAAGTACATTATCTCTGACGGTACTGTATTCGTTCTCTCTGATTATGGTCTTATCATCAGGATGAAATACAAAAATACCAAACTCAGTTTCTTTGGCTCGCTTGATCAAAGATGTAATAGTGACTGACGATAAATCAAAGGCATTATCCCATTGTTTTACTTGGGCATCATATTCCATTTTTATATTTACAGCTTCAGCCACAGAAAGTCCTTCAACCGATGAAGCTATAAATACATTGGGCTTGTCACTCATGCGTTCTCCGTTGGTTTATTCGTATAACGCCCAATTAACAGGCAAAAAATTGTTGGCTAAAATGAGCGACGAAGGAGCAAAAGCCAACTGTTTTTTGTCCTTGTTTAATTTCTTGTTAGGTATTTTTATTGAGTGATACTTTTTACCCTAAAAGTATTTATATCAATGTGACCATTATTAAACACTACTTTTTCAGGCTTTGCTGAAAATAGTTTTTTAAAAGGTTTCCATGTGCCATTTCTAGTGGTTATTGCACAATAAAACTTTGCATCAGTTAACCACTCATAGGGAAAGTCTTCTTGAACATTAACAACAATATTATCAAGGGTAATACAACTACCGGGTAAAATAGGTGATTCATTAAACCCTATAAACTCCCAATAGTGATCATTATTAAATATAACACCATTAAATTCCTTAGATTTTGGCATAAAGGAACCTTCAAAATATAAGTGCCATTGCATTTCATTTTGCATTAAACCCTGCTTTCCGAGATTCTTTAGCATGAAATGAAATACTTTCTCACCATTAGCTCTGTGCCCAATATCAATCGCAACTTCTAATTTAGGCTTTCTCAAGTAACTGATTAATTGTGCAACTAAAACTGCGATCACGAACGTAAATATCAAATTAGATAATAAAGATGACCAAATACTATTCCAAAAATTTTGATCCAAAACTGGATGCATACTCTAAATACCTAACATTATATTACCGGACATCGCCGATAACCTTTTGATTTAAAATGATTTATTTTTAATGTCCTTTTTTCCGGCTAATACCATGTAAAACCGGACATTACTGTTCTGGTATCTCTTTTTGTATTGAGTTTACAGATACCATGGTCAATGACCTACAGGCCTTATAGTAATTGGCTCTTTTGTAATTGCAACGGATTTTTTAGTATGCCGATAAACCCAGTAAATAGGACAAGGAATGTCTGGTTCTCCTTTTTTACAATCTATTCGCCATTATCTGCGAACGAATAATTACAGCTATCAAGTTGCAACCACACAGCTCACCGCTACGGACATCCTGACCTCTCGCGGCACTGACACTTCCCTGTGTGGCGTACACCCACGTTATGAATAAAGGGGCTAATGCAGTGAAAAGCCCATTGGATCATCTATAAATTAAATAAGGAAGTTTATGTCTCTCGCTATTGTTTATTCCCGTGCCGGGGTTGGGATTGAAGCGCCATTAGTTACCGTTGAAGTGCATCTGTCGCACGGTTTACCCAGTTTGAATATTGTGGGCTTGCCTGAAGCGGCGGTTAAAGAAAGCAAAGATCGAGTGCGCAGCGCCATTATCAATTCTAATTTTGAATTTCCCGCGCGGCGCATCACCATTAATCTGGCACCTGCGGATTTACCGAAGGAAGGCGGGCGTTTTGATCTGCCAATTGCATTGGGGATTCTGGCGGCGTCCGGTCAGCTGCCGTCTGATTATTTATCCAATTATGAATTTATTGGTGAGCTAGCTTTAACCGGTGAATTGCGCCCTGTTAAGGGTGTGTTGCCGGTGGCTTTGGCTTGCACTGAAGACTCGCGCACTTTGGTTGTGCCCGAATCTAACGCGGCGGAAGCAGGTTTGGTGCCTTCGGTACAGGCGGTTCACGCCAAGCACTTGTTGGATGTGTGTCATTCGTTAATGCGCAATACGCCGTTATCTGAGTGCGTTAACGATGCGGTGGTGAACGATTATGACTTTGATATGGATATGTCGGATGTCATCGCTCAAGAGTCAGCCAAGCGCGCTTTGACCATCGCCGCAGCGGGCAAGCACCATCTTTTATTCATTGGTCCTCCTGGTACGGGCAAAAGTATGCTCGCTTCGCGTATGCAGACCATTTTGTCGCCCATGACCGAACAGGAAGCCAAACAGTCGGCATCCATTTATTCGGTTAGTCATTTTGGATTCGATGCCAGTCAGTTTTTTGTGCGTAAATACCGCGCTCCACATCATTCCTGTTCTGCACCAGCGTTAATCGGTGGCGGCAGTCATCCCAAGCCCGGCGAGATTTCTTTGTCGCATAATGGGGTTTTATTTCTGGATGAGCTGACCGAGTTTGTCAGGAATCAAATTAAATGAGAATCAGTCACAATAATTGAGAATATTAGTGACTAACATTAACTGAAGCCTGCAATACAGTAATGGAGGACGAAAACCCAGGCTCTAATATATTCTTTCTCTAACATACCGATTTTGCTACTATCCATTGAAGTAAACATGACATTAATGTCCGGTTTACCTGGTGTTATCCGTAAAAAAAAAATAAAAATAAACAATTAAATATCAAATGGTTATCGACGTTGTCCGGTAATATAATGTTAGGCATCTTTAATCCGAGGAACTATCAAATATGACTGAATTTGCTATAGCCTTACTCGCAGGTATCGCAACAGCAATTATTATTGCAGCGGTTACCAAATGGTTATGGCCTAGTTTTCAGGACAGGTGCTTATACAAGGGCATTAGGGTGGCTGGAACATGGGAAATTTCGGAACTGCGAAATGGAGAAACTGTTAAAGCGGGTAAGATTCATTTAAATCAAAAAGGCCGCATCATAACTGGCTCAAGCACTAGAACAAGAACCCGCGATGGTAAAAAGTCTGAGCGGAAATTCAAGTATCACGGATTTACTTGCGGCAAGCAAATTACTCTCACATTTGAGGACGAAAAAGGAGCCGGATTTGATACCGGCACATATGTTTTTGTTGTCCAAAATGACGGTACGACCATGATCGGCATGGCTACTTTTCATGGTAAAGCTGAAAACAAAATAATTTCTGAACCAAGAACTTTAACGAAGGTGGTGGCGTAATGCCTAACAATCGCAGGCACAGCGACGGCTTTTTTATTGCGGCTGGCCTCCATTACAAAGCCGCGCGTGCTGCGGGCGTTAGCTACAAGGAGAATGTGTGGGAATAATTAGACAGGAAACGTTGATCCACTGGAATTTCTTTCTCTCAATAGAGGAAGACTTAGACAGGCTTTCACGTTTTGTCGATTTCTCGGCAAACGACGAGGTCTACTCCATAGAAATCGCTCGGCTATTCCTCGGTGCGAGTGCGGAGGTAGACGTGGTTCTTAAACAGTTGTGTGCCGCCTTGAACACTGGGTCGGATGCTTCTTCAATCAACTCATACTACAGCCATGTAGCTAACAACCTTCCGAGATTCAAAGAGTTTGAGGTTATTCTCCCACGCCACGGTCTGACCCTGACCCCTTGGATTGATTGGGAAGAAGGAGAACCGCCTTTTTGGTGGCGAGACCACAACAAGGTCAAGCATCATCGACACGAGCATTTCCAAAAAGCTAATTTGAAGAATTGCTTGAATTCAATTGCGGCGCTCTACGCGTCAGTATTGTATCTTTACCAACCTCAAGCAGAGAATGGCGAGTTGCTTACGTTGCCAAGGCTCCTCAATGTTGGAGATGCCTATTTTAAAGGGACTGACATGGGACGGTACGGCCATTCCTTTGTATACAATTTGCTATAGTAGCTAACAGATGCAGGCAAGGGACCTGCCCCTGCTCCCTGCTATAAAGTGTTAGTTAACTACAAGACGAGGTGCATGAATTGAACAGAGATCGTTATATAGGACCTTTTAATAGAACATCTCTACCGGCTTGGCGCTGCCCAAGCTGTGCCGAAGGGTCGCTAAAGCTTGTACCAAAATCGCTTTTTATAAAAGAAACCGTACGCTCACTGTCATATCACAGACATGAAAATTGGGAGCCAGATTGGACAGAAGCCAACTACTCAGCACTATTAAAATGCTTCCATTGTGATGAGCATGTTTTCTCTGTAGGAAAAACGCAGCCTGTCGAAGCTTATGATGACGAACACGGATTGTATTTAGAGAGCGCTTTAAAGCCACTTTACTTCCAGCCTCCTATTCAAATAATACCTATTCCAGACGAGTGTCCTCATGATGTTAAAACAGAATTAATATCGGCAAGCTCACTGTTTTGGTCTGATTTGTCTGCGAGTGCCAATAGAATTAGAACAGCATTGGAGTTAATTTTAACTCATAAAAAAATCAATAAAACAAAATTAACAAATTCACGAAAGCGTAGAATTCTTTCTCTTCACGAAAGAATTGAATTGTTTAAAGTAAAAGATCCCCAATTGGCAGAAATTATGCTGGCGGTTAAATGGCTAGGAAATGCAGGCAGTCACACTGGTTCGCTTAACACCAATAATGTGTTGGAAGCCTTTGAACTACTTGACCATGTGATCGAACACTTATTTGTAAAAAAACTAAAAAGGCTCAGGGAGTTGACAAAGGGTATAAACAAGAAAAAAGGGCCGGGATCATCAAAATAAGCTAACAAAGTTCTGCTCGGACACAGACATCATGTTATAACTTGTCTATATCTATGCTTACTTCTAAGTCTATTCAGTCTTCTTCATGAAAGCCTGATGAGTAGACAAAGATATAGTTCCCATTTTCGCTATATTCATCTTTATATATCAGGCAGTTGAACTACCAAGTTTGAATCCTTGAGTAAACCTACAAGAACAGGCGGCCAGTTTCCACGATTCTTGGTAAAATATAGTCGCTCCTCTGCACGAGACAGGCCTACGAAAAAGGTGTTTTTTTCTTCTCTTTGAGACTTTTCATTTTTCTCCTGCACAGCACGTCTAAGTCCCCACCAGGAGTCATCATGGAAGTCAACAAAAAAAACTGTATCAAACTCTAACCCTTTACTTTTATGTATAGTCATTAGTTTGACTTGATTTGTTCCTTCATAATCATTTATTGCTTGTTTAAGATCTTTCGGGTTGTTATTGAGCGCATCTTGAAAAAGAATGCAGAATGACTCTTTAACCTTATTGAAATACTGCGATCTATATTGAGGGTACACCAATTTAATTTTTGCACTTCCAACAATATCAAAAATTTTAGTTATAGTATTCTCTACTGGCTCTGAGAAATTAATGCAAGACATCAGGCGTGCGATGTATGCCTTTAACTTCTTGCGCTCTCGCTCTTGACCTAAGTTATATCCTGTAAAAAACGACGCTATTTTATCAAGCTTTTTCTCTTGTGAGTAGTTTATAAGACCTGCCTTATATCTTATCAGTAGCATCCAAAATATAGATAACGGTTCAACCATCAGGTCTTGTATTTTGACGCCATTACTAACAACTAATGCGTCCTCATTTCTGAGGCTTAAATCGTTACTTAGAAATTCCCCAATTGCATTCTTATAATAATCCTGAGCCCTCTGTCTCAATATGAGTGCAAAATCACTAGGTGCTAATGTGGGATTTTCACTCAGAGTTAAATTGATATGCTTGGAGATATACGCGGCTTCACTCTCCGGGCTATCGAAGGCTTTTGCACCTATACAGTTATAAGGCGGAGCTCCTTTCCTAGTCCCTACATAAACGACTGGAGTTTCCATTGAAGTTGTTAAATCTTGAATAACATGATTAATAAGATTAATGATTTTGGTATTTGACCTATGGTTTACCATCAAATGAACAGTTTTGGAATTAAAATCCTTCGCTAATTTTTCAAAATTTTGGGGGTTGGCTCCCGCCCATGCCATTATCATTTGATTTGTATCTCCAACCGCACTAATTATAGTATTACTACCTTTAAAAACTGTTTGTATAAATGCAAACTGTTCGTCCGTAGTATCCTGAAACTCATCAAGGAATAAATATTTGTAGGTTGATAGAATTAAGTACCTTACTTGGCTATAGTTCTTAATAATGGTAAAAGCCATTGAGCGGCACATCTTGTAATCCGCAATTTTATTCTCAGCACAGTATTTCCAAAGTCTCGTTATTTCATCATTGGGTCTAGCTGTTAAATCAAGCGGAGAATAGTTATTTTTGAAGACAAAAGGACGACCCCCTAATTGATTTTGCTCATAATCTGACCACCAGTTATGATCAAAAGGATAAACATCAAAATCAGAAGGTATATCAATCCAACTTGGTAAGAGGGTAGAAAATCTACGTACCAGTGATATGAAGAACGCATCGAATGTTGATGATTCAAATCTACTGGCTAGCTCTCTTCCACAGCGTAAATCAATCCTATTTTTGATGTTACTGGCAGCGTCCACTTTGAAAGTTAGGGCTAATATTTTTTGTGGAGATTTACATAGTCCAGTTTGCAATAGATAATTTGCGCGCTGAGCTAAAATTTCTGTTTTCCCAGCCCCTGGACCAGCAAGGATTGCTAGATTGTTATTTTTTTCTTTAATAACCTCATTTGCGACTTCTGTAGATATAAAGCCGTCACTTGGTTTCCATGATTCTACAGACTGGTACTTACTCATTCTCTTTTGATTCCGATAGCAAATTCGATGACTTATTAATCAGACGTTTTAGAAAATCAGGGCATTCTGTCACGACATCGTCTACCTCCAGTTCTAATAAATCAGCTATTGCTTTATAGTGGGATGCGACTTTACTCTTGGTGCAAAACAGATATCTATATTTTTTTAATTCTTCATCCGAGTATATTTCTACCCCATTATCATCATAGTCATCGTAATTCTCGCCTAAGACGGCTCTATCTAGCACTTCTCTATCGCTATCTTGCGCATTTGAGGCATCATAATAGTCAGGGTATGCGAAAATCATAGCCATATCTAGATCGAGAGGGAAAGAGTAAAAGACGCCATATTCTTCAAGCAATATCGCCATTTCATTTAATTGCCTGTATGTTAATTGCTTCTCTTGTAGTTTTTGAGTGCTTACACCTTCTGGAAAGGCAAAGGGCCTATCTATCTTTTCTAATTCATCAATTATGTACTTGATTCGTAATGGACCAGCACCGCTCCTTCCTAAGTCCATATCAACTAAGGTTAAGAAAGGAATATTCAAGTCTGATAATAACCTCCACATATGATTTACATGTCTGCCACCTAGTTTTACAAAAGAAACAAATGATGGATCTAGGTCAAACCCCAACGCTTCTGCCAATTTTGGAATGACTATTTCTTCTGAATCGCCTTCACCCAGTATTACAAGTTTAGCAAAATATAACTCTGGATGAGCAAGTATTGCTTGATTTATATACTTATAATCATCTTCTGCTTTTTCTGACGGAAGTAAAACTTGGTTAACAATTGAGTAGCGATCAGTTGAGTTTACCTCTTGCCTAAAATGTCGGATTTGCTCCACTCGCTGCATTCGACGTACCACGCTCGTTGAGTGTGACGTGATAATACCTGTTGCTTTTAAACTATTTGTTTGAGTGGACAAAACCTCTATTACCCGTCCCAAGTAAAATGGAGACAGATGATTTTCTGGTTCTTCGAATGCAAATATTGTAAATACAGGAATATCTCTATCAAGAGATTTAAAACCTCTTAATTCTCCTGAATGATGCTTTTGTTCTAGAATATATAGAACAACCGAAAGCGTAAAATAAAGAAGTGATATTTGACCATCACTTAATTCGTTAATATCTCTGCTTCCACCATCTTCTGAGGGTGAAAGTTTCACAGTCATTGTTCTTAGAAGCTCCCCAATCTCAGTTGATGCTGCTTCAAGTTTAGGCTCTTGATAGTGCTTTAGCGTTTTGTCATGAGTGTTATTCCAGACTTGTTTTAATAAACTTGTGGCTGTTTTGATAGATTCAAGACTTTGGATTTCATTGCTAAGGTCTCTGCTTATAGCTTCTATTTTTTCTTGAGAAGAAATATTTAAATCTGTATATCCATCAAGTAGATTTGTTAACGATTTCACTTCATTCTTAAGTGTTGACTTTGAGTCTCTGAAAGCAGGGATGTATCTTAGCTTGATGTGTTTTCGATCATATACCGAAACAGGGAATTTATTTTCAGCATCATCCCCGAAGTCTACTTTGTTAGAAGTTGTTATCCAATACAACTGGGATTGCACCTCATCTTCGTATTCGTTTTCATCCCATTTAGACTCTAATCGCATTCTTGCTTTAAGTCTTTTATCATCTTGATCAGCATAAATTACTGAACTGAATGCGGGGCACACCTCCCGCGACTCATCAACAGCTGTTTGAAGCTCTGGAAATGAAAAAATGATTTCTATATACAGTTCTCGACCAGATATTTCTTTGTAATCTTCACCTGACCCAACATAAAAGTCTTCCCGAATAACGGTTCTCTCTTCTCTAGTTGATCCAAATATTCTTTTTAAAGCCAGTATTAGCGCTGATTTTCCTGTTCCATTATTTCCAACAAAACATGTGATATCAGACTCCATAAATATGACAGCCTCAGCCTCTGAAAAGCATCTGAAGTTACTGATTGATATTTTTTCAATTTCCATTATTTACCCAATGATTGCATATGTATTATTTCAGCTAAAGCCTCATTAGCCGTCGAGCAGACATAAACCAATAATGCATCTATAGCTAAGCTTATAGCTTCAATGTGTGTTGTATATCGAAAGTCGAATTATTAATTTCACTATAGCTGTTTTTCCTTAGCGGGCACTCTACCACATAACCTCAGAATAACTTTACCTAGTACTTTATTAGTTTGTATAGTTATCTCTTAGAAACAATGCGAGAGGTATTGATATCCATAAGTACTTCTCACAGTTTTGAGTCTATTCATTGCTTACTTGATTAAAGGTCATAAAATGTTCGAGCTAAGTGAATCTCATAATCAATATGCTCTCTAGTTGCATTTGCATTTATCATGACTTCCTCTAAAACTGCGCAGAATTCTTCAGCAGTAAACTCTCCATTAATTATTCTTTCTTTGACTTCTCTTGCTCTACGTTCCTCAAGCTCGTGCCTGGCAAATCTCATGTCCACGTCGCCCAAAGTACCCAAAGCCAACTGTCTTATTTGCACTTCTTTGTTTTTATTTGTAGTCATAAATATTTCTCCGAATTTGATTTTCATGCAAAGACTATTACTCAGTTTTAACAAGTGCAAGTAATAAATTTTAATTATATTGATTTCACTTAAGCGCGGTGCTTGCTGATTTATGTGAGACTTCAATTTCTGGAACCTGTTATTTCTACATAAGCCTATCTATTAACACATATAAATTTCTATATTAAGTTACAGTGGTTCTCTGACTTCTTACATAAAGGCATTTCTTACTATTCTTATTAAATCGACCCACTACCTTTGAAGTTTAAAGTGTAAATTTTATATGATTGGGTATATATCTACTTTTGAAAATTATTTCATCAGAGTAAATTAAAAATAGATAAAAATACTTAATTGAAATAATATCTAACTTAAGCCATATAGCTATAGGATTAGGTCATTTGCGATCTGGATATTTACTATCGGTTTTAATTGCAGCTCAGGCAATTCTTATCGTTGCGATTGTTGCAGTGGGGACAGCAGCGGGACTTAAAACAGTAAGTGTCGATGATATTTATACTGAGCCAAATTATCTGGCTTGAATAGTCATGCTCAAGCTTTACACCACAATACTTACTTTATATCGCCTTTATACGCATCATATTTCTTTTGACGACTCATCCAGTACTCAAGGCTAATGCCTGTTATTTGCTCTAATCCTTTAGCAAGCTCAATCGTTACTGAACTTATACCATCAGTAAAGCTCTGCAACTCCTTCCTGGTCATATTTAACCTTTTGCTCAGGTCGGTATGATTGTAAGCATTCATGCATTTTTCTTTAAAGACAATGCCAGGGTGCTTAACCGGCAATATGTTACTTCGAACTATGGCCATACCTATCTCCGTAAACTAACTCCTGAATCTAACTCCTTAAACGTAGCTTCAATAACATTATTATTGGCTTTGAACGGTATTACGCAATAAACTTCACCATAGAAGCTAGAGGCTAGCCCACTTGCTTTAATATTCTAGCCCAGGTTTCAAGGCCTTTGCTCCCAAAGTGTAACACTTTACCTTCAAATGCTTCTTGTCCTTTACCGTCGATATTGTCATCAATCAGAATGTCACCTTTAAGCAGCCCTTTATTAGAGCAGATGATTAGTCGCTCAGTAGCCTCAAAGCCCAAATGCCTTTCAACCCACAGTCGCTTTTCAGTATAGCTCAAAGGATTTCTATTAGAAGGGGCGGTTAGGATATACACATCGTTCTTCTCACACAGCCTGAAGAATGCTTTTATAGCACCGTCTATAGGCTCCAGGTCTTCAAAGAACTTTGGTAGGGATTGAGGATAAGCTACAGTGGGCTCCTGTTTCTTGATTTGAGCGTACGCAGCATCGTAATCTGCCAGAACTCCGTCCATATCAATATAGATGATCATAATTCAATCACTGTTCGCAATTTCCACTATTGTATAACAGCTTTAACCGTACGAACATCAATGATGCTCATACGGTCATTTACTATCAACATCGTACTAAAATAGTGCTAGTTTGCCATTGTATTAACTTAGGGTCAGACGATAAGAGCCAAGTCTAAGTTAAGTCCACAACGTCAGCATCAGGGCCAAACCGCTTAACTGACTCTATACCATTGTCTCTTGAGGCCTTGGTCGTATACATTTCGCTATGACCTATGGGCTCATGATTCTGTGCTTTAAGAACAAAATAATACTGATTATTTTTAGAGTCTTTTCTTGCGTAGTTATTATCGTCTGGTGAGTTCTTCTTCACTGATTCTATTCCTCCCTGACAACTTGATTTAGCGGTATACCCTTCGCTAGCTAATATAGGCTCTCCATTAGATGCCTTTAGCCGAAAGTAGTATTCATTATTAGCGGTACTTTGAAATATCTCGTATTTGCCTTTCATTTTCATCTCCTTGTTTTAAATTCACACCATAAATCAACGTTAAACTTAATTAAGTTTTGACCAATTGCTTTCTCCATAAGTTACCAGCTCACCCTCTCCAAAGCGTTCTATATAATAGAAGTACAAATACTCCCCAGCTTTGTTGCCTGAGACTTCCACCTCCCAATTATGCTCTGCAAAAATATCAAAAGGTACTTTCTTCCTACGTATAACTTGGAAGTCAACGGTTGATGGCATTCCTTTATCTATTAAGAGAGCCTCAACTTTGTTGCTAATAGCTTCAGAAGGAGCTGAGTATCTATAATTTGCCGGGTAGAAATAAACTAACAGTAAGCAACCTATAATACTGAATATGAGGATTGAGAAAGGATATTTTTTTCTACCTTTAAAGAATAGAATAGCTGTAGGAATTAATATAGCAAGGCTAATTCCTAGTGATATTACTCCATAGATTATCTCTTGAAAGACAATCCCAACTCCCCAACTATGTGGAGCACAAATATAGAATACCCATCCTCCTACCAGGAGGGATAATGCAGATTGTATTAGCCAACTTTTCAAATAGACTACTCTATTTGTTCTTTTCATTTCATTACTAACTCTCCGAAAATATAGTCATTATTTCTTACAAACTGGCTCCACGTCAGAATACATTTCTCCGAACAAGGGTTCTTTTATGTAAAGTGCTTGCCTTTTACCTGAACAGTCGATCGATACCAACCAATCTTTTTCTCTGATCAGATCAAACATCTTCTTTGGTCTATGATTGATATTTAGAACCTCTGCCTCTACTTTTTTTACTTGCACTAAGTATGAACTTACCTTGTCCCTTAAAGCACCATTCGGCTCAGCAAGTCGTGAAGAGGGCGGATATAAAAAGACCATCGCAATTACGGCTATAAAAGTACTGATTGATGATAAAACCCAACTAAGCTTCCTGTAAAAGAACTTAATAATAGACAAAATCAACAGACAACAACCTAATACAATCAGAACTACCTTAGGTTCGTAAGCAATAACACCTAACTCGCTGCTAAATGGAGCAACCATGTAAAATACTATCCCTCCTAAGAGGAGAGATAGTATTGCTTGAAGCCATATGTTTATAATCAAATAAAATTCCTTTTATAGTACAATATACTTATTTCATAACAACTTCGATCTAACTTAAGTTTTCCAATACTCCACTGGTACCATTCCTCTTACCTCAACAGAATGAAGATAGCAATCAAATGCCTCAGACACACTGGGATTCACCTTTGCAACATAAGCGTAAAGCTCTTTCAGAATTTCTGTATGGTAGGATAAACTACAGTTAATATTCGATAAGTCTTTTTCTGGTCTGATTTTTGCCTTGAGATTGGATAACTCCTCCTTATAGTCAGGTATTTTAGCCCAAATCAATGATTCCCCCACTTCTAAAACATGAATCCCTTCGGGCTCTTGTGATTTGATAAACGCAACCCTGCTTACCTCACCTTCTGGACTATCAGCACCATAAGTAAAAAGCCAATTCGTCGTTTTTTTCCACTCAGACTGATCACCTGAAAGGTTATTACAGCACTCTTGTGCTATTTCTATTATCTCATCGACAAAAGTAATTTTTGCGTCAGCTATTTTCGACTTAAATTCACTAAGAAGTGGGACATAGCCACTTCCGGTAACTATGCCACCTGACCATTGTATAAGTTTTTGTCTGTCGTCACTAATAACGTATGCAACCTCACCATTTACTTGATATGTCTCACGTCTATCAGCAGCAATTAATACGTAAGCATCAAGTTGTAGCGCAACAATCATTGTCATTAGTCGGTAACCTTCTCAAGAATAACCCTCAGATAGTAGCTAATTATTATGCGCATATCCCTTGTCTACATTCTATAATTATATCCATTTTTGACATTTCCTCATAACAGTCTATTGCATGCAAGAATCCCATATTTCTATCACGCGACTCAGCAATTAGATTCAAGAGTAAATCGATATTTTCTTCTTGCAATGAGTTTAATGAGTGCATATCCGAATATATTTTCTCTTTATCATTAGTATTACAGTAGGAACCTAATTTCCCCAGAATACCAACTACAACATCTGATAACTGTATTAATTGCTCTGATTTAGAATCAGCAAATGAGTAATTATTAATTTGTCTTGGGCCATCCATAATTATCTGCTTTTCTAACAGTTCCTCTATCGAGTTTTCTTTATCAAAAATATGTGTAGAGTTTATAAACGTGTAGATAGGGCGCATATAGAACTGTGAGAAATCATTTATTAGGATAAAGTCCTCTTCCCCCATGACAAATGGCAAAGACCCTTTCCTTCTGCATTCTTGCAATATTTGTCTAAGCGACTCTAACCCAATGTGAAACTCCGGTTCATTAATATATGGAAAGAACAATTCGCTCATTTCTTCTATAAATGATAACACTCTATTTTGCTTTATATTCGGATATTCGTACTTTCGGAACAATGAAACCATAGAGTTTATTTCTAGCCTGGCCAATTTATACAAATCATTCTTCAATACATTAATAAACTGTGCGCTTATTTTTTGGCTTATCTCTGAATTTACAATGGCTGAGTCAACAATGTCCACAAGTGACCAATAGAGAATGTTTATACTTGAGTAGTGGATATATAAATTATTACTGACTAGATACTTCAGAAAGAGGTTCAGATTTTGTGATTTCAAGCAATCAATGAAGCTCCCCCGTGCGATATGGTTAAATTTCACTTCTTTGGCAGTACTCTGTAATCTCAAACTATCCTTGAGTGGTTGTACGTCAGGTGAAACTCCTTCAAAAACCAAGCCACCTAACACAAAGTTATTTGTAAATGCTGAATTAAACCCCGTTTCTTTGATGCGGAACTTTCTTATATTATTCGTTTCGTCATAGTAGAAAGTGTAAGCACCATCAAAGTTTATTTCTGGATTGAGCAATTTTATCTGCGCTCTGATTTCACTTATATCTATCATTATAGCGATCTCATTATGTGTCCGGCTCTGATAGCCAACAATAGTCTTATGTAATTTTCAAATTATTTATATAACCCATTTGATTTCACCTCCTACAATCCAGAAGTGGCTCTTGCATCCAGCATTACGCCAAATTGAGGGCGTAATATTTAATTCACCATCTAAAATTGAAGCATTCCATACTGGTCGAGATCCCACAAGGTTCAAATTTACCAACTCACCGCAGCCACAAGGACATTTGAATGAAAGACCCCATGCAAATCCAGCATCCATTAGATAGTAACATTTTCCATTCCGTAATTTCTCTGGCAGCTCTTCACATCTAACAGCTGTATACTTCTTATATCTCCAACGATAATAATACGAGTACAACTTTCTCAAGATCTTCACGCTGCATCCTCTTCTTGCATGCTAAGTACGGGCATCCCCAATAAAGGCACTACATCTCCCAAGCCTATATAACGCGCTAGACTGGTGCAAAGAGCTGTATCAGGTCTTTGTTTAATGTAACCTATATCAACTGAGATTAACGTCTCCGCTGCGCACTTTTCGTCCTCAATATCCCCGCGATATCCATGTATTCTCGCCAAAAGCTCCATTACAGAATAGCCTGCTGCGATCATGTTTAGGGGCATTACTGCCGGTCGCTCAACATCCACCCCCGACACATAACCTAAATTTAACTGTTCTTTGAAGTGATCTGGATTCGCACGCTGCATGGCATCTGAGCGTAGTGCCTCAATATCAAATATTCTTCTTGATAAAAAGGATTGTCCGGGCTGTATATAGTGGATAGCTGCCGATATTGATTCAATCTCTCCCTTTGATTCTGCTCTAATAGCCACACCAGCATCTATGTATGGAAGTAAATAAAATGCAGCTATCCTGCAAAGTATTTGGCGTGCTTCTCTATTATCAACACAGCCCATGATCAAATCACAACCAGCTATATGCTTAATGACATCTGGTGTTTTTAAGTCGTAAGGTAGTTCGGTGATTTTTGTATCTAAGCCCGTAGTTGCTACGCTCATTCTTAACAAACTCGTTTTGTTAACCTTGTTCTGAGCATCTTTCTTCGTCGAGTAAAGTATTCGGTTAAGATTTACAAAATCAACGTGATCTGGGTCAACAGTAACAATTTCACCAACTCCAGTTCTCATCAAGGATTCATTTACAAGGCTTCCGATTCCCGATGCACCTATTACAGCAACACGAAGATTACTTAAAGCGCTATATGTACCTTCACCAAACGCTTGAACTAAACGTTGCTGCTCCGGTTCTACCTTTTTAGTAACACCGTTCCGGTACCAACTGAGCCTCTCTCCAATGATTTGTATACAATTGACCGGCTTAAAACTGCCATCATCTAATACGATACGAGCACTCACATTATCCTCACACATCACCAAGCTTGCGTGAGGCCCCACTGGATTCCATTCATAGAAACTTGGTAACAAGCTTTTATCACTTTTATCATCTACTGCTGAAAATTCAGCAATCCCGTCTGGGTGTGAATGGCACTTGATAAGACAAATATTCTCTTTTTCCAACCTCCCTAGAACTGGTATCAATGTACTGGTTTCCCATAACACTTCCTGCGGGGTTCGCTTTATATAGGCGGATTTGGGCAAGGAAATGATTTCACGAACTAATAACCGTGTCTTATCAACTCCCTGGGCAATCGAACAAAGAGCAAATGCTACAGCTTCCTTTTTATCACCAGGGAAAAGATGTTGTTTTAACTGGTTAAATTCTTCATATCTAAAGGTTATCGTATACTCCCTATCCATCTCATTTGACCTCTCTTGTTAAACATTGGTTTACAAGGGCTAGATGAGTTTCAATACAATCTACGCCTGGCCGCCAAACGTTCTGATTGGCACGGTGTCTTGACCATCTTTGCCATATTCTCCCGTCGAATGATTCCGTCGCAAGTGCCTTTATAGTGTGTCCTGACACTAATGAAAGGGCAGGATAGACGTAAAACATGTCTATCTGTGTATCCGGATACGAAGTGTCTATCCTCAAATACATATCCACTTCACTTACATTGTAGCCATCAGGCACAGGGTAGTTATATATAACCACCCTCATTACTCGACCTTCAGTAGTGGTCTCCCATTGTAGTCCTGACGCCTCTAGGAACTCGGTATCTTCAGACGGAAGCTGAAAGTCCTTTCTCCCTTGAAATCCTTCACGACACTCTCGTTCCAGTGTTCTGAAGCGTTCTATCCCCGGTTGGGAGAGGTCAATCTTTTCATCAAGTGATATTTCCTTTGGTTGGCCATGTCCACTAAGAATAAGTAGATATTGTTCTACGGGAGTTTTTCCCGCCATTATCAGTATTTCTCGACCGGTGATACTCGGTGAATCTACAGTAAAGTTGTTTTTATCAACACGAAATCTCCATTGAGACCCGTTGTTGTCATGGTTATCGTTGCTCATTGTTTGGTCCTCTATAATTACAAATATGCGAAATTTTGTTTACACTTATTAAAGCTGATAGCGTTACACTTGGATTTGTAACGCTTTTGGCTTTACAAGGAAGAGGTAAAATTAATGACGCAACAAGCTATAAAACGAAATAGAGAAGCGGAAGTTGATTGGGAGGAACTCATTCTAGAGATTCAAACGGCCCCAGTAGACGGATTAACAGAGAGCCATGGTATTCTTTATGTTGCCATCTACGGACTAATGACAGTTCGCGCTCAGCAGTGGTTAGAAAACCACCATCTTGCTCAAGCACATGATGGAGCTTTAACTGCCATAGGTATCGATAAGATATTTAAAGAGATCTCAAAATTTACTATTCCTGAAGATACATCATCAGGTATTCGCAAAGCCTTTATAGCCTGGGCCTTAAAGTGCAGCGAAAGAGAATGGTCAAATCCTAAATATCAGCTCACACAAACCGAAATTAGTATAGCCCCTGATACAATAGAAGAGACTTACCAATCAACCTCTCCTTCTCCTGAGGAAGTCCTAATAACTGAGGTTCCTTCTAATACACCTGTCTCACGTTCTGTAACCGAAAAGGCTTTAAAGCTAAGAATCCTCGAAGAAGAATTGAATAAGCTCCAGCCAGCAATGAAAGAAGCCTTACTCGAATCCGAAGATTTGAAAAGTATAGAAAACCCTAATGCACGTGGCAAACAAGGTGAGGCAGCTTCGATTGCAACAAAGCACGGTTATAAACCCGGAGCAATTCGAACCTGTAGAAATAGGCTGCTTAAGAAGGTTCTTGAAAGGTTTGAACAGGAGGTCAAAGCATGAATAAAATTCCCAAACGTAAATTCATATCAATTTCAGATATTGAATACAGTCTCTTGCTACACGAGGTCGCTGTTCTTAATGGTTTACAAGCACCTGAAACACCAGATGAGGTCGCTGCTTTTGAACACAAGTTTGCAGATGATATTGTTCAAGCGAACAATTTTCGTCCTAGCTTAAATGACATTCTGCAATTAGCGCAAGAGATAAAAAGTTCTAACTCAGCTACCATTTATCCAAAAGCGTACCCTGTAACCGAAACGCGCTATAGAATGGCTGCTCGTAATGGAAATGAAATAACTAAGGAAACGGAACAGCTAATGGAAGAAGCTATACAGCTAGCCAAGGACAGACAGAAGAATGATTAACCCAGAGCATATTATAGAGTTTGCAGAAGGGCTAGCCGAACAACATAAAGGAAAATCTGGTGGGGGAGACCCCTTCATTGCTTTTAATGATTATGAGGTTCCAGTGGCACAAGCTAACTTTAACGATGCTTTCGAAGGGTTGTTGCGCTTTCATGATGAGGAATTTCAGGTCTTTATCAATACAGGAAGCGCCGGCGTTCCTAGAACCATCGGTCGCTGTCGATTTACGGGCGCCCACGAGTTTGGGCATTTCAGTATTAGCGAACATCGAAATGCAATAATGCTCGGTGATGGATTCCACAAAGACATTACTGGCTTTTCTTCAAGAAATCCGATGGAACGTGAAGCCGACATTTTTGCTGCACATTTTTTAGTACCGACAAAAGCATTGCAAAAACGCTATCGTAATCAGGACTGGGGTGCCAAGGAAATTATCGATGCCGCTAGACACTTTGAAACCTCAATTACTTGTGCAGCACTACGCTGCCAATCATCTCTGCCTGGTAATAGTGCATTAGTTCTATGGGGGCCAACCCATGTCCGCTGGCAAAAAATGGATTATAATTGGTGGTTTGAACTCCCTGCTAAAAGTATTAAGAATGCCGATGAGCTCATTCCTGGTTCAGCCACAGAAGAATTATTAAGAGGTGGGGTTGTTCCTGAATGTGGATATCTTTCGCGCGGAACAACTCGCTCGGCATGGTTCAAGCGGGTTGCTAATTGGTCTGCCCGCAATACCATTCTACTCGAACAAGCTATTCCTTTAGGAGATTATGGTTGCTTAACAATTCTACGGCCAGACTCTGTATAGTAGATACTTCCAGTTACCCAGAGCCCAGCGTCTTTAATTTATTGTATATGACTACTTAATAAGGTAGTGAACTCATTAAGCTATACTACCCCAAAATACTTTATTTTAAATACACTTTCGAATAATACGATTCGTCACCATTATGAACAATTGTATGTCATATCTTAGACCTAAAAGGGTCAAATGATTTCTTTGCTCTCTTCCTTACCATGATGCCCTTAATATTTGGGAGTTCCTCTCCAGGAATTAAACTTATTCTATTCTCTACACCCATCAAGGGCTCTTCAATCCCATCTCTTACAGGGTAGTCTTGCTGAGTTACTATTTCCCCTACCAAATTCATCACAAAACTCATACAAGCAATCTTTTGTTTAAAAAATTAGCTTAAACGCTGTTGTTGCATTCAAGCCTATGCATATCATCGATATTATAAGTCTTGGTTCTATAAATAACGCGCCGTAAACGGCTGAGTGTGGCTCTGCAAGATAAAATAATCCAGTACCTGTAGCTAAGCTCAAAACTAATTGAGTAATTATCCTTAAAGTTTTTTCTTCCCTATTCATTGATATACTTTGCACAACATTACATACGAATGGCTAGCGCAACGCCAAATACCTACCCAGCTTATTCAAATACAGTCTTTCAAGTAGCCTGTCCATTAAAGCTTATATGCTGCATCTCCAACACTCAACATTCAACTTGATTCTAGTGTGGCTTCACATGGATGTATCTTTCCCCAAATAAATCACTACAAACCTCAACTGTAACCATCTTTCAGTAATAATGGTCTTTGCAGCCATTTATACATAAATTTATGGTCAAAGACGTTAATTTTATGACTTACTTCCTTAAAAATATTATAATTTCATATAAAAGTATGTATTTTAATCAGTTTATCGTGTAATATTTTCATATATGAAATACGACGAATTTAAAAGAAACGTTGGAAAAGCTGGGATTACCCTGGGTGAATTCGCTCGGCTCGTCAAAATCAATCCACGTTCACTGTCTAATTACTCGCGCCAAGATAAAATTCCCTCACATCTTGCTGTAATTGCCCATTTGATGGGTGAGCTAGCAGATCATCAGATTGACTTTAAGCCCAAATTAAGTTCGTTAGACATAGAGCCCAAAAAAATACGCGGAGCAGCTGAAGAAGGCAGGTTTGCCGGTTCTATTCAGAATTCTCTACCTCAATAAGTAGGAGTTGTATTATGAAATACCCTCGAAGCAAGTATAAAGTTTTAGTAATTGATCCACCTTGGAACCAAGGGAAGACAGGTAAGAGAAAAGTTAGACCAAATCAAAATGTTTGTTTAGACTATGAAACTATGACAAAAGAGGAACTCATGCAACTTCCAGTCGAGGAGTGGGCAGAAGACCAAAGTTTCTTATGGTTGTGGGCGACAAACAGTAAAGACAGAAGTACAAAAGAACCTATTCTCAAGTCAGCCTTTGATCTGATGGAGCACTGGGGATTTACTTTTTACACAATGATCACCTGGAACAAACGAACGGGGCCCTGTCCATTTGGTCCTTATCAGATTACAACTGAACACGTATTGTTTGGTTATAAAGGTAAGGTTAAGTTTGAACGAGAAACTCTTGGAAAAATGCAGACACTCTTTACAGAGACTCCGACCATACACTCTGTAAAGCCCGATAGCTTCTACCAGCAAATTAATACTTTATTTGAAGGAAAAAAGCTGGATGTCTTTGCTCGACAGGTTAGAGAAGGCTTTGATGGTTGGGGAAATGAGTATGGAACACTTAAAGTAAATGATAACAGGAGCTCTTATGCCAGTAATTACCAAAATATTCTACAAGGAGTCTAGTGATAAATATTGGATTTACATCGACAATGACTACTGTACCTCTGTCCGAGCAAGAACATTTAAAGCTATGGATCTTGAGGTGGGAAGGGAGATAACTTGCCCTGAGTTAAAAGAACTCGAAAATCATCATTTTAAACATCAATACGGGCAAAAGTCATGGCAACAAGAAAAGGTGAGAATTGACAAAGTAAAAGAGATAATAGAATCCGTCAGCCCTAACTTATCAGTATCAATTGTGGGGTTTGGTGCTGATAGTGATGAATTTATACCACAACATCCAGACGAATCAGGTGCTCCTGATTTAGCGGTAGTCAATAATGATACCGGTAGCATTGTGATGCGTGTGGAAGTCACAGGTACAGAAGCGATGAGAGGGAGTGATTACTGGGTGCGCCCAGACAAGCTTACCTACTGTCAGAACCACTCAGATGAAAATGTTTGGATTGTATTACACTATCAAAAGCCTACTGAAAAGTTTGTTTTCATCAAGCCAGATCCTACGAAAGAATACACACATAAAGTCATAAATATCCGAAATACAGATGAGCATTATGTGATTTTCAATGATACGTCCCCTGAGGTTAAACCCGAGGAACAATTTAGACAAGAATTGCTCCTAAATTAGATATTTTCGAATGAGCAAAGTTAATGAGTAATCACAAACAAACCATCATAAAAAAGTTAACTGCACATCCTGGAGTATTCTATCTGGCCTTTGTTGAGAATGAAGCATCATGGGCATGGATCGGATTGGCTGGGCAAGGCCAGTATGATTTCACTCTAATTGATGATCCTAATCTCGTAACTACTATTCAAAAGATGACGGATGATAATGAATTGGTATGCTTAGAGAGCAAGCCAGCATCAGTACCAGGCTTATCTTTAATATTCTATACATTATCTATCTAATAAGGTCATTCCTTATTCTTGATTTCTTCCACTCTTATCTTCTATATAAGTAATGAAATCAAAAATCAACGGCAGCTTTAAACGATTCAGTAAATTAGTTTATTCTGTTATCCTTTCTAATGCTCTCGTTTCTGTGTCACTTATTATTTCTTCATACAGATACTTTCCAGCTGAGGACAGGATGTAACGCTCAGCTTGTGTTTTAAGAAATACCCCACGATCTACCAATTTTCCATTAACCGTTTCTGATAGGGGTGTCTTTAAACCACATGCTTTTAATATTCGCTTTTGCTCATCTATTAACCCAATCTCATCTATCTGCTTTGACGTTAACCCAGCATCTTGATCTAATAAGATACCTGGCGGTAAGCCCAAGGAATACACACCTCTGCAAATAACAGTCAAAAGCACCTGGATATTAGCAGCAACCTCATTGTACTCATCCGCTCTATCAATACGCGTAATGAAATAAGCTTCGTCATTAATCTGCTTAATTTCAAACCCTATTAATGAATATAGATAGCGGTATATATCTAGACTACCTATTAAAGCACCAAATTTTGGTGATCGCTGTAGTTCGCCTTCAATAATCTCATATTTATTAATAATCTTCCCGGCCATGAAGTCCTTATAGATAGCTCTTGAGTCAAAAACATCTAGTCCTAAATCAAAGTCATTCATTTTTTTCAAACTCCAACGACTTAACTAAATAGCTAAGTCTTTTAGATTTATACTCTATCGTGCCCCTTTTGAACGTCTGTGTTCTCTTTATCGTCTCATCCACGAAGGGTACTGCATCATATATGTCCCGCAAATCATAACCTTTAAGACCTTCTTTTAAATGTTCATGAATTGCAAAATACAAGTCGTTAACATCTTTCATTGGCTCAAACCTTTCCATAATTTTCTTTATTCGATTCACCCTCTGATAGTTTTCATGTCGTTCTCTAGCAGTCTTCCCATTCTCTCCAGGCTTTCTCTTCTTTGCATTAAGAGCACTTGCATGCTGCATTTTAGCTCGTATATATTCCTCTAGGTGTTTCGTTCGAGAGCTCTCAGGCAATTCAATTAATGCACCTGTTATTTTTGATGAATTCCAATTTACTAACCCCTTAAACTTCTTTGCCTCTGAAAATATAGTGTGCTCGAATGGAATACTTTTCCCTTTTAATTTTGTGTCTAGCCTAGTTACCACTTCCGTATATAGCCTGTTAAATCTACTTTCTATGCTATTGTATATCTGACGTTGAAGTCTATCCATCTCAACATATCTACTTAATTTCCTTCGTATTTCTCCTATTACCTCAGCATACGATAAAAGTTTCATTTCGATAGTGTAAATATTTCCATATTCATTATAGAAGCTTGTTCTCTCAAAACTTTCCCTTATCCTGCGTATTAAATACATAGCACTTTTATCTTGTACCATTCCTTTTTCATTGAGAAATATCAAAGTCGGCTTAATGGTTCTTTGGGATATTCGAATAATCTCATCCAATGCACTACTAACCTGATCAGTCATTACCATCTTGTTAAAGTTATGACTATCCAATATTTCGGATAGCCGCTTAGAACTTCCATCTAATGCTTTGGCATTGTGATCTATTTTTGAAAGGACTTCTTGAAGGGTATCCATAAGTGAAGCCAGATTTTCATTAAACGTGTCATTTCCTCGTTCATATGCTCCACCTAGAGGTATGAAGTAATCATAAAGCTTCTTCATTTGAACATATATGATATCCAAATCAGGCTTTCCTAGCTCTCTTATTCTTCTGGAGTCTAGGTTTTGTATGGTTTGTAGAAGCCCTCTATTCAAGCCAAACTGACCACGCTTATGATTAATGAAGCTTAACAGTCCACACTCTTGCATGTTGGCAATACTTAAGGCTGCCTTTATTCTTTTCTGATCAGTCTTTCTTTCTATCCTCTTAATAACATATTGGCTAACCACTGATTCATACGCGGCAGTTTCAAATCCCACTACTGTTTTGGTCTGATCAGAATAATGGTCCAACATAGTGCAAAATATATCCACATGTTGAAAAACCGTGACAAGGGTATTCTGTGCATTAGTATCCATATCCCACTCTTATTTCGCCCTAGAATTCATGCTATGCACTATGACCGATTTCTTCTAAACGCTCTTCCATTCCTGGATAGTAAATAATTTCAGCCTTTCCAATGATTTCATCATCTACGACTCTGAATGTTGAAATTGGATGATATACGCTCAGAACACTTGCTATTATCCCATTTTGCTCTGGGTTTGCGGCAAACAAAAACAATCCATGTTCCTCCATTACTTTTAATATCTCTTTAAAGTTCTTCTCATCAAGGCTGCCGACCTCATCAAAAACAACCGGCATGTTTAATCCTATATCTTCTGGCACCATGTCACTCAACAATAGTGCTAATAACACTGCATTAACCATGCAATTTGTACCATTCGATTGTGGTATAACTTCAACAGTACCATTTCGCGTAAATCGGTAGCTTACCTTTTCAATAATTCTCGCAATATCAATCTTTCCAGCCCTTTTGATATAGAAATTATTCTGAAAATCAGCTATTTGTGTATAAAAATCCTGTGTGTTTAATATATCTGTTCTATTGCCTGTTGAGTTCAGCGTTTTAATTACTTCGGTGTATTGAGGGTGAAGCTCCGCAATTAATTCAACCGAACTTAAATTAGAGATTTTATATTTTTTCATTTCATCATTTAACTGTTTAAAGAATGCCTTAATCCAACTTTCAACATTTTCAATAATTTTTGTCACCGTGGCATTTTGATTGTTATGATGCTCTAATCTTTGCTTAAAGCTTTCCAAAGATTTGTCTATGTTTCTAAACACTGACTCCAGACTGTAATAATAATTATCTAAACTTCCATCACTCTCTTTTAGTCGATACCTATCATCAACCTCTGATTCAACGATCCCTTTATCCAAGAGCTCCCTAGTTTTGTTTATTGTCTCTTCGTGCTCATTTATCAACTTCCCCTTCAATTCCTCAAGCTCTTCTATTTTACTCTCGATGAGCATAGCAGCTCTTTCTTTCTCGCATGACTCTTCATGTTCATCTAATACTTGCTCCAATTTACATAAATGCCCAGTTGAGAGCTCTATCGCGTGTAACTTCTGGACATAATTCTGAATATCTGCCTGATATTTTTTAATCTCTGAAGAACGAGAATGTTCTTTTTCCATAGCAATTCGTGTTTCTACCCTGTGACGCTTCACTTTTTCAAACTTATCATTCTCCTCTTTATATTTTTCCTCGGCTATTTGTAAGTTAGCCACTCCTATTTTGATACTGGCCATTATTGAATCAAACGCTTTCAAGTCATTTCTATTCTGTTTTAACTCCTCTAGTTCATCTTCACATTCCTGTAGCTTTTTAGCCTGAGCCTCTTTTGTTAGTAAACTATATTCTTTGTTTTTCTTGATTTCTAGGCTATCTTTATGTATCCAACTATTGAGCTCTTCTATTTCATCTTTATATTGCTTTATGTAGTCATCGCTATTTGTTTCTATAAACTCTGTGGTTATCAGTTCAGAATCACAAAAGTACACCCTTTGCTTTGACAGGGTTATCAGCTCACAAAATGACTCCGTGATTTTCTTTTGTTCTTGGCTTAATTTGACAGAAACTTTACCAAAGTCTTTATTTAAACTAAGCAGTTTACTACCTGCGCCTGCTTCTAATTCATCGAATAATGATGATTTATTCTCAGTATGCTCTATTGTTTCAGTCAAACATTTAACTCTATGCTTATTGGTTATAACTCTTTTATTCAGCTCTTCCATTCGTCTTATTGCTTTATTCTTATCTTTTAAACTTTCAATATCTTCCTGGCATAATGCTATCTGTTCGTTTAAAGCTAACAATATTGACTCATCACTACCATCATTTGGATTTAAAGGCTTAAGATGACGCCTTGTTTCTTCAACTTTCTCTATAATACTTTTATTTCTCTCCAGGCTTTTCTTTTCCGATTTAGCATTTATTTTTGCATTGTCATAACTCACTTTAACCATCTTATAGTTTTCTTCCACTGATTGATGATGCTTGTCTGCTTCCTCAACTCTTTTTGCTACTTCTTGCACCTCTTTCTGATTCTTGTTTTTCTCTGATTCGACTAAGTAATTAATATTTTTAAATTTCTCTATAAACTCGCGTTTCGTTTCTTTAAAACTCTCTCTACTCTTTTCCAATGATATCCACAGATTGCTATTGTCCTTAACAACATTTAATTTTGAATTTAGTTGTTTCAGTTCACGCCATTCATCTAATTGGGCCTCAAGATCCAACAGAATTCCCTCGCTGTTATTCCTTTTCACTGCACTCATTGATTGTCCATCTAGAATTGACGCTATGGCCATAGGCAGTGATGTTGTTGCTGCATTGCTTAGATCAAAAGCCATATTTAAAAGAGCGCGGATAGTTTCTGTCTTATTAGAACTATAGCCTTTTATCATCGGAAGTAAGCAGAATCGTGAATCATCATTATCATTGGACGTTCTCGTGTATATAGATTCACCTATGGCTTTTCTATCATTAAAGGGTTTCCCGCTATAGGTTGTTATTAACGTTTTTTTGATTCCTTTGCTTTCTATATCGCTATGTAACTTTCCTGCATTCTCGTTATTTTTTGATCTTCCATCCCAAAACAAGTGCTCTATCTCATCATAAGATACAGGCAATGCAATTCTTTCATATCTTAGTTCTGTCGTTCTGTACAATACCCAACAAAAATCTCCTTTAGGATTTGATGCATTACAAATAATGTATGAATCTGCTCCGGGAAAATAGTACAAATACGAGTCAAGATCTTCAAAAAACTTTCTTCCTGATGAAAATCCGAATTTCTCACTTTGTCTTTTAAAGCTAATTTCAGGTAACAAAAATAATTTAAGTGCGGATAAGGTTGAGGTCTTACCGCTATTGTTATCAGCAATAATGGCAGCATGTGAGTCTACTGGTAATCTCACATAATAGTTGGATCCACTATTTACGAAGATTAACTCTTTTATTTTATATTCTCTATTAAACTCCAAACTAAAATTATTTTTCTGCACGGTAGCTCTCCTGCTCAATAGTTTTTTTATAGTAACGTAAAGCGCTGATAATCCTGTCTGTTTTTTCAGTAATTCCATACACTTGGCTTAACTCCCCCAACTCCTTTTCTGTCGCTTCTCTCCTTGACTTCACCAGCCTTTCCTCTAGATCCTCTGGGATTAGATAATGTATTTTTTCTTTTTCGAGTCCGGCAGAAATTAGATTGGCGTATATTCTTAATCCTCCGAGGTCGATGTCAAAGAGGCAATATACTTCTCCTTTAAATGCTTTTAGATAAGGAATTATTCTACGATTTGTAATGCTGTTTCCAGAGCCATAGATAAATTCAACATCATCCTCATCCATATCAACATTACAAAAGTCCCTAACAAACTTAAAAGTATCTTCCTTAAACAAAAAGCACTCTTCATTTTCTATGATAAGCGCATTCTTTCTGTCTGGAGAAGGGCAGGACTCTTCATCTTTGAAAACTCTGTTAATAGGAATGGCCTCATTGGCATACCATACAGCTAGCATTGCTCCATTAACCTGACTTAAGTGCGTATTGCCGCTAAGGCTTGCGGCACTTCGTGTACTTTTATTAGCTGGCTCAATCAATAACAGTATTTCGTCAAATATTTTTTTGTCTTTAACTTCAACTCTATAATCATTGCCGCCATATGCCGTAACACTCAATGCTTGGCTCATACTCTTTTGGCTGATACCCAAGGATAAAAGGTTTTTCTTTGCCTTGGTCCAATCTACAGGCAGTCCCCGCTCAATACGAAACAACACTTTTCTAAGGTTTTTAACCATTTTCTTACCTTACAAACAACTTTTATGTATCATATGATATGTAAAATCGTTTGTGAAGCGTTTATATTCATTAAATCAAATAGCATATATTCTTCTTCCTATATACCATATGATATGTAAAAATGCTTTTTTGGATTGTTTGTGCATATGATGAAAGATTTAGACCCATCTCTGTTGGCTCGATATACATTTCTCGATTTCCTCCTCTTGTTCAAAGGCGGGTTTACCAGGTCGGAGCTAGTTACTCGTTTTGAAATCGGTGAAGCAACCGCAAGCCGCACCATTGCAGGCTATCTTGATTTATTTCCAGATACCGTAAATTATCTTGGTCCGAGAAAGGGGTATATTGCTAAAAAAGGGATCAATCCTAAATTTGACCACAACCCAATTGAAGGGTTGCTGTATATTACATCTGGGCTTGTCCAATCTCACTTTAATGTTAAACAATACGGTCCCCCAGAATATCGATTCCAGAAAGAGCTGGATATTAATATTGTTTCGGCCATTACTAGAGCAGTAGTTAATGAGCTTGAAGCTGATATTCGCTACATATCCACTACTTCCGGAGTCACGACACGGGGTTTAGCCCCCCATGCTATTTTTTACGCTAATAACACTTGGTATTTTCGTGCTTATGATTTTAGTAACTATGAATTTAGAACTTTCCGGTTCAGCAGGGTTACCTCAGCGATTGACTTAGGCAGTTCGCATTCCCGTAAGTATAGTAGTAAACACGACGATGCCTGGCATAGAATTAGAAAAGTGCTGTTGCGTCCGCATCCTAAAAACCCTAACCCTGATGCATTATTTCTTGACTTAGGTATCAGTGACAAAACCATCAAAGAGTTGCTAATTTCAGAAGCTCTATTAGGATTTGTATTGACCGACTTAAGGGTAGATTGCTCTAGTACTCACCGTCTAAATTATAATGAGTACCCTCTAGCTCTGAGCAATAGAGAAGAATTAGCGAATGTTAAATCAATGCTATTTGCTCCGGGGCATCTTACAAAGAAGTAATTAAGCTAATTCCCTAAATTTCCATCTCTATAGGCTCTGAGTATTACTTGATATCTCTGACCTTATTGTGTAGTTTGACTCAAACATAATTATTATTGCATTATTAATCATAGCAATATCCAATAAATATTAATTAATATCAGGGAAGGAAGGATATATGAAAGCTATAGCTATTCTATTACTGCTTACACCTTTAGTTACTAGTGCTAACAGTCAAACTCTAGAGGGAAAAGCACCTATAGATTATAAACAAACTAATTTTCAAACTACTTCTACAACTTTATCTAGCAGTTCACAGTACCCTGCACACTCGGGAAAATCCCCAAAACCTTTTGATAAGATCCGAATTCCATCTGGCACTTTCATTGTTGCAGATACCGGAGTAGACAATGATGTTTATAAATATAGAGATGATACCAAGGAATATGATTTCTCTTTTGAATTAAAGATTGATAGGTATGTTGGAAATGTAGCCTTACTGAAAGAAAATGATCTTATATCTGAAACCTTCAAAGTGATCATTCCAGCTTTTGATGTGGATCCAAATGGTGGCGAACAAGACTGCGATGGTGATGACATTCTTGAGAGTGTTTATCCGGAAATTAATCAAGTTTATTTTAATGGAGAGTTGATAGGAACACTTCAAGGAAACGATAATCTTTGGGAATTATCAAGAAATACCTTCACTCTTCCAATTGAAAAGTTAAATGTTCCTACTCAAGTTGGTGAACGCACAACCAATCTTGTTCAAATTAAGAGTGATACCGCTAATAAAGACGTCCCTCTCAGTGGTGGGGGTGTTGGATGCAAAGTCTGGGCAACTGAAATCGATTATGTTGCAATTGATTTTGATTTAGTAGATCCAGTAGTCTTTCTAGCGGGCCTGTCAGGTAATCAGCAAGCGTTTGTAGATAGTAATTTCCAAGAAGCTTTAGCCGAAGATGGAATTCCAAGTGATGTGATTGGACATTCAATAAATGCTCAAATACCATTTTCTGATCCTGGTTGCTCAAATACACCAATATCATTTAGAACACATGCCGAAGAATTCAAAGAACAGATAAAAAGCTTAAGCATAAAGTACCGTACCAATACATTTAACCTGGTAGCCCACTCAAAGAGTGGATTAGACTCAAGATGGTTAGTCAATGATACTATAATCAATCATGAGCTAGTAGAAACCGGCACGCTTGATGGTACTAGAATTAAAAATCCATTGAAGTTCAATTCAATTGCTAGTTTAGGCACGCCGTTTGAAGGATCTGTTGCGGCTACTGCGATGAGATATGGTCGCATCCCGATGGGACATCTCATTATAGAGTTCGAAACCGATTATTGTGATTTAGATGTCGGCGTTTCTACTATATTTTCATATTTTAACCCCTTTCCAGACGATATGAATTTCTTAGCCATTGGCGCCGATATTGATATCGACAATGATGGGGTAATTAGCGAGCATGAGAATGTTGGGAATCAGATCCCGTTCTTGCCTCTTTCTCAACAAATGTATGATCTCTTGAAAGATACGATGTACATAGGCATTTCTGGGTATACTGACAATAACCCATATTGCTATGATCCATTTGGTTCTTGTGTGTCTGTTAAATTACCAGTCATAAGCGAAGTAATAGCTTCTGAACCTCAGTATAATGACACAAGCGTTACTGTTAACAGCGCCTTACCTTATGATGCCGACTTGAAACTAGACAGCGATGGTAATCATGGAACAATCGTTCTCTCCGCCGATCCCGAACAACCCCAAAGCGGGATGCAAGATACGGTCAAAGATGAAGGTATAAATGGAATGTTACAATGGAGGACTAAATAATGAGAATAATAAAGTATATAATTTTTCTGATCCTGTTTATTTTATCGCTACCTATCTGGGCTAATGTGCCGCTTTTAAATCCACAAATAAACATATCAACTTCTCACGATGGCTCGACTTTTAGCCAAGAAGTAGAGTTACCATTTAGCAATAACATTCGAATTAGGATACCCGATGTAGCTGAACTGCACACAAGCAATATCGCAATACAGACACCCAGTGGTGACGTAATTAATCAAGATAATGCGAACAGCTTTAATGCAAGTTTTTACTACCATCAACCTCAAAATAAACAAGAACAATTTTTCGGGCTTGTTAACAGTTGGATAATAACACTCAACAACGTACCTGAAGGCAAGTTTATTATTTCTGGAAACGTCTCTGGAACAAATGATGTACCAATTAATATTGAGGTTGTCGATTCTCCGATTAAATTTGCTCTATTTATCGGAGAGCCCAATAAGAGAATAACAAACAACTCATGGACACCTATTTCATTATACCTAACCTCCCCATCTAGTAAGTACACTGATGCAAGTGTTCATTACCAAATATTTAAAGACGGTAATTTACTGACAGATAAAATAGTGAAGGATGATGGTCTGGATACTGATTTAGTAAGCTCTGATGGCTTATATACATTGATGTTCAAGCCTGATACCACAGGGGTATATACGGTTAAAATGGCCATCAAGAATATAGATGACTCCAACCTTAACTATAGCTTTAATATACAAGATAATTTTGAAGTTGATTCTTCAACGATAGTAATAGATAAAAACTATATAGAGGAAGTAAACGATACAAACTCTAATGGTTTTAATGATGAGCTTATAATTAGTTTCCCAATACTTGATAGCACAGTCTCAGAAGGGTATTTTAGCGTATACGCTAAGTTGAAAAGTGCTGAAGGAGATGTACTCGAAGACTTTCGAAGAATCGAAATCACAGAAAATAAAATCTATGTCAAATTTAACGGATCTGAACTTCGAGAGCTTAATTATTCTGGAAGTTATCACTTCGAAAAGTTTCACTTAAAATACATTGACACACCTGTTATTGCATATGAGAATTTAAGAGACACCTCCTATTACCCCAATAGTACTTGGGAAAGGTCCAATCTAATATATGCTGATTCTTTTACTGACGAGCCAATTGATCTAAACAACGACGGTATTTACGATCAAATAAGAATAACCTTTGATGTCGATTCTATCTTGAGTGGCAATTACGGCCTATCAACACACGCTATTACAGAACTCAATATTGAAACGGATGTACTTGGAGTGCCATCTTTCACCCTTAATGAAGGCCTAAACACCATTGAGTTAATTGTCGGTGCAGCTGATTTTTCTGCCCTTGGCGAAAAAACAAATCTAACATTTAAAAACCTGTTCATTTATCCACTTTTTAATGCCGACGCTTTACTAGAAGTTGATCATGTCGGAACCACCAATGTATATGATTGTTGGTACTTTGCAGGATGTACTAATGGCCCAAACACTCCACCTATTGCAGTAAATGACACTGCATACACTGATGGTCAGACTGTTTCTATTAATGCCGCCTCAAACGATATTGATGATGATGGGGATCTAATCAAAGTCAATGCTATCACTCAGCCCATCAACGGAACGGCTACTATTGTTGGTAATGCTATCCATTACACTCCTAATGAAACATTTGAAGGCCACGAGTCATTCGAGTATGAGATTCTAGATGTCCATCCAGTAAACAATGTATGGAAAAGAGGTAAAGATACAGGTGTCATCACTGTTACTGTTTTAAGAAATGCTCCTCCCATAGCTAACGACGATACGTTTGACGTCGCAGTAGATGGAGAAGCTCAATTACCAGTCTTGGATAATGATACAGATGCAGATGGAGATAGACTCTATATAAATGAAGTAACTTCGCCCGAGAATGGCACACTTACAAATTACGGGCATATCATTGTTTACAAGCCAAATGCTGGGTTTTCTGGTATTGACACATTTGAGTACACGATTGTAGATGTCGACGTAGATACAAACGTTGCAAAAGGTGGAGTCGACACTGCTACAGTAACCCTCAATGTCGGAACCATTACTAATACAGCACCTACTGCTGTAAACGATGAGTTCAGTGTTGAAGTGGGTGAAGAAACGATTTTAGATGTCATAGCAAACGATTACGATATGGATGGTGATTCGGTATATATCGTTGAATATTCTTTGCCCATCAAAGGTAGCATCGACGCTGTTGATAATAAGTTCATCTACACATCTTACTCAGATGCAACAGGTCAAGATTCATTTGTATACAAGATTACTGATACGAAGGGCGGGGAAGCTATTGCAGAAGTTACCCTTTATCTACTTCAAACTGGCTCCGCTCCAGTCAGTAACGATGATTATGTCACCACTAGTAAAAATACAAGTGCTAGCATTGAAGTATTAACCAATGATGAAGATCCTAATAACGAATCTATTTTCATTGTTTCTTTTACCCAACCTTCTAATGGTATTGTTACTAACAGCGATGATATTTTAAATTATCAACCAAATCAGGACTTCACTGGTGATGATTCATTTACATATACCATTAGTAATACGTCAGGTTATGAGAGTACATCATCTGTTTTTATCACTGTTACTAATACCAACTCGCTCCCTACTGCGAATGATGACCATGTAACAACCAACTTAAATAATCCCATAAGTATAGATGTCTTGGCGAATGACTCCGATCCTGATGGCGACAGCTTAAGAATATTATCGGTTACCAGTCCTTCGAATGGACAAGTAGAGATTCTTGGCTCTAATATTGTCTATACTCCTAATGAGCTTTTTACAGGTAACGACCAATTTGGATATACCATTACTGATGATATATCTGGAGAAGCTAACGCAACTGTCAGTGTTTCTGTGGTTGATGATAATCTTGCTCCTGTAGCTGAAAATGATTATTTAGAGATTTTTCCCGGGGAAACTATAGTAGTTGATGTTTTATCCAATGACTTTGACCCCAACGGAGATCCTCTTAATTTAATTAGTGTCGCCCCTGTTGAGTTTGGTGAAGCTAGTATTGTAAATAACAAAATCCAGTTAACGGTCTTTACTGGATTTTTAGGGACATATAGCTTTTCATATTCAATATCTGATGGCACCCTTGAGTCTTCAGCTATGGTTACCGTCAACATAAAGGAGCCTTTAAATCAAAGTCCTACTTTAAGAATTGAATCCCCCATGAATAGCCAAGTATTTCTTTTTGGAGACGCTATACACTTTAGTGGTACAGCTAATGATCCCGAAGATGGTGATATTTCCGGTAACATTCATTGGGAGTCAAACCTTGATGGAAGCTTAGGTATAGGCCAGCATGTCACGGCAGTATTATCCGTCGGCGATCACATAATTACTGCTACCATCACTGACAGCAACGACAATACTGTATCCAATAGTATTGATATAACTGTTGAGCCGTTAAATGGTACTGAGTTCACAAACTCGATCAGTCATAATATCCCGGATAATAAAGGCTATGGCGTTGTTTCTAGTATCAATGTACCTGTGGAGCTCGATGCAACCAGTATCAGTGTTTATGCAGACATCGTTCACGATAGTAGTAATGACATTTCAATCCAATTGATTTCACCTGCTGGTAAACACTATAACTTAGTAAATCCAGGGCAATATTCTCCTGGCCAAATCTGGACTTTACCTCTCGATAAAGTTTCCAGTAAAGGAATATGGTCATTAAAAGTATCGGACCAAAAAAAGGGCGTTGTCGGCACTTTAGATTCATGGCGGATCAAATTTGAATGATCGAATAATTTTCCAAATTTTACTCTCATTTCTTTTGGGGGGGATCATTTTCTATATCTCCGCCCCCCATAGCTGGGGGCTGGGCATGTTTTATCAGGAGCTTATATATGGTTTAAGCTCCATCGCTGCCAGCTTTTTAATTGTATCAATCCTCAGTCTTATGCTTCATAAGAATAAGAAGAAGCATTTCTTCTTAAGCTTATTCTTTTGTACGCTTGGCGTAGTCATTGTTGGTATTATTAACCCTGCAAATCAAAGATATGCCGAACCATCTGCTGCTTTATATGAAACAGTACAGATTGAGCTACTAGAAGCAGGAATGCCAGACGATCTCAAATTCACCATTAAGAGTAGAAGAAAAGTTCCTTTTGACTTCTTTTCCGAACATAGTTGGCCAGTATTAATACATGGCCATAAGGCGGGCAAATTAAAGTATGGGACCTATATTGAGCAATATGGTAATGGTTATTTGGTTACATATGAAAATTTTGATTAGAACAATTCATCATTGCGATGAACATCGCCGAGTCTAATCCTAAAACACACAAGCTGCTTGTATAAGAGATCTCTTACACGTTATTACGCAATATCTGCTAGCCTCCAATTCCAGGCTAAATATAATGCTTTCGGCTTGGGTTGCCTTCTCTGCGTATTGATACGGATATGAATTCGCCTGTCCTGCAACCCAAGCTTCTTTATCAACTTACAGTCACTAATTGCATCTGTTTCCAACGAGTTGTATGGTATGAAACTTTTAGAACAACAATAAATATCATGTTAAAACAAGGACTTGATTACTACCTTCAGAATATCTCATTAGCTATTGGTGACAGTCGCTATCCCACTTGGACCACCATAGGATATGGATCATTAAAACATGGAGATGTTAATGAGTCTGAGCCGTTATTGAAGTTAATTGCCGCGCCTTTAGTTAATAACGAGACAATAATTCATGAAGCCAAATTCTTTGAGCTTCCTATTGGTGGCATTGAACTGTATCAGTTACGACAAGCCTGGCATCAAAAGCAACGAAGTGATTATTACTATCGAAAGCCAAAACATGAGAATCTTGCTTTCTATATCCAAGCAGACCAATTTGAAATCGTTGAGCTTGGATCAATTATCCACTTGCCTGAGTCAAAATCTAACCCTGTGATTGCTGACTTGGCAAAATCCAAATACCTTAAATACCGTATTACTCATAATCATGTAACCAAATCTCTCTATGTTCCTTGCGTAGAGGTCTTTCGATTTTATTATTCTTCATCCACAAGTCTGGCTCAACAAGCCTTTTCAGGCAAAAAAGCAGAAGAATGTTTGTTCAATCCAAAATATACCTATGAAAAATTCAACCAACACTTTTTGATGCTTCGCTCTAGAGTAAGAAATATTGATGCACCTTTTGTCGGTAGAATTGCCTTCGACACTTATGCATTAAGGGCATTTGAGAACATTTACGAGAAATCTTTTCACTCAACAGATAACTCTACAGATAAGCATTTAATTTGTTATCCCCCACTTAATCAAGTGACTCGCTGGAATATTAATTGCATTAATCGTAAAGAGGGGATATTCGTTACTCATATTCTTTCCTGTGCTGGAGAGTTTCCTTACCATAACTTAATCTTTAACCGTGATAACAATAACCAGTCAGGAATAAGAGATACTCCTATCACAAAGTTTCGCTATATCACCAATTCTAGACCTCAACTTGTTGAGGGTAGCCCTGGTGATTCTGCTGATCCATTATCTTCCCCTGATCCGGAAGATACTTCTGGGCCATTATTAGGTAATTTTCCTCCACCAGCTATTAACCTGACACCTTTAGCCTTTGAAAGTGATGTTAATAACCCCGTATTTGAAGGGCTTCAAGACTCTCGCATAGATCAAGTAAAGAAGATGTACCTGGTTAATCCAGAAACCAAAACTATTGTTATTTATACTGGTAGTGAGGTTATAGAAGCTCTTTCAACAGCAAAGGGTAGTGGGTTATTCAATAAACGGACTTTCCAGTTATCCGTAATCCGAGATCATGAAGATAATATTGACAAGTCAATTGAGTCTATTTTTGATGTGATCCCTTTTGTAAATCAGAAATTACAATCTATGGAGCTGGATGATTTTCAATCTACTCTTTTATTCAATACCAGCCATCCGCTTTATCCACATACAACTGTTCTACCTGTTCTTGTGCCTGATATTAAGAAAAGCCTGATCTTTCCAGATAGCTATTATGAACGCCAATATTACGAAAATGAACGCCATAGCCAATACTTACGCCCAATTGCACTATTCACATTAATTTATAATGGGTATTACTTTTATCTGATTGAGTTTCTATCATATGATGGTAGTACACATGCGGGGATCTCCACTTTATTCTTCTCTGAATTTAGCCCTCATTACTCAGAAGATTTCATTGTTCAGCAACTTTCTATTTACAGTAAATTTGGACAAACCTACAAATCACGTGCAACGGACTTTGAAGGATCTACCGCAAAATTTGCCCATCGCTTTACCCACCCCAAAAATACTGATGTGGAACGTAAAGCCCAACATATTTACGATACATTAATGTCTTCTTCTGAACTCTTCGAATAGGAGTTTTTCATTAGGACTAAGCTTCTTTGAAACATCTAAGCCTAGTTCTCTTGCTAACCCAGATCTAGTGATAGGAATTTGGTTTTTCTGCATATACAACAAGCAGCTCTGCATTTCTTCTGTGTTAACCCTATACCAGCCTTTGTTTAGATCCCTACGTACAATTTCATCTAACCAATAGGGCATGCCTTTATTTGCGGGATCAAAATGACTTATCCCTAGCCCCAATTCTTTACCTACTGCTATAAAGGTATCGGGCCAACCCACCAATAGTCGATCCACCACACTTAATATCTTTAATCTCACCTCTGGGGACTCATCTTTAAAGTTGTAATATGGTCTATTCTTAGTAAGAGGCTGGTAATTGGTACCGAAAGAGCTGCATAACGTTTCCCATATATTGAGTTTCTCGCTTCTTATTCCGTACAGCGCATAAACTATTCGCCATAATCCCTGCATAAATATACAAGCTCTTAGTCTCAAATTTTCATATTCGAACCAGCCCGTTTTTACTGAATCCTGTATTGCCAATAGTAGTTTGGGTGTTTCGAACTCTAAAACAGTGTTATCTACCCTTAGATTATTCCAACAGAAAGCACAGTACCCAATATCTTTCGACATAGGGCTGGTTTTTGTTGGGTCTATAACACTCGAGCAGTGTGGGCACCTATTTAATAGCAGGCAATGATGTTCTGTGCAGACAGGATGGATTGATAGCCGCCATGATCTTCTAAAATAACAACGCTCTACAAGACAAGCAGGACAGTACTGTTGACCTGCCTTATTTCTCATTCTGCCTCTAAGACATAGGTTCAATAGATTTGGATCTTGATAAGTATTCCTATCATCACACCTTAGCTGGGCTAAATCATTTTCAAGCGTTTGATGCCTATCAACTCCATAGTGCTCTCTAAGAACTTTTAAATACTCTGTAGGCACTGATCTATCGATGTCCTGGGACAATCGATTTCCGTTCCCCCAAAGCGCCACTGCCAGCGTATGCACAACGACGCCTTGGGAATGAGCTAACCTTGACAAATATGAGGTTAAAAGCTCATCATCATAGATTCTAAGTCTAATAGGGTGACTTATAGCTGACGCCTTCTTGTGGGTGTTATCCAATGCAGCTTCTTTAAGCCATCAAGTGTGATCTGCTCAGTTCCATCTTTAATAGCATTGATTGCTGCACTTTTTATGATCTCTGCAATTTCACCAATCCATCCCTCAGACATATTCATTATCTCAATAGCCAGATCCCTTTGATCTAGATTAGAGGGTTTATCAAGGTCTATTAGCTTTTCAAAACTCTTTAATAATTTTCTAAATTCAATATCCAGCTTCCACCTACTAAGCTCATAGGGTTTGAATCGATTGGAAAGCTGCGAATCCGAGAGAAGGGCACGGTGAGCCTCTTTGGTACCGGCAGCTACTATTGGGATTTGTAAACTGTTACCAAGGTATTTGATTGTATTGAGTACTTGAGTCTGCCTTAGAACATTGTTATCCAATAAGGTATGAAACTCATCAATCATCAGCATTCGAATGTTCAGCCGTTCTACGATGGACTTTATCTGATTAAACTTTTCATCTTTTCTGGCATTTCGTTGAAAGGGCACATATAACTCTCGTAATATTGAAATATAGATGCTGTCCTGGTTAGCTTCGGGTGGCATTTCAATACTTACCACAGGGACTTGCGTCGCATCTTCAAAAGAGTCATTGATAATTGGATGTCGCTTCAAAAATCGCTTTATAACTGAAGTCTTTCCATTATTCGTTTCACCCAATATGACCATATTTGGCATTCTATGAACTTTAGGGTGGAACATGAGATCTTCTAATTTCTCCAGTATTAAAGTAGCTTGGGTATATCCAATCCACTTGTCTTCTTTGAGCTTGTTTATTCTCGTCACATTTCTTTCCGTCATGCTGATATCATTCATCCTTGGATTTCCTCAAACTCATCAACCTCAACATTAAATATATCAATCTCCACATCTGCTTTAGCGTTCTCGACCCTTTCTTTTGATTTTTTTATCTGCTTTTTTGCTATTCGTTTACGTTCGTTCATACGACGCTGTTTTTTGGTCTTCTTTTTAGCTGATTCTTCCATGATTTGTAATTCTTCGCGAGCCGCTAGAATCGCATCTTCATCTACTGTTTTCTTTCCTTTTTCTTTGATCGATTTCTTCAGCTCCTTCAACTCCCATAATGTCATTGAAACCATACCTCTATTACGGCAGGGAATTTCTAAGTAATCATTCAGATCAGGATCGTAAAAATACACTCTGGATATATCTCTGGGGTCACGTTTAACAATATACTTCCCATGAGTGTCTATTGAGTGAGGATTCTTCTGCTTTATCCACTTTGCAAGCAAAGGGTGATAGTAAAAGAGTCCGTCTATTTCAATTCCATATCGTTGAACACTTCTTTCGTATACTGGAAGGAAGTCCATTCTTAATCGCTCTTCATCCAAGATGACTTCAGGGATCCCACTACCAAATCCATCGTCTCCGCCAAGCATCCCCTCATTAAACTTAGCAATCGGTGTCATGCCATCAATCCCTGAGTGAGGAGACTGGTGATAAACTTTTGAAATATAGGTGGCTAACCATTTATCAAACTCATTGAGCGTAAAAATAGCCAACTCTTCAGATTTGTATCTGCCTCGCTCTTTGATGTTTGAAAACGTAGTGCCCTCAATTTCATGGATATCTTTATTAAAGGTACCTAACAGCCTTTCGATATGGCCACCAAAATCTGCGCGGCCCAGTGGCCGCCAATTGATACTAATATTGTAATTTGATGCTGCCCGATTCAATGCCTTGCTTCTAAATTCTGGAGCATTATCCGCATGCAGGTTGTCCATTACTCCCCACACCGGCCACTCCGCATCAATGTCTCTCTCGGCTAACCATTTGTCTTTACTTAATATGGCATGCTCCAGACACAAGGCCACACTTGTACAACTTGGGCGCTCTAGCGTCAGGTAATACCCACAAACCATGCGACTGAACACACAGATTGCTACTGTAACCCAGGCTCTACCAATACTTATCCGCTCTTCTTCATCCACCAGCATTAAATCAACTGGCGTATGATCAATTTGGACTACCGATAGAGGATGGTCAGCTTCTTTGTAGCCTTCGCCAACATGACTGAATTTAGCGCGTCTTTCCGCCTTACTGATTCGGTACTCGACCGTCTTTTGAGTGGCTAATTCGCTAATTCTACGTTGGAATGTTGCCGAGCTAGGAGCTTTAATGCCCGCTCTTTTTGCCATGACTTTCAAGTGATTATAAGCTTGGGATATCTTCCGTTTATTTTTTGTGAGGTAGTAACTCTCTATAACTTCTTCAATCATGGACTCGGATTCTGGACTTAACCTTGACTTGCCTTTATCGCTTCGTTTACGTCTAAGAAGGGATGATTTAAGTCCTGTGCCTTCATAACTTCCTAGCCAGCGATACAGTGTAGCTGGGCTTATTTTATTTTTTTTAGCTATTTCTCGAACAATCTGAAGGTTTCTTTTCGTAACATCCTTCAACAAGGGCTCTATAATCGTATATCGCAGTTCAGCCAAAGCCCACTCCTCATCAGAGAGGGTTAATAATTCTTTGTTATCGGTTTGTACCGGTTCTTCAGAAGGATCAATTTCACTTAGCTCGGATATGGTTGCACGAATTGATTCGCCGGTTTCATTGTCACGAAGGATTACCGTTTTAAGACTCAGAATATGAGTTATCGTACAAATCTTACTGTTGTATTTCACAACAGCATCTTTTTCTATCTTTAACGTTCTCATTGCGCTTTATTCCATTAGCCAAACTTCACTGTGGGGTGTTATTTTCTGGTACATGTCTATACCAAGAGTTTGATCGCCTAGCATCCGCCAAATGACAGGCATAGCTCTTAATTTGCTCTCCTGGTTCCGAAAACATAAGGCGAGTAGTTGGTCTAGAGTACAAATCTTTACCTGTTTCATGGCATCTATGAGAGCTTCTCTGAATTCATTTTCGAATTGAGAGACTCTCCTTAACTGATGATCTATCTTCTTAATGTTTTCAAGGAATTGTCCGCGTATCTCATAGTCGGTAATAATTTTAAAGAACCATCCGTTTTCCCTACTTTCCTTCAAACCCAGCTTCAGTCTCGGCTTATGCTTCTTCCAGTTGAAATAGAGATCTTCTCTATATTTCACTTCTATAAGGTTATTTCCAGGTTTTAAGTAAGGAAAAATGAAGGATTCACCTTCAACCACAGCCATACAATCAGGTGTATACTTCCTTTTACCCCGGATGATTTCTATAGGCTGCTCCTCATAAGATGTCACTGCTGGGTCATTCTCTAAGAGGTAATATAAGTCTCGCTCAAGAGAAGATTCCCACGAAATAGGGCGATTCATCTTACGACTCGGAAAGGTTCCAGTAAGGCTCGAATATGTTGCTTTTATGACTCTTGATGGCATGGTTGTCGGGCACTCTCATTTATATTGATTATTTGCAAGCCATTCTCAATTAGCATGATTAAGATTCTCACTTAATTTGATTGAGATCAAGCTAACCCACTGATTTTGGTTTATATATTCTCAAATAATTTGATGTCTGTCAGAGTTTTCCCGTCAGGTTTTAGATAACTTACGTGAGCCGCTGGAAAGCGGAAAAGTCACTATTTCTCGTGCGGCCCATCAAGCCGAGTATCCTGCTAACTTCATGTTTCTTGCAGCGACCAACCCCTGCCCCTGTGGTCACTACGGTAACCCGAAAGGCGCCTGTCGCTGCACTCCGGATGTTATTCGTCGTTATCTTGGTAAAATTTCCGGGCCACTTTTGGATCGGATTGATATGCAGGTTGAAGTGCCTCTTTTAAGTCAGCAGGAATTAACCAATGGCAAACCGAAAGAAACCAAGCCACAGGAAACCAGCAGTTTTCTACGTGAGCGCGTAATAGAATGTCAGACTGCTCAATACCAAAGACAAAGAAAGTTGAATGGTCAGTTACAGGCAGGGGAAATTGATGATCATTGTCGGTTGTCGGACTCAGCGAAGCTGCTTTTGAATAAGGCGCTTGAACAACTTAATTTATCTGCACGTTCTTATCATCGGATTATTAAGGTGTCACGAACGATTGCCGATCTGGCGAATGAGGAAATGATTCAGCCACATCATATTAGCGAGACATTGAATTATAGAAAGATGGAGCGTTATATGGCGCAGTTGCCATGAGGTTTGTTAATTGGAGGAATGCTCAATAATAATAGTTTTTCAAGCTTAAGTTTTGTCATCCTGATGAAAATCAGGATCTGCTCTTATTAATTTAAAATAAAACAGCCTTCGTTGATTGTAAGTCATGTTTGTAATTATCAAATGTGCTGGTTTTAAATTCCTATATATCGATATCCATTTATTCGAAGAGCGGGGCCTGAATTACCCAAGGCATTCCCGTTGGTCACAGTTCAGGATGACATGCCCTTTGTATTTAGTTCTCTATTGATTCTTTCTTTTATACGGCTTCTGAGCGCTAAATTCTGTCTCACCGTCTCTTTGTGAACCATTTCTCTTTTTCAAATATTGTCGGAATAATCTTCGACGATGATTCGTCACCTTTATGACATGCATATAAAACAAGAGGTGATGATTATGTCTAAATTTACACAATCAGCTTTATTACTTTCTACTTTAACTTTTGCTTCAAGTTTAGTTTTTGCACAAAACGCAAACGTTGATGGTCAGGTCGACGCATCAGCTCAAGCTGGTGTTGAAGTTGCTGCAGACGCAACACAACAAGTTGCAGATACTGCGGACTCAACCGCTAACACAGGTGCTGAAGCAGCTTCGGATGTATCTGCCAATGCCGAGGCACAAGCCAATGCAACCGCAGAACAAGCCAGCGACATGCAACAGGAAACTCAAGCAACTGTCGAGTCTTCTGCAGAATACGGTTTAAACGTAGCCGGTGAAGCCACTCAAAATGTTGAAGAGCAAGCAAATTCTGCGGCAACTGTTGGCATTGAAACTGCTGGCGATGCCACATCCAATGCACGGGCTGAAGTTGATGAGGCCGATACTAACTCAGATGCATCTTTAACTGTTGATGCTTCCGCCAGCAGCTCTTCACAGGCCCAGGCTAGTAACTCTGAAACTTCAAGCAGTGCCAATGCCGAGTCTGATACTGAAGCTCAGGCCAATGTTAATGGCAGTGTCTCTGATTCGGTGAGTGCAACTGTCGATTCTGCCTTGAATCAATCGGTTGATGCTCAAGTTGACTCTTCAATCAAAGAGCAGGTTACCGAAACGGTAGAAGATGCGATTGATGACAACATTCGTGATTCAATCACCGACAAACTTCCACTTGACCGCTAACCCACACAAGGCCAGCTTTCGCTGGCCTTTTCCTCATCCTTTATTACTAATTTCATTCAAGAGGAGAGAACTATGAAGCGTTATATAATTTCTCTATGCGCTCTGACAGTCAGTCCACTATTGATGGCTAGCATCGCTTCTGCATCACAAGACTCTCAAAGCGACTTTTCCATCGCACTGGAAACTGGTATGGAACGTGATTCTCAGCTCACGGTGGAGGAAATTGACCAATACGAAGCTGCAAGTGATATGGCCACTCACCTTCAGTTTGAAGCAGAAGGCGACTGGCAAGCCACATCACGCTTAGCCCTCAAAGGTGGCTATCATTACACGAGTAAAAGTTATCAGGACAATGAAGATTTTGATCTTGATATCGGTCGAGTTTTTGGTGATGTCTCTTACGATTTTTCCGTACTGACTGTGGGTGCCAACCAGCACAAAATTGATGCAAAGTTAGCCGGTGATGGCTTTCTTGATATGACACGTACAGGATTTTATGCCGGTAAATTATTTGCCAATAGTTTCTATCTTAGGGCAGAGCTTTTGGATATTGATAAAAGGTTTGATAATTTGAGCGATCGAGATGCTTCTGGTGATAGTGTTGCTACAGATGGATACTTCTTTTTTAATCAGGGACTTAGCTTTTTTTCATTGGGTATCGAACAGGAAGAAGAAACAGCCCAAGTCGAACACTTTAGTTATGATGCCACCAATTATCGTGCAACTTTTGCTCATGAGTTTAACTGGCTTGATAAACGCAACCGTCTGAAACTGAACGGTCGCTATTCAAGCCGTGATTATCTCGGCATCTATCCAGAGATTGAAGAATCACGCGCTGACACTAAAAACAGTATCAGCCTGACCTGGGATCTCTTTTTTACTGATCACTTTTCGATGATTACCCGTCTCGAACAAACTGATGCAGATTCCAACCTGTCTTCTGCCGATTATGACGCAACTCAACTGAGTTTAATTTACAGACTGGATATTTAATATTACCATTTATTTGATTTTTAAATTGCTCCACATGGATGTTGAGCCTTTTTTATGGTTGTAATAGTCCATATCCAAATACGTTATCTTTGCCTTTCTCTCCTAAATCTATCGCTTTCTGTCTCAATATTTCAACAACTCCATCCTTTGTTGTATCGTCACTAACCTCACAACTTACAAAAGCGCTCACTACCGGTGCCGCCATTGATGTTCCTGTTTCGTGGCCTATTTGATTGTTTGCTCTGCTGGTTATTACCGAAACGCCAGGTGCGGAAAAATCTATTTGCTCTCCCTGATTTGCCCAGCGATAAATCTGTTGCTTACTGTCCACGGCTGTTGCGCCGATAACTTGTGGATATGCTGCCGGATATAATGGGCGAGATGCAGGCCCTTGATTACCGACTGCTGCCACTATAATCACGCCCCGTGCAGCAGTTGTCTGGATTGCATTTTTTAGAACAGGATTATTCGGGCCGGTCAAACTCATATTAACTACCCGCACCTTATTGGCTACCATCCAGTCCAAAGCTCGGACTAAATTCACCAATGTAGCTCCCTGAGAATATTGATTACGGGAATAAAAAACTGATGCTGAGTAAAGTGTTGCTTTAGGCAGTAACGGCTTTAACTGGTCCTGACCCCCAACTAATAGTCCGGCTACAGCAGTTCCATGGCCTGAGGGGGTTGAAACGTTGCTCTGCATGAAGTTTTTAGCTTTTATAGTCGCCTTTTTTAAAGCACTATGGTTTATTTCAATAGCGGTATCGATCAACCCAATTGAAACAGGCTTATCGCATGCTGGTTTTTTAACTCCTATTTCTTCTGAATGATTGTGCTCTGTATCGGTAGCTTGTTGTGTGTTGGCTTCATATATATGGTTTCGCCCTAACTGACTGCTCCAGTTTTCTGGCAGTTTTTTTTCTAATGCTTTTCTTGAGTTCATCTCATTCGGAACTTTGAAAACAACAACCACCATATCTAGATGCTGCAACCTGGTTGTAGTCACAACTTCAGCGCCGATCTTCTTTAGTTGTTTTAACTCTTGTTCTTCAATAATTAACAGCCATTCATTGGCCACTGCCCGCCAGCCATTTTCTACTTCCTGTTCAATAAGGACCGTTTTACCGTTGACATCAGCGATTGCCAATTGCTTGGGAAGCTCTTGCAAAGGATCTAGTGTTTTTAATGCTGCTTTGTCCAGTTCCGACAATCCTTGTTTTGCATCATCTATTGCCTCCTGCGGTAATTTAAATTCAATTTCTGGTCGTTGAATATCTATTGTATCTTCTGGTAATTGCCGTATTTCTGGGATTCGCTGTTCTACGCTGCGTACCACATTATCAATTGGCGTTGCGGCTTTAACTGTTATAGCACCAGCCATCAATAATAAACCTGACCATTTGAATGTTTTCATTTTCATACTCAGTGTTGTTAATACCGTTATTGTATTAAGTTGACGTTTATTGTTGTGAAAAAATTCCGATTCTCCTGGAATAAATTCCGATTTTGAGACGTCAACATATTAAATGAGCCATATATTGGTTTGATATAAGGGAAAACCCTTATTGTCTATTTGCCTGTTTTTTTATGTAGTAAAGAAACATGCAATGACTTTGGAGACTGCAAATGAAACAACAGCTTGAAACAGTTATCCCAATGCTTAGGCGTTTTGCCTATTCGCTAACGGGTAACCATCACGATGCTGATGATTTGTTGCAATCAACCGTTGAGCGAATTCTTACGAAAGAACTTCCGGACAACGTTGATCTCACCAAGTGGTCCTTCAGAGTTTGTCGTAATTTGTGGATCGATAACCATCGTTCACAAAAAGTGCGCCAGGATGCGACACAGAAACCAGAGTTGCAACAACACGACATTGTTGATGGTGAAAAGATTATGACCAATCAGCTTACTGTTGAACAGGTTCAGAAAGCTCTAGCTCAACTGCCTGAAGAACAAAAATCGATACTGACTTTAATTGCAGTTGAAGATTTAAGTTACAAAGAAGTCGCTGCTATGCTGGATATTCCTGTGGGCACTGTTATGAGTAGACTATCCAGAGCAAGAAATACCATGGTTCAATGGTTTGACGATCATGATATGAGGATTATTGCATGACACAGAATGTTAACGAGCTGCTAACTGACGAAAAGCTTTCTGCGTTTCTGGATTCTGAACTGCCAGAACATGAAATGAAGTTGATTCGTGATCAACTTGCGGATGATGAAGATTTGGTTATTCGTCTTGCCGAGTTAGCCAGTGTCGATGCCATCGTTTCTGCAACTTATCATGACATTGATGAGGTACCCCTGCCTGAATCTATTCAAAAGCTGGTTGCAGACAATGAACATCTTTCACAAGCTAATGATACCGTTGTTGATTTAAGTCTGTGGCGTCGGGCAAAGTCTGCATGGCAGGCGCAAGCGCCGTTAGCTACCGCCGCAGCCCTAGTCCTTGGCTTGGCGATTGGTTTGCTCACACAAGTTCAAGATACACATTCAACCATTTACTGGCCTCAGATAACCACCGCTTTAGATGATCACGTCAGTGGTCAATCTATCACTCTAGCCGAAGGCTATCAGTTGACTGCCAGGGTTTCTTTTATGAATAGTGATCAACAGCTATGTCGCCAGTTTGTTTTGCAAACACCAGAAAATAGTCAGCACAGTATTGCCTGCCATGATGGCAATAGCTGGCAACTCGAGGCTACACTTTTTGATGAGCCCATCAAGGCTGGTAGTTATCAAACCGCCAGCTCACAGAAACCTATTAACAGCCTGGTTGAATCCATGGCTGCAGGTACTTTTCTTAACGCTGAGCAGGAACAAGAAGCAATAGACTCAGGTTGGGCTCAACCTTTAAACCACTAAGGAGGTTTGTATGAAATTTTTAATCACTTCGCTGATGGTTACCTTTTTGCTAATGGCCTGTGCTTCCAGCCCGGTATACAGTCCGGCATCGGACAACGGCTTTGGCTACAGTCACAGCCAGTTGGACAGTAATAGTTATCGAGTGCATTTTAAAATGCGCGGTGATGACTCCAAGCAGGCGATGGACTATGCCATGCGCCGTGCCGCCCAGCTAACTCTTGAAAAGGGCTATGACTGGTTTGTGATAAACGATCAGCAAACTCTGACCCATACCCGTCAAAATGCCGATCCCAGTATTTCGCATAGTGAGACCATGGTTGTCACTCGTGACTGTGGTCTGGTCGGCTGTAAAACTCGTAGCTACCCCGTACACCAGACCACGTTTGGCACTCAGCTGGAGTCATCACAAAGTATGGTCGAAAGCATCATTGCCATTCGAATGGGCAAAGGTGTCCGTCCGGAGTCCGATAACAGTTATGATGCGCTTGAAGTGCATAAGCGTTTGAAAAGCCAAGACTCTTAATCGGTTTATTGTGCTTACAAAGGTCCCGTCACTGGTTAGATTGGTCTAGCCAGTGGCTTTATGCCTAGCAGTTACTTGCTTATCTGTAGATCCCTGTCTATATTAGCTTCTTTGCATATTTTGTCAGACGATTATTCTTATAATGAACCTCATTGAACATTTTTCATCTTTCCGTCAGGAAATCATTGGCGAGAACCATAGTTACGACGCTGCGCCGAATGGTGATTCTATTTTATATGCCGATTGGACCGCGAGTGGCCGTTTATATCGTCCAATTGAAGAGTTTATTAGCAATACCCTAGGTCCTTATGTGGCTAATACGCATACTGAAACTACGCTGACCGGTACAACCATGACCAATGCTTACCATGATGCGCAGCAGATTATTAAGCGTCATGTTAACGCCAATGAGAGCGATGTATTGATTGCTGCAGGTTCGGGCATGACTTTAGTGATCAACAAATTCCAGCGCATGTTGGGATTGCGCGTTCCTGAGAAATGGCGTGAACGTCTTGATATCAAAGAACATGAAAAACCACTAGTGCTGGTGACTCACATGGAGCATCACTCCAATCAAACCACCTGGCACGAATGTGAAGTGACTTTAGAAATTATTCGTTCTGATGCGCAAGGCCGTCCTGATTTAGGGCATATGCGTGAGTTGCTGGAGCAATATCAGGATCGTCTGGTTAAGATTGGTTCTTTTACTGCTTGCAGTAACGTGACCGGTATTAAAACGCCTTATCATGAAATGGCCAAAATCATGCATCAACACAATGGCCTCTGCTTTGTGGACTTTGCTGCTTCTGCGCCTTATGTAGATATCAATATGCATCCTGCTGATCCTGAACAGAAACTGGATGCCATTTTTATCTCTCCACACAAATTTTTGGGTGGCCCGGGCAGTAGCGGTATTTTGATTTTCGATCAGGCTCTTTATGACTGCAAAGTGCCAGATCAGCCAGGGGGCGGAACTGTCTCGTGGACTAACCCTTGGGGTGAGCATCGCTTCTTCGATAATATTGAAGCACGCGAAGATGGTGGAACACCAGGTTTCCTGCAAACCATCAAAGCAGCTTTAGCCTTTAAACTTAAAGATGCTATGGGCGTCGATAAGATTCAGGCTCGCGAGGAAGAGTTAGCAAAAATCTTATTGGATGGCTTTTCCCAAATTCCAGGTGTACAAATTCTCGAAGGAGAACAGAAAGAACGACTTTGTATCGTTTCTTTTTACGTACTAGGCATTCATCATAATTTAATTGTTCGTTTACTAAATGATAGGTTTGGAATACAGACCAGAGGTGGTTGTTCATGCGCCGGTACCTACGGTCATTTACTACTTGATGTTGATCAACTGCAAAGTCATGAAATAACGAATAGAATTGATCAGGGCGATCTCACTGACAAACCCGGCTGGGTTCGTGTGTCTCTTCATCCTACTAACAATAATGATGAAGCACTCTCGATTGTTGATGCGCTGCGCCAAGTTGTTGAAAATGCTGAAGACTGGTCGCAGGACTATAACTTTAATCCTGCTACTGGCGACTTCATACCAAAACAACAGCAACCAAAATTAAAAACCCTGGGTGATTTTTCACCTGTGTAACTTTCTTTTTTGTAGAGTCAGTTAATTGCGCATTAGTATAGTTTAAGGCAGAATTTAATTATGGATCAACGAACGACTTCAAGCACCATGGCATTTACAGACGAAATGCAAAAGCACTCTGCCGAAGCAGCACAGTTGCTAAAAAATATTTCCAACGAACAGCGACTGATGATTCTTTGTATTCTTCTTGAAAAAGAATTATCGGTTGGTGAGCTTAACGATTTATTACCACAACTGAGTCAGTCGGCGCTGTCGCAACACCTGGCTTTATTAAGAAAAAGTGATTTGGTTACGACTCGTCGTCATTCGCAAACCATTTACTATTCATTAGCTTCGACCGAAGTCGCTCGTATCATTCATTTACTGCATGAGATTTATTGTCAGGAGACTTGTTAATGCAACCTTGTTTACAAAATTACATAGGCTCTATCAAACAGAACATCAAAGAAGTTAGTATTGATGATTTCAAATGCACAGACTGTTCTAATGCTTTAATTATTGATGTTCGTGAACCAGCGGAACATGCTGAAGGTATTATTGAAGGCGCCTTACCGATTCCTCGTGGTGTTCTTGAGTTTAAACTTTTTAGCCATCCTTTTTTAGAAGGATTATCTGAAGAAGAAATCCTTAATACACCGATCTATATCTATTGCGCTACTGGTGGACGATCAGCTTGTTCAGCTCATGCTCTTGAGCAAATTGGTTTTAAAAATGTTTTTTCTGTTGCAGGTGGAATTAAACAGTGGGCTGAATCCGGCGGCAATATCGTTAAGCCTTAATTGACCTTTTAACGGTAAGGGTGATTTATGAATCGCCCTTACCGTTAATTATCCCATCTAGAGTTACTTTACTAAGATTCCTGAGCAGCCTGTCTTTCTGTTTTAAAACCTAATTTTTTAATCACCATCATTGCTGGGCAAAATCCAGTAAATGCAGACTGAAATAGATTCGCACCAACAAATACCGTTAACCATAACCAGTAAGGATGTACGTACCAGGTTAACACCACTGATAATAAAACCATAAAACCAGCGAAAGCCATCAGTACTCTTTCAGCAGTCATTTTTTTCTGTGCCATAGGATTACCTCCTAAAATTGATATCTCACACGCAAATACGCGTTACTTGCATCTTCAAACTGGCCAAAGAAGGTATGAGCTTCCTGTCCATTGAATAAGTTTGCCCCGACTGTGAATAACCATTCATCACTGAAACGATAATTCATACTTGGGCGTAAATAACTGTCTTCGTCACTGGGCGAATAAAACGCAAATAAAGACCATACAAATTGATCCTTTGCTGTTCTGTACGTTATCCGCGTTGTAACCAGATGTCGCCTTTCTTCCCCTTCGAACTGTGGAAACGGTGAATTTGCGATCAACTGATCATAATCTTGTGTCCACTCCAGATAATATTGCAATCCTAGGGTTAATCGGGTTGCCGCCTCGGTTTCGTAACCGGCTAACAATCTCCATTGTGAATTTTTCACAAAGGGGTTGGTGCCGTTACTGTCTTCTACCGCATCATGATAAGCCACTTCAAAATTATAAAGTCCACTTTCAATGCTACCTCGAACGCTTGCACCAAAAATATCTTTACGATGGAAGGTTGGTTGAAAACTATTGGTAATTCCAACCGGCTGCTTATCGAATCCTCGATAACCGTATAAGGCATACTCAGTACCTTCGACATTTTTATACAGTCTCAAAGAAATTTCGCTATTGCCAAAGTTGTGATCGGGCTCTATTGGATTCACAACATCAAAGCCGCCAATATTGTCGCCCACTATCGGGTTAAACAAAGAAAACCTTTCCCCATTGATATAGCGATCTTCTTCAAACACTGGCGTCCACACCAGATCCACGTTAACTGCATCAAAATAGCTAGTAACTCGAACCGAATTTGCTGGTGCTTTTAAATAAGTGTCTTCTCGACCTGCGAAAAATGACTGCCAATCCTTTGGGAACAGATCATTTAAAAAAACCAAATCACCAGTTCCCCAGGTGCTAATCTGACGACCAATCTTGAAATCGGTATTACCAAACGCAGAAAAACTCCAGGCTAGTTCACGAATGTCTAATTCCATCTCATCAGTCACACCGTCATACCAGGTGTCACCCCGAAAACTGAAGTCCACTTCATCGCCTTTATAATCTGCTTCCAGGTGTCCTCGCAGCTCATTCAAGGTTTCTTTGTCCTCGAACAATAGATCAGTTTGCAGTCGTCGACCATAGCCTGCCTCTAGAAAGCCAGCCCATGACCAGTTGGATGATTCCTTCTCATCCCATTCATCTTCCCAGACATCACCCCACTCATCCTCTTCAGCGGCCATGCTGGTTGGCAATCCGTGAGCGGCCAGTAAGCCACCCACAAATAGCCATTTCGCAATTTTGGTTTTGTTACTCATCATTCTTCCCTTTAAGCCACGAGCTTACTCTTGCTCAGCTTCTAACCATTCGCGTGGAGGATTTCTTAGCGAACGTGACGTAAACACATCCTCCGGTACACCAATGTTATAGACCGGACGACGAAATTCCATATAGGTTACGCTGCCGGTTTCCAGGTTAGATATTTTTGATTTCATAACCGTTGGGATACCCTGCACTTCTTCCACTTCGGCAACATCCATTCGACGATAGACTTCGCCTTTATTGTTAAAGTATTCCACCGTCATTGGCAAAAATGTTTCTTTATTGATGTTTGCAATGTAGTAGGAAAACTCGACATTTGCTTTATCCATCGGCGTATTTTTCACAATATAAGCAGTATCAGTCACTTCCAGCAGCTCATGATTATCCAGCGCAGGATTACGACCTGATACATCCTCATAGAAAAAATCTGAACCAACAAAACTGGTACGTTTATCACCCGCCGAAATACGTTTTTCTAAATCAAGACCGGGTAAATATAACCAACGGTCATCATCACGATCTACATGCTTATTGACTAGAAATACTGTTCCGCGAACATCAGACGGACGACTGAACACCACTAGAAAATTCTGATCCCCTTCATCTTCAATATCTTTACGCAGAATAGCAAACTGTCGCAATTGGCGATTACCATCTTTATCCATAATCATCATTCGTGCATCGCTACGGCCATCATCGCCAGCATAATACGATACCGTGTTTGCTCTACTTATGATCTCTTCAACAGTTAACTCACTTTCTGCTTCAGATGCTTCCGAACTAACCATTAGCAATGGTAAAATCATACCTGTTGCTAACAATGCTATTAATTTGTGTTTCATGTTACTGTGCAAGCTTTTCATAAAAGCCTCCTATATTTTTGCCTGATCTTGTGGTTTGAATGCCCACCGACGCGTACCTTTTAGCGCCACCGGTAATAAGACCAGAGTTACCGCTGCTGATGCAGCCATAATGGTCGCCAGGAAGAATCCAACAGTAATGTATGGCACTAGTGGCGCAAATAGTAGTGGGGTAAAGCCAACGGCAATTACAATCGCATTACGGCTGATTGCTGATGCCGGTTCTTCAAACATTTTGACCATGGTCTTTTTAAAATCACCAGTTTGTTTAAAGATTTCTCTTGCCCGCTCCAAGAAATGGATTGCAAAGTCAATCGATAAACCTAAAGTCAACGACGATAGAACCGCAATTGGCATATCATAATCTTTACCGACCCAACCTATCAGACCATAAATAAACAATATCGTGATGCTCAACGGCAGCATGGCCAATAATCCAAACAGAACACTACGGAACAAAATGATCATCATCAGCAGCACCACTACAAAGGCACTCATTAAACTGTCTAACATTCCGGCAACCATTTCGTCCTGCCACACCATATTGAGATAACTCTTACCGGCCCATTGTGCTTTGACGCCTTCAGGTAAAGGATTATCCGCAAAATATTGATCAACAAATTCTACTACTTGCGTCATATCCTGATTATCACCACTAGTAAGCTGCAACCATACTGCCGTTGAGCTGTACTCCTTGGTTACCATGTGCCACAAATCTTGTGGCCGGTGTGACGATTGATACTGCAATAATGCTTGTGCCACACCATTTTGGTTATTTGGAATCACAAAGTCCTTCGGCTGACCGGTTTTTAATTCACGAGTCACTGTTTTTACAACATCTGCCAACGAGTTACTTTTTCCTACATAACCACTGTCCGCCAATGCCTGTTGCAATTGCTCAATTTCATGCAGAATTTCTGGCCGCTGGAAGTAGGCAACTTTTATGCGCGCTTCATCAGCCCGCATGATCAAGTCTTCCAAAACCTCAGCCTGCTCACCAGTTGCATCAAACAACTTATCCTCTAACAACATCATGACCTGATTTAACTGCGTTGTTAGTTGATTGTCATTTTGCATGATGGTTATAACTTCATTCTTTAGCGACTTATCTTCAATAGTATTAACTGCACGCATCCAAGTTTCTTTTGCCTCTGACTCATCGGCTTCCAAAACTAAATACGCATCATAAGTTCCTGCAAAGTGATTATTTAAGACTTTGTCAGCAACTCGTATTTTGTGGTCTGCTTTAAACCAACGCACCGGATTATCATTAATTTGGATCTGAGTTATTCCCCAGATACTTAATGCCACCACAGCCATAAATAATACTGTGACTAGTTTGCTTGCAGCTAAACTTCCTTTACCTATTTTCTTTAACCCTTTTTGCAGCCTACCTTGTTGCTTTGCTTCGGTCTGCAATGATGCTAATGCTTTTGGTTTTAGCGCTATCAAATAAGCTGGTATAAAAATAATGGTTAGCAAGAATGCCAACAAAATACCAAAGCCAACATAAGCTCCAAAAATCTGTACCGGAGGAATTGGTGTTAACAACAATGAGAAGAAGCCCACCGCTGATGTGACACTGGTATACAGCATGGGTGTAAATAGATGACCGATGACTTCCTTGATTACTTCTTTACGGTCACGACCCGGCTTATAGTTATCAGAAAATTCCGACATTATGTGAATCGAATCCACCACCGCAATCGGCATCAAAAAAATCGGAATCATCGAACTCATGATATGCACGGTAAAGCCCATTCCAATTAATAAGCCCATAGTGATAATCACAGTGGCCATCGCGATAATCATTGGCGCGGCAATAAATTTTAAATTACGGAAAAATACCCACATCAAAATGAAGATCACTAAAGCCGCTAATGGTGCTGAAATACCCATTTGCACAAACATCTGATAACCAAATGTATCCTCGGCAACCGGAAGCCCGGTAATGTGGTATTCATCATCTGAATCCAACCGCCCAATTAAAGCCTCGATTTCCTGTGAAATCCGATAGCTTTCATCTTTATCTATAATAGGCACATAAATTGCTGTTGCTTTGTCATCACTCGATGCCAGGGTGTCTTGCAATAATGGTAAGCGTTCTACTTGCTGGTTAATCCAATCCGCTTCACCTTGACTCTCAGGTGCTTCACTCATTAACCATTCGAATCGTATCGTGCCAGGGCCCTCTTGACTGATATTATCTACGGTTGAAAGTGCCATCATGTCTGGGGCAACCACACCCTCAATCTCAGCAATACCATCGGTCAACTGTTTTATAGCCTGTAATGACCTTGGGTTATATATTCCTTGCTCACTGTTATTGACCGCCCCCACCACAATGATGTCATATAAATCAAAACGGTCCTTAACCTCATTGTGATACAACCGTGACGACTGGTCTTCGGCCAGCATATTCTCCGGATCCGTATCTACAACAATATTCGGTATCATGGCTCCGGTAATTGCTGTTAAGAGCAATGTTATGATGAATATCCACTTGGGCTTCGTCATTGAAAATGTAAGCAGAAATTGTTTCATACGTCCTTCCATTTAAAGCATTTATTAGGGAAATCTAATATAGTATAGATTAGTATTTGCTAATATTCAAACAATAATCTATGCTGGTGAGCAAATTCATTGATTCAATATAGCATGTCTATCGAAATTAAATCCTTCTATCATGATGATACTGGCACTTGGAGTTATATCCTTCTTGATCCTGATCAAAAAATAGCCACTATTATCGATCCAGTCATAGATTTTGATTTGAGCTCTGGTCAGGTAAGCTATCAATCCGCTAACCAACTTATTGATTACATTAAACAAAACTCACTCAGCTTACAATGGATTCTGGAAACCCACGCCCACGCAGATCACATTTCCGCTGCTCAGCATATTAAACAGGCTTTGGGCGGCCAAATAGTCATTGGCGAGGGCATCAAAGAGGTGCAAACTCAATTTAGCGACTTCTTCAATATTGATATGCCTATTGATGGCAGTCAGTTTGACCGATTGATGAAAAGCGGAGAAAAACTTCCCTTTGGCTCGAACAGTTTTACCGCCTACCCCACTCCTGGTCATACAAATGACAGTATGAGTTACCTGATTGAGGGTAATCTATTTATTGGCGACACCTTCTTCCACCCAGATACCGGCACAGCACGCTGCGACTTTCCAGGCGGCGATGCGGACAAGCTTTTTGATAGCCTGCAATTCCTGATTTCATTCCCTGATGATCACAAACTCTGGTTATGCCACGACTACCCCGATGGTCGTGAGCCAGAAACCGGCATTAGTGTTGCTCACATGAAAGACAATGTTCATTTGCAGCAGGCTCATAATAGTAAACAGGAGTTCGTTCAAATACGTACTAAACGGGATTCAACTCTGGCGGTACCAAAGCTGATTTACCCATCGGTTCAGCTCAATATTCGAGCAGCTGAATTACCTGCTCCTGAGTCAAACGGCCGTAACTATTTGAAACTGCCTCTGTTTGTTGAGAATGACACCAACTGATCATTTATTCGCTCGTGATTTTCTGATTTTCCATTGTCTTTGCTGGCGGCGACTTGCTAAACTTGCCGCCAGTTTTGATTAATCGTCCCGCAACTTTGTCTTTACCACAACTTAACGAAAAACAACGCGAAGCACTTTTAGCAACTCAGGGTCCCATCCTGGTGTTGGCCGGTGCAGGTAGTGGTAAAACAAGCGTTATCACGCGCAAAATGGTTTACCTGATCAAAGAAAAGGACATTCCTGCCCGCAATATTGTTGCAGTGACCTTTACTAATAAGGCTGCTCGCGAGATGAAACAACGCGTCAGTAAATTAGCTGGGGCTAAAGCCACTCAGGGTCTGACCGTATCAACCTTTCATAACTTTGGTTTGAATTTCATTCGTCGCGAATATAAAAAACTCCGTATGAAGTCCAACTTTACGATCTTTGATGATCAGGACTCGCTTGCTCTTATCAAAGATCTTGGCTTTAAAGAAGCTGAAAGTGATAAGCAACTGCTGTTTAGACTGCAACAACAAATTTCTGCCTGGAAGAATGAACTCATTCTTCCTGAGCAAGCATACAATCAGGCCAAGGATCAGGAACAACTGATATTTGCCAAAGTGTATGAAAAGTATGCGCGTAGTATGAAGGCCTACAATGCCGTAGATTTTGATGATCTTATTTTGATTCCAACTTTATTGTTAAGAGATGACCCTGAGGTACGTGAAAAATGGCAAAACAAAATTCGCTACTTATTAGTCGATGAATATCAGGATACTAATACCAGCCAATATGAATTGATTAAGCATCTAGTTGGCCAATTTGGACACTTTACCGTGGTTGGTGATGACGATCAGTCGATCTACTCCTGGCGTGGTGCACGTCCCGAAAACCTCGATCAACTAGCAAAAGATTACCCACACCTTCAAGTTATTAAACTCGAACAAAATTATCGTTCTTATGGACGCATACTAAAAGCTGCCAACGTCTTAATTGATAACAACCCGCATGCGTTTGTAAAAAAGTTATGGTCAGATAAACCTTATGGCGATCCACTCAGAGTTGTTACCTGTCCGAACGAAGATGCTGAAGCCGAAAAAGTAGTTACTGAGATTATCAGCCGGAAAGTACGCACAAAAAATGGTCGCTATTCTGACTTTGCCATTTTATACCGTGGTAACCACCAATCTAAGATTTTCGAAAGAACTTTAATCGCCAATAACGTTCCTTATAAAATTTCAGGTAGCACATCATTTTTTGCCCGCTCTGAAATTAAAGATATTATGGCTTATCTGCGACTGCTCACAAATCCGGACGATGATAATGCTTTCCTTCGGATTGCCAATACACCACGGCGAGGAATTGGTCCAACAACCCTTGAACAGTTAGGTACCTATGCACAAATTCGTCATATCAGCTTATTTGCTGCCTGTCATGAAATAGGTCTAGAACAACATCTACAAGGCAAAGGCTTAGACAATGTTCGTCGTTTTTCTGATCTAGTTTCACGAGCTGCAGATAATGCCGAGCGCGGCGATAGTGTCGGCGTCATTCATGATCTAGTCGCCCGTATTGGCTATCATTCATGGCTTCACGAAACATCCAGCACCCCAAAAGCTGCTGAATTCCGGTGGAATAATATTCAAGAATTGTTGGGCTGGGTAGAAAAAGGGATTGACGATAATTCTAATGATCCAAATCCATTCGCTGCTGCTGTTGCTAACTTAATGTTGCGCGACATGCTTGACCGAAATGAAAAGGAAGAAGAAGAATCTAACGAAGTCCAGCTGATGACACTGCATGCTGCAAAAGGTTTGGAGTTTAACCACGTTTACCTGGTTGGCATGGAAGAAGAATTCCTGCCCCACAAATCCAGTATTGAAAATGATGACATTGAAGAAGAGCGTCGCCTTGCTTATGTTGGTATCACTCGCGCCCAACGAACCTTGACGTTTACCTTATGTAAGAAGCGTTCAAAGTATGGAGAAGTCATGACCTGTGAACCCAGTCGATTTCTTGAGGAGCTTCCACAAGATGATCTCGATTGGGATGCGAAACGCAAGCCATTAACCGAAGAAGAACAGGAACAGCTTGCTACTGATAACATCTCTATGCTGAAGTCACTTTTTGCCGATTAGCACAATCTACTCTTTCTTGCCTTCCTTAAACTCAGCAAAACAAATCCAATTCCCGTACGGGTCGAGACAAATCGTTTCGGTTGCCCCATAGAAAGTTTCTCTTTCTTGAATTAATAGCTCTTCGTTTTGTAAAGCTTTCTGAGTTTTTTTGATATCCTCAACTTCTACAAACAAAAATGTCTTAGATTCTGGTAACTTTTCATTAATATCATCTTCGATACTGGCCGTAGTTTGATACATAATTTCAGCTTTACCATTACTCAGAATCACAAAGCCGATTTCATCATCTTGCGGGACTGAAGTAACAACTTCAAAACCCAGATTCTCCCAAAATAAGATACCTTTATCTAAATTTTTGACCACAATCACATTTGTTATCTTCTGACAGTTCGACTGCATCACATTTCTCCTTTTCCTGTTCACCTACGCTTCACTTAATCAAGTATAGACTACAATTAAACTTTTACATTCTTTTAGTTGCCAACTTTTCTTTTATTCGCCAATATGAAAGAAAAGCACAGGAGGTGCCTCGTGACAATATTTGAGTGGATAATAGTCATCCTTGTATCAGTACTGATATTTCTATTTGGCCTGGCCGGCGTAACCGGCAGTATATTCTTTGATAGCGAACGCAATCAAAGTCGATCTGAAGATAAACTCAAAAATAAACCGTGATTTCTTGCTTATTATTCTGATAAAAAAGGCTCCATAGGAGCCTTTTTTATTGAGGCAAACGCTTAATTCAACCGCTGGAACACAGTCGCAATACCCTGCCCCAACCCAATACACATAGTCGAAATACCAAACTCTTTATCCTTGTCTTCCATCAATCGCAACAATGTTGTTGAAATTCTGGCACCTGAACAACCTAATGGATGACCAAGAGCAATTGCTCCCCCATTAAGGTTCACTTTGTCTTGCCATTTGTCACGCATACCTAAACCATCCAATACTGCAATCGATTGTGCTGCAAAGGCTTCATTCAATTCGAACAAGTCAATATCTGACAATTTCATCCCTGCTCGTTTTAGTGCCTTGTTAACTGCTGGCACTGGACCGAACCCCATGATTGATGGATCGCAACCTGCCACACCCATGGAAACAATTTTGGCAATCGGTTTTAAACCAAGTGCATCTGCTTTTTCACGAGACATAACCAGCATTGCTGCTGCACCATCTGAAATAGCTGATGAGGTTGCTGCTGTTACTGTCCCATCTTTAGGATTAAACACTGGACGTAATTTTGCCATATCTTCGACGGTTGACTCTGGACGAATCACCTCATCAAAATCATATAAGCGAAGACCACCTGTTTCATCATGAGCTTCCATTGCTAAAATTTCTTTTTTGAAACGTCCTTCAATAGTCGCTTTGTGGGCCAATTGGTGAGAACGGTAACCGAATTCATCCTGTTCCTGTCGTGAAACCTTATGCATAACAGCTAACATTTCTGCCGTCAGCCCCATCATGCCTGCCGCTTTTGCAGTGTACTTTGCAAGTTCCGGATCAAAATCGATACCGTGATTCATCGGCACATGACCCATGTGTTCTACACCACCGATAATAAACGCATCACCATCGCCGACCATGATTGAGCGGGCAGCTGAATGCAATGCTTGCATCGAAGAGCCGCACAAACGGTTTACCGTTTGTCCTGCGACAGTATGTGGCAAACTGGTTTTCAACATCGCATTACGCGCAATATTAAAACCCTGCTCTAAGGTCTGTTGCACACAACCCCAGATAACATCTTCCACATCTGCCGGGTCGAGCGCCTGATTACGATCTAACAGACCTTGCATCAATCGCGCTGATAATTCTTCTGCCCGTGTATTTCTAAACATACCACCTTTCGAACGCCCCATTGGGGTACGAATGGCATCTACTATTACTACTTCATTCATCATTAATTCCCCTCTGGTTATGCGTTGTAGAATGTTTTGTTGTCTTTAGCCATTGCCAGCATGCCTTCTGTTGGCTCATAAGCTTTACCAAGGTGTTCATACTTGTTTGCTAAATCAACAATGTTTTGCATGCCATTATCATCAACATACTTGAAGACACCACCACGGAAAGGAGGGAAACCTAAACCATATATCAGTGCCATATCACCTTCAGCCGGGCTAGCAATAATGCCTTCTTCAAGACAGCGAATGGTTTCGATAATCATCGGCAACATGTTGCGCGCAATAATTTCTTCATCACTGAAGTCTTTTGTTTCAGCACAGACTTCTTTCAATAGTTCATAAGCTTTTGGATCAGCTTCTTTGGTCGGCTTACCACGCTTATCGGTTCCGTAGACATAAAAACCTTTGCCGTTTTTCTGCCCATATCGATCATGTTCGAACATCACATCAATCGCATCTTTTTCTTCTTTGCTCATCCGATCCGGGAATCCTTCGGCCATCACTTCGGCAGCATGTTTACCGGTATCCATTCCTACCACATCAAGCAAGTAAGCTGGACCCATTGGCCAACCGAACTTCTTACTCATGATTTTGTCGACCTGCTGGAAATCGGCACCATCGCGCAATAGCTTGGTGAAACCACCGAAATAGGGGAACAATACACGATTGACAAAGAAACCTGGACAGTCGTTAACCACTACCGGAGATTTTCCCATTGCACTGGCATAAGCCACGACACTGGCAATCGTTTCTTCTGAAGTGTCTTTTCCACGAATGACTTCTACTAATGGCATCTTATGAACTGGATTGAAGAAGTGCATCCCACAGAATTTTTCTGGCCGTTTCAAAGCACCGGCTAAACGATCAATTGAGATAGTAGATGTGTTAGAACAAATGATGGCGTCTTCTGGCATCACCTCTTCTACTTCCTTTAACACCGCTTCTTTTACTTTTGGATTTTCAACAACTGCTTCAACAACTATATTGGTGTGCTTGATTTCTTCGTAGCTTAATGTTGGTTTGATACTGGCAATACCTTGTGCCATTTTTTCAGTACTGATTTTGCCGTACTTGACACCTTTACCGAATAGTTGAATAGCTTCGTTCATACCCTGTTCAAGCGCTTCCTGGCGAATGTCTTTCATAATTGCTGGCACGCCACGTGAAGCTGACTGATAGGCAATGCCGCCACCCATGATGCCGGCGCCTAAAACGGTTGCTGCTTTAACATCAACATTCTTCGCTTTAGAGGCTTGTTTGGCTTTTTTCTTCAGAACCTGATCATTAAGGAATAATTGAATCAAGGCTGAAGCTTGCGGGCTTTGCGCCACATCAAGAAAAGCCTCATGCTCAAACTTAATCGCTTCTTTTAACGGTAATCCAGCCCCCCTTTCAATAGCTTCAACAGCTTTAACCGGAGCAGGATAATGTGGACCCGCTTGTCCAGCGATATAAGCCTTAGAGGTCATAAAGGACATGGTCGCTTCAATTTTGTTGAGCTTAAGTGGACTGGTTTTTTCTTCACGGCGGCCTTTCCAATCCAGCTTCTCTTCAATAGCTTCGAGCAGCATTCTTTCTGTTGCCGCAAATAAACTGTCGCCATCAACCACTGCGTCAATTGCGCCTATTTTTAATGCGGCATCTGGCTTGCTCGGCTTACCGCCCGCAATCCATTCAAAAGCATTATCGGCACCAATCACTCTTGGCAATCGCGTAGTTCCGCCGAAGCCGGGAATCAATCCCAACTTTGTTTCAGGTAATCCTACCTGTGCTTTGCTTGAAGCGACACGCATATCACAACTTAAGCACATTTCCATACCACCGCCCAGGGCAATACCATTAATCGCGGCGGCCGTTGGGAATGGTAAGTTTTCAAAGCCTGTAAATATATCGTTTGCTTCAACAGTCCATTTCATAAGCTCTTCACGAGGCAAGGCAAATAACTGTACGAACTCAGTGATATCGGCACCAACAATAAACACTGGCTTACCACTAGTGACCATCGCTGCTTTTACATCTGAGTTATCATTCAGCAGTTTAATCACGTCTCTTAATTCTTCCAAGGTGGCACGATCGAACTTATTGACCGACTCTTTCTGATTATCAAAACAGACCTCAGCAATCCCAGTTGGGTGCAATCTGCATTGAATCGATTGACCTTCAAATATCATTCTTAATCTCCATTGCTGGCTGCCAATCTTAGAGCCTGTTGACCTTTGCGGTGCAACGCGCTCCAGCAAAAAATGCTTTGGCGGTAATTGTTTAAACGCTTGATTCTTATTTATTAAAATCAAACGTTAAAATAAAGGAAACCAGTGTACTGCTGCAGGTCAGCAGACACAATTCAAACTTCTGGTCTGACCAATCATAGCGAAGTTTAATCGGAAACGAAAGCCCCCGACTACCCTTCTGATCGGGCGTGATTTCTGGAATAATGGTGCCACTATTGATTAACCACATTCGGATACTATATGCACGATTCTTCGTTGGCGCCTTTATTCAAGCATCATATTGATGTTGTTACCCAGCGCTATCAAAAAGCCATGGAAAATCATGATTTCGATCACCTGGTCATTCCGGCTGGCTCACAGCATGGCATCTTCCTCGATGACATGTCGTATCCCTTCAAGTCTAACTTCCACTTTAATAGCTTTGTCCCCCTGGACGATCTGCACGATAGCGTGTTAATTATCTCAGCGGACGGTACTCGCAAGCTATGTTACTACCAGCCTGTTGACTTCTGGCACTATGTAGCTGGCGATCCCGAAGGCTTCTGGGTTGAGCACTTTGATATTGTGATGACTCGCACTAAAGATGAAGTTCTTTCTCACGTGCCTACTACAGGTAATGTCGCTTATATTGGTGAAATGGGGCGTCCGTTTGATGAAGATGGTTTTGCCGCTGTTAATCCAGGCTATTTCATGAACGAAATCAACTGGCACCGCGCTATCAAGTCTGACTATGAGGTTGAATGTGTTTCACGGGCCAACAAGCGTGCTGCTTTAGGCCACATGGCAGCCCGCGATATGTTCTTCAAGAATGGGTCGGAGCTTGAGATTCATTTAGCTTACCTATTGGCAACTGGTCATGCTGAACACCAACTTCCCTATGGCAGCATCGTAGCTCTTAATGAACATGCCGCCATCTTGCACTACACCTTATATAACAATCAGGCGCCTGATAATCATCGCACTTTCCTGATTGATGCCGGTGCTCGTTATAACAACTATGCCGCTGATATCACTCGTACCTATGCTTACGAGCAAAATGAATTTGCTGAACTGATCGGTGATATGGACGCTTTGGAACAACGCATTTGCAGTAAAGTGGCTAGTGGCCAATCCTACGTTGATTTGCATATCGAAACTCACCATGAAATCGCCAAACTTTTAAACAAGTACAAGTTTTGTGATATGTCTCCTGAATCAATGGTTGAAGCTGGTGTTACTTCTACTTTCTTCCCGCATGGGCTTGGCCATCACATTGGTCTACAGGTACATGATGTCGGCGGTCACCAAGCTAATGTAGAAGGCGATCCAGCTCCGCCACCTAAGTCGCACCCATTCCTTCGTAATACCCGCGATATTGAAGTGGGTAATATTCTTACCGTTGAACCAGGCCTTTATTTCATCGATTCCTTGCTAGGTGATCTCAAGCAAACCGACCACGCAAAAAGCATTAACTGGGACAAAATCGAACAGTTTAAGCCTTTCGGCGGTATTCGTATTGAAGATGAAGTGCTAGTCACCGCAACAGGTCCGCGTAATCTGACTCGTGAGCATTTGGATTAATCCCCTGCCATGTCAGATGCTGTTAAGGAACCACTTGCTGGTTACCGGGTGCCTCAACATAGCGTTGAGCACCCGTTTTCATTTGAGGAAGTTATAAAAGGCAGTCGATTCATTGCCCGAGTAGCATTTACCCCAACAGTTGAAGACGCCAAGGCCTTTATTAACCATTTCAACCAAACAGAACCAGAAGCAACTCACCATTGCTGGGCCTACATTGTCGGTAACCCAGCCAGCACCACCTTGATCGCCTGCTCAGACGATGGCGAGCCAAGCGGTACCGCCGGGATGCCAATGCTCAATGTCTTGCAGCATAGTGATGTCGGCGATATAACGGCTGTTGTTACACGCTATTATGGCGGCACTAAATTAGGCACCGGAGGTTTGGCTCGCGCTTATGGTGGATCGGTCAAACAGGCTATGGATCAGATTAAGCTCGGTTCTCGTATCTACACCGAGAAACTTGATCTAACCTGTGCTTATGAGCTACAAAAGCAGGTAGAATACCTGCTCAAGGAAGCCCAGGCTGAAATAGTGCATACTGATTTTGCAGCGCAGGTGACCATTTGTGCTCAGGTGCCAGTGAATACCTTGCCCGAATTAGAAGCAGCACTAGAAGCCTATATTAACCGTAATCAAATAGAGGTAACCAAAGTTACATGTTAGCGTTAAAACATTTTCATATGAGTTTGGCGGCATTGACCGTACTGGGATTTTTGATTCGTAGCGTCTGGTTATTCAGAGGCAGTCAATTACTGCAGAAAAAAGTCGTTAAAATCCTGCCACATGTTATTGATACCTTTTTATTGGCCAGCGGAATAGTCTTGATGGTACAAACAAAAATGTATCCACATCATCAACCTTGGCTGACAGTTAAAATCCTACTTATCGTTACCTATATTCTGTTTGGCATCAAAATGTTCCACGCCACCGAAAGCAAAAAACGATTAACATTCTTTGCGTTAGCGCTCGCCAGTGTCCTGGCCGTTCTTTACTTGGCAAGAGTTAAACCACCACTCTGGTAATCAAGGAGTAGCAAATGATCGATCCTAAAGTACTTGATGATATCGCCTCAAAGCTTTCAGATGCCATCCCTCAGTCAGTAAAAAATACTGGTGATGAGTTTGCCAAACAGGCTAAACAAATCTTGCAGACTCAACTGGCAAAACTTGATCTGGTCACTCGCGAAGAGTTTGATGCACAAACAAAAGTATTGCAGAGAACACGTTTGATGCTGCAAGAACTGGAGAAGAAACTTGCTGATATTGACGCCAAACTTTAGCCCTTTTATGTAATAAAAAGGAGTCGATTGGCTCCTTTTTTTATTTAACTACTCTTCTTCAAGCGTTTTTATCTGGCTTGCATTGGCTCTAATTTTATAAACTTCCAAAGCTGAAATTTCTTTTTTACGTGCCAGCTCTAATGCCATTTGAGCTAAGCTTACCATTCCCTGATTTTGAGCAATTTGGTTTAGTTTATTGATATCCAGAGTTTCATTAATTTCTCTTGCTACTTCTGGGGTAATGCTCAGTAATTCATATACAGATCGCCTTCCGGCAATACCTGTATTGAAGCATTCTGCACAACCAGCACCTTTGTAAAATTTATCGTTTTTTGCTGCTTGAATTTCTTTCAGGATAGACCCAGGTATTTTTTCTTCTACCAGACAATGTTTACAATTTTTCTTCACCAATCGTTGCGCTAAAATTCCTACTAGCGCATCTTTCAATAGATAAGGCTCCACGCCCATTTCTACTAAACGGGTAATGGTACTGACCGCACTGTTGGTATGTAGCGTGCTTAATACTAGATGTCCAGTTAGTGAACTTTCTACTGCAATTTTTGCTGTTTCACCATCACGGATTTCTCCGACCATAATTACATCTGGATCATGTCGCAAAATATTCCTTAGGGCTCGCGCAAAGCTATAGCCAGTTTTATGATTGACCGGAATCTGAGTAACGCCTTCCATTTTATATTCAACTGGTTCTTCAACAGTTATTATATGCGGTCCTTCTTTCACTTTTTCATTAATAGCAGCATATAACGTTGTGCTTTTACCTGAACCTGTTGGCCCAGTAACTAAGAACATTCCATAGCTTGAATGTAGTAAATTAACAAATCGCTCTGTGTCCTTTTCTGTTAATCCAAGCTCATTAATATCACGCAGTCCCTGTGAACTATCCAATATACGAATAACGACACTTTCACCATAAACCGTTGGCATAACCGAAATACGCATGTCGATACTTTTACCATTTCCTGCATATTCTATTCGTCCATCCTGGGGTAAACGTCTTTCAGAGATATCCATGCCGCCGATGATTTTGATGCGACTGACTAGAGCCTGGTGTAAAGAAAGGTTTAATTTCCTAATAGGTGTTAACGAACCATCCATCCTGTAGAGTAGTTGCAAGTATTTTGCTCTTGGATGCAGGTGTATATCTGAAGCACCCTTTTCAATAGCATCTGTAATAATAGATGCCATTAAATTGATAATCCCTTTCTTTTTTCCTAAGCTTTCGATCTCATTAGTTGCCAGATTTTTCCCGGCATCAATGCCCACACGTTCCAACTCCACCAAAGCTTCTTTTTCATTCTGAAACTGGACGATGCCGCTTAAATATTCTAATAATTCACGTTTTTCCGCTTTTAACGGTTCGATATTGCAGCCCGCTATAAAGCTTAAAACCTGCATAGCGTCAATTTGTTGGGGATTGGTAAAAGCCACTTCTAAAAAGTTATTTTTCTTAAATAGAGGCAATGCCTGGTATTTAAAAAGCAGCTCTGGTGGGAATTTGCGCACCCATTTTTCGTCTATTTTTACGGTGCTTAGATCGATGTTTTTTATTTCCCCAGTATAGCGATCTTCTTCACGTCCAAATGTAGAGCGGCCATTGCTCTGGATTATATCCATGTTTGTCACATTTTTTTCAGAAATCAAAATGATAAAAATATGATTTTTGTGTAATCGCAACACTTTCCAGAGCCCATCTTCATTTTCACAATAGACACACTGGCCAGTTATTGTGAATTTATCGCTCATCTCAATTCGATAATTTGAGTAGTTCAAGTTTCCCGTTTGCTTTTGATAATCTTCCAGAGTTTCATAGATAGGTTTTTGAATGACAATATATTGAACGTCTGCAAAAGGTATGCTTTTATCCTCTGTGATAAATATCTGTTCTTTAAAATCAACCGTTGTCAGCCTGGTGTCTTCCAGCTTGTTTTTTTTATCGCATAATACACTATTGTTCGCCTGCTCTTGGTCAGAGCTAATGGCTTCGGCCACCAATTGATTAAAATTCATACCCTCTCCTTTGTTAAGCTAACTCTACACGCTTGCATAGGCTTTTTCTTGATCCTTATCAAGTATCGCTTCCTTAGCTATTTAATCTTTTACTTGCCTTTTTATTCTGATTATCTATTCTGAACCAATGTATTTATAAGGATTAATACTATGATTCTAATTGGCGGCAATCAAGAACAACAGCATATCTTGTTAAATCCTAAAATGGCAAATCGTCATGGTTTAATTGCCGGCGCAACCGGAACCGGTAAAACGGTTACTCTTCAGGTGATGGCCGAGGCCTTTTCTAACATAGGCGTCCCCGTTTTTGCGGCTGATATTAAAGGAGATCTTAGCGGTATCGCTAAAGCTGCAGGCACGCACCCCAAAATTACTGAACGTATCAATAGCATTCAAATACCAGATTATCAGCCTCGAGCTAACCCAGTGCTTTATTGGGATGTATATGGTAAGCATGGACACCCAGTACGCACCACCATTTCTGAAATGGGACCTTTGTTGCTGTCAAATCTTCTGGAACTTAATGATACTCAAAGCGGCGTTCTGCATATTGCCTTTGATATTGCTGACGAGGAGGGCTTGCTACTGTTGGATCTGAAAGACTTGCGCTCGATGCTCAACTGGCTTAGTGATAACCGCCAGCAAGTTAGCCGTGACTACGGCAATGTTACTCCTCAAACAGTGGCCGCTATTATCCGCAAACTACTGGTTCTTGAAAATTCTGGCGGCGATCACTTTTTTGGTGAACCTGCATTAAATATCAATGACTTAATGAGGGTTGATCAAAGCGGTAAAGGTTTTATCAATCTTTTATATAGCCGTGAATTAATGCTCAACCCTAAAATTTATTCCACCTTCCTGCTTTGGATGCTTTCTGAGCTATTTGAAGAGCTCGACGAAGTTGGTGATCCCGATAAGCCACGGCTAGTGTTTTTTTTCGATGAAGCACATCTGTTATTTGATCATGCACCACGAATTTTGTTGCAGCGTATTGAACAGGTGGTTCGGCTTATTCGTTCGAAAGGTGTTGGTGTTTACTTTGTCACGCAAAACCCAACCGATATTCCGGATTCTGTCCTTGGTCAACTTGGCAATCGTGTGCAACATGCTTTGCGCGCCTTTACTCCCAAAGACCAGAAAGCCGTTAAATCCGCTGCCGATACTTTCCGGCCCAACCCCAAACTGGATACCCAGTCGGTTATTACCCAACTTTCCGTTGGTGAGGCTTTGGTTTCCGTGCTGGATGAAAAGGGGCGACCAACGCCTGTTGAACAGACTTTGATTTGTCCTCCTTGCTCACAAATTGGTCCATTATCCGATTCAGACTGGCAGTCCTCTTTTAATCAATCCATTCTTAAAGGCGTCTACGATGATGCTGTTGACAGACAATCCGCTTACGAGATTTTACTTAAACGAGAGCAGGACCTGGTGCAACGTCAAGCAAAAGAAATGAAAGAAGCTGAAGCCATCCGAAAGAAATCTAAGCCTGCTCGTCGCTCAAACCGGCAATCTGTTGGCGAAGCTTTTACCAAAACCTTGGTTCGAACCATAAGCTCCGGTATCGGACGTAAAATTGTTCGCGGTTTACTTGGGTCCATTCTGGGTAGCAAGTAACCCCGTTTTATCTTTAGGCATTAGTAATAATGCTATTGCCATTAAAAAAGCCCATGCTTAAACATGGGCTTTGTTTCAAGTGATGCGTCAGGTTGTTAATCCTTCAGTAAGAAGGTAACTTTCATCACGACTCTAAACTTTTCAACTTCTCCATCTTGAATGACAACCTGCTGTTCTTTAACCCAAGCGGACTTTACCTGATCGAGGGTTTTATTAGCTCTGCGAATACCTCGCTTAACTGCATCTTCAAAACTTTCACTAGAATCAGCAATAATTTCAGTAACTTTTGCTACAGTCATACTCACTCCTTTTTCTTATCGATTCGTTTTTATCTTACTCCTGCTATTGCATAACTCAATGATATACAGCTCATTTTAAAAAGTTTAACAATTCAACCTTGTTATTTAGCAGTATTTATTAGATCTTGAGGTAAGAGTTTCCCTGGAGCATCTCTAATGAGCAATTCTGATAACCCAAGACCTTCAAGCTTTTGCTGTATTGATTCACCTTATTTAATGCCATTTGATGGCAAACTTATATTAACCGAGCAGCCAACAGTACCAGCTGAACAATTATCAAAGGAAGAATACAAAGCCCAACTGATGGTTAATTCTGATGCTCTCTACCACTTACAGCACAAAATGTATGCGGACAACTGTTTTTCAGTCCTGCTCATCTTTCAGGCCCTGGATGCTGCTGGCAAAGACAGCACCATCAGAAAGGTCTTCAGCGGTATTAACCCCGCCGGATTTCAGGTTCATAATTTTAAGCAGCCTTCTGCTCAGGAACTGGACCACGATTTTCTATGGAGAACCAGTAAAGCCTTGCCCGAACGTGGTCGTATTGGTATTTTCAACCGTAGCTATTATGAAGAGGTATTAGTCGTCAGGGTTCACCCAAAATACCTATTGAACCAAAACTTGCCTAATATTCACCTTGATAACCTTGCAACCATAAATTCCAATCATCAGTTTTGGGCAGGTCGGTATCAGTCAATCAATGATCACGAAGCCCATCTTGCTCGTAATGGCACCATTATTCTTAAATTTTTTCTGAATGTTTCACAGCAGGAGCAACATCAACGATTCCTGTCACGTATTAAAGATCCGGAAAAAAACTGGAAGTTTTCCAGTGGTGATATAGAAGAAAGCCAGTTATGGGATACATATCAATATGCCTACCAGCAGGCTTTAAGCCACACCTCTCGACCCTGGGCTCCCTGGTACATAATTCCTGCTGATTATAAGCCTGCTATGCGGGCCATTGTGTCTAAGCTTGTTTTGCAAAATATTCGACAATTACCGTTAAGTTTCCCTGAATTATCCTCTCAAGATCAGGAAGCTTTGCCTATTTATGAGTCGCTTCTCAGCCAAAACACAAACAAAAAGTGAGTACTTACTTTTTATAATCAAATTCAACAAAAAGAAGACCGCCATATAGGCGGTCTCTTATTTAGCGTTCTTGATGAGTTGAGCTTTATTTAAACATCAAGGTTAGAGACAGATAGTGCATTGTTTTCAATAAACTCTCGTCTTGGCTCAACTTGATCGCCCATCAATGTTGTAAATAACTGATCAGCTGCGACGGCATCCTCAATGGTTACTTGCAACATGCGTCGACCAGCAGGATCCATAGTGGTTTCCCAGAGTTGACCAGGGTTCATTTCGCCGAGACCTTTGTAGCGCTGAATTGCCTGTCCACGACGCGCTTCGGACATCAACCAGTCGAGCGCTTCTTTAAACGATTCTATCTCCTGAATCTTTTCACCTCGTTTTACAAACGCACCTTCCTCAATCAAGGTTTCCAGTTTTTCACCTAGCAGCGATATTTTTTTGTAGTCGCCAGAAGCAAAGAACTCTGTTGAGAGTAAGTATTCACTTTCAACGCCGTGATGGAACATTACAAAGTGTGGAAGATAGTGCTCTAACTCATTATCTTTTCGAACATTGAAGTTAAAACGAACAGCTCCGCTCTTTTGATCTTTATTCAGCTTAACGGCTAACGTATCCATCCACTCCTTAACTTTTGGCTCACTTTTGAGATCGTCTGTCTTCAAAGTTGGATGGTAAATCATGCTATTCAAAATATTAGAAGGATACAATTGAGCTAAACGACGAATGGTCGTCTGTACATCACGATACTCATTCACCAGGCGCTCGAGGCCTTCGCCACTAATTGCCGGTGCATCTTTGCTGATGTATAGCTCGGTATTATTTAACGCAGTTTGGGTAAGGTAATTTTCAAGTGCATCATCATCTTTGAGATACTGCTCCTGTTTACCTTTTTTAACTTTGTACAAAGGAGGCTGTGCAATATAGATGTAGCCTCTCTCAATCAACTGTGGCACCTGGCGATAGAAAAAGGTTAATAATAAGGTTCTAATGTGCGCACCATCCACATCCGCATCGGTCATAATAATGATGCGGTGATAACGGGTCTTGTCGGCATCAAATTCTTCTCGGCCAATACCACAACCCAAGGCTGTAATCAGGGTTCCAACTTCTTGCGAAGAAAGCATCTTATCAAATCGCGCTTTCTCTACATTCAGGATCTTACCCTTTAAGGGTAAAATCGCCTGATTCTTACGATCTCTGCCCTGCTTGGCAGATCCGCCCGCCGAATCACCCTCCACTATGTAAAGTTCTGATAAGGCTGGGTCTTTCTCCTGACAGTCCGCCAGTTTTCCCGGTAGGCCTGCGATATCCAGTGCACCCTTACGACGAGTCATCTCACGTGCTTTTCTTGCCGCTTCACGCGCTCTAGCAGCATCAATCATCTTGTTAACAACTGACTTAGCTTCACCTGGGTTTTCCAACAAGAAGTCTTTCAAGTGTTCGCCCATAGCTTGCTCAACAGCAGTTTTTACTTCGCTGGACACCAATTTATCTTTAGTTTGTGAACTGAACTTAGGATCTGGAACCTTCACTGAAACAACAGCGGTAAGCCCTTCTCGGGCATCGTCACCTGTAGTATTAACCTTACCCTTCTTATTATAACCCTCATTTTCCATGAAGTTATTCAAGCCACGAGTTAAGGCAGCGCGGAAGCCAGCAAGGTGAGTACCACCATCCCTTTGCGGGATATTATTGGTAAAACAGAAGATACTTTCCTGGAAACCGTCATTCCACTGCATGGCAACCTCAACAGTAACCCCATCCTCTTCTCGCTCATGGGTAAAGTGGAACACTTTCTCATGGATAGGTGTTTTCTTACTGTTCAAGTATTCAACAAAGGCTTTAATACCGCCTTCATACATAAAGTGGTCTTGTTTACCAGAACGCTCATCAGCAAGTCGAATACCCACGCCCGAATTAAGGAACGACAGCTCGCGTAAGCGCTTAGCTAAAATATCGTAATGGTATTCAGTGTTAGTGAAGGTTTTGTCGCTAGGTTTGAATCGGATTTCTGTACCTGTGGTTTCTGCGTCTCCCACTACTTCAAGCGGTGCTTGAGGCACACCATGGACATAGATCTGCTCATAACGCTTGCCAGCACGACGAATGGTGAGCTTTAACTCTTCTGATAAAGCATTAACCACAGAAACCCCTACACCGTGCAAACCGCCGGAAACCTTGTAAGAGTTATCATCAAACTTACCACCAGCATGCAGTACCGTCATGATAACCTCGGCCGCAGACACGCCTTCTTCCTCATGCATTTCAGTAGGAATACCACGACCATTGTCTCTAACAGATACTGAATTATCACTGTGGATGGTAACGTAAATATCTGTACAGTGGCCGGCCAAAGCTTCATCTATTGAGTTATCGACAACCTCAAATACCATGTGGTGCAAGCCTGTACCGTCATCTGTGTCACCAATATACATTCCAGGACGCTTACGAACAGCATCCAAACCTTTCAATACTTTAATACTGGACGAATCGTAACTGTTATTTTCCGACATACGGATTCCTTATGATTGTTCTGTTGAGCTTATTGCGCATTCATTTCTGAGGCTTCTATTATTGAAACAGCCCCATGTTCCACGTGGAACAACCTGGCGTTATTATACCTGTTTATGAGGCTTTTGAGAGGATCTAAATGCACACAAGTGATAAATATTTGTTGCTTCTCTGGTTGTTTAGCTAAGAAGTTAAGTAGTAGCTTTTGGTGGTTTTCATCTAATTCGGCACCAATATCATCAAGCAGAAACACAGGATACTGCTGCCCTCTTTCTTGAGCAAGCCTTAATTGGGCCAGTTTTAAGGCCGTAGTAACCAGCTTTTGTTGGCCTCGAGATAAATAATCAGCAGCTAGCCTTTTACCTGAAAGAATTTTTAGGTCGGCTTTCTGAATAGTGGACTGCGTATAGCCGAGCTTTTTATCTTTTAAGTATTGCTCTACAAGCAAAGATTCAAGGTCTTTCCCTTGCCACCCTTTATAAAACTCTAAAGATAACTGAACATCAGGCAAAAACTGACTGGCTATTTCATGAAAATAGGGACTAAGCGAATCACAGTAATCTTGCCGGTACTGATTGACCTGGTCAGATAAAGGGATCAGCTGACTATCCCAGGCTTCCAGATCCTTGTAAGAAAGACTCCCTTTAAGAAGCTTATTACGTTGCAAAATAATACGCTGACAAGCCTGCCAACGTTTAAGAAATGAATGTTCCACGTGGAACACACCCCAGTCTAATAATTTTCTGCGGCCACTGGGCCCCTTGGTGAGAAGTTCATAATGTTCTGGTGCCAGTACTTGAATTGGAATCAAGCTGACAAGATCGCTGAGTTTCGCAAGGGGCTCCTGATTAAGGCGCACATTGACATCATTGTTGCGAAAGCGTTGAACCCCCAAACGTTGTTGGACGTTATGAGAATAAAGCTCGCTGAACAAGGTAAAGGAATCTTGCTCATAGTTAATCAGCTTAGAATGACGACTTGTGCGAAAAGAGCGTCCATGACCCAGAATAAACAGGCTTTCTAAGATGCTCGTTTTGCCAGCAGCATTATTACCGTAAATGATATTGAGTTGAGGAGAAAAATGCAGCCTCGAAGGCTGCAGATTTCTAAAGTTTTGAATCGAAAGGGATTGGATATGCATCAAGGATGCTTATTTACAATTGAGGAATTATTAGAGTCGCATTGGCATAACAACATAAACACTTTCACCACCATCGACCTCTTCTATCAAAGTACTGCTATTGGCATCAATAAAAGTAAGCTTAACCTGAGGCGTTTTAATGGTATTCATAACATCAATCATGTAACTGACATTAAAGCCAATTTCTAAGTCCGAACCTTGGTAGTCAACACCAAACTCAACCTCAGCTTCTTCTTGCTCGGGGTTATTGGCATGTAATCTAACTTGCTCATTGGTAAGCATGAAACGGACACCACGGAACTTCTCATTACATAAGATTGATGCACGTGACAAAGACTCCTTGAATAGCTCACGATCGGCAATAACGATCTTATCGCCATTACGAGGGAGAACTTTTTCATATTCAGGGAAACGGCCATCCACTAATTTGGATGTGAAAGAATAGTCAGGACCAATAACCTTAATGTGATTGGAGCCCAAGTTTAAGGTGATATTATCGTCACTGTGCTCTAGCAGTCGAGCTAACTCTGTAACACCTTTACGTGGAATAATAGCACTAATTTTATCATCCGCATCAATAGATGCCTTAGCACGGGAGAGAGCAAGTCTGTGACCATCGGTAGCCACTGTTGTTAATTTATCATTATCAAACTCAAACAGCATGCCATTAAGGTAGTAGCGGACATCCTGTTGCGCCATCGCAAACTGAGTTTTCTCAATCAAACTTTTTAGCACATCTTGAGTAAGTTCAAGAGAAGCCAAGCTGACAGTTTCGTCTAGATTTGGAAACTCATTGGCAGACATGGTAGAGAGACTAAAGCGGCTACTTGGAGTAATCACTTTTAAGCGCGTTTCTGACTGCTCTATCTTTACGTTTTCGCCATCTCCAAGACTGCGTACAATGTCTAATAACTTACGCGCAGGAACAGTGATCTCACCAGGCTCAAATTCACCCTCAAGGTCTACTTGCGCTTTAAGTTCTACCTCTAGATCAGTAGCTGTAAGTGATAGCTTACTATCATCAACAACCATTAAAACATTGGATAAAACAGGAAGTGTTTGTCGTTTCTCTACAGCACCACTGACTAATTGAAGTGGCGCCAGCAACTGATCCCGGCTTATGGTAAAACGCATATAGACACCTTGTTATTAGCTGGACAGAGTCCGAAGTAAATTTGAAAAGTCTTCTTCAATATCGATGCTTTCGCCTTTTAACTGCTCAATTTTACGACAGGCATGCAAAACCGTCGTATGGTCTTTCCCCCCAAAAGCATCACCAATTTCTGGCAGACTATGGTTAGTTAAATTTTTAGCCAAAGCCATAGCCATTTGACGCGGACGAGCAATTGAACGACTGCGCCTTTGAGATAATAGATCAGAAACCTTTATCTTGTAATAGCTAGCCACCGTTTTTTGAATATTTTCAATAGAAATCAGTTTATCCTGGGCTGCAATCAAGTCTTTTAAGGCATCTTTCACAAAATCGAGGGTAATTGCTCTACCTGTAAACTGCGCATTAGCTATCACTCGTTTAAGAGCCCCTTCAAGCTCACGCACATTGGAGCGGATTCTTTTGGCAATAAAAAAAGCTACCTCATTAGGTAACTCTATTTTAGAGCTTTGAGCTTTGCTCATTAAGATAGCTACTCTGGTTTCTAGTTCTGGCGGTTCAACAGCAACGGTCAAGCCCCAGCCGAAACGGGATTTAAGACGCTCTTCAAGCCCTTCAACCTCTTTCGGAAAACGATCACAGGTAATAATAACCTGCTTATTTTTTTCAATGAGATTATTAAAAGTATGGAAAAATTCTTCTTGAGTACGACCTTTGTTAGCAAAAAATTGAATATCATCGATTAACAAGGCATCCACTGAACGGTAGAAGTTCTTAAATTTATCCATGGTGCCTGTTTGCAAAGCTTTAACCATATTGGCCATAAACCGTTCCGAATGTAGATAGACAATATGGGCGTTAGGGTTTTTATCGAGAATTGAATTACCAACAGAGTGCATTAAGTGGGTTTTACCCAAACCAACACCACCATAGATAAATAATGGATTGTAAGCTTCCCCTGGATTCTCTACCACCTGCTGAGCTGCTGCGCGAGCAAGTTGGTTAGATTTACCTTCTACAAAGCTAGAGAACAGGAACTTGGGGTTTAAATTGTTTTGCTGAAAGCCAGAGGATTGGTTGATATGGTTGTTTTGAGCAACGGGCTTTGAATTAGAAGGAGTTGCAGCATTATGGTTATTATTAACAGCTTGTGAATTAGAATTCTGATTCACAATTTGAGCAACATTTCCGACATGAAGCGAGATATGTTTCTGCTGATTATTGTCACGCTGAATAAGAAATTCATTGATACGATCAAGGTATTGTTGGCGTATCCAATCAACGAAAAAGGGATTGGGTGCATACAAAGCCATCTCAGAATCAGTTTCTTTGACCTGAAGCGGTTTTATCCAGGTGTTGAACTCAGTAGCCGACAGCTCTGACTGCAACTTCTGTAAACAACTCCGCCAAACATTACCCGTCATTATTATTAGAGTCCTAGTTCTTGGTTATACAAGAGCGTTGAGTATTATGTAATTTCTAACGCACTTTTGGTCACTTCAATTATTATGGCTAAGTGTAGATCCAGATAGAAAAATAATCCACAACTTTACCTATATATTTTTACTATAGAAGTAAAAATCATGATAAACAAAGCCAGAATTAAAACTATACAAAAAACAACTTTAAAACCAGTAATTAATTAAATTGTGGGTATATCTTGTATAAAAAACCTTTAAAACTGTTAACAGAATGACAAAACACAAAAAAACGATACTTATACAAGTTTCATCCCTATAGTTAAAGACACCTTATACAAAGGGTTATTACTTCTGTAACATGTTAA